>QAML01000022.1 GCA_003150315.1 Prevotellaceae bacterium | reverse complement strand
TCCGCCGAACGTGTCGTTGGGAAGCATGCGCAGCATGGGCCATACGAGCGTGCGGGTCAGCGTGAAGCGTCCGTCACTCTCCACGCCATAGTGCAGTCGTGCGGATATTTGTTCTCCGCTCATCTCCACATGGTCATTATGGGGCAGTCGGCTGCCGTCTACTGTCCAACGAATAGCGTGGTCGTTGGCGATGGTCCAGCGGGGCTGCGTAGCAGGGGCTTGGGACGGTACCGTCAACAAGGCGCAAAAGGCAAGAAGGGATAGATATTTTTTCATGATTCGTTTTATAGTTTGAAAGATAGTGTCGCCCGAAAACCTGCGGGCAAGGCTCCGATTTTGAACAAGAATTTACAAGGTTCGACGATGTGTTCTTTTTCGAAGTTATGGAATGCAAGGGCGTCTGCCGAGATTCGGAGCTTCACGGTGCTGGGCTGATCCGGCGGGTAGTTAAAGACTGCATCTCATTAACGGGCGGATCGATATAGGTAATACGCATGTCTGCAATTATAGATTATTCTTTATAAAAGACAAACAATCCGCAAAGACCCACGGTGCACACGCAAAAAATTATTTAAAGGCCAATTATCTAACTGAGATCGATTCTCATGGGCATAAGGAACTTCGGCTTCATTTTTTGCATATTTTTCACATTTGCCCGTGGGTAGGGGTGTCTGGTTTGTCTTTAATATACAAGGTTTAAAAAATGCAACCGTATGAAGAAACAAATTCCAACCCTAAAACGACATCCTGCCGGTAGGAGGCTATCCCTATTGTTTGGATTGCTATTCACGATTACCGCTTCGGCTCAGGAGGTGAAAGTAACTGTTAATGTCGATCGGCAACCATTAGAGAAAGTATTGTCGTTGCTTGAACAACAGACAGGCTATCGCTTTTTTTACAGCAACGACCATGTCTCCGGAAAAGCTCCGGTCACTATCAAAGTTTCGAAAGAGGCTCTATCGGCTGTTCTCAAGCAAATTCTGCCTGAGCGCAATCTCACATACAAAGTTGTAAAACAGCAAATAATCCTATCGAATGTCAAGTCAGCGGCATCGGAAGCAAAGATTACCGTCCGTGGTCGTGTGACCGACAGCGCAGGCGAGCCTCTTATTGGGGTGTCGGTAACATCCGGCACTGCAGGCGTTACCACAGACATCGATGGCAACTATTCGATTCAGGTCCCTGCCGGGGCTACGCTGCTTTATTCATATGTAGGCTGTGTGTCGGTGCATAAAAAAGCATCGGATGATAACCCGCTCGACATCGTAATGGTCGAAAACGCCGAACCTCTTGATGACGTTGTGGTCATCGGTTATGGCACTATGGATAAAAAGGAATTGACCTCGGCTATAAGTCACGTAAGCGAGAAAGACTTTCTCTCCATCAGTTCATCAGACCCGGCTTCGCTTATCAAAGGTAAAGTGCCGGGTGTTTCGATTGTTAACACCGGTGCTGCCGATCCTAATGTGGCATCGAGCATACAGATACGCGGTGTCAATTCTCGTCAGGCCGGTCTTGGCCCGCTCATCGTAATCGACGGCGTTCCAGGTGGCAGCCTTCAAAACGTGAACCCCCAAGACATCGCCTCTTTCGATGTGCTTAAAGACGGCGCGGCATCGGCCATTTATGGCACGCGCGGCACCAACGGCGTAATACTTGTCACAACCAAGAAAGGCAGCAAAGACGGTAAGGTGCACACTTCCTATGCCCTCACTCTATCGTGGGATAAAATGAAGAAAGAACTCGACATGATGAGTGCCGATGACTTTCGTAAAGTCCGTCTCGCATGGGGCGATACGGGAGGAGGTGATCTCGGCGGCAACTACGACTGGCTCGACGGTGTTAGCCGTACCGGTTTCTCCCACAAGCACACGATGAGTCTTTCGGGTGGTAACGAGCGCACCAGCTACCGCGTCAGTGTCGACTACCGTGATGCCCACGGTATTGACCTGCGCTCCAAACGAGAGGAGTATGGTAGCCGCGCCTCTATTACACACACTACGAAAGGCGGTCTGTTTACTTTTACTGTCAACCTCGCACCGCGCGTGATATCAAGCGACAATTCCGACTGGAGCGTTTTCAAACTCGCTCTTGAGACCAACCCTACTACGCCTCTGATGGACCCTACCAGTCCGTCGATGTACTATAATTTCGTAGGTCAGGCAGCCAGCACAAACCCCGTTGAGACCCAAAAACTTGTCAAATCACATACAGACATGCGTTTGCTCGACTGGGATGCCACGGCAAGGCTCAATCTGCTCCCATTGTTGTCGAAAAAGATATCCAGCCCCATCATCCTCAACACCCAACTGACTTTCGCCGACAGGCAATATAGCTACGACCGATCGGGCTTCACTCCCTCTAATACAACAATCGCTGTAAACAGCGGACATTCGGGTCAGGCTTCTCGTTCTAATGATGTAGAACGTATGTATCAGCTTGAGTGGCTGACGAATTTCGCTGCCAGATTCGGTAAAAACAACATTAAGGCCATGGTAGGATACAGCTATGCCTATTGGCATAATAGCGGTTTCAATGCCGAAAATTCCGACTTTGCCAACGACGGCGTTACATCCGATAACCTTGGCTCTGGTGAATATGCTTCCGAAGAAGGTATAATCGGCATGGGTAGCTACCGTAATGATTGCAAGCTCATATCTTTTTTCGGTCGCGTAAGCTATGATTGGAATGGGAAATATTTCGTAACAGCCTCGCTGCGCCACGAAGGTTCATCGAAGTTCGGCGCCAAACACAAATGGGGCAATTTTCCGGCCGTATCGGTCGGCTGGCGCATAAGTCAGGAGTCTTTCATGGAGAATGCCCGCGGCTGGCTCAATGAACTCAAAATCCGTGCTGACTACGGCGAAACCGGCAATCAGGACTTCAGCAGTTATCAGTCGATTCCTACGATGAAAGGCTTCGGCCATTACCTTATCGACGGTAAATTCGTTCAGGTTTGGGCTACGGAAAACAACGTCAACCCCGATCTTCATTGGGAAAAAAGCAAAAACTGGAACGTAGGCATCGACTTCTCGATGTTCAATAATCGCTTCGGAGGTTCACTCAACTATTATAACCGCCGCACCGAAGATTTGCTGGGAACGTATCATGTCGCTGTGCCGCCTTTTGTGCATGAGGGTGCCACGGTTAATGTAGGCTCAATGTCGAATCAGGGCTTCGAGTTCGAACTCGATTTCACCCCCGTTGCAACCCGAAAGTTCACCTATAGTTTCAATGTGATAGGTTCTACGAACAAAAACAAATTCATAAGTTTCAGTAATTCGAATTATATCGGAGAAGACTACTACGATGAGGCCGCTGTCGAAGGCCCCTTTTTAGGTTATTATCTTCAGCGTATTGAAGTGGGACAGCCTGTGGGCAACTTCTACATGTGGCGTTATGCTGGTATAAATGACGCTGGCGAATGGATGGTATATGACAAAGATGGTGATATTATCCAGATGGCGCTGGCGGACGAAACCGACCGCGCAATCGTAGGCAATGGTCTGCCCAAATTCAACCTCTCCACCACCCACAACTTCCGCTATCGCAATTTCGACTTGTCTCTCTTTTTCCGGGGCGCTTTCGGCTTCGACATATTCAATGTCCATGACTATTATTATGGCACTCGCAAGTTTACCGGCAACGTGCTCAAGAAAGCCTTCGGCAAAAATTTCGCCATAAGCCCCACGGCGTCGCACGCTGTTACTGACTACTTTCTTGAGCGTGGAGACTATTTCAAACTCGATCAGTTGACCTTAGGATACACGTTCAAAACTCACAATTATCGCTTCATCGACGGCGTGCGCATTTATGGCACTGTTAACAACGTGTTTACAATCACGAAGTTCTCGGGCGTCGATCCGTCGACATACAATGTCAACGGCCTTACACCGGGTGCATCAAGTACACGCACCTATTATCCGAGCACCCGACAATTTATTCTCGGAGTGCAAGTAGATTTCTAATCATCACTATCAAACGACCATGAAATTAATCCGCAATATACTATCAACGATAGTGGTCTGTGGCGTCCTTGCGGGATGCACCGACCTTGACGAGACCCTCTATAGTTCTGTAGGTACGCAGAATTACTATCATACCGCACTCGACGTCAAACGTGTGGTCTATCGCCCTTTCGAACACGCCTATTGGACAGTTACTCAATTCCATACCCCACAGGAGTTGACCGGCGACCAGTTGATTACTCCGCAACGTGACGGCTGGTGGGACGACAGCGGCGTATGGCGTATGTTGCAATATCACCAATATGATCAATATGCCCCTTATTATACCCATATCGGCGGTATGTGGATTGCCGGGTTTCAGGGCGTGGGTGAGTGTAATTTCGTCATTGAAGAACTCGCGCGTCTCAATCCAAACGATTTCGGCCTTACCAGAGCTGATTTCAACAATTTTACTTCGCAGGCACGCGCTCTTCGTGCATGGTTTTACATTCAGCTCTTCGATGCATTCCGCAATATCCCCATTTGGACGGATTTCAGCAAATCGTTGCCCAAAGATATCAAACAGGCTCCTCCCACAGAAACCTTCAGGTTCATAGAAAAAGAGCTTCTCGAATGTCTCGACCCTATCGAGCAGAAACAGAGTCTCGGTAGTCAGTCAAATGTTCAGGGACGCTGGACCAAGGCTGGCGTTGCCGCATTGCTTGTGCGGCTCTACCTCAACGCGGAAGCATGGATTGGCGAAGACCGCTATGATGACTGCGCAAAGTATGCACAACGAATCCTCGACGGTGAATACGGGCCCTACAAGGTCGAAGACCGCTGGGATGCCGTATTCGATTGGAACAACGACACCAGCGATGAAATGATTTTTGGCTTCCCATCGTCGGGAGGATATACCTATTGGGCTTATCAGCAGGAAACCCACTGGTGTACCGTACCTCATAACTCGAATAAGTATTTCGGCGACATTAGATGCAAGGCCGGTACACACAATTCCCAGTTCGCCTGTTCGCCCAGTTACGACCTCTACGGCAAACTCTACAACTATGAGTTAGGCATGACCGTGAACAAGTTCCGCAAATACCCCGACGACTGCCGAATGGTAAAATATCGCAATCTCGGCAACAGCAGGCGCGAAGGCATGTTCGTCTATGGCTATCTTGAATATCAGGAAGGCGGCAAAACGCAACGTCTCACGGCCACAGGACAGAACTATACGATCTATATTCGCGACGCTGTCGGCCTTTTCCACGACTTGGCTCCGACCCAGTGGCCCAACAACAAGGAAAGCAATCTCAGTACCGGTGACCATAATTCTGGATGGCATTTCGCCAAATATCCGTTCTATGCCGACAGTGACGAGGGCCAACTCGAAAGTGACTACGCTGAAATACGTCTTCCAGAGATAATCTACTCGCTTGCAGAGTGCAAACTCCGCGAAGGCGAAATTGATGCCGCAGCCAAGTTGCTCAATACCGTTCGCCGCCGCTATTATCCTGAAAAGAATTACAGCACCGTACTCTACGCACCCGAAGGCGAAGCTGAACTCGATATGGACGAGATGCTCGATGAGTGGGGCCGCGAGTTTCTTGCTGAAGGACGTCGGCGCACCGACCTCATACGCTTCGGCAAATTTTCGACAGGCCGCTGGTGGGACAAGAACCCCGACGCCGACGACCATTATCAGATTTTCCCACTGACCACACAGGTGCTTAATACCAACAGCAATTTGAAACAGAATCCCGGATATTAATTCTAAAACAGCATTTACGATGTTTAAAATCAAGCATATACTTTTGTCGTCAGTAGCCTTGTGTCTCTTTGTCGCCACGGCATGCGAAGGCGAGAAAGAACTGAAGGTACTCAGCGGCAAGTTGCCATCGAAAGTCAAGGCGCTTTACCTTGTCGGTAATACCACGCCCAATAATCCGACATGGGACATCGATAAACCCGACCTGCTTGTCCAGTCGGAAGAAGACCCTTACTTGTGGACGTATCAGGGCGTTCTCAATCCGGGGACATTTAAACTTTGCTTCAGAACCGGTACATGGGCACAACCTTTCATTCACCCCATGATTAACGAAGAACCTATCGGTACCCAGAATGTAACCGATAAAAAGATGCAATCACCGCGACAAGGTGGAGAAGACGAACTTTGGAAAGTGACAGATAGCGGCGTGTATACGCTGACGTTCGACTTAAGTGACTTCACATGGAGCAGCATCTACGAAGGTGAGCAGCCCGAAGAGCCGTTGAGCAACGTATACCTTATCGGCAACGTTACGCCTAACAATCCCGACTGGGAGATAAACTATCCCGACCAGCTCATCCCTTCTGAAGATAAAGCTAACGTGTATATCTATCGTGGTATCCTCAATCCGGGTACATTTAAACTCTGCTTCAAAATAGGTACTTGGGCTCAACCCTTTGTGCATCCCCTAGTCGATGGAGAGGAAATCGGTACGGAGACCATCGTCGACAGACCCATGCAGGCCCCGCGCCGCGACGCTCCCGATGAACTGTGGAAAGTGACCACACGCGGCTACTACACCCTCAGTTTTAACCTTGGCAACAACACCTATAGCAGTATATATGACGGCAAGGTGGACGAAGAATAACTGGTAGGTCGAGGCTGGTAAATATTTCATAAGACCTCCCAAATGAATCTTAAATAGAAACTACATTGGATAACGACATGAAAGTAAAATATATAACTGTATTGGTATTGGCTTTGTGTGCCATATTGTTGGTGGGCGCCTGCAAGGATGACGGTTTCAACGAAATGAAGACCCCGTCGAGTTACGATAAAGTCTCACTGCCGCCGCTCCCACAGATAGAGGATATGCACTCTTATAAGGCACCTCTATACTGGTCTATATACGAATATATGAAAACCGGCGAATCCGAAGGCCGCGGCCTTGATGAGTGCGTATATACTCTCGAACAATGGATAGAAGTGCTAGACTGGGTAAAGAAAGAGTTGTTGCCCTATGGTTACGACATGGTGTGTACAGACGGCGCCGGCACATTCCGCGCTGAAAATGGTTCGCCGTACATGACTCACCAATCATCGCTGGCTTTCAAGGATTTGGTCAAAGCGGCGCATGAGCGTGGCATACGCGTAGGTATTTACGACAACCCCATGTGGATACACTGTGACAAAGATGTGCTGATACCGGGAACGCAGTATACCGCAGGCTCGCTGATCTATGACCCTAATAGCGATGATTTTGTGGAGCACCCCGGTCATCAGGACATATGGCATGTTTGGGGACTGGCTACACACCCGGGCGCACGCGAATGGATCGACGGTTTCTTTAAATACTATCATGAAATGGGTGTCGACATGATTCGTATGGATTTCCTCAACTGGTATGAGGATGGTTACAGCCGTCTCGAACAAGACTATTGTGGTCCCGGTTACGGTCGTGTGAACTATGCCAAAGCACTATCATGGTGCGCCGAGTCGGCTAAAAAGTACGGTATCTTTCTCTCACTTGTAATGCCCAACCTCTACAACGACGCTGAACTTGAGTCGAAATACGGCAACATGTTTCGTATAGTAAGCGATACATGGGAGGGGACATGGAGTTTTACTTCCGGCTATGAGAGAGGCAAGAGTTGGCCCAATTGGCCTAATTGCCGGAATCAATTCGACGGTTTCACCTACTGGAGTCATCTCGCCGGCAAAGGTAAGGCGATACTCGACGGTGACTTCACACGTCTCAATACTTACGCCTCCGATGCTGAGAAAGAGTTTGTAATTTCGTTGCAACTGCTTGCTGGCGGCCCCATTGCTGCTAGCGACCGACCCACGACCATCGGCGATAATTTACGCTTTTATACAAACATCGAGATGCTGGCTCTCAACACCGACCGTTTTGTCGGTCATCCACTCGACAAAACCCTTAATAGCCAAGGCAGCAATATATGGCACGGTACCATGACCGACGGTAGCCATATTGTGGGCTTTTTCAACCGGGAGGACGAGCCCAAGGAATTCTCTCTGCATCTCTCTGAACTCGGTCTTTCCGGCGAATACAAGGTACGAGACCTTTGGCGTCACGCCAACGAAGGTATGGCTTCCGAACTGCACCCAACCGTGCCTGCTCATGGCTGTAAAATCGTAAAACTAACAAATGACATACAGGGTACCGATGTACCTGAAAAAATCTATTTGCTGGGATCGAATGTCGATGTAAACGGCATGGTTACTAACTGGGATCCGAAGAATCCGACGGCGGTAGTCGATGTTATCGACGGCGAAGCCACACTCGTGATCACAACTACCCAAAAAGAATCACTGAACGTATATACTGCAACTCCGGAACAAATAGCTGCCGGAGAGGCCGACGGAACCCTTTGGAACAACGACGGACCAATCAATGGCACATCCATCATACCTCTTTCCATGGAAGAATCTGCATGGGGCAGAATTCAGTTCGTGAAAAACAACAGTTTCCTTGACATACCCTGTGCCGGAATCTGGACCATAAAATACACCGACGATATCTCCAAAGCGATTGTTACGTATAAGGCTGCTCTTCGCCCCGATACGCCTGAAAAAATCTATTTGCTGGGATCGAATGTCGATGTAAACGGTATGCTCACTAACTGGGATCCGAAGAATCCGACGACGGTAGTCGATGTTATCGACGGCGAGGCCACACTCGTGATCACAACAACACAGCAAGAGTCGCTGAACGTATATACCGCAACTCCGGAACAAATAGCTGCCGGAGAGGCCGACGGAACCCTTTGGAACAACGACGGACCAATCAATGGCACATCCATCATACCTCTTTCCATGGAAGAATCTGC
>QAML01000059.1:20770-26213 GCA_003150315.1 Prevotellaceae bacterium | reverse complement strand
TGCATAGAGGACTGCGGGAATTTCGCACAGCCGTTCTGGTGCTGACTGGACTCAGCGCTGGCATTGAACTGATACAGTTTGTGACACAGCGGGGATATCTGCAGACAGATGATGTAATTATGAATGTACTGGGTGGTGTGGCTGGATATACATTTTGGCGATTGATTTTCAAATGGAGGAAATAGCATATGAAAAACACAACATTACTGATTATGGCAGCCGGTATCGGCTCACGCTTCGGCGGAGGAATCAAGCAATTGGAGCCGGTGGGATTACATGATGAGATTATTATGGACTATTCCATCCATGATGCCATCGAAGCCGGATTTAACAAGATAATCTTCGTTGTCCGCTGAAGGCAGTGAGCATTGTGGTCAGACCGTGCGTCCAGCTAAGGGTATATAGTCCGGTGGGTGGAAGCCCCATCAAATAAGCTGCTAACCACAGCATTTGAAGCGAGTCTTGAGTCTGTCGCGGTAACGTTGCAGGCTAAGCGTAGACAGCAAGATAACAGGGATAGCTATTGAGCACCGAAATCCTAAAGTCACCAGAGGGTCGACATCGTGGTCTGGATGGAAGACAACGTGTGTAAACAGAAAGTATGCCTGACAACCAGAAGAAGGATGGTAAAAGAAATGCAGGTAGTCGGAGGTCCGAATAGTACCAAGGAAGGTATGAACAAAAATAAATACCAGAGGGAAGTCGAGAGAGAACTGTTCCTCACAGTTCTGACCTGCGAAACCATATCAAAGAGGAATAGGGGAGAAGTCTGGAAGAAAACATAAACGCTCTTATAGAACGTCTAAAGAAAAAGTCCTATAAGCCGAAACCAGCAAGGCTGGTGGAAATGCAGAGAAGTAAATCTTCTGTTAGTGAAGATGAGAACATGCAGATTAAAAGAGATGATTGCAAAATTTTTCAGGAAGTTCACGTTACCTATGTTCTTAATGAAGGGTGAGGAATGTTAATGTCGCTATGGTATGTAATGCAGGGGCGGGCAGGTACTGAAGAAAATGCCCGATGCCAGTGTCTGCGGTTAATCAGCAGTAATATATTGGAACACTGCTTTGTTCCATACTATCAGCAGAAGAAGCGGTTTCAGGGTGAGTGGCATATTCAGGAAACAGTACTTTTTCCGGGATATGTGTTTTTGGTTACTTCTGATTTGAAACAGCTTATGGATAGTCTCAGAAAAGTAACAGGAATGATCAGATTATTGAGGACAGGGGAACAAATTGTTCCGTTATCAGGAGAGGAAGTGGATTTGCTTCTGAAACTGGGAAGAGAAGAACAATTGGTACGCATGTCTACAGGAGTTATTGAGAATGCTTATGTCAAAGTATTTGATGGACCATTAAAGGGTATGGAAGATTGTATAAAGAAGATTGACAGGCATAAGCGAAAAGCCCATATTGCTATAGAAATGTTTGGAAGGAGCATGGATGTAGAGATTGGATTGGAGATTATTTCTAAGATTAAATGAGACAGTCCGGTGATTTGGAATGAAATATGGCAATTTGACAGAAATTTCGCGAAAAATGTTGAATAATATTGGAAAATTGATATAATATAGTACATGGATAAAAGCGGAGGGCTTAAATCGTCGCAGTGTCGCGTTTAAGAAGAGAAGTGGACATAGTACTATTATATTTATTCACTTGTGACATAGTGGAATGGTACTTTGTACACTTTTTTTGTTGAAAAAGTCGAACATAAATCATTGACAAAATTGGGTAACTGGTATATTATTAAGTAATTTGCAAATGTGCATAAAAATATGCACATTTGCATATTGTGTAGGGAGTGGTACAAGACAGAAAGGGAGCAATGGATATAGCAGAAAGGGAGCAATGGATATGACAGAAAGGAGCATATACAGTTTATATGAGAGAGATAAAAGAGGAAAACTGACGATCAGGGCATTGATAGATGTTTTAGACAAAGCGGTTGCTGAGAATGCACCGGTTATTTTTATGTGCCGAAAAGCATACTGGCTATACCGGAGTTTACGTAGCTGTCTTCGGGATTGGGATAAGAAATATGGCAGTCTGGTGGTTTTGAGCAATCGTTTTGTCATTAAGGAATCCATAAGTACTTTAGATGATCAATATCATACTGTTTATGTATTTGATGATACTGTGAATACAGGACGCTCTCTTTATCAGATATATGAATTCATCATGAGAATGAATCCGAATCTTGAGATTAAGATGGTTGTAGCATGTGCACCGGAATCCAAGCTGGAATTAAAGAATAAACTTATGATGCAGGAGGATGATTCTGCTTTAGTAGAAAGATTTTTTGAATCATTGACAATTTGCTATTATGTTGGTATTGATGAAATAGGATGGATTTCGTCACAGGAAATTTTTATGTATCAGCAGGAGATGATACCATATGTGATAGAGCTTCCGTTTATCAGACCTGCTATTGAAGAAAATAGGGAAGAAACAACAGGTAATCCATATATTATCAGTTTTCAGCGAGAGATTTTCAGAGGATTGTGTGCTGCTGGAGGAACTCAATGGAAATATGTGGATAACTCGTATTTATGGCCGGATCGCCTGGATTCTGTTACAGGTGACGAAGAGATAAAGTGCGGTTTTTTCCAATATTATAATCCATACGTAGTTAAGACTTTGGGAGATTATGCACCAGAGTTGATCGTTAAATGCAGATATGAGGAAGCAGGTGATAATGTACAGATGATATTTACGCCTTTTGCAGTGATGGATTCTATAAGCTTTGAAGATGCATGGGCAATCTTTAATTGTTTGTATATGAACACTAATTATCTGAAACAGAAGAAAAAGGTATATAGACAGTTAAAAGAAAAAGAAGCTGTAGAGGAGAACGCAGTTAGTATGAAGCAGTTAGGTATAGCTGTTTTTAGAGCGAATGTGTTTTTCTTTTCTTTATATGTGTATAGTGCATTTAGGACAATGGTTTCTAAGGTTACGAATTGTCAACTAATGCTTGATCAGCAATTTATGGGTGAGAGTTTTTCGGAAGATTTTATTAAATATACAGGTAAATTAAGCGAATGGAAACCGGAAGAATTTCTTGAACGTATTCGAAATTTGAAACCAGTTACAAAGATTCTGAGACAGAATGAGTTCAGGAATATTGAATATGAACATATTAAAAATGATATTCCGGGATTACTTGCTCAGATTAGACTTGAGATTCTTAGAAAAAAGAGACAAAAAGCGGATAATATATTTACACCTATAGAAGAAATAGAGGATTATGTTTTTCATAAAACATCAGATAAGGACTTTCAGACAAGAAAGCAGATGCTTTTGAGTGTTATTCTTCAGATGACAGACCAGAGTGTGATTGGAAACAGTTTGAGAGTAGAGGATAATATTATTTATCGAGGATATCGCTATGGCGAGAATAGTGATGTTGTTTTGCCGTTTCGTAATTCATATATTCAATTTATTGTGGAAGTTTTCTATCATAATTGTGAAAAAATCTGTCAGTATGACAGTAAGAAGAGCAGACGACTTTATTTTAATCTTATCTCATATATGTTCCATGAACTGGAAAGTTGGATGGAAGATCATGGCTATTTAAATGTGTTTGTATCTGCGGAGGAACTGGAATGGGGAAGTTTATATTACAGTGATGAACGTACAGATATGGACACACTCATAAAAAATAAGAGAATGCTTATGCAGGATAACAGAGATAGACTGATGGAGAGAATTTTTCGTAAATGGATAGATGAATTTTCTGATTCATGGGGAGAAGATTTGAAGTATATTGGAATTTTGTAGCAAATAACTATATAAAAAGACTTAACGCGATTGTTAGGTCTTTTTTTATTACAAAAAATAGAGGTGGTGTTTTTAGTGAAACGTAGTATACGGTTATTTATTGCGGCGATTCAGAATTTTTATATGGAATGTACTATTAAACTGATGGATATGGGGAAAGGTTGTATTCATCCTGAGGAGTATTATGTTCCAGTGTATTTATATCCGGAATTATTTCGAAAGGCAGCGGCGTGTAATAATATGGCATGGGATGAGGAAGTATTTTTGAAGGAGATAGATTATAATAAAAATCAGAAATATTACTGCACAAATCCATTGTTAAAAAAGATTGCAGAAAGTCTTAAAGATAATGGTAGATCCGGATATAAAATAACAGAATGTTTTAATGAAACAGAATTAAAACCGGAAACAGATGTTATTATTTTGTCTGCCTGTATGTTTCGGGAAGGGGAGTACCTTATCAGAAGATGGTGTGAGATATGCGAGAGATATGCAGATAGATTGTATTTAGAAGTGAAAGAAAATGGGTTGGTAATTATATATTATCTCTTGTTTCAGACTGATGCTGATATGAAAATCAATGAATCTTATCGTCAGAATTATCGGGATCTCTGGGAAGCAGTGACAGATGAAGCAGATAGAATACGTATAGAAGAGCTATTTGTACTTCATTTTTTTGCAATAATTGAGAAATTAACAGAACAAATTGATTTGGCGGAAGAAGGTAATAAATTATCATCTGGAATCAGTATATGCAAAAATCAAATTATTAAAGGGATTCGTGACAATGTATTGAATATAACCGAGATGTGAGGAGAAAGACTATGAATGATAATGATATGATAATCACTAACGTAATTAATGAAGGAAATCAGAACAATGTTAAGATATGTATTAATGCGGATACTTATCTGGAGAAGATTTTTTCTCAGAAATGTGCATCGGATAATAGAAAAATACAGATTTATTATGAGTGGCAGAATACTAAAAACAGATATATACATCAGACTTCCATCATAGCGCATGATTTTCCTAATTATAGTGGCTTGAATGAAAAAGTAAATTCTACATTCTAATATACCTTGATTTTATGCGGGATTTAATTCTATTTTCGGAGATATACAACTTGATTTTTTTGGTATATAATGCTTTTATACGGCATAAACAGCATAGTTTTTTGCATGATAAAAGGACATCTGGAAATAGTGTGCAGGACTAAATTCCACATGTCTGTTGGAAAGACTAAATTCTATGCAATGAAACTTGCCTGTGCCTGTATTGTTATTATTATTTTATTAATGCTGGTATCAATGTGACTTCATCGGCTGGTATCTCTGCTAATCCTAATGCTTTATGAAGTCTGTTATCCAGCAGGAGACGGGATACTTCATATGGACTGTGTCCATTGAGGCTGTCCCGTTTTTCGCTAATCCTAATGCTTTATGAAGTCTGTTATCCAGCAGGAGACGGGATACTTCATATGGACTGTGTCCATTGAGGCTGTCCCGTTTTTCGCTATTGATATGATTTAATAACAGCAGCGTTGTTTTGTCTGTCATTTTTTCAAAGCTTGTTCCTTTTGGCAGGACATACCTTATATATTCATGATTCTTTTCAAGAGCACCTTTTTGATCAGAACGGTTGGGATCACAATAATAAAT
>QAML01000059.1:0-17765 GCA_003150315.1 Prevotellaceae bacterium | reverse complement strand
CCTAATTATAGTGTGCATGATCAGGAACATTCCAGAACGATAATTGAATCTATAGAGATGTTATTGGGAAGATGGAGAATAGAAAGATTCGGAATTGGAAATGCATGGCTCTTGCTGAATGCGGCGTATGGTCATGATATTGGAATGGTGATTCAGCATCAGGAAGCTTTGGAACTCTGGCGGGATGACAGGGAATTTCAGAAGTATCTGGATAATATTTGTAATAATCCGGAATCTGATATGCAGGAAGCACTCCAATATTGTCGCCAGCTACATAATGTACTGCATAATAAAGAAAAATTAGATGGAATTGATGAGAGCGAAAACGTATTTCAGATATATGAACTGACAAACGACTGGCCTGTTGTTGTTAAGAAAAATGTGATGATGATTACGGCAGATTATATTAGATGCCATCATGAGGAACGTAGTAAAAAGTTTTTTGAGAATCTGTCTAAAACTATAGGTATAGAAGTCGCTGAAAACCGTCTTTATAATTTACTTGGAAAAGTAGTATATTCTCATGGTAAAGATCTGGATTATATTTTTTCGGAACTGCCTAAGGAGACGATTGGGTTTGGAACTGAAAGAATACATCCGCAGTTTATAGCGTTACTGCTTCGTATTGGAGATTTGCTGGACCTGGATAATAACCGGTTTGATAGTATGCTTCTGCAGCATTTTGGGGCATTGCCAAAAACAAGTATGAAACATTTGCAGAAACATTTATCCATCTCACATTTTCTTGTCACAGAGCGAAAGATTCAGGCAAAAGCGTATACTACTGATTATGAAGTGTGCAAAATTATGGATCAGTGGTTTCAGTATATTAGAGAGGATATCGGGAATATTACTTCTAACTGGAATCGTGTGGCACCGAAAGAAATGGAAGGATGCACATTCAATTATTGTAATCTTGAGATTTATCTGAATGGTGAAAAATACGAGAGTTTTGGAAAGGCGCGTTTCGAAGTTGATAACAAACGTTTTATGAGTGTCCTTATCGGTGATAAGCTGTATGAAGAACAATTGGTATTTCTGCGAGAATATATACAGAATGCTATGGATGCTACGAAGCTGATGTTATGGTTGAAATGGAAACAAGAAGAAAATATGCATGTTTTTACTGCTGATGAAAATGGACATGTAGATGAAACTCTTTCTAGTCTGGATTACGTTAATTTAAAAGACTATGCCATTAAAGTTGGAGTGGAGCTTGTTCAGGAAGATGAATATGCCGTTTCAGATGTAGGAAAGAAATCTTGTTCTGAAGTATTGAGGGTCCATATTATTGATTCAGGTGTAGGTATGGATGAAGAATGCCTTAAGGCTTTGGCTGTGATTGGAACCGGATGGAGCGGACGTAAGAAATACTTTGAAGAGATAGGACGTATGCCGATATGGATGCAGCCAACAGGTAGTTTTGGGATAGGTATTCAGTCTGGTTTTATGATGACAAACCGGATCAGAATTATAACAAGAGGCATGAATGAGAAACATGGATTGGATATTCAGTTGTATTCACCCAGACAGCTGGGAAAGATTAATTATGTTTTCTTATCAGATAATCGGGTTGGTACAGAACTGATATTGGATGTTGACTGGGCGGATTTCTTGAGTAAACTTCAGGAATCAGGACATTATGAGAGTATTTTAAATACAGGTAATGGAGTTTTTGATTATGATGGAATATTACGGGATATAAAAAAATGTCTCACAAGATATATTGGTGAGGTGATTCCGAATAGTTTTATTCCTGTTCGTGTGGCAATAATATCGAAAAAGTTATCCAAATCTGAATCCGGTGAAGTAGTTGATTCTTATGTGCAGCAATTTCTTGATAAGGATTCCGGGACTATATTAAGAGACACTGGTAGTAATATAGATTATATCTTAAAGAATGACATGAGTGAGGCTTGTTTCTGGATGAGAGATGAACAAGTTTTTGTTCAAATGGAAAATGATGCAGAATTGTTTTCTGATCAGATGATAAGCGATAAGTTCTGTTATAAGGGTGTTCTGGTAAGGAATAAAACTATTAAAAATAGAAAGGAAGACAATCTGATATCCAGATATATTCCGGTGAGTATGGATATTATGGGAATGAATGCCTCTGATTGTCTATTGATAAGTAGAAGTCATTTTACTGAGAAAATGAATGGCAGGTTTGAGGAACTGGCATGGAAATGCTTTAAATTATATGTGGAGATTGTAGCAAAACATATAAAGAAACTTGGACTTAAAAATCAGTTGTCTGATGTAGTGAAAAATTCCAGGAGTCCATATTTATTATTAATGGGGGTTCTTTATTTTGGGAAAAATTCGGATGTAGCGTATATTTGTGAACAAAATGTATGGGCAGACACAACATATTTTATGCAGCATTTGAAAAAAGATACAAAGAAATATAAGCTGGAGGATAGTGTCCATGTTACTTTCAATGATGTATACGAATGGTTTTCATCAGAAGATAAAATGATTGTATGGAAGGTTAACAGGACTGATCTTCAGAGTAAAGCTGAAAAAATTTTGGATATTGTTTCCATAATGAATGAAGAAGCTTCTGAAGAAGTGGAAAAAACCAGTAAATATGGGCTGAATATAAGAGAAAAAACAGAAAATTATTTAAAGAAAACTGTAAAAACGAAAGCAGATCCGAATTATATTATTACCGATCCGATTCTGGTCAATATTCTTGAAGAATTCATAGAGAAAAAGAGTGTTAATAGAGAATTGTTTAAAATTCAAAGTATTGATCAGGAAGACATGGTTCTGTCAGTGTATGATCCAGGATACAACTTGAAAAAGGAACAGAATACTGACACAGAAGAACAAAACGATTTAAGAGAAATCTTGCTTATGGCAATAAAACAAGAAAAATATTATATTGTGGTGGGTAAGGAATATGACAGAAAATTTTCAGAATTATATGTCAGGAAAGCTCCGCTTAACAATGATTTAACAGAAGAGTATCTCGAAAATCATAAAGTAATACTGTTTCCATTTAATGTAGATATTTACGGAGTGATGAAAAAATGGTTTATTAAGATTAATATTCCTGATATAGATACAGAAAATAACGGAATAGAGAGGGAGCAGAACTTTTGGGATTATGTGTTAAATAACCCGGCATGGGAGCGGGCAGTGCAGTGGACCATGAGGCATGGTGTAAATAAAAAGAGTTTTCAGCAGAGAGGTGCTATTACACAACAGTACAAAGAATTATGTAAAGAGTTTCTGAAGGCATATATAGATTGTTGCAAATGAAAGAAAAGGGTATGACTGGACAGAAACGGTTATATGAGAATATTAATCACTAAAAATAATGCAATAAGGTTGTGCATATATGAGTGAAATTTAAAGAATTAATTTGGAATCAGGGGGGAGTATGGATAAATCCGAAAAAGTAAAAGATAAACTTATATGTCTGGATCAGATATGGATAAGAGTAGAAGAATTGATGAAAAAACAACGGATTTCACAGGTGGATATGGTAAGGTTATGTCAGAGAAAAGGATATTCTATTCAGCAGCCGGAAATTTCAAAATTAAAAAGCGGAAAATGTAAAATCACATTATATCAGTTGATGGCATTTGCAGATGTCCTGGAGGTTGGTACGGATTATCTGATCAATGGATCAGTGAATGAAAATACAGTAGTGTTTCCGTTAAATAACAGATTTATTACAAATGCAGATGATGAAGAGTTTAAAGGCATATTAGGAGAATATTATACGCTTTTTCATAGTACAGGTGAAATGGAGGATAAATGGCTTAAGGGGAAACTGTCGTTGAACAGATCTTCAGAGGGAATATGCCGTGCTGAGTTCATATTATGGACGGGTGAGAAAAATCATACAGAACAGAATGTTGCAAAGAAATATCAGGGACAGGTTATTATTTCCAAAAAGCAAAAATCCATGTATTGTATTCTGATTAATAATATGATAAGTGAAATGTGTTTTATAGCATTCCGGTTCAGGCCTTTCCAGACGATAGATATGGCATGCAGAATAGGGCTTGTTCTTACTTTTTCATCAGGAGAAGACAGAACACCTGTTGTTCATAAGATGTTTTTGTCACGTAAGAAGATTGATAAAGAAATGCATAATGCGATTGCGCCAACTTTACAATTTACAAATAAGGACACTTTGATTTCGAGAAAAAAGCTCCAAAATCTGAGATGTACTTACCCGGAATGGCAGGATGAAATTGACAAAATTCTACAACAACAGCCAGAAGAATATTATATGTTATATGAAAGTATGCAGGGAATATTAAAACTGAATATGAAAGAGAAGCTGCGAATGAAGGGATTGATTAAGGAATGTGCAGATATGTCATATGTAGTATCTTTAACAAAAGAAGATGATGATGGAGCCTTTATGATACAGCGGGAGGAAAATTAGCTGGTATAGTTCGAAGAAATGTGTGAGGGTAAGAAAAGATGAGCTTGGAGCGTATAGGAAGAAAAAAAGCGGATAATGGAACATATAGAGATATATTTTCAGCAAAAGAGATTCGTAGTTTGCTGTATTATCAAAATGCCGGAAAGAATATTGTGTTATCGGATAACGAGAAGCATTTAGAAAAATTCTACGCTATAGAAAATGCCTATGAAGTAATTAATATGTTGATGTTTGATGACATTGGCAGTGAGCAGGTTCGATTATCAGCAGAAGGAAGATGGATGGATCCGGACATTCTGAATAATATGAATGAGCTTTTGGATGTATATTGTAATTTATATTCAGCAATCTGCAAGTATACATATCTGATTAAAAAAAGAACGGCATATACGTATCGGGATGACAGACGTTACACATATCTTCACATGAAGACCCATAAGTTTAATGAATCATTTCTGTCGGCAACATTGAACGAGAAGAAACAGGTGAATTTATTTCAGGAAAAAGAGGATCTGACATTTTTTGAGTTTAAGGTTGATCAAAGTATAGAGTATCTGGATATAAATGAGGTATTAGGAGAAATGAGTAAGTATCCAGATGAAAGAGAAATTCTTTTTCCGCCATTTATGAATCTTGAATTAAAAAGAATGGAATTGACACCGGATGAAAGAATAATGCGGGGAATCAGGAATAAGCCGCCTTATGGAAAATATCTGGTTGTATTTAAGGATTCAAAGATATCTCCCACTGTATTGACTGAAAAAATAAGAGATGAGCTGACAGAACTTAGAAAAATGATTTTAGACCCTTCTTCAATTGAGAATGCGAAAGCTGTCTGGGAACAGGTCAGAAGGAATAATTATAATGTGAAAAATATTGATAATATTAAGTATTATCTTGAATGGAAAAAGAATCTTCAGTTGTATATAAGAAAATGTTATTCTGTTATCAAGTGGGAGATTATGAGCTTTAAAGGTCGGGAGTGTATGTTTAGAAATGAACTGAAGGACCAGATTAGTAATGCAAATAAAAAACGAGAAATGTACGAAAACAGAGTACAGTGGATTTTTGGGACAGAGATATTTTTTGGAGTTTTAGCAGGAATATTTCTGGCATTTAATGCGATAGAGTATCATCCTGAACGGTTTAAAATAATGGCCATATGTGCACTTGGTATAGTTGCGTTTCAGGCAGGGATATCAAAGGTCTTTTCATTGACAGATAAATTGCATCAGAGAACAAGTATATTTTTGCAATATGATGAACTGAGAATGAAATGGGAATTTGAAAAAGTAAAGGATCCAGAGAGACTAAATGAGTATATTCAAAGAATGCTGGATATTTCGATTTTAGATAATGAACTCTGCAAACAGTATACAGAAAACAGGATTAACAATATGCATAAATGGGAAAAAAACATGGAAGAAAAATCTGAATGGAAGAAATGATTATTGTGGAGTTCTTTTAGTCAGATAGTTGGAAAATCAGTAATCCAGAGTTTGGCATATTATTAGGTGTAGAAGGGAAATGTGATAGCGTGGTAACGAAAAAAGAACTTGATATGTTAAGATTTTATGGTGGAGATATACGAAAAAGAACAGAAGAGGGAAAGCTTTTGATAATAAATAGTTCTGAGAATTCTAAAGACCCGAAAGATTTATTGTGGAGAGATAAAGATGCGTACCGTACATTGAATGCGTTACTCTTTGATGGTTATGAAAATGAAAAGGAACGTATATTTCAGGAACATCATCAGCTAAATCCGATATTTATTGAACTACTTGAAGAAACACTTGCTATATACACAGGGATTTTTGCAGTAATGTGTCAGAATAAAGAAAAGCAGTCAGTTATTTCAACAGTAAGGAGAGTAGATCGTAAAGCTTCTTTAAGTGCATATACCAAAGGATATACAGAGTCTTTTGTTTCGTGTAGTAGGGGAGGTTTTGAATCAGATTTTTCTAAAAAGAATCAGATAATTCTTCTGGAAATTGAAACTTCAGAAAATAGTCTTTATGTAGATTATCAGCAGGCTTTGGGAGCGGAGTATGCGAAGTGGGATGAGCAGGAAGTATTGTTTCCTCCATTTCTTCCTCTGACTATGGAAGAAATGGAGTTGAGTAAACGAGAGAAATTGAGTATACATGATATGCATGGCAATTCTCCGTGTGGAAAATATTTGTTGAAGTTGAGGGAGTTTCCGGATTATAGAAAGATTATAACCTGTTCACAGGAGAAATTGCTCGAAAAATTGTTTTCCGGAAAAAAAGAAGCAGCTACATGTCTGCAGAAAATGAATAGCGGTCAATGGGATGAAGATTTCCAGGAATATATAAATTGGAAAAAGAATCTTCATGATTATTTGAAACTCTTGTATTCTGCCATGTGGTGTGGAACGGAAGAACAGAAATAATAAGATACTAAGACTTCTCATACAGTCCAGAGTTGATGGATTCCTACAAGGACAATCTTGATACAAGGTGCTCTTCTGGTGAGATATGCAGGGAATATCATCGATTCCAACTGCGCGTTATGCGTATGCTGTCTTCGCTTGCGGAAAGAGGCATCGTTGATTTTTCGAGCACTAAATCTCATCCGCTCAAGTACATTGTATCCAACGAGACAAACAACCTTGTTGAAATGATACTTGACAGTTACCCTGTCAGTCCTGCAACAAAAAACGATCTCCGGGCTCCCACCAGACATTTTTTGTGGTACGCTGAACAGATCGGGATAAAGCCACAATTCATTGATGATACTATAGTCATGTCATTTCTGATTGACGAAGTACCGGCTTCGAACGGAGACAGTACCGGACGTACGTTAAGGTGTGTAAAGTACGCCACGGAATACCTTCGGGCTCATGGGAATGATTGCCTGCACCGTGATTATACTCTTCTGAAGCTGAAAAATGATCACTGACGTATTATCCCGGCCTATTCTGAAGAAGAGATTTCGGGAATAGCCCAGGCAGCTGATACAGCTAGCACCATTGGAAAGAGGAATCTTGCGATTATACTTGTTGCATACTGCACAGGGCTTCGCGGAATCGACATCATAGGCATTAAGTTATCAGATATAGACTGGCACAATCACAAAGTGTCAGTAGTGCAGTCAAAAACTCATACGCCAATCGTATCTGAACTGAACGGTGCCACCTTGAACGCCCTTGCTGATTATATCCTCGACTGGCGTCCTAAATGCGATATTCCTGAGGTTTTCGTAACAGTAAAGGCTCCGTATTCCGTATCGAAGACTGTCAAAGGGATTTGGCAGAAAGACTCTAGGGTCAGACCTCAATGTGGTCAATTTACCGTCAACTTAAGGAAAATCGTCAGATTTTATTCTGATTATATACTATGGTTTACCGCAAAAATGCAGGATTAATCCTCAACCAGTTAGAAAATTCACCAAAAAGGCGCACTTAAATAAAGCTTAAATGTGACAGTGTTTTTATTTACAAGGCAGCTTTCTTATTTCTAAAATGTGAACGTCCTTTTGACTTTAATTTTTTTCTTGGAAATGATCTACCGGGAAGGAGCTGTGAACGGCACCGGACAGCTTCTCAATAACTGAGAGTTCAGACAGATCACAGAGGATCTTTGGAAAGATGATCTTGATCCGTCCGATGATAAATGCGCGATTAGCCTGATAATATCAAAAAGGTTACATAATTTGGAAGAATGCAACATCGGATGCTTGGTTGCTGTTCAGAGGTATGCATAAGTCATTGTAAAAAATGACGAATTTTATTTTTTTATTTTGTGGATAATCATTTTCAGCAGGAAAAACTGTGTTTATAGTTTTTTCTGCTGCTCTTTTTATGAACAGTTATACACCGGGTTCTGGTTTTAAGTCCTCTTTTTTTGAAGTCTCAAGATTGATTTAGGTGTCAAAAGCACCTATCTACCATAATCCTCACTATTGTTGTATAATTAGGACATATCAATAGTGAGGTGTACCGATATGTCCTTTAAAACAAACGAGTATCAACAGATCACTCTGAATGATAGTTTTATAAATCTTTCTCCAAGAACGCAGAAGATAATCATGAATTCCTGGTGTAAAGATTTTGCTGATATTGTGTTCCCGGCTATCAATGAAGAACGCTTTGCTGTTCTTTATAGCAACAACAATGCTTCTCGGCCAAATACACCGATCAATTTCATCATTGGAAGCCTTATGCTGAAAGAAAACAACGGGCTTACTGACGATGAACTGGTCGAATCCATCTGCTGTGATGTGCGCTACCAGTATGCTCTGCATACGACACATCTTGCTGAACAGCCAGTCAGTGACCGGACATTCAGCCGTTTCAGAGAAAGGCTTTATAACTACGAAATGGAGACTGGCACAAACCTTCTTGAGGAAGAAATGCTGCATCTCGCAGATATCTATGCAAGATACATGAATCTCCATTCAAACGTAAAACGTATGGATAGTCTGATGATTGCTTCCAGATGCAAGCGTATGTCACGTCTGGAAATCATCTATCAGACCACTGCAAATGCTGTTTGTCTAATTCACCGACTCGGGCATGACGAACTGATCAATTCCGGGCTTCGCCATTATCTTGATGCTGATGACCACAATCAGATGATCTATTACTGTAAAACAGAAGATGTGTCACCACGCCTGGAAAAAGTCCTTCGGGAAGCACAGGCAGTAAAAGACCTCATGTCTGATGAACTCTGGTATAGTTTTTCAGAACACCAGCTTCTGCTCCGGGTTCTCAGAGAACAGGGCACGGTTGATGAGGAAGGGAATCTTCATGCCTGTGACAAGAAGGAAATCCGTTCCTCGAGTCTGCAGAATCCATCCGATCCTGATGCGACCTATCGGAGCAAAGCAGGGAAGTCCCACAAAGGCTATATCGGTAATGTAGTAGAAACCGTCGGAGAAGCCGGAGACAGCCTTATTACCAGAGTCAGTTTTGAAGAGAACATTCACAGCGACAGTGCTTTTTGCAAAGAGTATCTGGAAAACAGACCAGATAACGCAGAGCCGGAGATCATGATCACCGACGGAGCATATGGAAGCCAGGAAAACCAGAGGCTTGCAGAGCGTAAAAACACTGAGCTGATAACAACCGCACTTACCGGAAAACCAGTTGATAAGTTCTATGCCGAATTTCAATTTTCAGAAGATGGAACAAAGATGCTGATCTGTCCAATGGGGTATGTTCCACTCAAAACAACGTATTATCCTAAAACAGGCATGTGCCGTGCGCTTTTTCCAAAAGACTGCTGTGAGGACTGTCCACACAAAAACGATTGCAAAAGCAAGCCACAGAAAAAGAACTATGCGGTTCACGCCTCAGCCAGCATGGTATCCAGAGCACGATATTCGGAAAAGTTATCCACTGCAAAGTACATCGAACTGACTCGGTTGTGTAATGCAATAGAGGGGATTCCTTCTGTACTGCGTAGAAAATACCACATTGATGAAATACCAGTGTTTGGGAAACTGCGTTCAAGACAGTTCATCCTGTTTAAAATTGGGGCATATAATTTTGGTAAACTTTTTCGACACAATCGCCGTTTACGGGTGGAGTCTGCGCAAAATTTGGTAATGGCCTGAAAATGAGGCAGGGTGAGAGTCGGAATTGAGGGTTCTGACTCCCACAATCACCAGTCATGTTTAAAAATTCTAGCTTTTTGCTGATGCATGATTCAGAACATGACTTTTGACACTCAAACCATTTATACTTGAAAAATTATATTTCCATGAGAATAATTATAAAGGCTGCTACGCACCGCTGAAGCGGCAAGGACTTGACAAATATTCTCATAGAAATGGACATTTAATCAAGCACAAATACGGCGATTTCCGATTATCGGAATTCTGATTTCCTATTTTCCGGATTCACGGTTTCTAAGTATGGTTCTTCCGCAAAAGGCCGTATTACATTAACTAATAAGGAGAATATTACCCATATGAACAATATATTAGAAACAAATTTACATTTAACTCACTCTCCTATCTCTATCAAAGATTTTAACCGTATAAAGAAATCACCTGTACTCAATACTGAACTCTGGCGTGAGAAAGAAAGCCTCGACAATGCTTCTCTCTATATCATAGGCAAACGAGAAGCTCCGGTTTTTGTTCCACGAAGGGAAATATCAGATGAACATTGCTTAATCCTTGATGTTGAGGTGGGTAAAGCATCCTTCCGTATTTTCATCCCCGCATTAACAAATCCAAAATACTCTTTGAACGGTTTTGCAGGAATAAAAACGGAACCAGAGGGATTGGAGAAAGCTCAGAAAGTATGGCTATTTGCTTTTAATGATAAGGGTGAAGCTGTTCCCAATATTGGATTTACCTTTGATGAACTGATTTATTACGCTAGTAATGATTTGTTCCACATTGAGATACAGGGTGATTTTACCTCGGCTATTACCTATGATGTTCTTTATGTAGGAGAAACAGTTAGGGAGAAGTTGACACAAAGGTTTAAGGCACATCATGCCCTACAGGATATGCTTATAGAAGAGAAAGTAATATCACCTAGCTTTGACAAAAGTGAAGAACTTATATTGATGCCGTTCACTATCGATTCCTATATGTGTACGATGCTCACGGGATTCAGTACGGAGAATGACTGGATGAAAGGACTCATCGGGGATTTTGATGTAACACCTAGCCAGATAAGCCTTGATGCAGAAAAGTCTCTTATTCATAGCATGAATCCAAAGTATAACCGTATACGATTTAAGAACTATCCTTTTTCAAAGGATGGTCTGTATAAATCCGATGCCAGTGTCTTTTGCTACTCAATCGCAGAGAACATGATTTTGAAGTATGACGCAGGGAACATAATAGGCTATCCTGAAACGGCATTTGCTTCATCCATTGTGGGAGATAAAGACGGGTACACTAAAGTCTTCGTTCCAGGTGAGAACAAAACTGAACGGTACGCGAAAAAATGGTATGCTGAACATGAGAGGCGAATGATTGAAGAAGGTTATGCATTCACAAGTTCGGATAGTCATCATTCTGATGGGTGTATATGACGTTCGCATAAGGCTCTTTCGCAAATTTGCGTTTTTTCTGAAAATCAAATTCAAATTTCTTGATAAATATTGGATATCTGTTTCTGATATTTTGTAAAATACAGTCTTTTGCGGAAGAACTCTAAGTACAAGAATATTCAAAAAGTCTTTTGTAACAGTAACAGGATAGGAGAAAAACATAATGGTCAAGATATTTGCTTTGCCTGCGAATGAAGGAGATTTTATTTGGGTTGCATATGGTGAAAATGAAGTATATAGTCACATCTTAATTGATGGTGGAACTGATGAATGTGGGGAGGAATTTGCATCAATTATTAGTATTATTGATGAACGTAAAGAAAAAATAGAAGCACTTGTGCTAACTCACGTTGATTATGATCATATACAAGGAGCGCTAGAGGGCATTTGTAGAATTTCAAATGATATATTGGATAGAACAGTGAAACGAATTTATTTTAATACATACCAAGGTATACATAGGAATCTGAAAGGGACAGGCGAAATTTTGGAAAGCTCTGTTTGCATAGAAGATCAGATTCGTGTAAACCAGAATTATAAAGAATATGGTGTAAAGGATGGAATTAAATTTGGGGAGTTATTATCAGAGAAAGGATTGAAAGATCGTTTGGTTGATTATGTTGTATATGGACAACAAGCTGTTTTACCTAATGGCGCGACAATGCGATTTATTAGTCCTGGAGAAAAAGAATTAATTAAGTTTGCAAATGAATGGGAAAAGTATGAAAGAGAAAACGAGTATGTTCAATATGCAAGTAATCTTGAGATGGTGAAAAAGAATTTAGCTGATTTAATGCAAGAAAAATTGTTGAGTGATTCATCTCCCAATAATGCTTCTTCTATAGCCTTTATTTTTGAATATCATAGTATAAAACTGGCTTTTTTAGGAGATGCAAAACCATCAGTCTGTTTGCAAGGAATTAAAAAAATCAACGACGCAGATCATTTCGAGGTCGATTTATTAAAATTGTCACATCATGGCAGCAGAAGTAACACTTCCGATTCTTTGCTAAAAACAATTAGGACGAATAATTATTTATTGAGTACAAACGGTCATCATAAGAAGGTACCCAGTAAAGTTGTGCTTTCTCATCTGCTGAAAAATGCAGGTAAAAAAGATATTAATCTGTATTGTAATTATGATTGGTATAATACAGAATATCATGAAAGATATTTTACTATTGAGGATCGTAGAGCGTTTATAGATACAAAGAAACTATCTTTGTATCTGTTAGATGACCAAGCTCTAGAGATAAAGGATGGATGTTATATATATGGAGAATACGGAATGTTTTGAGATAATTAATCGTCTGTCGGTAAGAATTGCTAAAGACGAATCGGACCAATTGAAAGGGTCTGGAATCTTGTTTTTAAGACAAGTAGGGGAAATGGCTGTTGTTTTCACCGCTGCACATGTGATAATCGATATATTCAAAGAAGGTGAATCACAGATATGTTTATCGTTAGGTTGCATGGATAGTTTTGGAAATCCTCAAAAAATTAATGTTGAAGCAAAATTAGCTATGAATATTTCGGACTTTGTCCCTGAAGAAGGAAGCATATGTATTCATCCTGATTATATGCAAACAGATCCGTCATCTATTGCTGACATTGCCATGATTCTTATCCCATGGCAAGAGTGGATGAATACAATGGGGTATATGAAAATTAGTCAGGGAATACTTGCAGAGGAATTATATGGTTATGGCTTTCCATTATCTATGGATAAAGAGCGTGAAAAAAAAGGTGCGAATTTCCTAGATGGGAAGCGCGAATTGCAGGGGAGAATCAATGGTATTTCTCAGAATAAAACATATTCTATAGAATATAAATTTAGTGCAATAGGGAGAATGGGTTCTCGTAGTAGTGTAATGGAAGGGTATTCGGGAACCGGTTTATTTTCTTTTAGAAATAATAGCATAAACTTAATATGTATTATTTCAGAAGAATGTGGTGATAATTCCTCAGGAACATTGTTAAGGGCTACTTCTTCTGAAAAGTGCAGAGAATTACTGGAACTTACCAATTTACATTCAGAGTATCCGCGTTCTTTTGAGAGATATAAAGAATTAGCTGGTTTTACATTTCCGAGTAGCAGGAGCAAAGCTAAAAGGTTGTTTTATGACTTTTCAGAAGAACTAATGGAAGATTGTGATTTATTACCCGAAAATTGCGTTGAAAAATGGTACGATGAATTATCTTGTAAAAGTGATCGAAAGAAGTGTGATAAATTTTGGACTGGGAAATTAGAATTAATGGCGATACTTTACGGCTCGGGGTTTGTTTCTGGTGCTAATGTAACTAAGCCAGTGATAAATATGCCAGATCCTTATGAAAATGATCAAGTTGAAGTGGAATATATTTGTACTGAGGATGAAACAGAATCGGTTTTAGGACGCTTAATAGAAGCTGAATACTTTGCAAAGCGAGGAAAACTAAAAAATGGAACATTATTTGTTCTAAATAGTAATAATGGACGTTTTTTTCTATATCCAAGACATGAATGCCGTGCAATTGTGAGAGATATTACTGCATGTGCGGAATGTTCTAATAGGGCACTAAAGAATAAATTAGGACAGTTTTTACCTGAAAATAGCAAAGAGTCGGAAAACTTTGATATTATTGATGGTGCAGCTATACATTGCAATTTGGCTGCTATAAGTGTTGATCGTATGCTGGATTTGATGAGTAGAAATAAAATTGATAAATGCTTGTTACAAGAAAATATGGCGGGGGTACTGAAAGAGTTATGGGAATTATAAATAGTTTAATTAACTGGGAATTACAGACTACATTGATCGATAAGTGGGGATGCAAATGCTGTTACTACACTCGTAAAATGCATGCGGATACCTCTTATCATTCGCATATATTTATTTGCGTGTTTTCTGAACTAAAAGATCTGTACCAAAACTGGAAAGAAATAAACTATTATGTGGCAGTAAAATATCAAACAAAAATAGAATCTATTATTGAAAAAAGTAATTTTTATATTTGTTTCTTTACTTCTAAAGAAATAAATCTTGAAATGAAAAATCAGATTGAGGAGGATTCTTTTTCAGCAAAGAAATATGTGTTTGAACAAAGATGTGACACTGACGAAGAATATAAACAATTGGTTGAAAGCAAAATATTTAAAATTGATATACAAGCTCCAATAAAAACACACCCAAAGCTGAAAAGCCTGACATTAAAGAATTTTCGTAAATATGAAGGGGAGAAAGTTATAGATTTTAAGGATAGAAATAGACGACCGGCGAGTTTTGTCTTAATTTATGCAAAAAATGGAATGGGAAAAACCAGTATATTTGACGGGATTGAATATGCTCTTAAGGGAGAGGTGGGACGTATAGTTGCTCTTGAGGCTAAAGAAAGAGGAAAAAGAAAGGGACCCATCTATCATCATCGAGATCATAGCCATGAAGAGGCGTATGTTGTAATAAATTTAGATAATGGTTTAGTGATAAAAAGAAAAGTTGCTAATCTACAAGAAGATGGGAATGACTGTAGATTTATTTCTGCTAGTCCAGGGAAAGATATTACTGGAGCAAAAAGTCAAAGGAAAATTTGGGACTTACTGATTCTTCCTCATGATAAAATTGATAGTTTTATTTCGGCCCAATCTCCAACTGCTCAGTTTAAAGAATGGACAGATAGTGCGGCACCTCTTAGTAATGAACGAGAAGAGTTTATTGATTTATATGACGTGTATAAAAGAAAAAAACGTGAATTATCAGATCTAGAAGAGGATAAGCAGTTGTTGGAAAAAGAATTATCACAGCTGATGAAAGACAAGCTTTCTGTGCAAAGAATTATAGATATAATATATAAATATAATTCGTTTCCAAATCAAAACAGACCTATATTATTTGATGCTCAAAATGCGGGTACTCTAGAATATGATGAATTAATTAATGAAGCACAGATTTATGAAAGAGAAATAAAAAATATTGAACTAAAAAAACTTTCAGAAAAAATTAGTGCTGCTGAAAATATTCAGCTTATAGGTATAACATATTTTTATCAACAATTGGATGCGATTCAACAGGTTGAATCTTATTTAAGGGAGTGCGAAACAAAACTCAAAAGAAAAAGAGAATTAGGTAGGATTATTCAATCACTCAAAAAACTTCAATCAGAAATTACCGCTGTAAAAGAAAAACTGGAATTGTTGGAACTAATTGATTCATATGGTTACGATAAAGTAGAAAAGCAGCTATATATTTATCTAGAGCTGGATAATCAGGAGAATAGTTTTAATAAAAATCTCAAGGCCATTTCGCACCAGTATGACGAAAATCTGAGTAGGTATCAAAAGGTTAGTGAGCAACTAAATCAAATAGTGGACAGCTTGGATGAAAAGAAAATGCAAGAAATTGATACAAACGCAGAAAAAATGGATTTTGTCAGAAGTCAGCTAAAAGATTTGGAGAACAATCTGGCAAAAATAAAGAAACAAATAGAACAGTATAAAAGAATTCTATTAGAAAGAAGAGAAAAATTTAACCAGATTGAGAACATAGTTCTATCTGAGAATATAGAACAAATCGATATGGGTAGCAAAAATTTTCTTGACGTAGAATTGTTAGCTGGATTTGAACTGAAACAAGATTTATGCAAAATAAAAGAAATTTATGAAAATCAAATTCAAAAAATTGACATATACAGAAAAAAGGCATATAAGGCTAATCAAAGTAAAGAGACTGTTCAGGATATTTGTAATAAAGCAAAACAATATTTACAGTCTCATAAAGAAGAAAAAGATTGCCCGCTATGTCATACAAAGTTTAAAAATTGGGAAGCATTGGTCTCTGCTATTGATAATTATAATTTTGATAATACGGAGAAATTGAATGAAGATTTTTATAATGCTCAAGTGGAAGCAACAAAAATATTAGGTGAATATGAAAGGTTATTGCATATATTTGAAGAAAGGAAAAGTGGGAAGAAAGAAGTAGTAAAACAAGATATATTGAAAATTGAGAATGATTTACGAAACTGTTATTTACTACAAGAGGATTTTAGCAAACAAAAAAACAAATTAGAAGAAGAAATGAGTGATTTGCGTATCTGGTTTGTTCAACACGAAATCAATTTAGATATCTATTCTTTAGCTACAGTAAAAGAATGGGAGAAATTGCAGGAGGAAAAAAGAAAGAATTATATAGAGTTACGAGATAGTTTACAGAGCCAGAAAGAAATATTATCTGATTCGATAAAAACTATAAAAGAAAGCATAAAAAGCGTTATGAAAAGAAAAGAAAGTTTTCTGGAAGATCCACAAATGTTCACCAGTATAATGATTCTTAAAGAAAAACCAGAAAATTATGATTTTTATAAAGAATTAGAAGCTCTTCGCTTACAAGATAAAAATTGTTTACACGAAATAGAAGAATTAGAAAATCAGATTAGAACATACAACGATGTTGCAGCAGAGAATGAGGAAAAACTCCTGGCAGATAAAGATAAACAATCTAAAGAATTAGAACATTTAAAAAAGGTGGTATCTATTAGTGAGTTTTTTAGTGATTTTACCAAAGAAGGAGTAGAACGAGATTTAAAAAAATGGATGCAATCTGCGGATGACTATCTGAAACAAGTAGAATATTTAGTGCAAATTCAAGAAGAAAATAGTGCGAGAAACTATTTCGAGAAGTACAAAAGTGTGACAGAACAAATTGATACGAATAAAGAAATTTACGCATCTACACAAGAAGAAACTAAAGAAGCAGAAGAGGATTTTCAACTTGCAAAGGAAACTTTTGAAAAGAGTCTAAAGGATTATTTTAGTCAGAATATAATGAACGAAATATATCAGAAAATTGATCCGCATGATTTTATGAAAAATGTTGATTATCATTTGTCATTTAATGAAAAAGATGAGCCACAACTTTATATTGTAGTTAATGAACAGATTGGAGATGAGACAGATTCGTATCGTCCAGAATGGTATTTTAGTACAGCTCAATTAAATACTGTAGCGTTTAGCTCATTCTTTGGGAGAGCATTAACAGCAAACAATCTTACTTTTAGAACAATATTTATTGATGATCCTATTAGTCATTTTGATGATATGAATATGTTGGGGTTTTCTGATATGATTCGAAGTATTATAGAAAGTACGGATTGCCAGATAATTATGTCCACACATGATAGAAAAATTTATAATATTCTGAGACGTAAATTGGACGATCAATACTATAGTTCTTGCTTTATTGACTTGGTAGAAAATATTAAATAGAAAAAGCATTGGCATACGGAATCATATCGAAAAGGAAACATTATCTGCACACAGAGGTAGAAGAATAATGGAAACGAAA
>QAML01000049.1 GCA_003150315.1 Prevotellaceae bacterium | reverse complement strand
ATTCTTCCGAACCTCAACATTCACCATTTGGGGTATAGGTTACGGATAGGTAACGTTCCTCTGTCTCATCTTGTCGTATTCCCGTCTTCGTCTGTCCTCGCCACTTTTAACCAAAATGAGGAAAGTAACTGATAACCAGTAAACTTTCCTCATTCTTCTCTCAAACACTTTTTATATGCACTTTCATATTAGTAAAAGTATGTTGCAATGAATAAAGTCAAGAATGTTATAAACATAAAGTATTACGATTCCCCCTGTGGCGGAATGATTATCGGCGCAGTGGGAAAGGGGCTGTGTCTTTGCGATTGGAGGGAAAATCGCCACCGTTTGCACAATGACAACAGGGTGAAATGCTTTTTCAATGCCGTTTATGAAGAGAAGGATTCCCGGTTGCTGGATGATGCATTGCGCGAACTCGATGAATATTTTGCGGGACGGCGCAGAGAATTCGATATTCCGCTATGTCCGGCGGGGACAGATTTTCAACTATGTGTGTGGCAGGCGTTGACGAGCATACCCTATGGCGAAACACGAAGCTACATGGAGATAGCCGAAGGGTTGGGAAACGCAAAAGGTGTGAGAGCGGTGGCACAGGCTGTGGGAGCGAATCAAATGAGTTTGTTTGTGCCATGCCACAGAGTGATAGGTTCCAACCGCTCTCTCACAGGGTTTGCCGGGGGTCTGGATGCCAAGCGTTTTCTTATTGATATGGAGCAGAAGTTTTGCAGAAAATAGCGTCAGAAAAGCATTACTGATTTTCAGATACTTAGAATGCCCAAAAATACAAGCCATATATTTTAAAATATATGGCTTGTATTTTAAAATAAGTGCCTTGTATTTTTTACAAGATGCCTTATGTTTTTTTCTGTACTAAGAATACTGTGTTTACCAAGGCACTGCTTCGCCGAAAACAATGCATGCCGGATGGCTCAGTTTTATATCGTTTTCGGTTTTGGTGAGTTCGCCGGTTTCGGCATTGCGCTCGTAAACCTGAATTACATTGTCATCCTTGCAGGCAACAAGCAGGTATTTTCCGTTGGGAGTGATTTTGAACATACGGGGATGCTTGCCGGTTTTCTGGTATCCGGTCTTTTGCAGAGTACCGTCGGGATTGATTTTGAAAACAGCCACTCCGTCATCTTTAAGTCTGACACTCGCATAAAGATATTTGCCATCGGGGCTGACTTCCACCTCGGCACCGCCGCGTGCCCCCGCATCGCTTGCCTTTACAATCTGTTTCTGAACCACGTTTCCGCTTTCTGCATCATAGTCAAAGGTTATGACTTCGTCGCTAAGCTCTGTAATTACATACATGTGCTTGCTGTCGGGCGAGAAAGCAATGTGGCGCGGTCCGCAGCCTTTGGGAAGGTCAATCTTGAAGGGCTCGCCCTCTTTGAACTTGGGTCTCAACTCATATTTATATATGCAGTCTCCGCCAAGGTCCACTGCAAAAAGGAAATGACCGTCGGGCGATTTTTGAACCTGGTGAATGTGCGATTCTTTTTGCCTTACGGAGTCGACATTAGTACCATTATTGAATTTTATGACCTCTTCGTTGTCAAAGAGACTTGCATCTCTTTCAATTCCAACAACTCCGATGCTTCCCGAAGAGTAGTTGGCAACGTAGAGGTTTCGGGCGTACGTAGTAAGGTGGCACGGGTCGTCGCCGTGAGCAAGCACCCTGTTTATCAAAGCCATTCTGCCGCTTGTCATGCCAACCCTGTAGGCATTTATAATGGCTTCGTCGCCCTTGTTTTCGCTCACGCAATACATGAAAGAGTCGTTGGGAGCGATGACAAGATAGCTTGGATTGGAAATTTTGGCACTGTGCTGAGCTTTGGCTTTGCCGGTTTCCTGATCAAACGAGAAAGAATAAATTCCGTCAGAGCCCTGGTCGGTGTAAGTTCCGACAAACATAGGAATAGGATCGCTCTTTCCGCAGCTTGCGAGGAGCATTCCGAGAAAGATTGTTGAAAAGATTTTCGAGAATTTCATGTTTGCGATGATATTAAATTGATATGTCGTATTAATTGTGCACGAGAGTTCCCACGGGTTCGCCTTTGAGAACTTTTGCAAGGTTTCCGTTCACGTCCATGTTGAACACATAAACGGGAAGGTTGTTTTCTTTGCAGAGGGCGGTGGCTGTGAGATCCATGATTCGCAGACCGCGTGTGTAAACTTCGTCAAAGGAAATTTCGTTGAACTTGGTGGCGGTTTTATCTTTCTCGGGGTCGGCGGTGTAAACTCCGTCAACGCGAGTGCCTTTAAGCATAACGTCTGCCTCTATTTCAATGCCGCGAAGTGCTGAACCCGTGTCGGTGGTGAAGTAGGGGTTGCCCGTGCCCGCAGACATGATTACCACTTTGCCCTGCCCCATATATTCTATGGCTTTCCACTTGTTGTAAAATTCTCCTATGGGTTCCATTCTTATTGCAGTCAACACTCTTGCGTCCACGCCTATTGCTCCGAGGGCACTGCTTAATGCCAGAGAATTTATGACCGTTGCGCACATTCCCATTTGGTCGCCTTTTACACGGTCGAAGCCTTTGCCGGCTCCGCTCAAGCCACGGAATATGTTTCCTCCGCCTATTACTATTCCTATTTCCACTCCGCTTTCGAGCGCAGCCTTGATTTGCTGCGCATATTCGTTGAGATGGTTAACGTCTATTCCGTAATGCTGTTCGCCCATAAGGCTTTCGCCGCTGAGCTTTAAGAGTATTCTTTTGAATTTTGCCATAATCGTGTTTATTTATTGCGGTGCTAAATTACGGAAAATCTGTGGAAGCGACATGCAGAACGCAAGAAATGTGGGCGAAGTGAGACGTGTGGCGCATGATGACAAACAAAAACCGCCATGACAAACATGGCGGTTTTATGGTGAACCTTGTGAAGGAAAATTATCGGATTATTCCTTTTCTGCAAGCGGATTCCAGCCTTGGGCTTTCAGTTCGAATTCCGCTCCGTCGCGTGTTACGAGAGTTTTTCCTGCTCCTGCTGCCGTGATGTTGCCTATGACATGCACGTCTTCTACCTCCATAATCATTTCATGACAGGAAAGCGGTACGGTAAACAGTAGTTCGTAGTCCTCGCCTCCGTTAAGAGCTGCCGTAACAGGGGCAATGTGAAAATCTTCTGCGAGCGAAGAGGTTTGATAATCAATAGGAATCCTTTCTTCATAGATGCGGCATCCCGTATTACTATTTTCGCAAATGTGCATAAGCTCCGAAGAAAGTCCGTCTGAAATATCAATCATCGCGGTAGGCTTTATGCCTGCTTTTTTCAGGTTGTCGATGATGTCTTTTCTTGCTTCGGGCTTAAGTTGACGCTCTATAAGATATTCATGTCCCGAAAAATCCGGCTGCTGAACCGCCATTCTTTTCTCTGCAGTGTCTGCTTTTGCGCTTTGTTCTTCAAAAATCGCTTTTTCACGCTCAAGAAGTTGAAGACCCATGTAAGCCGCGCCAAGATTACCGCTTACGCATATAAGATCATTCTCTTTGGCACCGCCGCGATAGACAATCTCATCGCGTTTCCCGCTCCCAATGCAAGTTATGGCAATTGAAAGACCGGTATAAGAGGATGTAGTGTCTCCGCCAACAATGTCCACACCGTAGCGGTCGCATGCCAGACGAATTCCGCTGTAAAGTTCATCGATGTTCTCAATGCAAAATCTCCTGCCGATGCCTAAGTCCACAATCATTTGCTGCGGAGTGCCGTTCATGGCGCATATATCAGAAATGTTTTCCACAGCAGCTTTGTAGCCAAGGTGTTTTAGCGGCATATATGTCAGATCAAAGTGTACGCCTTCCAGGAGCATGTCGGAAGTAACGAGCACCTGGCTGTCGGGATAATGCAAAACGGCGCAATCATCGCCTATACCTTTTTCTGTGGAATCGTTCTTGGGGGTAATATCTTTGGAGAGGTGCTTGATAAGTCCGAATTCTCCGAGTGTAGAAATCTCAGTTCTTGCCATTAATCAAATAAGTTTTTAGCGTTTTATGTATTTTGCGTAAAGATGCGGCTTCTTAATCGTTTATCATCCGTTTCAGAAGTTCCGACATCTTGGGCTCTGCGCCCGCAGCTGCCTGTTGCACTTCCTCGTGTGAGGTTTCGGCGGTGGCATTCGAGGGAACGTTTGTAATAACACTGATGCCGAATACACGCATTCCCTGATGATGAGCCACAATTACCTCGGGAACGGTACTCATTCCCACAGCGTCCGCACCAAACAGGCGATACATTTTATATTCTGCAGGAGTTTCGTAAGTAGGTCCCGAATTGGCGAGATAAACTCCGTGTTGCAGTTTAATGTCAAGCTCTTCGGCAATAGTGTCTGCTTTCTTTATGAGATTATGATTGTAAGCTTCGCTCATATCTGGGAAACGCGGACCGCAAGGCAGGTTTTTGCCGCGCAGAGGATGCTCCGGCATAAAATTTATATGGTCTGTGATTATCATAAGGTCGCCTGCGTGAAATTCCGGATTAGTTCCTCCGGCGGCGTTACTCACATATAAATCTGTTATTCCCAAAGCTCCGAAAACTCTTATGGGGAATGTTACTTCTTTCATGGAATATCCCTCGTAATAATGGAATCTTCCGTCCATTGCCAACACGCATGTTTTGCCGAGTATGCCTAATATCAGTTTTCCTGCGTGTCCTTCCACTGTTGATACGGGAAAATTGGGAATATCTTTGTACTCCCATTCTTTTATTGTCTTTATTTCGGCGGCAAGTTTCCCGAGACCGGAGCCGAGAATTACTGCTGTTTGGGTTTTTCCTTTGACATACGGGGCAAGGAATGCCGCTGTTTCATTTATTTTGTCCGACATAGTTCGAAATTATCTTGTTAAACTTATCTTTTTCTCCGAAAAGAAACTCCACTTTTATGGGAAGTGCGTAAATCCGCGCCTTTTGTTCTTCGTTCCAAAGCTTTTTGAACGATTGCAAACGCGCAGCGTCCTTTTCGGTAGTTATTATTGCCGTGTCGGGAGAGGAAACAAATGCTTTGAAACCCTCCAAATCTTCTTTTGAAAAGTTATGGTGGTCGGGGAATGGCTTGCGAACCACGGGGCATCCGTATTTCTCTATTTCGTTAAAGAACGGCGCGGGGTTGGCAATGCCTGCCATGGCTACGATTCTGCGTTTGTTTTCCGCAAGCTCCCTCATCGGTTTCTCTTCTTGCGTAAATATGTTATACGGTGTGCCGTAAACCATTGTCGAGAAGAATAATTGCTGATGTGGCAACAGAGAAAGTTTCTTTGAAATGCTTTTTCTCTCTTCCACGGATAGGTTTGCGGGGCACTTTGTTACTATTACGACGTTGGCGCGTCGGCGTTGTGAAAAACTTTCACGGAGAAGTCCTGCAGGCAAAAGCCTGTCGTCATAAACGGGTCGGCTGTAATCGCTAAGCATTATGTTCATTCCCGCTTTTACATACCTGTGCTGGAAAGCGTCGTCAAGAACAATTGCGTTCACGGCGGGTTTTATTTCCTTTTGCAACAGATATTCTATAGCCTCAATGCGGTTGGCATCTGCCACAAGACGTACTTCGGAGAAGCGTGTCTTTATCTGAAACGGTTCATCGCCTATTTCGTCGGCGGAAGATTGGGGCGTGGCTATAATCATCCCCTTTGTCTTTCGTCTGTATCCTCGACTAACGACTGCCGTTTCCGCTTTGTTGCCTATGATTCCGAGAATGTATTCCACGTGAGGGGTCTTGCCCGTGCCTCCGACGGTCAGATTTCCCACGCAAATAATCGGAATGGGGAATTCTTGAGATTTTATTATGCCCCGGTCAAACAAAAAATTGCGCACACCTGTTGCCGCACCGTAAATCCACGACACGGGAATGAGCAAGTTGCGTATGTTTTTTCCGGGAATGTTCATTGCGAGCCTTATCTTATGACAGGGGTGAACGGAATCAGTGCCTGCACTTTGTCGCGTTTGTCAATGTTTTTCAAAAGCGAGACAGCAGGGTAAAGTTCCCCGAGATAGCTGCGCAGTTGGGCGTCGGTGTAATCCTGCATTTGCGAATCCAGAATCTTTTCCCACCAAACTTTTGCTACGGGATAGTGAACTTCGTGATACTCCTTGAGGCCTGCGCGTTTTGCAGCCACTGCCACGGCATCGTCAAGGTTTCCGAGTTTGTCCACAAGCTTTATTTTCAGAGCATCTTCGCCTGTCCACACTCTGCCTTGGGCTATTTTGTTGACCTGTTGCTTTGAAATTTTTCTGCCTTGGGCAACGCGCGTTGTGAAAAGGTCGTAGCCACGGTCCACATAGCTTTGAAGCATGGCTTTCTCCTCAGCGTTGAACGGGCGGGAGGTTGAGAAAAAGTCGGAGTGGGCATTGGTCTTCACACCATCAAATTTTATTCCGAGTTTGTCTTTCATCAGACCACTCACATCGGGAATCATGGCAAAAATGCCAATACTTCCCGTCAGCGTAGTGGGTTCCGCCACTATATATTGCGCTGCGCTGCTCATGTAATAAGCTCCCGAAGCCGCCATATCGCCCATTGAAACAATCACGGGCTTTTGGGCGGCAAGCTTTTTGATTCCGTGCCATATCTGCTCGGACGCATACGCGCTTCCGCCGCCCGAGTTTATGCGCAAAACCACAGCTTTTACGTCTTTGTCTTTTCTCAAATCTTCAAGGTCGGGTATTATTTCATCGGCAACTATTGCATTCTTAAACATCCCGCTCTCAGTTGCGCCGCTCACAATGTTTCCGCAGGCGTAATACACTGCAATTTCACCTCCGTCGGTTTTGCTTGCGGCAATGGGGGCTAAGGCAGAGGGGCGAACGAATTTCAAATCGTCAATGTCGTCTTTTCCCGAAAGCTTGGCTACTTCTGCAAGAGCATCGTCCTCGTATGCAAGTTTGTCTATGAGTTTTGAACCGAGCACTTCCTTAGGACTTTTCAAAGCCATGTACATGTCGGCAAGTGCGTTAAGCTTGTCGACAGGAATGTTTCTCGAAGCCGACACTTCTTTCTTTATGTTGTTCCAAATGTTTGTGATGTATTGCGTAACTTGTTCCCTGTTGGCATCTGACATCTCCGTTGCCGTGTAAGGTTCTACCGCACTTTTGTAAGTGCCTACCTTTACAATCTGCATTTCCACTCCTATTTTCTTAAGCAAATCCTTATAGAACATCATTTCTCCGCCCATGCCGCGCCATTCAAGTTCGCCAATGGGATTGAGAATAATCTTCGATGCTGCGGAGCAAACATAATATGCGCCCTGAGTGTAAGTGCCGGCGTAGCTAACCACAAATTTCCCTGACTTGCGAAAATCTGTCAGGGCGCGACGTATTTCCTGCAAGCTTGCCGGGTTTGCCGACACAGCACCTGCATTTATATATATTCCGTCGATGTTTGAATTGGCTTTTGCCACTTTTATGGAGCTGATTATATCTTCCAGATTGGCTGCCGGAACGTCCATGCCGAAACTTGTAAGGGGTGAGTCTTGCGAACGCTCGGACAATACACCTTCCAAATCAATTCGCAGCACCGAGTGAGGCTCTACGTTTGCCGGCGATTGCCCTCCCATGCTTGCGGCAGCCGATATTAACAGCACGGTGAATACTATGACAACTATTGAAGCAGCGAGAAAAACGCCCGCTGCCGAACTCAAAACATTCAACAGAAACTTTTTCATTGTGATTTTACGTTTATTCCATGCAAATTTAAGTTTTTTGCGCAAGACAAATGCAGCCTTGCGATGTTTTAGTGTACGGACACAAAAAAAGGACTGAAATATGCAAGCCTATCTTCACAGACTAACTTAATACCCAGTCCACAAGTACTAAATAAAACAAAAAAATTTATGTCCTATACCCGGCTCCTTTGGGAGCGGAAGTGTATTCTGTTTTACGAATCGGGGAAGTTTTCAATGCTTTCGCAAGTTTTGCCTGCTGAATCCGTGGGTTTCCTAACCCCCGGACAGCATATTTCCCTTTTTCTAATCACAAAACTACAAACAATAATTCAAATGACAATAGCAAAAAAGAAAATTTTTTGCGAAAATGCGATTTTTGTCAGAAAAAACAGGTTTTGCATGCCCCGCAATGCGGGTTTAGAGTGCGTGTAAAAGTAAAAATTGTGCGTCAGGGCGGAAAGAAAACATCAGTATCATTAAAAACGAAAAATGCAGCGCGAGAAAAACGCAAAAGATGCGCCATAAAAACACGATTTTCCGTACCCCGAAAAAAACATATGGCTTATCGTAAAAAATACAAGGCATATATTTTAAAATATGTGCCTTATATTTCAAAATAAGTGCCTTGTATTTTTCGTCTTTTCAAATATCTGATAAACAATGTTTTATAAAGGGCGGTTTTTTGAGGGCATTTTGAAGACATTTTGCGCTCGTTTGAAAGGGGTAAGAGGTGGCTTTCCCGTATTTTGGCATAGCGTGGTACGGCTGTGCATTTGGATTATTGTTTTTGGATAAAATTCATTACCTTTGCGAGCAAAACATGTTTATATGAGAACTTTATCCCTTGCTTTAGTCTTTGCTTTGATGAGTGCGATTGCATTTGCTTCGCCTGCCCTGCGTTTGCGTAAAACGGTTTGCCAACCAGACGGTTCATTGCTCACTATTGTTAAATGCGGTGATGAGTACAGGTCGTTTTTTGCCACTACCGACGGCTACGTGGTAGTGAAAGGCAGCAACGGCTATTGCTATGTGTCCGCTCTTGATGTGAGCGGAAGTGGTGATTCGGGAGTGTGGGCGCACAATGAGGATGAGCGCGGTTTGAGCGAGGAACTTTGGCTGAATGCCAACGGAACCACGAGCGAGAATTTCATGGCTTTCGCGGCATCAAGCAGGGCTGCCATTGAAACAAGAGCGTTGGGAACGAGCGATAATCCGCAGGGCGAGGTTACATATCCCGTGATTCTCGTGAATTTCAGCGATGTTTCTTTTTCCATAACCAATGCCGTGGATACTTTCAACAGGCAATTTAACGAAAAAGGCTTTTCGGGCGGCGGCGCAGCGGGAAGCGTGCGCGATTATTTCGTGGCTCAGAGTCGCGGCAAGTATTCGCCTTCGTTCGATGTGGTGTGTGAGGTTACGCTTTCAAAGTCGCGTGCCTACTATGGCGCACGTGTGGGAAATTCTAACGATTCGCATGTGAGCGAAATGGTGAGAGAAGCCGTGAACCTTGCCGAAAAACAGGGTGTAAATTTCTCGAAATATAAAACAGCCGCAGGCGGTGTGCCCATTGTGGGCGTTGTGTTTGCAGGAGTGGGGGAAAACTCTTCGTGGGAAGACGATGCCGTGTGGGCAAGTTACTATACCGCAATTACAAATTTCACCGGCGGTAAGATTAATTCGTTTCTGGTGGTGAACGAACTTCTTCCAACAATACGCAGAACGGATGCGCAGGTCGATACATTATATAATATAGAAGGCATAGGCACATTCTGTCATGAATTTTCGCATTTCCTCGGTTTGCCCGACTTTTATAACACTTACGATTCCTCAAGTCTTGTGGGAATGTCCTGGTGGTCGATAATGGATTACGGACAATATTGGAAAAACGGCACGGTGCCAATGGGATACAGCGCATACGAAAAGAATTTTATGGGCTGGTTGGACATTGACACCCTGAAAACCGAAAAACAGATGGTGAAGATAAACGCACTTGGAAGCGAAAGCGAGAACGCATATTATATAAGGAACGACAGCGATGCCACCGGATGCGAATATTATATACTCGAAAATCGTCAGCCATCGGCTTGGTATCCCGAAAGACTGAGTTCGGGAATGTTTGTGATTCATGTGGACTACAACGCAGCCGCCTGGATGGGAAATACGGTGAATATCGTTAAAAACCACAGGCGTATGTCGTATGTTCCGGCGGACAACGACATAAAACCGGAGAATGAATCCGCACCGAGAGACTATCAGGGAGACTTATTCCCGGGACTTACGGGAAATAAAGTGCTTCGCGATAACGGCGTTCCGGGTTTTCAGCAGTACAAAGGCGCAGGAATGGGAAAATTTCTCACCGGCATTTCGGAGGACAACGGAATAGTTTCGTTTCTTTACATGGCTGAGGGAACTCTTGCCAAGCCTGAAAATCTGAAAGTGATTCCCAATTCCGATGTAACTTCGTTGACTGCGCAATGGGATGCAGTGGAGAATGCCAAGGCGTACAATGTGTCGGTTTGGGACGGGGACAAAACATTGCTGACACGGCAAACGGAAAATTGCACACTCGACATCGGCGGCTTTGAAAGCGTAAAGAACTTGAAAGTAACGGTTGGCGCAACTGCCGATGACTATATGGATTCGGACATGTCAAGCATAGAGTTTGAAAATCCCGTTGGCGTGGAGAACATAAAGAATGCGGAAGATGCGGAATTGTTTGACGTGTTCACCATATCTGGCATAAAGGTAGCCGAAAAGGTGAGGGCGGAAAAAGTGAAGGACATGCCCGAAAAGGGAGTGTATATATTGAAAGGCAAAAACGGAGTGCGCAAAATAATGGTGAGATAATTTGGCGCATTATGCAGAATCATTGGTTCGCCGACACGTATAGGAAGAAAAAAATCCGACAAAAGCGTGGCGGCGAACCTTTTTGTTTGTCAGAAACGGAATTATGTCCCTAAAAACTGTAAAACCGATGCTGAAATTATGGCAAGGTCTGTTAAGCAGGAAGTGAATACGGTTAAAAGTTAGTAACGCAGCGAAAAAAAATCTGCATTTTCGGTTTCACCTGTCGCTTTCGGCATTACATTTGCCGTGAATTAAAGCAAAGAACAAAAACAAATAAAATACAGGTAATATGAAAGCAAACAGAATGCTAAGTTATTCGGTCATTGTATCGGCAGCCCTTTTGGCAACAGCCGTATTTGCCACAAACAATGTGGCATGTGCAAGCAATGAAACGGCTTCTGCCGTGAACGGAGTTACTCCCGATCTTACCGTAGCCGCAGAAAAAGCGGTGAATTCCGTGGTTTACATAAAAGTTACCCAGAATGCCAAAACCCAAACCTATGATTATTACGATCCGTTTGAGGACTTTTTCGGCGATATATTTGGCGGACGTGGAAACGGAGGGACTCAAAAACGTCAGTATCAGACTCCGCAACGCAAAGCATCGGGTTCAGGCGTTATTATATCAGCTGACGGATATATCGTAACAAACAATCACGTCGTGGAAGGGGCTGATGAAATAAATGTAAAGCTTAACGACAACCGCGAATTCAAGGCACGAATCATAGGAACGGATAAAACCACCGACCTTGCCCTTGTAAAAATAGAAGGAAGCAATTTCCCTGCAATAACAATAGGTTCGAGCGAAAACTTAAAACTTGGCGAATGGGTTTTAGCCGTTGGAAATCCGTTTAATCTTACTTCAACAGTTACGGCGGGCATTGTAAGTGCAAAAGCTCGCACTGTCGGTGCCAACGGTATAGAATCTTTTATTCAGACCGACGCAGCAATTAACCCGGGAAACTCGGGTGGCGCACTCGTAAATACCAAAGGCGAGCTCGTAGGTATCAATGATATGATAATATCTCAGACAGGTTCGTATGCAGGTTACGGTTTCGCGATTCCTACGTCAATTATGAACAAAGTTGTGGAAGATATAAAGAAATTCGGAACCGTTCAGCGTGCAATAATAGGCATTCGCGGCACAGATGTGTCAAATTACATCGACAACGAAAAAGACAAAGGCAATTCTCCAGACCTTGGAACTGTAAACGGTGTATATGTTGACGAAGTGGAAGACGGAAGTGCTGCTGCCGAAGCGGGACTAAAGAAAGGCGATGTCATAACTGCCATAAACGGTAAGAAAGTACAGAAAATGGCAGAGCTTCAAGAAAACATCTCTCTCCATAAACCGGGCGACAAAGTTCTGATTTCCTACTTGCGGGAAAAGAAGAGTTATACAAAATTTATAACCTTGAAGAACGCGCAGGGCACAACGTCGGTAGTGAAAGAGGTTGACATTGACGAAATGGGCGTTAGCCTTACTCCGCTGTCAGACGAATTGAAACAGCAGTTGGATCTCGGATACGGACTTGAGGTTTCCGCAATTCGCAGCGGCGCAATGCAGAAAGCCGGCATCACTAAAGGTTTGATCATTCTACAAGTTAATGACAAACAGATGCGCACACGCTCCGATTTTGATGAGGCAGTGAAGAATGCAAATATGTCAAGCGACAGAACTTTGTGGATTCGCGCAATAACCAAGAGTGGTATAAAGAAGAGCTTCACCGTTGACCTGGGAAGCAAAGACGAAAAGCCGGGCAAGAAATAAAACTTGCCTTAGCAAAGGACAAATATAAAAACCGGAGGAACCGATTATGATGTCGGTGCCTCCGGTTTTCTTTTTTGGTAATGCATTGCGGTTTGTAGCAAAATAGACTGAAACCAACAGGTAATTGGCAAAATTATCTTACCTTTGCATCATTACAAAACATACGCTCATGAATAAAATCGGAAAAGCCTTTCTTGCAATAATATCGGTGCTGTTTGCCACCGTTTGTATGGCTCAAAATAAAAATCTTGCCACACAAGGTGCGGTTTATGTCTTTGGTGTTGGAGATTCTATGCGCGATTCCACGGTTTACATGACTACTGTGCAGAAAATAGATGACGCAAATTTACAAAAGCGTACCGGCTTTTTGCTCGATCGTCCGTTTTTCTCTTTGCAGCTTAAGGCTCATTTTACAAAAACTCTCAATGATCCCAACCGCCTATGCATTATATATTATACCAAAAGCGAGAAGAAAGCCAACAAGATGTTTATGAAAGTTCGCAAGAACTATCTTGACGAGGGCGCATTGCTTAAGCAACTTACAGCAGAGGATTTTAAGTTTGCTTCTGTCTCGAATGCCGTGCATCAGGAGAGCAACGAGAAAATTGATGAGGCTTTCGGTGTGGATTATGAAGAATAACATGACAGAGACACAGGTTTACGACATAGCGGGACACATAGTCAGAATAGATTTTGTGGATTCTCCGAGGAGTGCGGTTGAGGTTGCGCCGTCGTTTCAGCCTTTTCTAACCGAAAATAATGGTAAAGGCGATGTAGTTCTTCATGTTATTGCCGACAGCAAATACCGTCCCGATACCGAAAATCTTAAGAAAACAGGAACTTTTCCTTCGAACGATGCGGAATACAGTATGTTTGAACGCAGCGACAAGGGAGTAGTTTTTGCTTTTCGCGATTATGACCGCAGTCCTATGGCTGTTATTGACATGGAACCCGATCTTAAAACGGTTCATGTCTCAATCATTCCGCAGGACAGGCGTTACATACGTGTTTTGGCGAGTTCCGTTATGGTGGCTTATGCTTTTGCCACGAGCGGTCTCAATACTGTTGCCATACATTCTTCAACAGTTCTCTACGAAAACAAAGGTTACATGTTTCTTGGCAAAAGCGGCACGGGCAAAAGCACTCATTCGCAGTCGTGGTTGAGGAACTTTCCTGGATGCGAACTTATGAATGATGACAATCCCATAATACGCATTACCGATGAGGGGGTATTTGTTTACGGTTCGCCTTGGAGCGGTAAAACTCCCTGTTATAAACAGCTCAAAGCTCCGGTTGGCGCGTTGGTTTCGCTTGTTCAGGCAAAACACAACAAAATCCGCAAACTCGACAATGTAAAAGGTTTCGTAAGCATCTTTTCTTCGGTCAGCACTCTCATGTGTCATGGTGAATCGTACCAATCCATTCTTTCCACAATGCTGCGACTTGCCGAACTTGTGCCGGTTTACGAACTCGAGAACCTGCCTGATGACGATGCTGCCAAACTTTGCAAATCCACGGTGGTATGTCCTTAGAACCTGTTACCGTTCCAAACGAAATTCTCTTTGCTCATGCCAAACAACTTATAGATCAGGGGCATGACGTAACCCTTACTGTTGTGGGACATAGCATGCAACCTTTTTTCGAGGGCTATCGCGAGGATGTGAAACTTGAGAAATGTGAAAAAGCCAAGGCTAATGATTTTGTTCTTGCCCTGACAGACGAGGGGCGATATGTGGCTCACAGAGTGGTATATGCAGACGAAGAACGAATTATAATGCGCGGCGACGGAAATGTGTACGGAAAGGAACATGCCAAACAGGAAAATATCGTGGGCATAATCACTGCTTATCGCCGCACGGGCGGCAACGGCGAATTCAAGAAAATGTATTCGTGGAAATGGAAACTGTTCACGACGTTGTGGCCTCGCAATCCGTGGGTGCGACGACTGTTTCTGGCGTTCCATCATCATGTATATCTCAAAATGTTGTGGCTTTTGGCGAAGCCCGAATGGATGAAAATAGAAAAGACAAAAGGAATATGAAATTAGACGGAAGTTTTGAGTTGAGAACTCTTGTGGGTCAGAGCATAGTTGTGCCCGGAAAATTGGAAAACGTGGATTTTACCAATCTCCTTACGCTTAATGAAACTGCGGCTGTGGTGTGGGAACGCATGACACAGGGCGAGTTTGAGGTGGACGATTTGGTAAAGGCTCTCACCGATGCCTATGAAGTTGACGAGACTCAGGCACGTGAAGACGTTGTTGCCTTGCTCGCAAAAATACGCGAGCTTGGAATGATCGAGGAATAGTAATGCCGGTTTCGCGCAAAGTGAAGCGCAGTCCGAAGCTCTGTTTTTGAAAAAACGAGAGCCGAAAACGGGGTGTCCGTACCTGCAAAAAACGGAAAATAAACAGGCTGCTGAGGTACTTTTGTAAGTTGTTGTGTTTCAGAGGTCTGAAAAACGCAAAAATACAAGCCATATATTTTGAAATATATGGCTTGTATTTTAAAATAAGTGCCTTGTATTTTTCGCAACAAGCCATGTGTTTTTTTGCGTGGCGGATTTCCCGAAAAATACATCCCGAAAAACACGGTTTATAATCTGAAAAATAATAGTAGGATGCCTTTGCATTTTGCCGGCGCGGGCATGCGCTATTTGGGGCAATAGTTATATTTTAGTTAAAATGGTGCATGTTGTATATCAGCATGGGAGTATTTTCTTACTTTTACATCAGAAATCAAATTCATACTAAACAATCAAAACTGTAAGACTAATGAAAATCAAGCATCTTAAAGTTGCCGCACTGTTCATGGCGGCAAGTTTGATAACATCTTCGTGTGTGGGTAGTTTCAGTCTGTTCAGCAAGCTCGCACATTGGAACAAGGGTGCAACAAATTCCAAATTCCTCAACGAAATCATATTCCTTCTCATATCTCCCGCCTATGCGGTTTGCTGCGTAGTTGATGTGTTGGTGCTCAACACTATTGAGTTTTGGAGCGGCAGCAATCCCATTGCATACAAAGCCGGTCAGACCGAGAGCATTATGGGTAAGGACGGCAAATATTACGCTTTGACATATCTTAAAAACGGTTACCGTATCACCGCTCCCGATGGTGCGATAACCGAACTCATACATAACGACGAAAACGACTCGTGGACACAGATAAAAGACGGACAGAGCAAGGAACTTTTCCGTTTTAACGGCGACGGAAGCATAAAAGCCAACGTTAAAGGCAATGTCATGGATTTCGCTCTCAATGACGAGGGAGTTTATCAGGCACGTCTTGCCACACAGGGCGGTTATTTCTTTGCCGTGAAATGATTTCGGGAACGCTTTGCCCCCGATAATAGATAAAAGAAAACTCTAAAAACAAAAGATATGATCGGCAATTTCAAATATTCAAATCCAACAAAACTTTATTTCGGCGATGATTCTTTGAAATTCCTTTCCGATGAGTTGAAAAACCAAGGTTCCACCGTAATGCTCAGTTATGGCGGAGGCAGCATCAAACGCAATGGCATTTACGATCAAGTTGTGGAAGTCCTGAAGCAACAGGGAAAGAAAATTGTCGAAGACGGCGGTGTTATGTCCAATCCTACGGTGGAAAAACTCAATGAGGGTGTGAAACTTGTGCGCGAGAATAATGTTGATTTCATTCTTGCCGTGGGCGGAGGCTCTACCATTGACTACGCCAAGGGAGTCGGCGCAGCCGCAAACTATGACGGCGATGCCTGGGACTGGTTTTATCTGAAACAAAACAATCCTCTGCCCGGGCAAAAGCTCATTCCCGTTGGTGCGGTGCTGACAATGGTGGGCACAGGTTCCGAAATGAATGGCGGATCTGTTATTACAAATCACGCTCAGGGACTTAAAATCGGAAAAGTGTTTGGCGAAGAAATGATGCCGAAGTTCGCAATTCTGAATCCTAAGTTCACATTCAGCGTTCCGCGCTATCAAATGGTTTCGGGAATCTTTGACATTATGAGCCATATCATGGAACAATATTTCAGCGGGGCAGATGACAACACGAGCGACTATTTAGCCGAAGGACTGATGCGCTCGTTGGTGAAATCAAGTCTTGATGCCGTTGAAAATCCAGAGAACTACGAGGCGCGGAGTAACATTATGTGGACAGCCACATGGGCTTTGAACACACTCATAGGGTGTGGTAAAACTCAGGATTGGGAAGTTCACATGATAGGGCAGGCTATAGGAGCTGTTACGAACGCCACCCACGGAATGACATTGGCTGCCGTGTCAGGACCATACTATAGGTTTATCCTTGACAGCGGTGTTGCGAAGTTCCGTCGCTTTGCCGAGAATGTCTGGAGCTTGGATACTTCAAAAATGAGCGACCATGATGCGGGACTTGCGGGTATTGCCGCTCTCGAAGATTGGATGAATAAAATAGGTGTGGTAACCAATTCGAAAGAACTCGGCGTTACCGAGGAGAACATCCCCTCTATTGCCAAGGCTACCATAATTCTTGACGGCGGTTACAGGATTCTTACGAAAGACGACGTAGTTACAATTTTGCGCGAGAGTATGAAATAAAGCTCTTCTGCGCTTACAAACACAAATATAGGCAGTTCCGTCAGCATGCGCTCCCGAGCGTTGAGTGGCGGAACTGTTGTTTTTATCAAGCATTACCCACATGAAAGAAAACAGCGGCGGAAACGAAGTGGATTTGTTCGCATCGTTTTGGAAAGTCGAGGCAGAGGAAAACGGCGCGGAGCGGGAGTTCGAAAGCATGGACAAGGCTATGGAGAGGCTTGGAATGTCGCGGTTTCGCAGCCGTTTTTCGTTGAACGAAAAAGAAAAGGAATACGTCAGAACCAAAGGCATGGCGGTGATAAAACAACATGCCGCCGAAATTGTGAGAAAGCGACTGGCACCGGCGGAAATAAGAAACGACGGAAAACAAACGCCCATGCGCCACGGACTTCACCCAGTGTTCATTGCGCAGCACGCCACGGCGTGTTGCTGTCGCGGTTGTTTTGAAAAATGGCACGGCATTCCCAAAGGCGTAAGGCTTTCGCAATCCGAGCAGGACTATGCCGTGAGTCTTATAACGGAGTGGATCAGGAGGCAGACCGAAGAAAATCCGTGATGCCGGGACATGAGCGCAGGGTAATAGCGAAAACATCCGCGCGGGCAGCAAATGTTGCGAATTTTATGGTTGCAAAATGAATTTTTCATGGTTTTATTTCTCTTTTTACGGGTTCTCCGAAAAAACACATGGCTTGTCGTAAAAAACATAAGGCACTTATTTTAAAATAAGTGCCTTTTATTTCAAAATATATGGCTTGTATTTTTCGTTGTTCCAAGTCTTTGAAAAACAATGACTTACAAGGAAATTGCAAAATACCGTAAATGTTTGATATTTAGAGACTTGTAAAAAAGACGTTGCGCATGGTGTCCGGCGCATAATTATTCGGTTTCCGGACGTGTCCCGTGTTTTCCGAAAAACAGGAAAAGCGCGTGCGCCATAACTACGGAAGAGCATAAAAAATCGGTATCTCCATGCGGAAATACCGATTTTACAAATTTATAATTGCTTGTTTTTATACAAGATGAGCCACAAGGTCTTCGCGCTCTCCGTAGAGGAGGTCTATGACCGGCACTTCGATAAGTGTGTAACAGCCCGGTTGCTGGCGCATTGCCGCGCGGGCGGTGCAAACAAGTATCTGCCCCGTGAGGGCCGGGTTGTTGATGTGCATGTTAAACTCGAAAAGTTGGTTTTGGGTCTTTCCGCTCACCCCCTTGCGGGTAAGGTTTACCCCGTGTCCCATGTCAATCACATCATCCACGCATGCCACCTGTTGCACATGGGTTTCGTCGTTCACGAAATAGGGGTCGGTCTTTATGGCGTTTTCAACGGTTTTGAAATCTGCGCCTTTTTCCAGTTCCACATACACCATTCTGCGGTGCAATCCCGTACCTATGGGGATTGTCATGGAGAGTGCTGCTTTCACTCCCTCTATTGCTTTCACTGCCACGGTGTGTCCCATGCTCATTCCGGGACCGAAATTTGTGTAGGTCAGACCTTTCGGAGCCACAGCCTGCAACATGGCGCGCACAATGCTGTCTGTGCCCGGATCCCATCCCGCAGAAATAATGCTTACCGAGTTGTTGGCTTTTGCCACAGCGTCGAGTGTGCGGCGAAGAGCCGGAACCTGTGTATGAATATCGAAACTGTCAACGGTACGTATGCCCAAGGCAAGATATTTCTTGGCATTTTCTTCAACCTTACGCGAAGGTGTGGCAAGAATAGCCACGTCAACTTTACCAAGTTCGTTTATGTCTTTTACAACCTTATAGTTTTTCAGGCTTTCAGGCTTATTTTCTCCGCCGTTACGGCGCACAACGCCCGCAATTTCAAAGTCGGGGGCAGTTTCAAGTGCCTCCAAAACGTAGTGTCCTATGTTGCCATATCCCACTACTGCTGCTCTTATTTTACTCATATATTGTTTTGTTGGTTTTGAGTTTTGAGAATACGAAAATACTTTTTCCTTAACACATAAGCACTATGTCCGATGCTAAAATATGTATAGTGGCTTGTAAAATACCCGATATTGGGGAAAACGATTGGCAAAAAAATCGTACTTTTGTGGTTATATTAAATTAGGCATAGAATGCAGTGGGCGCAAGGAGATAAACACCGGCGCACGCCATGCACAATGTCAACCGCAATAAGTAAATATGGACATAACCAACCTGCTAAAAAACAACGAATCCACAGCGTTTTCGTTTGAGGTGCTTCCTCCTTTGAAAGGTAAGGGACTCGACACCATAAACAACACCATAGAATTGCTGCGAGAATTCGATCCGAAATACATAAATATAACAACCCATCACAGCGAAGTGTATTTCCGCGATGCGGGAAACGGTCTGTATCAGGTTGAACGCCTGCGCCGCCGCCCCGGAACAGTTGCCGTTGCCGCAGCAATACAAAACAAATACGGCATACCTGTTGTGCCACACGTGTTGTGCAGCGGATTTACGAAAGAAGAGACTGAATATCTGCTTATAGACCTTCAGTTTTTGGGAATAACCAATCTTCTGCTTCTGCGAGGCGATAAAGCCAAAGAGGATAAGCGTTTCCGCCCCACTGAAGGCGGACATGAACATACCACTGACTTGGAAGTTCAGGTTAACGACTATAACAACGGAAAATTTGTAAACGGAGAAAAAATAGAATTTATAGGCGAAAAATTCACTTACGGCGTGGCTTGTTATCCCGAAAAGCATGAAGAGGCTTCCAACATGAAGACCGACATGGAATATTTCAAACGCAAAATAGAACTCGGGGCAAATTACGGCGTAACACAGATGTTTTTTGACAACTCCAAGTATTTTGCTTTTGTTGAGGAGGCTCGCAAGGCGGGAATAGAAGTACCGATCATTCCCGGCATAAAACCTTTTACGAAACTTTCGCAACTAACGGTTGTGCCCAAGACTTTCCGTTGCGACATTCCCGAAGAATTTGTAAAAGAAGCGGCAAAGTGCAAAAATGACGATGAGTTTAAGGAACTCGGAGTGGAATGGTGTGTGGCGCAATGCAAAGAACTTATGACGCACGGCGTACCCAGCATTCATTTTTACACAATGGGCGCGGCAAACAGCATTCGCAGGATAGCCGAAAAGATATATTAGAAAAAAGACAATGAAATTCAGCGAGGTAGTAGGGCAACAGGAAACTTGCAAGAGGCTTCTTATGCAGGTTAAAGAGGACCGTGTGGCTCATGCACAGCTTTTCTGCGGTGTGGAAGGCTGTGGAAAATTTGCTATAGCCCTTGCCTACGCTTCATATTTGCTTTGCGACAATCCTTCGGACCATGACATTTGCGGCGTGTGCCCTTCGTGTGTGAAAACAAGGATTCTCGAACACCCCGATCTTCATTTCATATTCCCCACAGTGAAGAAGCAAACTTGCAGCAGCCTCTTCAAAAAGTGGAAGTCAATGATAGAAGAGTCACCATACTTTACGCTCGACACATGGCTTGAGGAAATGAGTGCGGAAAACCAACAGCCGGTAATATACTCCCAAGAAAGCGATGCAATACAGCAGGCGTTAATGCTCCATTCAAGTGAAGGGGGAAAGAAAGTCGTTATAATATGGCTGCCGGAGCGTATGAACGATGCCACATCAAACAAAATGCTGAAATTGTTTGAAGAACCGCCGCAGGGAACAGTATTCATTCTTGTGAGCGATGCTCCTGAAATGCTTCTTCCCACGGTTGTTAGTCGCACACAGCGTTTTGATGTTCCGCCAATAAGCTATGAAGACATGAAGGAGGCACTTGTGAAACTCCACGGCTTGGACGAAACGGAAGCATCACGAATTGCGCGACAAACACGAGGCAGCTACGCCGAAGCACTCTCCGTGTTGAAAGTAAATAGCGGCGAACGGCAATTCTTTGATATGTTTGTTCTGCTGATGAGAAAGGCTTATGTGCGAGACATAAAGAGTCTTTTGGAATGGAGCGAGCAAATAGCCGGTTGGGGAAGGGAAAAGCAAAAAAGTTTCATGGCATACGCGCTGAAACTTGTGAGGGAAAATTTCATGTACAACTTTCGTCTTCCGCAGCTAAACTATATGAATGAAGAGGAAGCGGGGTTTGCCACGAAATTTGCCCGTTTCATAAACGAACGCAATGTTCTTGGCTTCATAGAAGAGCTTGAGCGTACCTCCAAGGACATATCGCAAAATGCAAATTCAAGCATTGCTTTGTTTGACTTTACCATGAAAGTCATAATACTCCTAAGAAAATAGAAATTAATACGACTACAATAATATGCACGAGAATATAGATTCATCCAATTTCCTGCCTTGCGGAAAACTTCGCGGACTTTGCACCGCAGGAGTGGGACCGCAGGACAAACAACTCAATACTTATGATTATCTTGCCGATGTTCCGGGAAACAACGATACTACCGATTTGGTGGAGGTGCAGTTTAAGAACACGCGCAAGGCTTATTTTCACAACAGCAACAAACTTCAGCTTGTAAAAGGTGATTTGGTGGCGGTAGAAGCTTCACCCGGACACGATGTAGGTACGGTTACGCTTACGGGACAGTTGGTTCCGTTGCAAATGAAAAAGGCCGGGCTGAAAGCCGGAACGGAGATAAAACGAATTTATCGCAAGGTGCGCGAGGTGGACATGGAAAAGTTTCACGAGGCAAAGGCGCTTGAGCACGAAACAATGATTCGCTCGCGTCAAATAGCCAAAGAACTTGGTTTACAAATGAAGATTGGCGATGTGGAATACCAAGGTGATGGAAACAAAGCCATATTCTATTACATCGCAGATCAGAGAGTGGATTTCCGGCAACTCATAAAAGTTTTTGCAGAAGAGTTTCGCGTGAGAATAGAAATGCGACAAATCGGCGCAAGACAGGAAGCCGGACGAATAGGAGGCATTGGTCCGTGCGGCAGAGAACTTTGCTGCGCCACATGGATGAAGAATTTTGCTTCCGTGTCCACAGGTGCGGCGAGAGTTCAGAATATTTCTTTGAATCCTCAGAAGCTTGCGGGACAATGTGCCAAACTTAAGTGCTGCATGAACTATGAAGTGAACACTTATGTCGAAGCTATGAAAAAACTTCCGGGCAGAGATGTTACGCTCGATACCATTAGCGGCACGTTTTATTTGTTGAAAAGCGACCCTCTTGCGGGGCTTCTTACATATACAACCGACAAAAACACGGGTTCGAACCTCGTAACCATTACGGCAAAGCGTGCGTTTGAAGTTTTGTCCATGAATCGTCGTGGCGAAAAGCCGGATAAACTCGAGGACGGCAGTGCTGTTGCTACTTCTGTGCCTACCGATTTGGCAGAACAGGACAGTCTGACACGTTTTGACAAAAACAAAATGCGCAAGAAGAAGCATCGCAAGAACCGTCCCCAACATCAGAAACCCAACCGCCCGCAAGACGGCAATCAGGCGGAAAATAAAAATGAGGGAGAGAAGTCTTGAAATAATATTGTATGTGTTGGTGGTTTGCATAACGCTTTTGTCGTGCAAACGCTCCACTGTCATGCACTTTTACCGCAATGTACCGGTCGAGGGTTGGGAACATAGCGATGCGCTTTCCTTTCCTGTGGACACCGTAAAGGAGAGCGGACTCTACGACATAAATATCGGCGTGCGAACAACCAATGATTATCCTTACCAGAAGCTTTGGCTTTCGGTTGCGGTCGAGTTTTCCAATCCCGACACAGTGTTTACCGACACCGTGGCTTGTGTTTTTGCCGACAAAAACGGAGTCAGAAGCGGCAACGGTACGGACATGTATCAGTACGACTTCAATCTTGGCGATGTGAACTTGCAAAAAGGACAGACCGGAAGGTTTACCATTCACCACATCATGCGCCGCGAAATTATTCCGGGAGTTTCGAACATCGGCGTGCGCATTTCCAAATAAAATTCTCCTCGCCATGAAAAAAACGGGACTGTTGGCGTGTTGCGCGTTTGTATTGTTTTTATTCGCGTGTTGCAACAAGTTCGAATATCATCCCTATGACGGGAGAATACATGGCAACACGAACCTCAACAAAAAGAACATAAGCAAAATAGAAACCGTTTGCCAAGGTCGCGACACGGTTTGTTTTGCCGTTATAAGCGACACCCAACGCCGCTACGATGATACGCGCGAAATTATAAGCGACATAAATTCCCGCCATGAGGTTGATTTCGTAATTAACCTGGGCGATCTCACCGATTTCGGCGAGACAAAAGAATTTATCTGGATGCGCGACGTGCTTGGAAAGCTCAAGAAACCATGTGTTTCCCTCATAGGCAATCACGATTGCCTCGGAACGGGTGAGAAAGTCTATAAAATCATTTTCGGAGAGGAGAACTTTGCCTTCACGGCGGGCTTTGTGCGCTTTGTGTGCCTCAACACCAACAGCAGGGAGTATGACCACACCACGGCAGTGCCCGATTTCGCATTCATAAGCAATGAAATCGAAAACTTTCCCACTCAAGCCACCCACACGATAGTTGCCATGCATGCTCCTCCTGGTTCCGAGCAGTTTGACAACAATATCAGCAGTCTTTTTGAAAGGGAAATTCTGAAATTTCCCAATCTTGTTTTATCGCTTCACGGACATACTCATCACACAACCGTCAGCGATATTTTCAACGACGGCAATGTTTATTACGGTTGCGCCAATGCCATGAAGCGCACCTATCTTGTTTTCACTGTAAATAGGAAAGGATATACGCGCAATGTGGTGGAATTGTAAAAAAACGGCATTGTTGGTTGCGCTTTTCTGTGTTGTGCAATCCCGTGCGGTTTTGCCCGCCGGCAGTTTGCGCACCGATTCCGTCAGAGACAGCATGAAAATAGCGCGTTATGAGAAACGTGCCGAAAAATTCATGTCTTTCTGGCACTCTTTAACCCCAAGGCGTGTAGTGGCACAGTATGCCGGCGGAATTGGTCTGTTTTCGGCGGGGCTTGGCTGGATGTACGGCAAAAACAATTCGTGGGAAACCGATTTCTTGCTCGGATATGTGCCGCCATATACCACCGGCAGAGGAAAACTCACCATTACTGCCCGCGAAACCTACGTGCCTTTCGACATAAAAGTGTATGGCGACGTGAATTTTCAGCCCCTCGCGGTGGCAATGTACTTCAATGTCATTACCGGACACGAGTTCTGGATGAGCGAACCGGTTAGATATCCCCACAAATACTATGGTTTTTCTTCCGGCATGCGTGCAGGAATTTCCGTAGGTCAGCGTTTGCGTTTGCACATACCCGAGGCAAAGCGCAGAATATTCCGCGAAGTCATTATCTATTACGATTTCAACACCTGCGACCTCGACATAGCCTCTTTTTCTACAAATCGCTACGTTTCGCTCTGGGACATAATAAATATTTCCTTGGGACTAAAGTGGACTGTTTTCTGATTTATCCTTGCGTAGCGGCTTACAAGAAATTCTGTTTCTGATGTGATTCGCCTTGCATGCCGCAGTGCGAAAAACATATCGCTCACAGGGGAAAAAAACAAAGAATTTTATCCCAAAAGCAGCGGAAAAACATGTCGCAAAAAAACGATTTTGGGGGCTTTTGTAAGACATTGAAAATAAGATGCTTGAAAAGACGAAAAATACAAGGCACTTATTTTAAAATAAGTGCCTTGTATTTTAAAATATATGGCTTGTATTTTTTACAACATGCCTTATGTGTTTTTTGCATGGTGCAAGAACGTAAAAAAACGGGATTTTGTGGTTGGAAAAACAAAAATAAAACCGACCGCAATGCGATCGGTATTTATGTACACCTGATAGGACTCGAACCTACACAACCGAAGTTACCAGATCCTAAGTCTGGCGCGTCTACCAATTCCGCCACAGGTGCGCGATGTTTGGAGTTGCAAATTTAACAATACATCGGCAAATGACAAAACCCCGCGCCGTTTATTTGGTGTTGGCTGCCTTTATTGCGGTTTCTATTATCGTGTCTATTCCGCGCCGGTAGTCTTCGGTTGTAATGTTTTCTTTTATGTCGGGGTCTATTCCTGCTTCCGTGTCCTGCATTTCCGCGTCAAACATGGGGCATGCCGAAAACCTTACACTCCACCCGTTGGGCAATTCGGAGTTAAACGGCATTCCCGCACCGCCTCCAGTTTTGTCGCCAACGGTTTTCACATGCGCAAGGTTCTTCATATACATCACAAATGTATTTGCCGCGCTGTAAGTTTGTCGGTTGGTGAGTATGAAAACGGGCTTCAGCCAGCGTATTCCCGTTGCGGGGGTCAGGTAAACGGCTTTGGGCGATGAGAAATCGCTGTGTCCCTTGCCGTTCTTATGACTGATATATCCTGCAAGGGCTTTGGCGTTCACAAAATGGGACGCCAGCTTTTCGGCAGAGGTTATCATGCCCCCGCCATTGTTCCTGACATCTATTATCAAGGCTTTGCACAGGGCAAAGTAGCGCAACATTTCGCTTACGTTGCCGCTGCCAACGGCATTTTCAAATGTTGAAACCCGCATGTAGCCTATGTCTTTTCCGAGAATGCGATACCTCATTCCGCCGGCTATTCTGTAATCCGTTCCCATGTATATTCGTTGAATGGAATCACTGAAATTCGTGGGATAATCCTCATACCATTTCCAATAGCGAGCCATGTCGTGCGAGGCAGTCAGGTTTACGTGTCCGTCGCGAAGCTCGTAAAGCATCTGCGCACAGAGCGTGAATAGTTGTTCGTTTGACATGTTAGGTCTCACCTGAGGTTTGTAGCGAGCGTAAACGTCGTTCCAATCTACGCCGTACAACTTGTTCTTTTCGGCAAAGAAACAGTAATGTTCGTCAAGTATTTTCCACAGATAATCGAAGTTTCCCTCAGGAGTGTTGTGCGGTGTGTCTTCGGTTATGCAGGACGTAAGCATCAGGCAAAGCGTTGCGAGGAATATTGTGAAGCGTTTCATACGGCTATAATATATATTTGTGCGAATCGCCGTCGCTATGTTTCACGAGACGAAAGTGTTTCACATAGCCAATCATGAACAAATTGCTCCATGTGTGGCTTTTGAGATGGTTCACATGGCTTTGCCTTATGTCGCCGCGCCACCCTATGCGCAGCGTGCCGCTTCCGAGTGGGGCATCGAGCGTAAGCAGATTGCGGAAAGTGGGAGCGTTTCCCGCCCATGTGGCACATACGTTGTGATCGTAGTGTCCCAGTGAAAACATTTCGTAGTATGATTGTCCGAAAGCGGGAGAGAACATCAACCCTATCAGAGGCATGTCGAACTGATAGCGCACTGCGAACAGACGATTCAGGAGTGTGAAACGATAAACTGCCATTGCCGAGGCGGCGATGTCGGTTGAAAACTTTGCCTGAGCGGGATTGTTGCCGTTTCTCGTGTTATAAACAGTTCCGATACTTGCTCCCGTTTGCAGTCCTCCGAGAATGCGCAGGTTTTCAGCAGGTTCCCAATTGTAGTGCCAGGCTATGCGCCAGTCGAAGTCGCCTGCAAGAAAATTTGCATCGTGGCTGGGACTGCGCGAAATGCTCATGTTGCCCTCGAAAAACTGTTGCGTGCTGATTCTTCCGTTCATCATTTTCGTAAGACGCATTGATTCGTGAAGAAAGCGCACTTCCGTGCCGGTATATTCAAAAGGTGAGAGATAAGTTTCCAGCCTGTTTGTTGCACCTATGCCTATCATGTTCGAGCGCATGGTATATCGGTTGGCGTCTTCCTGTGCAGCTGCCTTTTCCACCGCAAACAAATTTATGAATGCGGCGATTGTTGTTATATATAATATGAATCTTTCTTTCAACTGCATAGATGTGTACAAAGTTAAGAAAAAACGTGCATTTTCAAAAGCATAAAATAAACTAACGTTTTGTTGAAATTTGCGTGGCTAAGCGTGTAGCGTTTTATGAAGCCTTTTTCCTTTTTGAGAAAAAGGAAAGTATGAAAAATTGTCGGATTATGATTGGTGATGTTTTTTTTGCAGTTTTGCACAAGTTGTTTATAATCAAGGTTTTATGGTAAAAATTGAGGCGTTTGTAAGTTATTGTGCGTCAGAGAGTTATTGTGGCAAAAAATATAAGGCACATATTTTGAAATAAGTGCCTTGTATTTTAAAATACATGGCTTGTATTTTTT
>QAML01000081.1:11419-52748 GCA_003150315.1 Prevotellaceae bacterium | reverse complement strand
TATTTTAAAATACAAGGCACTTATTTCAAAATATATGCCTTATATTTTTCGCAAAAATTGACATCTGATTTTCAATAACTTACGAACGCCCTTTTATTGCATATATATTCATTCCCAACATCCGTATGCACATTGGTTTCCGCATCCTTCCGTCAGCGAATCGGCACGCAAGCCCGCCGACAGTCCTGCAGAAACCAATCGGCTCGCGCTTTTTGAGGCAAACATGCTTTTAACCAACATCAATAATTGTTTTTTAGATTTTTAATTGTAACTTTGTTTTTGCATGGATACGCATTTGCGAAATGCAATTCACGTAATAAACCAACATAACCACAGAAAACATTATGTGCAACTCAGACAAAATACCGGCAAAAACCAAGAGCTTACGCGAACTGAAGCAAATAGACCTGATTAGAATAAAAAATGCAATGTGGAAACACAAGATGCTGTTTCTCATAAGCATTCCCATAGCCTTTATCCTCTCGGCGTTCATCATAGTGTCCGTTCCGCGATATTACAAGTCCACCGTAAAACTCGCGCCGGAGCTTTCAAACATGAGCACAAGCTCTCTCAACTCCATTGCTTCCTCATTCGGCATAGACCTCGGCGGCACAAACAACTCTGCCGATGCCATATTTCCCGAACTCTATCCCGACCTCATAGCTTCGGTTGACTTTAAGACAAGCATGTTCTCCGTCATGGTGGAGACTCAGGACCACAAAGTAAAAACAAATCTCTATGACTATCTGAAATATCATCAGAAAGGCACATGGTGGGATGCTATCTTTGACAGCATAAAAAGCATTTTCAAGAAAAAGAAAGCCGGCGACCCGGCAAACAGCAAGGTCAATCCGTTCCGTCTTACGCAGGAACAGGACATGATAGCCCAGTTTATAGGCGACAAGATAGTGTGCGCCGTAGACAAAAAGAACTTCGTCATTTCCATAACCGCAACCGATCAGGATCCTCTCGTGAGTGCCACCGTGGCAGAAGCGGCAAAAGAAAAACTGCAAGACTTCATAACCCAATACAGAACGCGCAAGGCTCAAAAGGAATTGGACTACAACATAGAATTGCGTCGTCAGGCAAAAGAAAAATACGACAAGGCACGCCTGGCATACGCAAGCTATTCCGACGCCAACAACGAAGTGATTTTGGAAAGCGTTAAGTCAAAACTCGAAAACCTTGAAAACGAAATGCAACTGCAGTTCAACACCTACGCACAACTAAACACGCAGGTACAGGCAGCACGCGCAAAAGTAATAGAACAGACCCCCGCTTTCACACCTCTGCAATCAGCCACAGTGCCTTTGAAGCCCGCAGGTCCGAAACGAATGATATTTGTTGCCACAATAACCATGCTGGTGTTTGCATTCGACACCATTTTTGCCTGCATCAAATCTTATTGACACAATGGCGCAAAACAAGCTCATTGTAAAGAACACCATATTTATGTACACACGCATGATTCTCATCATGGGTGTTACACTCTATGCCTCGAGGGTTGTGCTCGACAAACTCGGGGTACAGGACTTCAGTCTTTACAATGTAGTGGGCGGAATAGTGGGAATGCTCTCGTTTCTGAACGGAACACTGAGCACCGGAACCTCACGCTTCATAACCTATGAGCTTGGCACCAAAGACGAAAACAGACTGCTGCAAACCTATCGCACATCAGTTTTTGCCCATCTGCTTCTCGCGCTGATAATAACGGCAATACTCGAAACCGCCGGACTATGGTATGTTTACTGCAAAATGGTAATTCCGCCCGAACGCCTGTTTGCCACGCTCGTGGTCTATCATATTTCCATTTTCGCCACATTCATAAGCATAGTTCAGATACCCTATACCGCACTAATCATAGCCCACGAAGACATGAAGGTATATGCCTATGTGGGAATCTTTGATGCCATGGCGCGACTCGGGGTTGTTTTCTGTCTCAGCATAGGCGGTTCTGACAAACTCATAATGTATGCCGCACTAACAGCAGTGGCGCAGCTCTTGGTAAGCGGTTGCTACGCATTATATTGCATGAAACACTACAGGGAATGCAAATTCGGTTTTACTTTCAATAAACAAATCTTCAAGTCTCTGATTTGCTTTTCGGGATGGAACGTTCTTGCAAATCTTTCCGAGACATTGAAGCTCCAAGGCTACCTGATATTGACAAACTTGTTCTTTCAGCCGTTCATGGTGGCGGCTCAAACAATAGCCAATCAGGTTTCGGGAGCACTGATACAGTTCATAAACAATTTCAGAAACGCCGTGAACCCGCAGATAATAAAGTTGTACGCTTCTAAACAGTATGAAGAATCGAAACAACTTACAATGCAAACCACAGTGTATGTTTTTGAACTTTGCATGCTTATCGGGCTTCCCGCCATATTCATCATGAAAACCATAATGAACATCTGGCTTGTGGAAGTGCCCGACTACGCAGTGGTTTTTACGCAATATATAATAGTGCAACGCATAATAGGTTCGTTCGATTCCGCATTCTATACGCCCATGGTGGCAGCAGCAAAAATAAAATCCAATTCCATATTTGCCGCAGTGTCGGGACCGTTGATGTTTGTAGCACTGTATTTCATATTCAAAGAGAAAGGCGATGTAATGTGGATGATGTATCTCGGAGTAATCTTCCAATGTGCATTCGGATTCTTCATAAAACCTATACTGTTAACCCGCGACGTGGAATCGTATAGGCTTTCCGACTTTCTGTCATGCTTCATAACCTGCGCAAAAGTAACAGCTGTGTCGCTTGCTCTCACATTCGGCGCATATAAACTGACAGGCAATGACGGAATACCCGAATCGCTTGCATTGGCAACAGTCTCCGCACTGAGTGTGGCTCTTGCGTCATACATATTCCTTGACAAGGCTGCCAAAACAAAAATCAACGCCTTTGTGCTTAAAAAAGTCGGATTATGAAAAAGAAGATAGCTATAATAGGAGGCAGTTACCTCCAATTGCCTGTTGTTGAAAAAGCACAGCAAATGGGGCTGGAAGTTTACTGCTTTTCATGGAAAGACGGAGCTGTATGCGCAGACGTGGCAGACCATTTCTTCCCTATATCAATCATCGAGAAAGAAAGCATACTGAAAGAATGCCAGACTGCGGGAATTGACGGCATAACGACAATAGCGTCAGACACGGCTGTGCTGACCGTAAACTATGTTGCCGGGAAAATGGGACTCATATCAAACAGCGACGAATATTCACAGACCACCACAAACAAATTCCTGATGCGCCGGTGCTTCGAAGCCCACAACGTGCCTTCGCCCAAATATGTCAAAATTGCGGCGGAAAGTGAAATGGGGCAAATCTCCGGGCTGCAATTCCCGATTATAGTAAAACCCACAGACAGGTCGGGAAGCCGTGGCGTGGAAAAGGTTTACAGTCCCGAATACATTCCCGCCGCAGTGGCGCGGGCGCAAAAAGAATCTTTCACCCACGAGGCCATTGTGGAGGAATACGTAAGCGGAAGGGAGATAAGCGTTGAGGCAATATCATACGAGGGGAAGCACCACATACTGCAAATAACCGACAAGGTTACTACCGGCGAGCCGTTCTTTGTGGAGCTTGCGCACCACCAGCCCTCCGACCTGCCGCAAAGCGTCCAAGACAACGTGAAGGCAATTGTGTTGAAAGCCCTCGATGCCCTGCACATAAAATACGGCGCATCCCATTCCGAACTGAAAATAACGGCAAGCGGAGACATAAGGGTAATTGAAATCGGGGCGAGAATGGGCGGCGACTTCATAGGTTCTGACCTCGTAAGGCTTTCCACAGGGTATGATTTCCTGAAAGGGGTAATCGAGGTGGCGTTGGGCACGTTCTCTGAACCAATTATAAGCGGACACAATTATTCAGGCGCGTATTTCCTTTGCAAGGAGACCGAGTGGCTGAAGAAATACATTATAAACAAAAAGGATTATCCGCAAATAGTCAAGGCGGAAATAACCGACCCCGAACTGCGCAACATCGAGTGCAGCGGAGACAGAAGCGGATACCTTATATACCAATCACACGAAGGGAGGCTTGACTTGAAATGAAAACCGCAGACAAGAGAATAGTTATTTTCGGGGCTACAGGCACCGTGGGGGCATACGCCGCACTCTACCTGAAGGAAATGGGATATGATGTTGTTGCCACAGGACACAGGAAGAGCGACAGCGGCTTCTTTGCCTCATACGGAATAGAGTATCATTCAGTTGACATATCCAAAAAGGAAGAGTTCGACAAACTTCCCGACAAAGGCATATTTGCCGTGGTGCACTTGGCTGGAATGCTCCCTGCAAGGATGAAAGGCTACAATCCGCAAAGCTACATAGACAACAACATAACGGGAAGCCTGAACGTGCTTGAATATTGCGCAAAGGCAAAAGCCGACAGGATTGTTTATTCCCAGTCAATATCCGATGTGAGCTATCTTTGCGGCAGCAGTAAGCCTATTCCGTCTGACGCAAAACCGGGCTTTCCCCCCAGCAACGACCATTCGGTTTACGCCATTTCGAAAAACTGCGCCGTTGACCTGATACGCCACTACAACGCAAAATACGGCATTAAATACTACCTGCTGAGATTTCCCAACATATATCTTTACCACCCAAATCCAATGTACTATGTTGACGGTGTGGAGAAGTGGCAGGGCTACCGCCTCATGATACAAAAGGCGATTAACGGGGAAACAATTGCAGTGTGGGGCAATCCGAACAGGGTTCACGACGTTGTATATGTAAAGGACTGCTGTCAAATAATAGAAAAGAGCATTGCGACCGAAACCGCACCTTGCGGAATGTATAATGTCGGGACAGGAATAGGCACCACACTGGAAGACCAGATAAAGGGCATCGTGGAAGTGTTCACGCCAAAGAACATGGAAAAGCCTGAAATACTCCACGACCCAAGCAAGCCCGATGCAACGGAATACGTGTTTGATATGTCGAAAACCGAGAAGTATCTCGGATACAAAATGAAATACAACTATATGGACTACCTCAGGGATTTCAAAAAGGAAATGGAACTGCAAAGGTTTGAAAAACTATGGGGCAGGGACAAATATTTAAGCAAAGAGAAATGATAAACTTCAACAAGCCCCACCTCACGGGAAAAGAGGCACACTATATGTATCAGGCGGTGTTCAACTGCAAACTGTCTGGAAACGGCGATTTCACAAAAAAGTGCCAATCCTTTTTTGAACAACGCTATGGGTACAAAAAGGCAATTCTCACCACTTCCGGCTCCGATGCGTTGGAAATGGCTGCCATATTGTGCAACATAAATCCGGGCGACGAGGTTATTGTGCCGTCCTATACCTTCGTGTCTTCCGCCCTCGCTTTTGTGAGGGAACGCGCAAAGATAGTCTTTGCCGACAGTTGCGCCAACAATCCCAACATCGACCCCGACAAGTTGGAGGAGCTCATAACCCCCAAGACCAAGGCTATTGTTGTGGTTCACTACGCCGGCATTGCCTGCGACATGGATAAGATTATGGACATTGCCCACCGCCACGGCGTTCTTGTAGTGGAGGACAACGCGCAAGGACTCGACTCCTTCTACAAAGGCCGCCCGCTTGGAAGCATCGGAGACCTGGGCTGCATCAGCTTTCACGAAACAAAAAACATTACAGCCGGCGGCGAAGGCGGATTGCTTATAGTAAATGACGAACAATATACAAGAAGAGCGGAAATAATTTGGGAAAAAGGCACAAACCGCGCCGAATTCTTCAGGGGAATGGTGAACAAATACGGCTGGGTTGACACCGGCTCGTCATTCCTCCCCTCCGAAGTGAACGCAGCCTTCCTGCTGGCGCAGCTCGAAGAACTCGACACAATACAAAACCGCAGGAAAATGCTGTGGGACATTTATCACGAAGAACTCGCGCCGCTTGCCGTAAAAGGATATTTCACGCTGCCCGACATTCCCGGGTATGCAACAAACAACGCCCATATGTTCTATATCGTGTGCCGCAACATTGACGAGCGGAGCGCACTTATAAGTTTTCTGAAGGACAACGGCATACAGGCGTGCTTCCACTATCTTGCACTTCACAGGAGCGAATACTACACCACGCACTACACGGAACGCCCAGAGCTGCCCAACTGCGACCGCTTTGCCGACTGTCTCGTGAGAATGCCAATGTACTACGAGCTGAAAGAGGACGAGGTGAAATACATCACGGACAAAATAAAGGCATTCTATTCCGACAAGCAATGAAAAGCCTGAACATTCTGTTTATTTCGAGCTTTCCGCCAGACCATTCGGCAGGGCTGGCACGCGACTTCATGCGCGCCCTCACCCAGCACGGACACAAGGTGGACTTTCTGACACGCTACGATTTCCCGGGGCAAAAAGAAAACGAGTACAATATATACTCGGAAAGAATTTCGGACAAAATAAGAAGGTTCTGCCGCAGCCACCCCGTGATGCAGAAATTCAGGTTCATGCGCTTCCTGCTGCACAAAGACAAAATATATCCCGGGAAAAACAGCGGTATAATAATCACCAACCTGCAAGAGGACGTTTCGCCCGTAAGCACAAGCGACCTGCTCGCCAAAATAAACAAGCCCTACGATGCCGTGATTACGCTCTTTTGGCAGCATATGCTCACCACCGCTACTCTGAAAGCCATATATGACAAACTGAAATGCCCCATAATAATAAGGAGTGTAGATATGTTCACGTTTACAGGCGGGTGTTTCTATTTTATGGAATGCAGAAATTTCCTCAAAGGCTGCGGTTGCTGCCCGGCACTGGCGAGCAACGCCCCCAACGACCAAACCGCGAAAAACTTCCGCACGAAAAAGCAAATGTACGCCTCGATGAACTACGCCATAGGGCTGAACACATGGATGCAACGCTTTGCCTTGCCCACAGGGCTTTTCGACAAGCGCAGGGTTATATCCACGTCTGCGGCGGTTGACGAGAACCTTTTCAAAAGAATGCCCAAGGAGAAATGCCGCAAAGACCTCGGGATAAGCAGCGATAAGACATTCGTTCTGTTTGCCCGCCACGCCGACCATGCCGCCAAGGGAAAAGGCTTTGACTATCTCATAAAAGCCGTAAACCACTTTGCCGCCAAACTCAACGAAGATCAAAGGCGCGAATGTCTCATTGTGCTGGCGGGGAAAACCGAAGACAAAAACGAAAGCGGCTTCAGCATCGACACGCTGTACACCGGGCTGCTCTCAAAGCAAGACCTCATAAAGGCATACAACGCAAGCAACATATTCCTAAGCCCGTCGATAGATGACGCAGGTCCGTCAATGGTAAACCAGTCCATAATGTGCGCCACCCCGGTGGTTTGTTTTGAAATCGGCACTGCAATAGACGTAATAGAAAACGGCGTGTCGGGCTACAAAGTTGGCATAAAGGACTACAAAGCCTTTGGCGATGCCATATACACCATATATAATATGCCGGCGGAAGAATACGGCAGACTTTGCGACAGCACGCATAAAATGGCAATGGAGCATGACTCGCTCGAAACTTTCGCGCAGATGATAGAAAACACCTGGCAGCTACTGAGCAGGAAAGAAATGAAAATCTGATGTCATGGTACAGCTCCTCGATTTGATTATAGTTGTCTGCATTGCCCTTTCGTTCATTGAATGTATGGGATATAAGTTCAAATGTGGGTGGAAAGCCATTTACATAGCCATTGGTTGCATTCTAATTGCCTACGCAGGCTTGCGCCCTGTGGGTTTTGACCACGATTCAACGGTTTACGAAGATGCTTTTTCAAACTACGACAAACCGAAATACATTCTTATGCTTGAATTTACTTTCAGATATATTTGCCAATTTGTCAACTGGCTCGGCGGAAACATCACGTGGGTTTTCATGATATATGCAATTGCAGGCATATCGCTTAAACTTTTTGCCATAAAGCGAATGTCGGCATTCTACATGCTTCCGCTTGTAATATATCTTGGAAACTATTACATTTACCACGACCTTACGCAAATCCGAGGCGGCATAGCTTCTGGAATATTCCTGCTAACGATTCCCATGCTTGCCGATGGCAAAAAATGGAAATGCGCAGGACTTTATCTGTTGTCCACCTGTTTCCACATGTCTTCGTTATTGTTTTTCCCAATGCTGTGGCTCAACAATAAAGAACTCACACGCAAGGGAAAATATTTGTTGGCATCGCTCGTACCTTTGGGATATTTAATTTATTTCACCCACATAAACGTCCTGAGTTTCATTCCTTTCGTAGGCAAAAAGATAGAAATCTACCAGACTCTCGCAGAAAAAGGAACAGGTGTGGAAATCAACGTCTTTGGTATGGTTTTTCTCGTAAAGGTTGCCATATTCCTGTTCACACTCCTTATGTACGACACTATAAGACCGTCAAACAAATATCTGCCTATACTTCTTAAGGTAATGGGATGCTCGGTATTTGTATTCCTTCTCTTTACCGCGCTGCCCGTGTTGTCTTTTCGCATAAGCGAACTCTATGGCATTGTTGACATAATCATTTACTCCTGCCTTTTCTATACAGTCAAGCAACGCGCGGTGGGTACGTCTATCGTCGGCATCGTAGGTCTGAGCCTCTATGCCATAAATGTTTTCTACATGAATATTTTGGAGAATGTATAAAGAAACTATCATACCGCAGAAAAGCAACACCGCCACAGTCATTGTTACATACAATCCCGACAAAGACTTTGCCGCTAACCTTTTACAGGCACATGCCATCACCGATCTCGTTGTTGTGGTTGATAACGGTTCTCAAAATCTTTCTTTTGTCCGCGAATCCGTTCGTGCCGCCGGCACGGAACTCATAGCCCTCGACGAAAACCGTGGAATTGCTGCCGCATTGAACATAGGCATAAGGAGAGCCTTGGACGCAGGCAAGGAATGGATTCTTACACTCGACGATGATTCTTTCCCGCAAAGCAACATCCTGGAAACTTATGCCCGGGTTCTGTCAAAATATCCCGATGCGGGACTTATAGGTACTGAATTTTCGCCTACCGCAGGCAATTCTTCCGAAGCCCGGGAGAGCATAACGATAATTACATCGGGTACGCTGCACAAAGCATCAATTTTCCAAGCCATAGGGTTTTACACCGAAAAACTTTTCATTGACTGTGTGGATTTCGACTTTGTCATAAGGCTGCACCTCTCCCACAAATTCAAAGCCGTAAAGGTTAACAGTCCGCTCATAAAGCACCATTTGGGAAGCCCTCTTAAAAAGTTTGGAATCGTATCGTCCAACCACTCGCCCAAACGGCGGTATTTTTGGGCAAGAAACACTGTTTACCTCAACCGGAAGTATCTGCTCAAGCTGCCAATGTGGATTTTGAAAAAAGACTTCTTTCTGGTAAAGGACACATTGGGCATAATAATAGTGGAGCACGGCAAAAAAGAAAAGCTCAAAAACATATTCATTGGAATCCGCGACGGTTTCCGTCTCTAAACCTATTTCCTAAAAACAATGATTTCTGTTTGCATAGCCACATACAACGGAGAGCGATTCATAAAGGAGCAGCTCCTGTCCATAATCGGTCAGCTATCGCCCGATGACGAAATAATTATCTCCGACGACGGTTCTGCCGACAACACGCTCGGCATTGTTCGCGAACTGAATTCGCCCCTGATTAAAATCTTTACCAATACGGGCGAACACGGCTACACACCAAATTTCGAAAATGCCCTTTCGCACACCAAAGGCGATTATATATTTTTGTCCGACCAAGACGACATTTGGCAACCTCAAAAGGTCGCGCTGTGTATGGAGCACCTCAATACCTGCGACCTTGTCATTTCCGACGCTCTCATGGTCGATGCCGGAAACAATGTGATTGCACAATCTTTTTATGCCGAGCGACATTCCAAGCCGGGACTCCTTAACAATCTCATCCGTTTCAGCTATCTTGGTTGCTGCATGGCTTTCAGAAGGAAAATTCTCCGAAAAGCGTTGCCTTTTCCCCCGCATCATAAACTCTGCACCCATGACAACTGGATTGCTCTCGTGGGTTTGGCGTTCCACAAAACCGTTTTCCTTGACGACAAACTCATACGCTACCGCCGCTATGGCAGCAACACATCCGCAGCAGGACTTAAAAAGACAACAAGTGCGTGGTTCAAACTAAAATATCGCGCATACCTTATATATTGTCTCTTGCGCAGAATGTAAAAAGCCGTTCCCGGCACGCCCCATCCCTTTTATTCATAGTTCTTCAAGGCTTTCGGCATCAATAGTGCCCGCAAACGGGGCGGAGTTTAGAGGAAAAGAAGTAATTTTGCACATATCAAGGCGGACAAAACCGCACAAAAACTTCAAGAACATGAAATCTTTTCTATATCCCGAAGACTTAGGAAATTTACAGGAGGCACTCAAAGAAGCATCCGAAGTAAAGAAAAACCACTATGCGTTCGAAAACCTCGGCAAACACCGCACCGCGCTGCTGATATTCTTCAACAACAGCCTGCGAACCCGTCTCAGCACACAGAAAGCCGCTATGAATCTCGGCATGAACGTAATTGTGCTCGACGTGAACCAAGGTGCTTGGAAACTCGAGACGGAACGTGGAGTTATCATGGACGGCGATAAAAGCGAACACCTGCTTGAGGCAATCCCCGTCATGGGAAGTTACTGCGACATCATAGGTGTGAGAACCTTTGCCCATTTCGACAGCCGCCAGGACGACTACAACGAAAACATCCTGCGTCAGTTCATCAAATATAGCGGTCGCCCCGTGTTCTCCATGGAGAGTGCCACGGTACATCCCCTTCAGGCTTTTGCCGACCTCATAACAATCGAGGAATACAAAAAGACCAAACGCCCCAAGGTGGTAATGACGTGGGCACCCCACCCCAAAGCTCTTCCACAGGCAGTACCCAACAGTTTTGCACAGTGGATGAATGCCGCCGATGTGGATTTTGTTGTAACCCATCCCCACGGTTATGAACTCGATCCCCAATTTGTGGGAAACGCCACCGTGGAATACGATCAGATGAAAGCACTCGAAGACGCAGACTTTGTGTATGCCAAAAACTGGAGCTGTCCCGGAGTAACGCGCCCCGAGGACTACGGCAAAGTAATATCAAAGGACATGAGCTGGACAGTTGATTCAAAACACATGGCAGTAACCAATAACGCATACTTCATGCACTGTCTGCCTGTGCGCCGCAACATGATTGTGAGCGATGACGTTATCGAAGCCCCCACATCGCTCGTAATTCCAGAAGCAGCCAACCGCGAAATTTCGGCAACCGTTGTTTTGAAACACTTCTTGGAAAGCCTGTAAACCATACACGGCTTGCCAACCCCGACATACTGCGCGGCAGCAATGAACCACATCATTGCGCCGCGCATTTTCTTTATGTCTCCCCTATCCGCCCACATGCCGGTTTCAATCCCGAACTGCCAGAAAATTCCACTCTCTTCCGACACAATTTCGAGGCGTTTTTTGAGTCTTTTGTAAATCACTGTGTATCAGTCATCCCGAAAAACCAAAAATACAAGGCATATATTTTGAAATACAAGGCACTTATTTTAAAATAAGTGCCTTATATTTTTTACGATAAGCCATGTGTGTTTTTCGAGGTCCGTTTTCGGGGCAATTTCGACCCGGATTTTCGTTCAGTCCATTGCTTGAAAACATGAATTTTTGCGGTACACGAAATTTCGGAATACGATGCCTTGACAAAACTTGCAGTCCTACGCAAAGCAAAGTACCATGCCGTCTCTTTTCTGCAATATCTGTTTTGCAAAACATCCGTTGTCTTATTGTTTTCAAACCTCGAGTTTTGGAAAATAGCAAGTTTTTGAGGCTAAAAGGCAAAAAAATGAAAGCTTTTTACAAGTTTTGAAATCATTTCCGTATATTTGCAACAGTTAAAGACGGATATGAAAACAGGTTTCACATACTACGCTTTGACACGGTTGCTTTCCACAACCGCCGGTACAGTCACTACCACGACCCTTCGGGGTTGAGGTAATTTTTTGCGTCCCTACGCGGAACGCGCTTGCAAGAGCAAGCAAAACAAAATCAAACAAAACTTCAACAAAACAAAAAGAGCACGTCCCGTGCCAAGGAGACGGCTCGAAAAATGCGCTTATGCGCTGCGCATATTCCCTGTGTGGGAAAATGCGAAACCAAACACTACAAAAATGAAACACATTATTATTTTGGGCGACGGAATGGCTGACTGGAAAATAGAATCACTCGGAAACAAAACCCCGCTTCAATATGCCTACACGCCGAATATGGACAAACTTGCCGCCATGGGACGCACCGGAATGCTTAAAACCGTGCCCGACGGCTTTCATCCCGGCAGCGAAGTGGCTAATTCCGCCATTTTGGGCTATGATCAGCGAAAAGTTTACGAAGGTCGCGGTCCGCTCGAGGCTGCAAGCATAGGCGTGGAGCTTGATGACGACGATTTCGCGCTTCGTTGCAACCTTATTTGCGTAGAAAACGAAAAAATAAAGAACCATTCCGCAGGTCGTCTAGAGACAGAAGAAGGCGATGTGCTTATAAAATATCTTCAAAAGAAACTCGGAAACGACAACATCCATTTTTATACCGGCATACAGTATCGTCATCTGCTCGTTATCAAAGGCGGCAACAAACATATAGAATGCGTGCCGCCGCACGACGTACCCGGCAAACCGTTCATGCCTTTGCTCGTGAAAACCACGGCACCCGAGGGCGAGAAAACGGCAAAGTTACTTAATTCTCTCATACTTAAATCGCAGGAACTGCTGAAGAATCATCCGCTCAACCTGCGTCGCATGAGCGAAGGCAAAGACCCAGCCAACAGCATCTGGCCCTGGAGCGGCGGTTTCCGTCCCAAAATGGAAACTCTCGAAGATGTTTTCCCCGACAAGATACACAGCGGAGCGGTAATCACGGCTGTGGATTTGATAAGAGGCATAGGAAAATACGCAGGACTCGAATGTATCGACGTGGAAGGCGCAACGGGACTGGCAGATACCAACTACGAGGGAAAAGCCGAGGCAGCCGTTGAAGCACTGAAGCATAAAGATTTCGTTTATCTCCATGTTGAGGCGAGCGATGAGGCAGGTCATGACGGCGATGTGGCTCTGAAACTGAAAACGATCGAGAATCTTGACAAAAGAATAGTAGGTCCGGTGATGAATGCGGTGAAAGATTTTGACGAACCCGTTTCCATTGCCGTACTTCCCGACCATCCCACGCCCTGCAAACTTCGCACTCACACCAACGAGCCGATTCCTTTTCTTATTTACTATCCGGGAATCGAACCCGACGGAGTTGAAAAATTCGACGAGTATTCTTGCAAAAACGGTAACTACGGTCTTCTGATAGAAAACCAATTCATAAACGAATTCATGAAACATTAAAACAACGACCAATGAAATATTACAGCACAAATCATAAAACTTCATCCGTGGAACTGTCGGAAGCCGTAACACGCGGGCTTGCGCCCGACGGAGGACTGTTCATGCCCGAAAGAATTGCACAGTTGCCGCAGGTTTTCTTTGACAATCTTGCCGACATGAGCTTCGTAGAAATGTCGCAAAGGGTTGCCCGCGCTCTTCTTCCCGGTGTAAGTTCCGAGATAATAAACCGCATAACCGCCGAAACGCTTGCATTCGACACGCCGATACACAAAGTTGAAGACAGAATCTATTCGCTCGAACTTTTCCACGGTCCCACGCTTGCATTCAAGGATGTGGGCGCGCGCTTCATGGCTCGCCTCCTTGCGCACTTTGCAAAAAAAGACGGCAGAACGCTTAACGTTCTCGTGGCAACCTCCGGCGACACGGGTTCGGCTGTTGCCAACGGTTTCTTGGGCGTTGAGGGAATAAACGTGTATGTTCTCTATCCCAAGGGAAAGGTCAGCCGCGTACAGGAAAGCCAGTTCACGACTCTTGGAAAGAACATCACGGCAATAGAAATAGACGGAACTTTCGACGATTGCCAAAAGCTCGTAAAACAAGCCTTTGTTGACAACGAGCTGAACGCTGCGATGCGTCTTACATCAGCCAATTCCATAAACATTGCCCGTTTGCTGCCGCAATCGTTCTATTATTTCCGTGCATTAGCCCAATTAAAATCACAGGGAATAGACAAAAACATCGTGGTATGTGTGCCGAGCGGAAATTTCGGAAACATCACGGCGGGACTGATAGCCAAGAAAATGGGACTGGGTATAAGTCGTTTCATTGCGGCAAATAATGAAAACGATGTTTTCCTTGAATACTTGCAAACAGGAAAGTATAATCCGCGTCCTTCGGTGCAAACCTACGCCAACGCAATGGACGTGGGTGCACCGAGCAACTTTGCCAGAATAATGGAACTATACAACAACGACCACAAAGCCGTTAGCGCGGAAATTTCGGGCTTCAAAGTGAGCGACAAGGAGATTTTGGAAACCATCAGAGACGTTTACGAACACGACAATTACATACCCGACCCTCACGGAGCCTGTGCTTATCGCGCGCTGAAGGCTCTGATTAAAGACGGCGAGACCGGAGTTTTCCTCGAAACGGCTCATCCCGCGAAATTCGGCGATGTTATCAAAAAAGCCATAGGTCATGAAGCCGAAATGCCGGCACGCCTTCAGGCTTTTCTCAAAGGCGAAAAGAAAAGCGAGGAACTGGGCAAGGATTTCAATTCGTTCAAACAGTTCCTGCTCGAAAGGAAAGACAAATAATTACTCTTCATACTTAATTATTGCGAGGGAGGGCGGCGCAGGCGTGCGCATGTGCCTCCCTCATTTTCATTTGCGTTCGCTGCAGCAAACCTCCTTGGCAGCGACGCATGGTCTGCGTCTTTACTGTCATGGTTTGCGAGAAAAACCACATGCAGGAAAGCACATACTACAACATAATTCCGGCACAAATTCCGGCATGTTTTTTCAACGCTTTCTAACGGTCAAAAAAACATAAGGCATCTTGTAAAAAACATAAGGCACATATTTTAAAATAAGTGCCTTGTATTTTAAAATATATGGCTTGTATTTTTGGCTTTTCGGGACACCTGATACACAACAAGTTACAAAACCGCAAAAATTTCGCTTTTTCGCCCTCTTTTCGGTGCTCCCGGACAACGCATTTACCATGTGCGGAGACGAATGTCTGTAGCGGTTCACAAACTGCGGCGAGAGGATGAAAACAGCACGTAAAGAATGACCGGCACACCCCACAGCGACGTTACCGCATTGAGCGGAATGAGTGTGCCGTTAGTTGGCAGGCAGCATATAAGGTTGCATGCGCCCGCCACGGCTGCTCCCATGAACATTGAAAGGGGAAGAAGCACGCGGTGGTTTGATGTGCGCGAAACGAAACGGGCTATATGGGGCACGGCAAGCCCGAGAAAAGCTACGGGACCGCACAACGACGTTGGCACAGCCGACAGCACGCCCGTTATGACGAACACCGCAAGGCGCACATGCCTTACGGAAATGCCGAGGTTGGATGCATAGTTTTCACCAAGAAGCATGGCATTGAGCGGTTTGGACATTGCCAACGCCATGAGCAACGCAACAATCATGACTACGGCGAACACCGGCAGCACACGGGTTGAAACTCCGCCGAAACCGCCCATTCCCCAAAACACATACGACCTGAGCCCTTCGGCAGACGACAGCGTGCCGAGCAATTCGATTGCGGCAGAAACGACATAGCCCACCATTATTCCGGCAATGAGCAAGACGAATCCGCTACGCACCACGGCGGCAAGCATGGTGAGTAACGCCAAAACCATGACCGACCCTGCAAACGCGGCAACCACAGTGAGCGCAAATCCAGACAAACTGACACCGCAGGCAACCGCTGAACCGCCAAGCAAAAGCATTGCCACCGCCACGCCGAGACTTGCACCTGCGTTTACTCCGAGTATGGACGGGTCGGCAAGAGGGTTGGCAAAAATCGTCTGCATCATCAAACCGGCGGCAGCAAGTGCCGCACCACACAAAACGGCTGTGAGGGCTTGGGGAAAGCGCGACTCAACAACTATGAAGCGAACGGCATCGGGTACATCGCCCCCCGTGAGAGCCTTAACCACTTCGGCATACGGAATATGCACCGAACCGTAGAATATGTTCAACACGCAAAACACCACAGCGAGTATGGCGGAAACCGTGAGGGATATGGTTGTGCGGCGGCTTGACATGTGGTGTGCCCTTTACTTTATGGGTGAAAAATAGCGGGGAGGCTGCGATATGCCAAGCTCGGGGTGGAGAATCATGACAAGGTCGCGCAACATGAAGTCGGGACGGAAAGGCTCTTCATCGAAATATGGCAACTTAAAAGTGTTGCATGCAAAAATTTTTTTCTCTTTCCACGGTTTGAATGCGGCATACATGGCATTTTCCTTGCGCAATCCGTCATAAGTCAAATCGTCGTTCGAACCGCTGCGAACCACCCAAAAGTCGGCATTGCGGGCTTTGGTCAAAACTTGTTCGGGCGACATGGCTATGCTGCCGCTTTCGCTATTGTCTCCGAAAAGATAGTTGGCTCCGGCATCCTTGAAGATACGTCCCACCGTGCTTTCGCCCCCCGGCACATACCACACATTACCCTGTAAAAGGTCGCACATGAGCGAAGGACGCGAAGAAGTTATCGCTGCTTTACCGCATAAATCCTTGTAATTGCCTTCTACCACCCCAAACAACGAATCTGCCACCGATTCACAGCCGTATAGCAACCCATAAAAGCGCATCCATTCCGCCCGTGCAAGGGGAGATTTTTCCATGTAATCGGCACACTCTATGAGCGGAAGCCCTGCAATTTTCAATTTGTCGTATCCCCCTCCGCCCGAGAACGGAGAAACAAGAACGCCGTCGGGATTTTCGGCAATTATTTTCTCTATATCGGGCTGAACGGAAGAACCTACGTCTCGCGCTCCGCCGTTTTCCACGTATTTCTTTACCTTGCCGGACATCACATATCGGAAATCGCAAATGCCTTTCACGGCATCGAGTTTACCAAGAGCATCAAGCAGACCGCAATGAACCGAAGTAAACACCACGGAACGCTGCAAAGGAGTGCGAACCACCGTTGCCCCGGAAATGTTGCGGGGAACTTTACCGGTCTTGGGCACAATGACATAACGGTGAAGCACCTCACCCTTTTTCCACGGGTTGTCAACCAGAGCAAGAAGCCAACCGTCATGGCGATAAACGTGAATGAGCCGCGCATAACGGAACTCCACGGAATCATTCTGTACTTCGCCACTGCCGGAACGCCCGCCACAGGATGCAAAAACTACAGCCGACAAAACTACAGGCAATAAAAAAAGAAATGTCCAAACTTTTTTCTTCATACTGCAAAATTAGCGATTTGTTTGCAAGTTCAAAGATTATTCGTAATTTTGAAGCAAACAATCACAATATGGAAAAAGCAGCAGAATACATAAAACGTTTCGAGATAACCAGCCTTTGGAACGGACAAAAACATATTGTTTGGGATTTGAAACCCGATGTAAACATACTAAGCGGCATAAACGGCGCAGGAAAAAGCACAATTCTCAACCGACTTGCACAGAGACTTTCTACTCACGAGGGAAGTGTGGGAAATTCGCCGGTATTTGGTGTGAAAATAGACTTTTATCCTTCGGATGCCACCTATATACATTATGATATGGTAAGGACTTTCGACCGACCGCTTGTGCACGGCGATGCTCTGAATCAGCTTTCAGATGGTGCGGTAAAGACTGAAACGGATTTTCAACTCTATTCGCTGCAAAGGAGATACCTCGACTATCAGGTGAACATAGGAAACCGAATGATTAAACTCCTTACTTCGGGCGACCCCGAGGCAAGCAATAAAGCACAAGAGGCAACACTGGCAAAAAAGAAGTTTCAAGACGCAGTGGACAACCTTTTCGGCGAAACCGGCAAGCATATTGACCGAAACAGCAACGAGGTAAAAATAATACAATTCGACGAAGAACTATCGCTCTATAAGCTTTCATCGGGCGAAAAACAGATGCTTATAATTTTATTAACCGCCCTCGTGGAAGATAACCGCCCCTATGTGCTTTTTCTCGACGAACCGGAAGCAAGTCTTCACTTTGAATGGCAGCAAAAACTCATAGGACTTATCCGGGAAATGAATCCCAACGCACAGATAATACTTACAACCCATTCGCCGGCTGTTATAATGGAAGGCTGGATGGACAGTGTTACCGAAGTAAGCGATATAACAAAAGAATAAAGCGTCATGAGCACACGGCTCTCGGACAATTTGAACTCAAACTACATTGGCGCGGCCACAAAGCTTCGTGCGCAAGGAGCAAGAAGGCGCATCGTAGCTTATGTAGAGAGTTTCGACGATATTTTCTTTTGGAGAAACGTGCTGGGACGCTTTGAAGACAAAAACATTTACTTCGAAGTAATGCTCCCATCGCGCACATCTCTCGCCAAAGGCAAGAAAGTGGCTATTACAAACATTCTGCGCGGAAAATTAGGGCAGAACATGATTGCGTGTGTCGATGCAGATTACGATTATCTCATGCAAGGGGCAACGGAAAGCTCGAAAATTGTGTGCAAAAACCCTTACGTTTTCCACACTTTTGCTTATGCCATTGAGAATTTCCAATGTTACGCCCCCTCACTCCATAATGTTTGCGTAATGTCTACGCTTAACGATCGCAAGGCGTTTGATTTTGAAAAGTTCATGAGGGACTTCTCGCAAACCATTTACCCCTTGTTCATTTGGAATATATGGTGTTATCGCCGGGGGTATCACAACAATTTCTCAATGGCGAATATGTGCGCCGTCTTTTCCATGGGAGACATTAATTTACTTCATCCTGACAAAGCCATAGAGGTTTTGCGCAAAAAGGTAAACCGCACAATTTCTTCGTTGCAGCACACGTTTCCGCAGGCAAAGGAAGAATATCCGGCGTTGAAGCAAAAGTTGCGAACGCTTGGCGTTATGCCCGAAAACGTTTACATGTACATACGCGGGCACGACATTTTTGATGCGGTGGTATCGCCTTTGGTATCGAGCGTGTGCGAGATGTTGCGCCGCGAAAGGGAGAGAGAAATCCACAAACTTGCCACAAACGACAAACAGTTGCAAAACGAATTGTCGGGATACCGCCACAGCACTGCGCCATGCGATTTTATGCTGAAGAAACAGACAGGTTTTTACAACGCTCCGCAGTATGAACAGATTTTGGAGAAGATAAAAGATTTCGTGGAACGGTTGAAAGCCGAACAATCACAAACAAAAATCCCCGCAAACTGATTGCGGGGATTTTCGTTATTCACATGTTTCTTATTTTTCCACAGAGAATTTGAAAATGCAATGGCTCTTGTAAGTCTGACCCGGCTTAAGTTCAGCAGAAGGCCACTCCGGTTGGTTGGGAGTATTGGGGAAATGCTGTGATTCGAGGCATATTGCAGCATGTTTCTCATACACTTTGCCGTTCTTGCCGGTTATCTTGCCGTTGAGGAAGTTTCCGCTGTAAACCTGAATGCCCGGTTCGTTTGTGAAGACCTCAAGTTTAATTCCTGTTTCGGGGCTTACTACGCTTGCAGCCACTTTGGTATCGTCGCCTTTGCCGTCCTTGTAAGTGTTAAGCACCCAGTTGAAGTCGAAACCATTGGCAAACTTAATCTGTTCGTTGCTGAAATTCTCAACATTCTTGCCAACTTCGGTAGGAGTGGTGAAATCCACTTCGGGATTGTCCTTTACGGGAACAATGGTTCCGAGAGGAATGAACGTATCATTGATAGGTGTGAAATTGTCAGCATTCACGTAAAGTTTGCAATTGGTAATGGGTTTTGCAGGGTCGCCATTAAGATTGAAATACGAGTGGTTTGTCATGTTTATCACCGTGGGAGCGTCGCTCGTAGCCTCGTAATTAATGTCTATGGCATTGTCGTCGGTAAGTTTGTAAGTAACCTTAGCCGTTACATTGCCCGGGAAATTCATATCGCCGTCGGGAGAATTGAGAGTAAGTTCGAGAGTTTTGTCGTCAACCTGATTAGCGGTATAAACAGCATACTGCCAGCCCTTCGGACCTCCGTGCAGGCAGTTTTTGCCGTCGTTCTGCGGAAGCTGAATGGTCTTTCCCTCAAGAGTAAATTTGCCTTGGTCAATACGGTTTGCATAACGACCGATAGCAGCACCGAAATCGCTTGGGGTATGCTCTGCATCAGCATAATTGTAAACGTTGTCGAAACCGAGAACCACGTCCTTCATGTCGCCGTTTTTGTCGGGAACCATAACAGACACGATACGACCGCCGAAGTTTGTGATGCAAACTTCCATGCCGTTGGCATTTTTCAAAGTGTAAAGGGCGGTTTTCTGACCGTCAATGGTGGAATCGAACTTAGCCGGCTCGAGTCCCGAAAGAGTTGTGGTTGCAGCCTGTTTGCTGTCGCAGCCTGTAAATACCATGGCAGCCATCATGGCAGCCATGCCTGCGAAGAATTTGAAATTTTTCATTGCTTTTTTATTTTTGTTACTATTAATGGTTTACATCATAAGATGCCGCACATTGCACACCGTTTTATTTCATAACGCAGTGCCTGCGCATTTTATTTCTCTATCGCGGCGTAAAATTACAAAAAAGACTTCACACACCCAAAACACATTATTTTCTATTTTTAAGTGCCGGAAATTCCGCCGGAGTACGACATTGAAAACATCGGACGAGAAGGAAAAACACCGCCGTTCCGCTCATCATAACGGACAATGGGAGCCGTTTTCCGCAACCACCTATTAATCAGCAGTTTACTCATCTTTCCACAACTTCTATAAGTTGCAGTGTTTCAAATACTTAGAAAGGCGAAAAATACAAGGCATATATTTTGAAATAAGTGCCTTATATTTTAAAATACATGGCTTGTATTTTTTACGATAAGCCATGTGTTTTTTATGTGGCGGGAAAAATGCGGAATTTTCCCGCATTTCTCAATGGCAAAAAGCGGAAGGACTACAACATCAAGGCACATTATTTTCACACATTGCTACATGTGGTGCATGACATCTTTCATCAAAAACAAAACAAAAAGGTGCGCCGGAGTTTTAAGTCTTCGGCGCACCTTCATAAGGTGTTATTCCGTCCGGAAGTACATCCGGGAAAAAATCTTACTCTTCTTCAGCCTTTGCAGCTACCTGAACGTAGTTCTCAATGTCCTCAACGTTGGTATTGTTTACGATGGCAGCATGCTTTGCTATCTCAGCCTCGGCAAGATTAACGTAAACCTTGAGACTCTTTTCGAAAAGTTCCGGAGCTTCAACCGTGTCGCGAAGCAAAAGCAGCGACATAACCACATCAGCAGTCATTTCGTAAAGGTTGCGAGCCACAAGATCATGATAATCCTGGTTGCCGGCTTCCTTAACCTTGTTCACTGCAGCTTCGCAAGCATCAGCCATGGCGTGAATGCGGACCTTGATGCTCTTGTAAGCCTCGGGCACTTCGATTTCCTCGTACTCGCGGATGACATTCATGTATGTGCCGTTGGTTACATAGCGAATGGCAGCCACAGTCTGCAACTGTGTTGTGCCTTCGTATATACTTGTGATGCGGGCATCGCGATACAAACGCTGGCAAGCATACTCAAGCATGAAACCAGAACCGCCATGTACCTGAATACAGTCATAAGAGTTCTGATTAGCATACTCGGAGTTCATACCCTTTGCAAGCGGAGTGAAACAATCTGCAAGACGGGTGTACTTTTTCTGCTCCTTGCGCTCTTCGGGAGTGAGTTTGCGGCTGCGTGCAATGTCATCGTATGACTTGTAAATGTCAACGTAGCGCGAAGTTTCGTAAAGAAGTGCACGACCCGCGTCAAGTTTTGCCTTAATTGTGGCAAGCATGTTATAAACAGGGGGCATGTCAACGATAGCTTTGCCAAACTGGCAGCGATCCTTGGCATAAGCAAGAGCTTCATCGTAAGCAGCCTGGCTTATACCCACACTCTGAGCGGCAATGCCGAGACGCGCACCGTTCATAAGAGCCATGACATATTTTATAAGACCTAAGCGACGTTCGCCGCAAAGTTCTGCATGGGCGTTCTTGTAAACAAGTTCGCAGGTAGGCGATCCGTGAATACCAAGCTTGTTTTCTATGCGGCGCACATCAACTCCGCCCTGACGCTTGTCGTAAATGAACATGGAAAGACCGCGACCGTCGCGCGTGCCTTCCTCAGAACGTGCAAGCACAAGGTGAATGTCCGAGTCGCCGTTGGTAATGAAACGTTTCACACCGTTGAGCAACCAGCAGCCGTCCTTTTCGGAATAAGTGGCACGGAGCATAACGCTCTGCAAGTCGCTTCCTGCATCCGGTTCGGTAAGGTCCATGGACATTGTCTCACCTGCGCAAACGCGCGGAATGTATTTCTCTCTCTGCTCCTCGTTTCCGAATTCGTAAAGAGTTTCTATGCAGTCCTGAAGACTCCATATATTTTCAAAACCGGCATCTCCGGCAGAAACAATCTCGTTTGCAAGAGTGTACGCAGTGATAGGGAAATTAAGACCGCCGTATCTGCGCGGCATGGTCATACCATTCATTCCCGCAGCAATAGTATTTGCGAGATTTTCTTTGGTACCCTCGGCGTAACTAACTCTGCCGTCCTTGAGATGCGGACCCTCGGCATCAACGCCCTCTGCGTTGGGAGCCACAACGTTTGCCGTTACATCACCCACGATTTCAAGCACACGGTCGTAGCTGTCCATTGCGTCGTTGAAATCAACAGGCGCATAATCGTATTTAGCCGCATCAGAATAGTCGCCTTCGCGAAGAGCGACAATCTTTTTCATCAGGGCGTTATTCAAATGGAACTTCAGTTCCGGCTTATCTGAATAGAAATTTGCCATTGCTTTTTATGATTTTGTCAAGTTCCTTTACTTGCTGTTTTCTTTGTAATACTTTATCATCTTAGGCAATACTTCCTCAACGGAACCCAAGATAACATAGTCGGCTATCTTATTGATAGGCGCATCAGGGTCTGTATTGATAGAAATAACAATGCCGCTCTCTTTCATACCTGCCACATGCTGAATGGCACCCGAAATACCGCAGGCAATATAAACCTTGGGACGCACGGTAACGCCCGTCTGACCAATCTGAAGGTCGGAAGCGCAAAAACCGGCATCTACAGCGGCGCGACTTGCTCCTACTTCTGCATGAATTTCATTGGCAAACTCATAAAGAAGTTTGAAACCGTCGGCACTACCTACACCATAACCGCCGGCAACAATGATAGCGGCACCCTTAAGATTGTTCTTGGCTTTCTCAACATGGCGTTCGATAACCTTAACTACGTAATCGGACTCGGGAACGAAGTCCTCGGTATTTTCATATACCACCTCGCCCTTATAATTCTCGTCAAGAACTTCGGCTTTCATAACACCGCTGCGCACAGTAGCCATCTGGGGACGATTCTCCGGGTTAACAATGGTTGCAACTATGTTTCCGCCGAAAGCAGGACGGATTTGGAAAAGCAAATCCTTGTAAGACTTACCGGTTTTCTTGTCATCGAAATCACCAATCTCAAGAGCTGTACAGTCTGCTGTGAGACCGCTGTGAAGACTTGAGGAAACTCTCGGACCAAGATCGCGACCGATAACGGTAGCTCCCATAAGACAAATCTGAGGTTGCTCGCGTTTGAAAAGATTCACAAGCACCGATGTATGAGGTTTGGAAGTGTAAGGATAAAGTCCTTCGTGATCAAAAACGTGAAGCACGTCAACGCCGTAAGGCAGCACCTGTTTTTCAACATGTCCCTTAATGCCTGTGCCGGCACACACTGCCTCGAGTTTTACTCCGAGACGGTTGGCAAGCTTACGCCCTTTGGTGAGAAGTTCAAGACTTACCTCTTCAACGGTAGTCTTTTCTATTTCGCAATATACAAATACGTTGTTCATATCGGTCTTTCTTTATCCTATGGTATGGTTTGCGAGTAATTCCTTAATTAGTCCGTTGATTTCATCGTCGCTCGCGCCGAGAGTATGACTCTCTTTGGTTTTGAACACGATGTTCTGCACAGCTTTCACCTTTGTTGGCGAACCTGCGAGACCGCATTGCTGCAAATCGCCGTCCACATCTGCTACAGTCCACTGCGTGATATTGAGATAAGGTTTCTTCTCATATTCTTCCGCATAAGGGAGTTCGCCGTTTGCGGGACGCTCTATTGGAGTCATGGCACGTTTGTATTTCATTACTCTTTTGGCATTGCGGGGACGGCACGGGGCAGCGTCGCCGTTTACTGTGAGCATGATGGGCAGGGGTGCCTTAACAACTTCAGTTCCTCCGTCAATGTGGCGGGTTATTGTGATTTCCTTGCCGTCGCATTCGTTGATGTCGTTAACATAAGTAACCTGGTTAAGACCAAGCTTCTCTGCAACCTGCGGACCTACCTGTGCGGTATCGCCGTCAATGGCTTGACGACCGCCGATAATCAAGTCGCAATCTCCTATCTTGCGTATTGCCATGGAGAGAGCGTATGAAGTTGCCAGAGTATCCGCACCTGCAAATGCTCTGTCGGTTAGGAGCACTCCGTTATCGGCTCCGCGATAAAGAGCTTCGCGTATCACATCGGTGGCACGCGGCGGTCCCATTGTTACAACAGTAACCGTAGAGCCGGGGTTCTTGTCTTTCAAGCGCAGGGCTTGTTCGAGCGCGTTAAGATCTTCGGGGTTGAAGATTGCAGGCAGGGCGGCGCGGTTGACAGTTCCTTCGGGAGTCATAGCGTCTTTGCCCACATTTCGCGTGTCGGGCACTTGCTTGGCAAGCACTACTATTTTCAAACTCATAATACTAATTTTATTATTTTCGTTTACTTACGATTTGCAAAGTTACTCATTTTCCTTTTACCGACAATAGATTGTCGAGTATTTTGAAAGGATGTCGTTTTCGCTCAAACGCTTGAATTCGCTTTCGAAATTAGGTGTGAACAGTCCCTTTCCCGACAGCATTTTTATTTCTTCCATATCAAAAAAACGTCCTCCGTCGGTTTCTTCGCTCGGGGTTATTTCTCCGTCATACACTGTGGCGAATACGTTAACGAGTTCGCATTCCCGTTCACATTCGAACACGTATCGCATTTCGAAATTGGGATTGAAATCCTCCAGTCCGAGTTCTTCTCTCACTTCACGGCGCAAAGCATCTTCGGTTTCTTCGCCGTAATCCACGTGTCCTCCCACTGCGGTGTCCCATTTTCCCGGCTGTATGTCTTTCCATTTGGGACGGAGTTGAAGATACAGCTGTCCGTTGCTGTTGAATACGTGAAGATGTACCACGGGATGCAGTAGTTTGCTTCCGCCGTGGCATTCGCCGCGAGTGGCACTGCCCGTAACTTTTCCGTCGGGCGTAACCAGAGGCAGCAGTTCGTTTTGATTGTCGCGCATTTATGTTTGTTTTTATTTTCCACAAAAAATCCCGCATGACACACAGGTCGGCGGGATTGTTTTTACTGTTACGGAATGAGCAGGGAGCTGTCGCCATAACTCAGAAAACGGAAATCGTTGTCCAGGGCATGGCGATAAATCTTGTGCCAATTCTCTCCCACAAGCGCAGATACGAGCAAAAGCAGCGTGCTCTTAGGCTGGTGGAAATTGGTAATGATTGCTTTTACTATATGATAGTCATAGCCCGGCGCAATTATGATTTGCGTGTTGGCAGTAAGCGTGTGCAGATTGTTGCGATCGAGATATTCCACTATTTTTCCGAGAGCTTCAAGAGTGGTAAGTGGTTTTTCGCCGCTTTCCGCGTATTCATACGGAAACCACTGGTTCACTGCCAAATCTTTTTCGTCGGCATCGGGATTGCGCGAGATTAACACACCTATATAATAGAGACTTTCAAGAGTGCGTACCGATGTAGTTCCCACCGCCACGCATTTGCCGCCGTGGGCAATGAGTCTTTCTATACTGCTGCGTTTCACGCTTATGAATTCGTGGTGCATTACGTGTCCCGCCATTGTTTCGGTCTTTACGGGCTTGAATGTTCCCGCGCCCACATGAAGTGTTATTTCGTTGCGCTCCACTCCTTTTTTGTCGAGAGTCTCGAGCACGCGGGGCGTAAAGTGAAGTCCCGCAGTGGGAGCGGCTACCGAACCTTTTATTTTGGAATATACCGTCTGATAAGTCTGCAAATCGCTTTGCTCGGTCTCACGGTTCAAATACGGGGGTATTGGCAATTCGCCCGCAGCGTCGAGTATTTCGGCAAACGACAGTCCTTCTCCGCCCCACGAGAATTCCACGATGTCGTGAGCGGCATCTTTTAAGGTGGCTTTCAGTTCCACGTCCCCGCCTTTCACTTTCAGTGTGCGGCAAAGGCTGCCTTCTTTCCACTTTTTGCGGTTGCCTATGAGGCACACCCATTCGCATCTGCCCACTGCCTGAAACATTTGTTCGTAATCGCGCGGAGCGTGAGGTTCCAAACAGAACACTTCAATCAGTGCTCCCGTTTCCTTGTGAAAATGCAGGCGGGCGCGGATGACTTTCGTATTGTTGAAAACGAGCAATTCGCCTTTGTCGAGATAATGCGGCAAATCGTAAAAACGGTCATCTATTATTTCGCCGTGGCGATATACAAGAAGTTTTGACGTATCTCTTTCCTTTACAGGATATTTGGCTATGCGCTCGTCGGGCAGCGGATAGTTGTAATCCTCAATCTTAATGTTTCGCGGATCTGTCATTGTTTTTTCTATTTCGGGTGCAAAATTAGCGATTGTTTTCGGAGTGGAACGCAGCGCGGTACTTATAATCACGCACAAAGTGTTTTATTTCAGCTCCCGAAGTCCTCGCAACTGCCACCTCTATCCGCATTTCCAACCGCATGTTTGCAGGCGGTCGGCTCCCGTATTTTACATTTGTTTCAAGAAGAAATGCGACTTTTTACAAGTGGCTGAACAACAAATATTTATCTCAATTTTAACAACTTTCATAAGTTATTGTTTTTCAAAGGCTTATTATGGCAAAAAATATAAGGCACATATTTTGAAATAAGTGCCTTGTATTTTAAAATATATGGCTTGTATTTTTCACGACAAGCCATGTGTTTTTTCGCACATACCGAAACGAAGTGAAAAATACCCTGCAAATTATATGTTTTTCCCTTTCGATACAACCTCCGAACCACTCGCCCGCAAAACAAAAAAGGGGCGCATTTCATGCGCCCCATATTCTTGCAGATGTTTCTTAATGTAATTCTATTTTTCCCGAATGTGTTCCCCTAAGCCGGGCGGTCATTTCTTTTCCTTTGCCTTGGCAGCCTCGGCATCACGTTTTGCCTTTGCGATAATCGAATCCTTCAACGCCTCGCGTTCTTTGAGGGTCATTTTCTTTTCCGCAGGCCTGGTATTTGTTTCGGCACTTTTCTTGGCGGGAGTGTTTTTAGTCGTTGCAGGTGTCTTGGCAGTTTCAGACTTTGCCGTGTTCGCATTTTTTCTAACCGTGGTTTTCACGTTCTTAGCCTTAGCATCCGCCGCTTTCCTGGCTTCATCTTTGGCTTTTGCCGCAGCGAGTTTGACTCTCGCCTTTTGTATCTGCTCTCTTTTCTTTGCAGCCGCAGCCTTTGCTTTGGCAGCTTCCTTTGCTTTCTTCTTTGCAAGTTTCAAAGAGTCGGACTTGGCTTTTTTCTCCGCTTTCAGTTTCGCTTTTGCAGCCTTTTCAACCGCTTTAGCCGAGTCTTTCTGAGCTTTTGTCAGCTTTGGTGCGGTTTTATCCGATGCCGTCGGCGCATTCTCCTTTGTCTGCACAGCCTTTTGCTGTTTTGCGTTTGTTTTTTCAGCTTTAGCCTTGGAATTTTTATCTTCAGCCGTGGGCTGCGCAGCTTTTGCTGCAGATTCTTTCACGGCAGCGGCTTTTATGGAATCGGCTTTTGCCTTCACAGCCTTAACGGAATCCGCTTTTTGTTTGGCAGCCTTAGCGGAGTCAGCCTTGACTTTCGCAGTTTTCAAAGAATCTGCTTTCTGTTTCGCGGCTTTAGCCGAATCTTCCTTAGCCTTGCCGGCTTTCAAAGAATCCTCGTTCATCTTTGCAGCAGACTTTGTTTCCTTGGTTTGAGGCTTGGCAGCTCCGTTTTGAAGCTTGACCGTCGTGCTATCCTTCTTCGTTGCCGCAGCTTTCGTTTGCCCGGTGGCAGCGTCAGACTTGGCGGCTTTTACGGTATCTTTCTTTGCTGGAACAACGCGGTTGGGAGTTTTCGTGTCGGATTTCTGTTCTGCGGCAGGAGCATTTTTCCTGGTATTTGCCGCACTCTTTCCAACCGCCTTAGACTCTGTCTTTTTCTCCGGCAGTTTCTTGCCGTCGGCAGCCGCAGCCTCGGCGGGAGTTGGAATGTAAACTTTCACCACAGGTTCGGTCTTTCCCGTCTTTTTCGGAGCCTTGTTGTCAAGCAAAGCCTTTGCGTCTATTTTTCCGCTGTCGTCAAACAGTCCGTATGTGGTTTTCAGAACGCGGAATTCAGTTCTGCGGTTAAGGGCATTGCATGTATCCTGCTGGTTTTCCTTAAGTTTCTTGATATATTGCTCTGTGAGCGTGTCACCCTCTTGAAGGAATTTGTAAGAAGCCGCAAGCCGTTTGGAAACAACCTTGGGTCGCAACTTTCCATAGCCAACAGCCGTGAGCCGGTTGGGACTTATTCCGTGCTCTATCAGATAGTCAACCACCGATTCGGCACGATGCTGCGAAAGTTTCCTGTTATACAATTCGTTTCCTCGATAATCGCAATGCGAACTAAGCTCTATGGTTATATTAGCATTGTCCTTGAGAAGCTGAACAAGCTTGTCGAGTGCCGAACGCGAATCATCAGTGAGTTTTGCACTGTTGAATTCATAAAAAACATTCCTTACGAGCACGGGAGAATTGACCGAAGGCAGAGGGAAATAGACCGTGTCGCACGTGGAATGCTCAACGGAATCGATAGTCAGCTCCTGCTTGTAATTCAAAAAGCCGTCGCATGTGGCAAGGAACACATATTTCACACCGGGTTTGACAATCTGCTCGAAACTGCCGTCGCCTTTCAGCCCGAACTTCATGTTTGTTCCGTCATTTCCTATCATGTAAACCGTGGACTGGGGAAGTTCGTAGCCATCCTGCTCATAAACCCAACCGGTAACGGTATGCACCACTTCGGGACGCTCAAAAGAATAAATATGATCCCAACCGCGCCCGTTCTTACGATTGCTGCTGAAAAAGCCACGGTTGTGCACACCCTCGAAAGTCATTCCGAAATCATCACCGGAGGAATTGACCGGCGAAGGAAGTATTTCCACCTTCCAAGTATTGTTCACCGTGTCGGGATGGGCGCAATAAATGTCAAGTCCTCCCATGCCGGGATGACCGTTTGAGGAAAAATACAAATCGCCATTGAATCTGAAAGTGGGAAACGTCTCATCGCCGGGAGTATTTATAGGTTCGCCGAGATTTTCAATCAATCCTATTCCGTGTGAGTCGAGTTGCGCCCTCCAAATATCTAGTCCGCCCACGCCGCCCGGCATATCAGAAACGAAATACAACCATTTGCCATCGGGCGAAACGGCTGGATGAGCATAAGAAGAGAGTGTGTCGGAAGAAATTTCCACTTTTTGCGGCTTACTCCAGGTTGCATCGGAACGCGACGAGGAATATATTTCGGCATAACGCGGATATTCGGGATCGACACTGCAATATGTGAAATACATGGTCTGACCGTCGGGAGTTATTGCCGCAGCTCCTTCGTCAAAAGCACTGTTTACGCTGCCTTGTAAGGACTCCACCGGTTTCCATTTGCCTTTCTCGTCTTTGGAAGTATAAAAAAAGTCGCCGTTTTTCATACCTGTTATTCCGCTTTCCTCATCTCCCGTGGCTTGCGGGCGGGTGGAAGTAAAAATAAGTTGGTCGAACTTCTCGCCAAAAAGCACAGGGCAATAATCGGCACGCCTTGAAGCAAGGAAAGGTACTGGATGAACGGAATAAGTGGAGCCTTTTTCTTTCATCTCCGGGGCAAGGAAACAAGATTCAATGCCGTTTCGGGTGCGCAAATCATTGGGTTGCAAATTAAGATACAGCTCATAGTTCTTTTGAGCCGCCTTATAGTTTCCCTGCATCCTCTGCATTTCCGCAAGCCAAAAGTAAGTGGTTGTATCAACATAGTTATATCTCACGGCATTCCTATAAGCTCCCTCCGCTTTTGAAGTGGAATTTATTCGACGGTAGCATTCGCCCATAAGAAATGCTCTCATGCCGCGAGCTTCTTTATCGCTGCGCGGAGTAGTGGAATAAGCGGTTTTATATTCTGCGGCGGCATCGAAATACTCACCGTGTGCAAAAAACATATCGCCTTTCTTCTGATGTTTTTCGGGCGTGCTGCACGAAACGGCAAGGCACATCACCGCAAACACAATATATATTATACGCAACTTTACGCTCATACTTTGAAAAATGTCGCAAATTGCACGACACATTATATATTATAACTTCAAGGCATTTGTTTTATTGTTTCTTTTCTCCCGTTTTAGTCTTTTTGCGAGCAAAAGAATTATTTTTTACGCCCATCACGAAGTTTTCACACGGCAAAGCACACAAAATCGCAAAAATCTCGTAACTTTACCAACTCATATTTCTAATCTAAAAATATATATAATGAAAAAGTTTTCGATAACAAAAATTATCGCTACCGCATGCGCATTGTTCGCACTCAACACTTACAATGCCGCAGCACAGACACCGCGCCCGGAATATCCGCGCCCACAGTTCGAACGTTCCACATGGCAAAACCTAAACGGCACGTGGACCTACACATTCGACTTTGGACTTACCGGCGGAGAGCGCGGCTTTCAAAAATCACAAGGCTTTGACGGAAAAATAACAGTTCCCTTTTGCCCCGAAAGCAAATTGAGCGGCGTGGAACACAAAGACTTTATCAACGGAATGTGGTATCAACGCAAACTTCAGGTACCCGCCGATTGGCAAGGTAAGAATATTCTTTTGCATTTCGGAGCCGTGGATTACGAAGCCGCTATATATATTGACGGGAACTTTGTTATGAGACATTATGGCAGCAGTTCTTCGTTTGCAGCCGACATTACAAAATTTGCCAAGCCGGGACAGACAGTTAATCTTGTTGTAGAAGTAAAAGACGACTTACGCAGCGGAAAACAACCGGGTGGCAAGCAGTGCAAAGACTTTTTCTCTCGCGGTTGCGACTATACACGCACCACGGGTATTTGGCAAACTGTTTGGATGGAGCCTGTTGCTCCCGGAGCATTGAAGAAAGTTATTGCAACTCCCGACATAGACCAAAAACAACTCGTTATTCGCCCGCAGTTTTATAACGAGTCAATGGAAAATACTCTGACAGTAAAGATGTTTGACGGCAAAAAGGTTGTGGCACAAAAAACAGTGAATGCCTGCAATCAGAACATCGTTGTTTTGCCAGTTAAGAACGTGAAACTTTGGAGCCCCGAATCACCTTTTCTCTACGATCTCGTATATACTGTAAAAGACAAGAATGGAAAGACGATTGACGAGGTAAAATCTTACGCCGGCATGCGTAAAGTTCACACTGCAAACGGATATTTCTATCTCAACAACAAACCTTATTTCCAGCGTCTGGTTCTTGATCAGGGCTTTTACCCTGACGGCGTTTGGACAGCTCCTTCCGATGAGGCTTTGAAGCACGATATAGAAATGAGCAAGGCTGTTGGTTTTAACGGAGCGCGTCTTCACCAGAAAGTTTTCGAAGAGCGTTATCACTATTGGGCTGATAAACTCGGCTATCTCACATGGGGCGAATTTCCAAGTTGGGGACCGGACATAAATGATGAATTGGCTGTACGCAATTGTCTTACAGAATGGGCAGAAGTTGTGGAAAGAGACTTAAATCATCCCGCCATCGTTACATGGACACCGTTTAACGAAACATGGGGAAGCCGCGACGGAGTTTACGTTCGCCTCATGAACGATATTTATGACCTTACAAAAGCTATCGATCCCACACGTCCCGTAAACGATGCCAGTGGAGACGGACACATTAAGACGGATATTTGGGCAGTACACGATTATACTCGCGAATATGACAAACTTGTGGCAAACCATACCATTAAACCGGGAGTGGAACCCTATCGCAACGAACCCAAGAAAGCTTTCCTCGCAAAATATAACGGACAGCCTTATATGGTTGACGAAATGGGCGGTCTTCCTTGGATTAAAGAATCGGAACGTTCCTCTTCATGGGGCTACGGAGCCAACATTGACAAAATCGAAGACTTTTATAAAATTCTCGAAGCTCAGATTGATGCATTCAAAGCATGCAAGCACGTAGTAGGAATATGCTACACGCAGCTCACAGACGTGGAACAGGAGAAAAACGGAATATACTACTACGACCGCACTCCCAAGTTTGACATTGCACGCATAAAGAGTATTTTCGAAAAGATACCTTCATATATTGAGAATCCCCAGGATCTCAGCGACTGGAAGGCAAAATAACATTGCTCACTCACTGTTTTTCAAGACAAAAAAAGGATGGCTTTCAAAAGCCATCCTTTTTAATTTTTACGGTTTCGTTTTCCACAATATGCCGAAGCATTCGTGTGCCACCGTTTTCCTTTTGCTTTTCTATTTCAATGGAGCGCGGAAGTCGCAACCTTCTTTCCAGCGCGAGCAACCCAGTGAAGTTTTTCCACGAATCACCGTACCTTTACCACACAACGGGCAAACATCACCCTCTTTTACCTTTCCCGAGGCGGCTTTCGGCTTTGCCACTTTCCTCTCCCGCGTTTTTCCCGATGCCGAAGCCTTTGAAGATTTCCCTTTTGCCGGTGCGGCAGTCCATGTTACCCGTCTGGTATTTCGTTCCGCAATTACGGATGCCACTACATGACTCACCATCTGCTTCAACTCACTTATAAATTCCGTTGCCGAGTATTCGCCACGCTCTATTTCACGGAGTTTTTTCTCCCATTTGCCTGTCAGCTCGGCACTTTTCAGTAAGTTGTCGTGTATGGTGGCTATCAATTCGCGCCCTGTGGCTGTCGGGAATATCGATTTGCGTTGCTTGGCTATGTATCTGCGGCGGAAAAGAGTTTCTATTATGGCAGCACGGGTAGAAGGTCGTCCTATGCCGTTTTCTTTTAAGGCATCGCGCAAAGAATCATCCTCAACGTTTTTTCCCGCTGTCTCCATTGCTCTCAGCAAAGTAGCCTCGGTATAAGGCTTCGGTGGTTGCGTCATTTTTTTCGTAACAGACGGTTTGTGAGAACCGTTCTCGCCTTTCACAAAATCGGGAAGAACCGCTTCGGTAACGTCTTTCTTGTTTTCCTCCTCATCGTCTTCGCGTTTTTGAGCGGGAAAAACAGTGCGCCAACCCGGCGAGAGAATCTGCTTTCCCGTTGCCTTGAACTTTACATCGTTACAATGACCGAGCACAGTGGTTGTGGCAAATACACAATCGGGATAGAACGCCGCAATAAAGTGTCTCGCCACGAGATCATAAACTTTCGCCTCATCGGGAACAAGCGTATTTGCCGCCACACCCGTCGGTATTATGGCATGATGGTCCGTTACCTTTGACGAATCAAACACTTTCTTGCTTTTCTTCAACGGTTTTCCGCGCAGAGGCTGTATAATATCGGTGTAAAGGCTTAGCGAACCAAGAATGCCCTTGCATTTCGGGAATATATCGTCTGAAAGAAATGTTGTGTCAACTCTCGGGTATGTCGTAACGTGTTTCTCGTACAGGCTTTGCGCTATCTGCAAAGTTTTCTCGGCAGAGAAAGAGAATTTCTTGTTACATTCCACCTGCAACGACGTGAGATCGAAAAGACGCGGCGGGGCTTCCTTGCCCTCTTTCCTCGTTATGTCGTCTACCGAAAAGTCTCTGTCTTTTATTTTCGCAAGAGCTTCGCGGGCTTTTTCCTCATCGTTGAAATTTCCTCCCGTAGCCGTGAACACGGCACCGCGATAATCGGTGGTCAGAACCCAGTAAGGCTGCGGCACAAAGTTGTCTATTTCGTTTTGGCGGTTCACAATCATTGCCAAAGTGGGAGTCTGTACCCTACCCACCGACAACGGTTGCGCGCCACGCTCTTGCGAGCCGAACTTAAGGGTATAAAGCCGCGTGGCATTCATTCCAAGAAGCCAATCGCCTATTGCGCGACAAAGTCCCGCCTCATAAAGATTCTTGTATTCCGAAGATGCTTTCAGCGAATTGAGACCTTCACGTATGCTTTCCTCTGTAAGCGAAGAAATCCAAAGACGTTCCACATCACATTTGGCACCAGACATTTGCAGCACCCACCTTTGTATCAGTTCACCCTCTTGTCCGGCATCGCCACAGTTTATTATTTTGTCGGCTTTCAAAAACAGTTGCTTTATTGTCTCAAACTGTTTTTCCACGCCCTTGTCTTTTTTCAGACGAATGCCGAAACGTGGCGGCACCATGGGCAAAGCGGCAAGACTCCACCTGCGCCACGGCTCGTAATAGTCCTCGGGATATTTCAGTTCGCATAGATGACCGAATGTCCAAGTAACCTGATACCCGTTTCCCTCCATATATCCGTCATGGCGTTGGGTTGCGCCCAACACCTGTGCTATATCGCGTGCCACACTCGGCTTTTCGGCTATGCAGACTATCATCTTTTTTGTTTATCGATAGATATTGAGTAACTCATGTCCTTTCTGTTGAATTCCACACCGGGCATATTGAAAAACATATCCAGCACACCCTCTGCCGCAAGTTGCTCCGGGCTGCCGCATACAGGCGTAGTTCCGCGCTTCATTATCCACAAAATGTCGGCAACGCGGAATGCCGTGCCCAAATCGTGGGTTGCAACCACTATTGTCTTACGGTTTTCGCGCGAAAGACTTCGAAGTAGGGCGAACGTTTCTATTTTGCTCTCAAAATCAAGGAATGCCGTAGGTTCGTCGAGCAATATCACCGGAGTTTGCTGCGCCAGAGTTTTAGCAATCATAGTCTTTTGGCGTTCGCCGTCGCTCAGCGAGGCAACCGGTCGCCTCCTCATTTTCCTCATACCTGTCCGCGCCAGCGCGTTTTCCACCATTTCGCGGTCATCATCCCCGAGTTTTCCCGAGAAATCCGTGTATGGAATCCTGCCAAGCGACACAAGCTCCTCAACGGTCATTTGTGCGGAAAACGCCTGCCGTTCCGTGAGCACCACTCCCACCATTCTCGCCAGTTCGCGCCGCGAATATTGCGACAACTCCACTCCGTTCACATATATATGCCCCGATGTCGGCGGCTGAAGCCCCGCCATGGTGCGCAAAAGCGTTGACTTTCCCGCGCCATTCGTGCCGAGAATGCACACAAACGTTCCGGCGGGCAACGATGCAGTGAAGTTATCGGTTACACAGGTTGCTCCCCGCCGCCCATAGGCTGTGGAAATGTTCTCAAGCTTTACGGTGTTTTCTATCACGGCTGCAAAGATACAAAGATTTGATTTCATCCCCAACCGCCCCGACATTTGCAAAAGCACAATAAGCACAGAATTATTTTCAATCCTTACCGCCACGCACACCAAACACGTTTTTCCACTCAAGCCACTCACAAAGCTTCACGTTTCCGATGTTCGAAAAACACACAAGGCATCTTGTAAAAAATACAAGCCATATATTTTAAAATACAAGGCACTTATTTTAAAATAAGTGCCTTGTATTTTTCGCGAAAAATCATATCTGATTTTCAACAACTTACAAAGGGCGATTTTTTACGCATTTTTTGATCGTAATTACGCTGCACAAAAACACTCTTTCCGCTTCACAGCCGGAGCAAATTACTTTTCGCGCCGCCCCTTTCAATTCCTGTGCGTGCGTTTGCCGCCAGCGTATGAACTTCAGCGTTTTTCGGGCTCGATTGTATAGTTGTAATTCTGATTGTCGGGCACATCGGTTTTGCCAATACCCTTTTGCATCAACGCTTTCAACTCGGGGAGATAGCTGCGATATACCCCGCGCGGAAGAACCGAATGCTTCTTGCAAAGCGATGCCGCCATGCCAACAACTTCTCCCTGCATGCCCGTGGTACGCATGACACGTGTGGTGCCGAGAGCCACATGGGTTACACTTATATTCCTTCCCGCCATGAAAAGGTTGCTCACGTTTCGCGAATACAGACACCGGTAAGGCACATCGTAGGGCTGCTTGAGCAAACGGTGGTTTGTGGCGGACTTAAACTCGCGTCCTGGAAAATTCACATGGTTAAGCGAGTCGGGAAAATGAAGGTCAATGCTCCATGTGGTGGGAAACGAAGCGTCTTCGTGATACACGTTTTTAAGAATGTCGTCTTCCTTCAGAATATAATCGCCCATAAGCCGCCTCGACTCCCTTTTGCCCGCCACATAAGCCACCCAGCCCAATTTTCTGTCGGAATATTTGGCTTTCTTGTCCGAGTGGTTTTTGAGCCAGCTCCAGTTTGAATACACCGTGAGCATTCCGTAATCTCTGATTTGCTCTGCCTGTGTTATCTGGTTACGATTCATTCCCGTTTCCCATGTCCACTCGCCCATCAAAACCTGCTCGCAGTTGGAATCGTTGAAATTCATGCCGTATTTGAACTCGGGAAATTTTTCTTTTCCCTCAACCGAATACCACTGAACCGAGGCTCCCATCGTCATGGAATCGGGAACGTCGGGAGCGTAACGCTCGTGAAACTCATCCTTTCCCTCGCGCCCCATGCGCCAATCGGCTCCCGCAAGCACACCAACGGTTGCATCGCCCGTGCAGTCGGCAAAGAGCGGCGCGGAAAGCAACAACTTGTCGCCGCTTTCAATATTCACCGCCGACACGGAAGCAATTTTTTCTCCGTTCATCACCACCCCTATGGCACGGAAACCGGGATAGAGCGTGATATTCTTCTCTGCTTTCAGAAAATATTCCTTTTTGGAATCCTCATAAAAGGAAGACGGTTGCGCATTGCCGCCTTTTTCGGGACCAAATTCGCGAATCAGCCTGCCAAGTCCTTTGTTCGCACCCATTTCTATGTTTCCGCCCAAATGAACACGTACCTCGGAACTATTGTTTCCTCCCCAAACGGGACGGTCATTGACAAGAGCCACACGAAGTCCGAGACGCGCGGCTGTAACAGCGGCACACATTCCCGCAATACCGCCTCCAACAACCACGAAATCGAATTTGCCCTCAGTGGTTCTCCTCGGATTCAGTTTTTCGCGCCATCCTGCATCGCACTTCTCCTGCGGTACGTCATCTTTATGGCTCGTTATGTAAACGGCATCGCATCGTCCGTCGAACCCTGTGAGATCTTTCAAAAAAAACTTATGATTTCCGCTTTTCAATTTGGTTTTTCCCACATGCTGCCACGCCCACGAATCGCCCGTATTGCCGGTTACGCCTATTCTTTTACCGTCCACACCGACGGCAAACGCACCCGGACCCTTGCCTGAATGCCATGGCGAAGTCCAATTATAGGTACGCACGTAAACATCATACATTCCCGTCTCGCCAACATTGAAAGAAGTGTAAGCGTTTTCCACCGGATTTCCCATGCCATGGGCTATGAGATACGGCGAATACATTATATCCATGAACTGTTGGTCTGTTTTCCAACCGCCCTTGCATTCGAAAGCTTCCGCCTCGAGAAGTATGCGGTCGGCATAGGCACACGCGCAAACCGTTAAGGCAAACACCGTGGCGAAAAATCTGTTCATACGTTTCATTTTTGCATGCAATCAAAAGTCCAAGCCGTCCTTTTGCACATAAACGGCACATACATGCAAATATAGCATTTTAGTGAATACCGTAAAGCCTTATCTCGCAAAAACATAAGCAGGTACAAATTCAAGAAACCGTTCCACGTAAAGACAAAAGTGCTCTGCAAGTATACAAAAACCTCTCAGTTGATAGTTTCAACGGAGAGGTTTTATATTTTAACGAACTTTCTAAAGTTGCTATGCCTTATCCAAGATACTTAGTCAGGATATTTATATTTGCATCATCGCGCAAACGCCTCAATGCACGCTCCTTGATTTGGCGCACACGCTCTCGCGTAAGACTTAACGAGTTCGCCACTTCTTCGGCAGTCATTTCATTACATCCTATGCCAAACAACATTTTCAGCACTTGCTGTTCGCGTTCCGAAAGAGTGCTTAATGCCGCTTCCAAATCCTTTGACAAAGATTCGCGCTCCATATTGTTGTCGGTTGTAGGAGCATCTTCGTCGGTCATTATATCTATGAGCGAATTGGAATCATCGTCTTGGAAAGGAGCATCCACCGAAACTTTCTTGCCATTAGTACCGAGTGCCTCGCGAACTTTACCCTCGTCCGTTTCAAGAATGTCAGCAAGCTCCTGAACAGAGGGACGGCGTTCGTTAGCTTGCTCGAAATTCACAACAGCTTTGGCAAGTTTGCTCTGAAATCCCACTTGGTTCAACGGCATACGCACAATGCGGCTCTGCTCCGAGATTGCCTGCAAAATGCTTTGGCGAATCCACCAAACAGCATAGGAAATAAACTTAAATCCACGTGTTTCATCGAATTTTTGAGCCGCTTTTATAAGTCCGAGATTGCCTTCGTCTATAAGATCATTGAGAGCGAGTCCCTGATTCTGGTATTGTTTTGCAACACTTACAACAAATCGCAGGTTTGCACGCGTTAATTTGTCAAGCGCACGGCGATCGCCTTTATGAATCTTTTGAGCGAGTTCCACCTCCTCGTCTGTTGAAATCAGCTCTTCCCTGCCAATTTCCACGAGATACTTGTCAAGCGCGGCATTCTGCCGGTTCGTGATGCTTTTGTTTATTTTTAGTTGCCTCATAATATTCCAAAAGTGCGCAAAAATACGAATTTTCCACAATATAGCAAAACATAAAACAATTTATATTCGCTTTCCACACACTAAAAACGGCAGTTGGGGGCTTTTGTACCGGAAAATTTTCTTCTTTAATACCTCGCAACGCAAAAACAAACCGAAATCCGCCATCAAAAACATAGGAGAAGCACAATTATACAGGAGACATCACACAACTATAAGGTAATTGCGCAAACAAGAACATAGTCCATGAGTTTCGAATGCCACTGCGTACAAAACTTTTCCTCCGGGCATAAAAACGAATGTCTCCCCGACGGAAATGCACGGGGAGACATTTTTCTTAAACCTGCTTTATTAAATTGCCGGGGCTTTATCACAAATACTTGGCGAGAATATCTATATTATTACTCTCGCGCAGACGTTTCAAGGCGCGTTCTTTTATCTGACGCACGCGCTCACGTGTAAGACTCAAAGTGTTTGCCCCTTCATCGGCTGTCATTTCGTTGCAGCCTATTCCAAACAACATTTTCAGCACCTGCCGTTCACGGTCGGAAAGAGTGCCTAACGCAGCATCCAAATCCTTTGACAGCGACTCACGCTCCATTTTATTGTCGGTTGCGGGAGCCGTTTCGTCGGTCATAATATCGATTAACGAGCCGGATTCTTCGTCTTGAAAAGGAGCATCCACCGAAACTTTCTTGCCATTGGTGCCGAGTGCCTCGCGAACTTTTTCTTCGTCTGTTTCAAGAATGTCAGCGAGCTACTGAACTGAGGGACGGCGTTCGTTTTCCTGCTCAAAATTCACAATGGCTTTGGAAAGTTTGCTTTGAAAACCCACCTGATTCAGCGGCATACGCACAATGCGACTCTGCTCAGAGATTGCCTGCAAAATGCTTTGGCGAATCCACCAAACGGCATAGGAAATGAACTTAAAGCCACGAGTTTCATCGAACTTTTGTGCGGCTTTAACGAGACCGATATTGCCTTCGTTTACAAGATCATTGAGAGAAAGTCCCTGGTTTTGGTATTGTTTTGCAACACTTACCACAAATCTCAAATTAGCTCGCACCAATTTGTTCAAAGCTCTCTGATCGCCTTTATGAATTTTCTGAGCAAGTTCAACCTCTTCGTCGGTGGAAATCAGTTTTTCTCTGCTTATGTCCACGAGATACTTGTCAAGCGCGGCATCATCACGCTTCGTAATTTTATCACCTATCTTTAACTGCCTCATAGTACTTCAAAAAAGTTTGCAAACTTACGACTATGTTCCGACATACCCAAACTCAAAACGACTTTTCCTTGTTTTTATTATGTAACGAATGGGAGTTTATTGCTTTTATTGCGGGAAATGACTACTTTTGTCCGCAACAAACGTATTTTAGACAATGAAAATAGGAGATACCGTAAGGTTTTTGAAAGAAGTGGGCGGAGGAAGAGTTTCCGGTTTCCAAGACAAGAACACGGTTTTGGTGGAAGATTCCGACGGTTTCGAGATTCCCATGCCCATTAGTGAGGTTGTGGTTGAAAGAGGTGAGAGCTACGAAAACGGCACATGGGCAAAGCGCAAGGAAGAACAGAAAGCCAAAACTCCAAACACCGCAAACAGGAACAGTAACGATGTTACGCCTTTGGAAAAAGCCACGGAGGACAAACCGGAATATCACACCAAACCGCTCGAACGCCGCGAGGGTGAAAAGCTGAACGTTTTTCTGGCTTTCATTCCCAATACGCCGGACGACATGGTGGGCACTACTTTCGACGCATATATAATAAACGACAGCAATTACTTCATTACCCTGACATGGCTTTCGGCTCAAGGCACGGCATGGCGGGCTCGTTTCGGCGGAACAATAGAACCGAACACAAAGGAGTTTCTCGAAGAAATAAGCAGAGAACAGTTGGACGACATTTCACGCATTGCCGTTCAGATGATAGCCTACAAGCGCGAAAAGACATTTGCATTGAAGCCTGCCATAAGCGTTGAAATGCGAATTGACGGCACCAAATTCTACAAGACAGGGGCTTTCAAGCAGAGCATGTTCTTTGAAGAGCCGGCACTGGTGCTTGATGTTGTGAAAGACGACATTCCCGTGAGAACCATGTTTGCCGATGCAGGGCAGATTCGCGAGGCGTTGATGGGCAAAAAGGAAGAAACGGCTCCCAAACACCACACCGCCCAACCGGCAAGGATTAAAAAAGCCAACGAAATAGAGGTGAACCTGCACGACTACGCACTGTTTGACTCGACCGAGGGATTGTCGAACGCCGACATGCTGAACAGGCAGTTGCAGGAGGTGCGCGACACCATGGAGAAGTATAAACACAAAAAGGGAATGCGTATAGTTTTCATACACGGCAAGGGCGAGGGAGTATTGCGTGCCGAAGTGTTGCGCGAATTGAAGCATCGTTACCCCACATGTACCACCCAAGACGCTTCGTTTCAGGAATATGGATTCGGAGCTACGTTGGTAACAGTCAAATAACCCATAAGCAAAACACATGGGTGTTTGCAGCCTCCCTGACACGGCACAAAAAGCCTCTCGAAAAGGTCAATTTTTGCACTTTTGTAAGTTATTGTGATTCACTTTCTTAGAAAGACGAAAAATACAAGCCATATATTTTAAAATACAAGGCACTTATTTTAAAATA
>QAML01000081.1:0-7728 GCA_003150315.1 Prevotellaceae bacterium | reverse complement strand
CATATATTTTAAAATACAAGGCACTTATTTTAAAATAAGTGCCTTGTATTTTTTGCAAGATGCCTTATGTTTTTTCGGGCATCGCAAATAGAGTTGAAAAACATCGGGAATTTTGTCCCTTTACGGGGTGCAAAAACATATTTTGCGGAGAATTCAGAAAACTCATGGGAAAGCATGCAAAAGTTTCCCCGGTTTGCAACTCTGCCAACAAGAACAGGCTTCACGAAAAAGCCTGATACAGGAAAGAAATCATTTCATTTCGTGCCTTTGCAGGGTGAAGAGGAAACGAAGACCGCCTTCCTTGCGATTGCGCACCGAAATGTTGCCATGATGAAAGGTTACGGCATTGCGAACTATGGAAAGCCCCAGACCGGAACCGCCAAGTTCGCGCGTGCGACCCTCTTCGGCACGATAGAACCGCTCGAAAAGTCGCGGCAGATGCTCCTCGGGACAGCCTTTGCCCGTGTCGTAGAAATTAAAATAGCAAAAATCATCGTCGGAATTGTAACATTCCACGCAAACTTCCGTTCCCCGCCCGGCATAGCGTACACTGTTTTCCACAAGGTTTCTAAAAATGGAATAGACAAGCGAATAGTTGCCGAAAATCTTTATTTCGGGGTCGATGCGGTTGTAAACCTGCATATCGGCATCCTTTATTCTCGAATCCAATTCCTCAATCACATCGTTTACAATCTCACACGGCATCAGAGTTTCCTTGTGCATGGTTTCCGGAGCCTCTTCAACTTTTGTTATTATGGCTACATCTCGGATGAGTTCGCTGAGTCTTATGACCTGAGTGTATGCACGCTCGAGAAAATAGCGTTTGCGGTCGTCCGACAAGCCCTTGCACTCGAGAATTGTTTCGATATATCCCCGAATACTGCTCACCGGAGTGCGGAGTTCGTGGGTTATGTTGTTGCTCATCTGCTGTTTCAGAATGCGACTTTTCTCTGCCCGCGTTACATCGTACAGAGTCATTTCAAAATCACTGCTGTTGTAAACCACCACCTGTACAGCATAGCGCGCACTGCCCGCCGAAATATTGAAACGCATCACAGGAGCTGCCTCGCCGGGGCTGAGCTCGCGGCTGTTGAGTCCCACAAACTCGCTGACAGGACGGAAAGCGTCGTTAGTCCAAATGGTATTGACATCGCCCGTAGGCACAGGAAGTATGGAATTTACATATTGCACAAAACGCGGATTGGCATAAACAATGCCTTTCTCGGTGTTGAAAATGGCAATTCCGCCTTCAAGATACTGAAAATGTTTCAAAAGCCGCTCACGCTCCGTCTTTGCCTGACGACCTTTCTCATCGAGTTTGCGATACAGATTCATGATTTCACGACCTATGTCGCCGAGCTCGGAATGAGGGAAACTGATTTCATCGTAACCTATTCCGCCCTTTCCGGCTTCGTCAATGAAACGACGGAGACGCGAAACCGAACGCCCGAAACTGTCGGATATATATATAAGTATGACTATGGCTATGGGAAGCACCAAAAGAACAAAAAGCAGAAACACATTGGCAGGGCGGAGAATGTTTCGCACTCCCTCGTCATAGGGACGGGCAACACGAACCACATAATTGCCGTAAGCTTTTGCGAAATAAAAGAAATCGGCATCGAGTGTTTCCGAATGACGAACGTCATAGCTGCCGGTTTTCACCTTCATGGCGTTGGAAACCTCGGGACGGTCGGCATGATTTCCCTCCACGCGCCCATTCATATTGCCCGATTCATAAACAACATAGCCTTTGCGGTCTATGACGGTGAATCTTACCTCACTTGGAAGGCACTGGAGGAACATTTTCATTCTTGCCGAGTCGAGCACTCCGCCGCTTTGACTTATTTCGCGCCCCACCATATCGGCATAGTCGCTCATACGGTTACGGAAGTCGCCTATACGAAGCCCGCGCTCATAGTGCATTTCGAAAAGAACCATTACCACGGCAAACACCGCAAAGATGCCTGTGAACGAAAGCAGTAATTTATATTTATATCCCAGACGTATCATTTTTCAACAAAGCAATATCCGTATCCCTGACGGTTTACGATTTGTGCTCCGGGCGCACCGAGTTTTGATCGTATGCGTGTGATGTGGACATCTATGGTTCGTTCGAGCACAAGAGAATCGTCCTGCCACACGCGATGAAGGATGTCCTCGCGCGAGAAAACCCTGCCGGGACTTGAAACCAGCATATTGAGAATGCCATACTCCTTGGGAGTAAGCATAACGTCCACACCGTTTGAACGAACCAGCTTGCGGTCGGGAATAATCTCAATGCCGCCAATCTTTATAGAAGAATCCTCGCCGGCAGACAGGACTGTGCGCCTGCGTAGCACGGCACCAACGCGGGCAAGTACCTCGTGAATGGAAAAAGGTTTGGAAATGTAGTCGTCGCCACCCGCCGAAAATCCTGTAAGCAGGTCGTTCTCCGTATCTTTGGCGGTAAGAAAGATAACAGGCACGGGATTGTTGAGTTCTTTACGGAGCTTTCTAACCATGGAAAAGCCGGAAATTCCACCAAGCATGACATCAAGCAAAATAAGCGAGACACTGCCGTCAAGCAATGCCAAAGCTTCCTCGGCAGAAGAGGCGGTGATGACTTCATATCCCGCAGCTTCAAGATTCACTTGCAATATTTCGCGAATGTCAGGCTCGTCGTCAACGACAAGCAACTTGCTTTTTGATTCTTCTTGAGTATTCATAATGCAATATTAAGCATTTAATGGCAAACATGCCGTTAAGAAGCGGTTAAGTTTGACGGCAATAAAAAATCCGCAACCCTAAAGAGTTGCGGATTCTTCTTTATTTATAAGTTCCCCCGAAAAAGAGGATTACTTACTGTCGGAATTTACTTATTTAACAAGAACTTTCTTGTTACCTACTACATAAACGCCCTTCTTAAGACCTGCAGTAGCATTGGCAGCATCAACGTGCTTGCGAACAAGAACACCGTCGGTGGTGTAAACGTTAACGAACTGCTTGATAGCTAAGATTTCTGCATTCTTTATGCCATTGAGCATGCCTGCGCCCTTAACGTAAACGATAACGTCTACTTCGTCGTCAGAAACAGTGTTCTGTACAAGACGCGGGAGGATTACGCCTCTCTTATAACCAATGGTAGTGTTCTTGGGTTCGTCAACAACAGAGTCAGCAAGGAAGTATCCGTAATGATCTACGGTTGTTGTCCAAGTAGCAGGAACTGAAATGAGACCGTTAACAGTATCTTTCTCTGCAGAAACGCTACCGTTCATAACAGGATTGAATGAAAGTGCGCTCTTTTCAGATGCATTGTATTCGCCGGGCATAATATAAACCACAGGTTTACCACCCTTAACGGTTTCGGTGCTTACTTTTTTCAGTTTGTAAGCAGTAACGATAGAATCACCTTCGTCGGTAGTAACTTTACCTACGATGTCGTAAGGAGTAACTTCGTTGCTGCCGTATGTTGCAGGAACTTCATACTCGTAAGGTATGGTAATTGCAATAACACGACCGTTTTCGAATTCTGCATATTCTTCAACAGCGAAATCACTATGATTTTCTTCCGAAGCTTCAACTGTCCAAGCGAACGAAGTATTCTTGAATGAAGGAGCAGAATCGTCAGCCTTGGTATAAGTCATACCATCAGCAAACCAAGCTGCGTTGTTCTTCACATAATAACCTTCGGCTGTGAGGAAACCTACCTGACCCTCACCGAACGGAACTATAGTAAATGACTTAGGTGTGTACCATGAAATAGGACGATAGTCGTAGTCTCCCTTTCCTGAGCCAGTGTAAGGACCGAAGAAGCCACCGTTACCAACATTCTGCGGAACAAAACGTCCGTTCTCGTCTTTCGTAAGTGTCCAATGGAACCATGATTCATAGTAACCGTCAGCAGAATATTCCTTAGTGAGGAAGTAGCTGTAACCTTCGCCTGCAGCGTGAGTATGACTGCCACCTGCGGTAAGAGACATGCCGGGACGGGCCTCATCAGCGGTATTAATTACATACCAATTCTTATCTGCGGGCTTAACCATGTTATCATAGAGAGTTGCATAAGCATCTTTGAGACCGCCAACGATTTCTTTAATCTTTGCCCCAGACAATGCGCTTTCAGCTCCGTCATATTCTGCGAGCAAAGCGGTAGCTTTGCTTGAATAAGCTTCAAGAGCAGCAGCGGGGAATTCACCAATACGATCACCTTCGGTAAGGTTCTCGACATTATAGCGAGCCATTGCTATTGTAGAGTCATTATTGCTCAAATTCTTGAATGCCTCGAGCGCAGCAACGAGTTTGTCATAGTTTGCTTGGGTAGCATTACCATTGTTATACTCGTCTTTTGCAGCCTGAATAGCATTGAACAATTCAAATGCCACACCCTTATGACTGGGTTTGAGGATAGAAGAATTTTCGTCTACACCGGTTACAGGATAAAGGTTATATTCTGCATAGCCGAATACTGCGTGATTGTTTGCAAAGTAAACGCCGCCGCCATTGTTTATGGAAACGAGAGTCTGGAAGCGTACATATTTGTAGCCGCCAATGCCGTTTACGATGTAAGTAAGAGAATCATTGTGGAGAGTACTGAGGAAAGACTGACCGCCAAAGTCTGCCAATGTCATGTCATTGGGAAGAGTTGTCCAACTCTCGGCATCGTTAGAAACCTGGATACGCATTCTCGCGGGAACACGGTGCCAAGAATTGTCTTGACGCATTACATAAGATACCTGAACTGTGTCGGGGAATCCTGCTTCGCTGTAAATGCGCAAGGAGTGAGGCTCGCCCGGAGTTTGTTCCTGACCTTCTTCCCAAGTTGAGTTCCAATAAGTATTCTTAGCACCGTCAATCATGTTCTCAAGATGAGCACCTTCGCCGGGCGACCAGTTGTTTGCATAAATCTGGCTTACATCTTTGATGATAGGTTCGCCAACTGTGTAGTTTGTTGCAGCGTTGTATAGACGACGTGCCTCTTCGAATTTCTTCTTGAGGTTGATATTGAGTTCGTTCTGCTCTTCGCTTGCAACTACATTGTTAACTTCTTCCTCAGAAACGGAAATAAGTGTCCAGCTTGTACCGCCGTTCTCCTGACGCGGGCTCCAAATTTGAAGTTTTCCTTCGTCAAAGAGACTTTCTCCATGACCGTTGGGATCATAACCGAAGTCTGCATCCACAGAGTTGAATATACCCCATTGACCATTAGCTTTGATAGCCTTGAACTGGGCAGGAGTTTCAAGTTCCTTGGTCATGTTAACGAGTGAACCGTTGGAACTGTTCGCAGCCTTGTTCATGTACATCTTGTTCTTTACATTCTGCAAAGCATATCCGCCCTCGGCGAGTTTGGTTACCTTCCACAACTGTGCAGATGTCTTTTCTCTGTGAGTCCAACCCGGAGTTGTGTCGTTGTAAAGAGTAAGATAGATGTCGTTTTCGTTCTTAACATAGTTAGTCATGTTGCTGCGAATGAGATAATATCCGTCGGGAACAACATTAACCTCGTTGTTGAACTTGTTGCCTGCTTCAACGAGAGCTTTACGAACAGCGTCAACTTCTTCAGCAGCGGGAAATTCTTCAGCAGCCACAATAGCTTTTGCTTTTGCAAGAGCCGTGTCAACATTGTCTATAAGTTCCTGACTGTGTGCACAGCCAACGCCTTCGCCAACCACTGCGCCACTTGTTATGCCGTCATATTCGAGAATTGCCATGCGGAGACTGTCAACAGCCACGCGGCTTGCGTCGGCAATATGATCGATTTCCTCTTGGGGAACACGGCGAATGTACCAAGCGGAAGCCGAACCCAGACCACCATCCCAGAGAACAAGTTTACCGGCTGTGCCGTTACCAGTCTGGTGATTCTCCATGTGATAAGGACGCGGGGGATATTCATCATAGTAATCGTGCTTGCTACCGATGTTAAACTGTCCGCCGCCAAGGTCGCCTGCAAATATGCGTTCTTCCTTTTCTTTTGTATAGTTAACAGGCTGGGAATCGGAGTGGCTTTCGGCTTTGCCGAGATATACGTTCGAACCTACGTTGCGGAATGCGTAATACATTCTGCCGCTTGTGTTGCTTGCGCTCTCATCCGGGAATTTTGTAATCTGCCAGATGAATTGGTTGTCGTTTGCCTTGAAGGCTTTCCAACCGCAGATATTGCTGCTGTAAGGAGCAACCCATGCAAAATTGCCATTGTCCACGTCGGTGAATGCTGTGTAAGCGGTCTTGATGTAGTAATAGCCGCCGTCTTCAATCTGAACCTTAGCTTCGGGAGCATCAACCTTCTGCTTTGCAGCATAGAGGTTGTCGAAAGCTTCCTTAAGCTGGGCATCGCTCATTGTACCATAGTCAGAAAGCACATTCTGATAGGTTTCATAGAATTCGTTGTAAACATCCTCGTTCACAAAACCGGGATCGGTACCAACACGATAGTCGCTTTCGATGGTTGCTCCGAAGTTGTCGAGCAAGTCTTCGATGGCATCCTTAGGAGATGCTGAACGGTCGCTGACACGACGGATGTCCCAAACGTTGGTGTCCTGATATTGTGAGAACCAAGTGATGTTGAACTTGGAAACCTCGAACTCGTTGGCAAGGAATACACGACCGTAGCCGCCGCCATCACTCTGCATGTTTTTCTTTCCTGTTGCGTCAAAAATGTTCACAACGGTGTAAGTAGTAGGTTCCCAGTCGCTCTGGCTGCTACCATAGCTGTTTGAGCCATATTGACCTTTGTGCTCCTCATCGCTGTTTGAAACAATACAGAAAGCCTTTGCCTGCGTAGTATCGTCCACAAGTGCGCTTTCACCATTGGTGTATTTGTTGATCCATACATCAGGATCATCAAACGCATTGGGATACACCGCAGAATTGTTGGTACCCCATTTGAAGCTGATATACTTGCCGGTCTTTTTGTTCTTGATGTAGTACTGCGGAAGACCTGTTACCGCATTGTCCACCTGCGCTCTTTCAAGCACCCACTTTATTTCCTCCGGCACCTCAAGGATGGAGGAAATCGTTTGGCAGGAATTGGTCCGCCCATAAGTAAAAGGCACAAGGTAATGATCCTTGGAGGTAGTACCTGAACGCGCCTCAAAAACTACTTCCACGCCGTCTTCAATCTCGTCCGGGGTCAATACCCTGCCGATCATGTCCTGCGCAAAAGTACTTGGCACTGCGAGCAGCATTGCTGCCAACGCCAACAGAAAAGTCTTTAAGATTTTCATACCTTTTGTTTTTAGAGTTAGTAATGTTGTTAATTTAAGCTATTTATTGTTCTGTTATTTGTGAATTTTTCAAGGAAACCCGTCCTTCATACCCTATTAAAATAGGGAAACACGTAGCAAACATACAAAAAAATTTTGAAAGTTGCATCACACAACTTTACTTTTTTGCAACAAAAACTTAACCACAGGTAACAAAACGCACAAACGCAACCGTTCTAAGCATGGAAAAATTTTAACAATATCACAAATTGTGCTACATAAAGCTGCCTTTTTATTTCAACAAGTGGCATTTAGTTGTTTTTTGCTTTCTCAGGCTTCTCTAACCCTACATGTCGCAAACCGCATCTTTTTTACATCAAAATTACTTGGGATACCGGAATGTTCGAAACATAATTTTTCAAACTCAAACGCATTGCACAAAACATTTTCCTTCTCATTTTTTCAACACTTCCGCGAGGCTAAAAAAAACATAAGGCTTGTTGTAAAAAATACAAGGCACATATTTTAAAATAAGTGCCTTGTATTT
>QAML01000026.1 GCA_003150315.1 Prevotellaceae bacterium | reverse complement strand
TCCTTTTCTATGCCAACTACGATCATGAAGATCTTTACAAGCAGTCCGGATACGATTGCTGCCGGCAGTGAATACTTAAGAATGATTTCATTTTCATTTATGTTTATGGGATTCTCTCAGGTTTTTATGAGTGCCCTTCGAAGTATCGGAAAAATAATGCTGCCCTCTGTCACGTACATTGTTTCGCTTTGTGTCAATGTAATTTGTAATGCCACCTTTATCTTTGGTCTGTTTGGACTTCCAAAGCTTGGCGTTACCGGTGTGGCTCTTGGTACTGTCATTGCCAGAATCACAGAAGTACTGATCTGCCTCGTCTACTCATTAAGAAGTTCCGATGTCAGATTCCGTATAAAATACTTCTTTGCGAAATCAGGTATTCTGTTCCAGGACTTTATGAAAATTGCTACCCCGGCTGTAATAAATGATGTTGTCTGGAGTTTTGCCAGTTCAGCATTCGCAGCAATCCTCGGCCATATTGGAGATGATATGGTTGCCGCAAATGCGGTTGCTGTTATGGTGGTAAATATTGGCGCGATCGCCTGTCGTGGTTTTGCCAATGCGACTACTATCATTGTCAGTCAGGAACTTGGTAAAGACAATATTGATGCAGCAAGAGAATATGGAAAGCGTATGCTCAGAATAACAATGGTTGTAAGTCTGATCGGATGCGTCATTATTCTGGCACTTCGTCCTCTGATACTGGATTTCTATCGGGATAAACTGACAGAGACGGCCATTTATTATCTTGGCATTTTTATAATTATGACAACCTGGCGCCTTGTGGGAGAAGGCATCAATACCTGTCTTATATGCGGCTGCTTCAGAGGTGGTGGTGATTCCAGATTTGGAATGATCATAGATTCCATATTTATGTGGCTTGTTGCAGTTCCACTCACCTTCCTTGCTGCATATGTCTTAAAATTGCCGCCTATCTGGGTATACTTTGTAATGACTCTGGATGAGTTCGAAAAAATGCCCGTGGTCTTCATACACTATATCAGAGGTAAATGGCTCACAAACATTACCAGAGATTTGGATTAAACAAACACCTTCAGACTATAATAAAATAGCTTGAAGGTGTTTTTTTTACAAATCAGCTTCTGAAATAAAACATATTATCAAATTTATAAGTCGCTATTACTTTTAATATCTTAAACTTTTTGTGGATTTATATGGATTTGCCTTGGAATATGGTATAGTAAATAAATGAAGGTAAATGAAATGGAGATATAATACAGGTTATGACAAAAATTTTAATCATAGAAGATGAAATACGTCTGGCAGATGTTTTATATGATTGGTTTCACAGTAAGAACTTTCAGGTAACTGTCTGCCATGATGGAATATCCGGATATGAGACCGCATTAAAAAATTCTTATGATGCAATTATTTCAGACGTAATGCTGCCAGGAATAGATGGCTTTTCCATAGTAAAAAATTTGAGGAGTATGAAAGTTAGGACACCGGTTATTATGCTTACGGCCAGGGTGGAACTACAGGATAAATTGCAGGGATTTGATGCAGGTGCAGAAGACTATCTTACCAAACCTTTTGAAATAGAAGAACTGGATGCACGTGTAAAAGTCCTGCTAAGGAAAAATGAAAAGGGAAAGGAAGAGGAAGAAGAAACCGGGGAGCGGCCAGATTTTGTACTGGAAAAAAACAGCCGTATATTGAAAAATTCGGTTGGAAATAAAAAGGTGAAATTATCAGGAAAAGAATATACACTGTTGTCTTATTTTGTGGAAAATTATAATCAGATATTGTCTAAAGAGCAGATTACGGTTCGAATCTGGGGATATGACACAGATGTAGAATACAATAATGAAGAGGTATATATTTCTTTTCTGCGCAAGAAGCTGAAATTTATTGAAACGGATACAGTGATTGAGACAGTCAGAGGTGTCGGGTATCGTCTCAGAGGGAAAAACGATGAAACAGTTTAAGAAGAAAATCATGGGACTTCTTCTGTTGATTTATATGATTGCGGCAATATTCATTCTGGCACTTTTGAATTTTTCTTATGTGCAGAATAATAAGAACAGTATTTCCAGGATTTTGAACATGAAATTTCAGATTGTATCCGATCAGAACGGAAATAAACAAGAGGAAGTTCCAAAGGAACAGGAAAGAATTAGTGGTGCCAGAAGTGAAAAAGTAACAGTAACGGAGCAAAAAGAAGACAGCTATGTCAAAAAGAGTTATCTTGTAGCCAAAGCAGAGGATGGGACATTATATGTTAAAAATATGCTGCCGGATACTGGATTTTCAGAAGAGGAGATCATAGAAACAGCAGAAAAATTTCTGGAAACGAAAAAAACATCTGGGAGTTATGAAAATTATCAGTTTGAAATTTCTGTTCATAAAGGGGAATTGCTCATTGCCTTTGCGGATATCACATCTCTAAAGATGGAAGAGCAGAAATATTTCATTTTCTCATTGCTGGTAGCTTTCGTTTTAGGAATATTATGGATTTATCCGGCATGGAAAATTACAGGAAAAATAGTTGCACCCTTAGAGGAAGCAAACCGTTTGCAGAAAGAGTTTGTACTGTTTGCAGGACATGAACTGAAAACACCGGTTACAGTTATGAAGGCAAGTCTGGATATGCTTGAAAGAGAAGGAATTCACAGCAAATATCTGGATTATGCGGCAGAAGAAAATGAAAAAATGCGCAAACTGGTAATAGAGCTTCTGGACTATTCCAAAATGGAGTATCAGGAAGAAAAAAGTTTCCGGGAGAGCGTAAATTTCAGCCAGTGCATAGAGGGGATTTCTCTGGAGTTTGAGGCAATGGCTTTTGAAAAAGCGGTTATACTGATAACTGATATACAACAGAATCTGGTTATTGACGGCAACAAAGAAATGCTGGAGAGAATGGCAGAAACCCTTCTGGAAAACGCAATCCGGCATACAGAGGCCGGAAAAGAAGTAAAGATTGTCCTAAAGAAAGACGAGAAAAAGGTACGGCTGTCTATGGAAAACCAGGGCGAGGCTATTCCAGAGGAAGAACGAAGAAGACTTTTTGAAAAATTCTATCATGATTCAAACCCGGAAGAGGGGCATTATGGATTGGGTCTGGCTATTGCACAGTCAATTGCTGCAAAGCATCATACAGAGATAACAGTGATAAGCGAGAATGGATGGAACTGTTTTATAATAGACTTTCCGTTTTTTTACAGAAAATAAAAGATTTGTGAAAACCTTGTGAATTTGCTTGGAAATTTATTTTTTCAAGGAATTTTCAAGGTTTTTCTCATATAATCGTGTCCGTAAAAAAATTCTGATTAAGAAAGGGGCACAGTCAATGAAAAGAAAGCAGATAACTGCAATGATAACAACAATGACAATGGTGCTGGGAATCACAGCATGTGGAGCAGGAAACGTAAGCGCAGAGCAGGAGAATAAAGAACAGACAGAAATTGAAAGTATCTTAAATATTTCAAACAACGATGAAATTACATGGAGTTATGACAGTCAGTCAGATTCCTGGACAATGTCTGTAACATGCGCAGTTGCAAATCCGGAGCTGCCGGATTATCAGGGCGTTTCTGTAAATGTTCCTGGTGCATATGTAAAAGGAATTGATACAGATGGGGACGGAACGGAGGATGTAACAGGGAAAACTTATTCGGAAGAAGTAAATGGACAGCTCGTGATTGATGATAGTGCCAAAATTACGAATGCAAACGGACAGACCTATACTGCATCTACAGCACCGGTTATTATAAATACAGGAGCAGCAGGTTACAGTGCACAGGAAAATCAAAAGGCATCTTCCGGCAATGCGGCATATGGATATATCAATGTGGCATGTGGAAACCGTGGCAAACAGAGTACGGCAACGGATGAGAATGGGGAGGAATATTATACTGGTGATGCACCGCTCTGTCTGGTAGATCAGAAAAATGCAATCCGTTTTGTAAAGTATAATATCATTCTTGGAAACCTTCCGGGAAATACAGAATATTTCGTGTCTACGGGAGGTTCCGGCGGTGGAGCACATGCTGCAATGGTAGCAGCAACTTCTGACAATTCGGATTATTTCCCGTATGAAGTAGAAGCAGGGGCAGTTGGAATCTATCAGAATGAAGATGGGACGTATTCGGAGACCATAGGATCAGAGAACACTGAAATTTCAGATGGAGTATGGGGATGCGTTGCATACAGCGCAATCACTTCTTTACAGGAAGCAGATATGGCAATGGCATTTGAATATTATCTTGATACGGATTATGAATTTAATACGGATTTTCAGAAAAAGCTGGCAGAATGCCTGTCTAAGGAATATATGGAGTATATCAATGATCAGAATCTGAGTGTCAGCGAGTCGGCAGTGGATATTGATATCAATGGAGATGGGGATAAGGACGATGTAGTGGATCTGACGATAGAATATGATGTGGAAAAATATGCAGATACCAACGGATACGGTGGAACTTATCTTACGCTTTATCTGAAAGAATTTGAAAAAAATCTGGAATGGTATCTGGAAAATCTGGATTATGCAGATGACTGGACATGGTTTGACAGTGATGGAAATGCACTGAGTGATGAGAGTGTGTCACAGATGACAACAGAAGAGAAAGCTCAGGCATTTCTGGAAGGACGATATGCCAAAGGAGAATCCGGACAAAATGCAGGTCCAGGAGACGGAATGCCAGATGGAAATGGTCCGGATGGAAATGAAATGCCGGGTGAAAAGCCGGACGGAATACCGGATAGAAATGACTCAGATGGAGAAAAGCCGGATGGAGCACCAGCCGGAAGCATGCCAGGTGGAGAAACTTCGGACGGCAATGCTCAAGATGACCTGGTTACAAGTGGAATGGGAGATGAGGTCGGAACTCCGGATGCCGGAACTACACAGTCTGCAGGTACAAAAACAGATTCTTCAAACTACAGCAGTTATGAAGAAATGCTGGAATCTTATGAAAGTGATATCGCCTCTATCGAGGATGGTGACAAATACGGAAATAATATTGTAGACCTGTATAATCCAATTAACTATATTGGAGATGAAGATACAGAAAGCCCGACATGGACCAGAATTGTAATGGGTGCATCCGAAGGTGATATGTCTCT
>QAML01000082.1 GCA_003150315.1 Prevotellaceae bacterium | reverse complement strand
GCCTTGTCAAAGTCGATCTCCTGGTTTACGGTTACCATGACACCTTCCATGAAAAGTTTCTTAACGATCACAGATGGCTGCATCTTCATAGCGTCCGCAAGCTCACGGATGGTAAGCTTCTCAGGAATGGTGATCTCCTTGATCTCAGGTTTCTTCTCTTCCTGCTTCGGCTGTGGATTCGGTTTCTGAAGCGCTTTCGGGATTCTGGAATTCGGTCTGCGTCCACCCTGATTTGGTCTGCGCCCGCCCTGGCCGCCTTTCTCGAAATCTTTGTTCTTGTTCTCTCTGTCACGCTCACGCTTGCTGTCCTTGGATGTCTTGGTCAGCTCCGGAGTGAATACAGCATCTGAAGAGCCACCGCTTCTTCTCTGTCCCGGACGCTGTCCGCCGCCCTGGCCACCACGGTTTGCTCCGCTGAAACGGTTGTCTCCGCTTCTTCCGCCTTCGGAACGTCCGCCCTGGCCTCCCCCCTGGCCACGGTTTGCTCCACCGCCGAAACGGCTTCCGCCTCTTCCGTCATTCTGACGTGTGCCTCTGTTTCCCTCGCCCTGTCTTGCCGGACGTCCCTCACCATTCTGGGAACGGTTTCCGCCAAAACGATTTCCGCCGTCTCTTCTTCCCTCGAAGGTTCTTCCGTCACGATTTCCGTCTCTTCTTCCTTCCGGACGGTTGCCCTGCGGTCTTCCGCCCTGAGTACGATTCTGACCACTCTGACCGTTTCTCTGCTCACCGGACTCACCATTTCTTGTGTTTGCTCCTGCGCTTCTCTGACCGCCGTTCTGTGGACGTGCCGGTCCCTTTCTCTCGCCTGCTGCCGGTTTTCTTCTTCCTTTACCGCCATCGCTGGCATTCTGTGCATGAAATACACGGATGATATTTTTTTTCTTTTTCGGTGCTTCAGATTTGTTACCCTCTGTATTCACCGTTGTTGTCTTTTCTTCTGTTTTTGGAGTATCCAATTGTCTATATTGCTCCTTTCCCGATCTGTTGAATTTATCTTTTATCATTTCTATCGTCAAACCTCCTTACAGACGCCTGTATCATGCAGGTTATCTGCCGGATTCTTTTTCCAGCGCCTTCATGATCGCCTTTGCAAAATTTTCGTCCTGCACGGCAAGGCTGGCACGGAATTCTTTGCCCATTGCTCTGCCCAGGCTCTCTTTGTCTGAAAGGAAATATAACGGAACTTCATAATAGGTACACATATTCCGAAATTTCTTTTTTGTGTTTTCGGAGGCATCATCTGCCACCAGTGCCAGGAAACCTTTTCCTGTTTTTACGGATTTCTCTGTGGAAAATTCTCCGCTCACTGTTTTTCCTGCTTTTGTCGCAAGTCCGATGAGTGATAAAACCTTATTGTTTTTCAATTGATCCAAACTCCTTTTTGAGGTTCTGATACACTTCATCCGGAACTGCCATTTTCAAGGAACGCTCCAGGCCATGGTTTTTGATAGCCTTTTCCAGGCATTCCTCTGAGAAACAAAGGTATGCGCCGCGTCCGTTTTTCTTACCTGTAGCGTCCAGGATGATCTCATTCTCTGATGTCCTGAGAACTCGTATCATTTCCTTTTTGCTTTTCATTTCCCTGCAGCCGGTACACTGACGCATGGGAATCTTGGTTCTCGTTTTCATTATTCTTCGGCATCTCCATCTGCTGTTTCTTCAGCTTCTGTTTCTGTCTCTTCTGTATCTTCCTCTACTTCTTCAAGCTCTTCGGAAACAGCCTCTTCTGTCATTTCTTCCTCTGCTTCCTCGTGTTCCTCATCGTAATCATCGTAGAAGTCACCGGACTCTCTTGCCTGTGTCTCGCTCTTGATGTCGATCTTGAAGCCTGTAAGTCTTGCAGCAAGACGTGCGTTCTGTCCTTCCTTACCGATAGCAAGGGAAAGCTGGTAATCCGGAACTACGACCAGTGCGGTCTTCTCATCCGGGTCAGCCATAACTGCGATAACCTTTGCAGGGCTTAATGCATTCTCAATAAGGATCGCCGGGTTCTCATCCCAGTTGATGATATCGATCTTCTCACCGTGAAGCTCGTTAACAACTGCCCCTACACGTGCACCGTTCATACCAACGCATGCTCCCACAGCATCTACATCCGGATCGTTGCTCCATACAGCGATCTTGGTACGGGAGCCTGCCTCACGGGCAATGCTCTTGATCTCAACGGTACCGTCTCTTACCTCTGCAACCTCGGACTCGAAAAGTCTCTTTACAAGACCGGGATGTGTTCTGGAAACCAGGATACGCGGTCCCTTCGGTGTATCCTTAACTTCAAGAATGTAAACTTTTACTCGCTCAGTTGGCTGGAAGGTCTCACCCTTTACCTGTTCGTTCTCTGTAAGTACTGCGTCTGCCTTACCAAGGTTGATGCTGACATTTTTGCCCATTACTCTCTGAACAATACCGGTTACCACTTCTTTTTCGATTCCATAGTACTGATCGTAAAGAACTTTACGCTCTTCCTCACGGATTTTCTGAAGAATGACATTCTTTGCATTCTGGGTTGCGATACGTCCGAATTCCTTGGACTGGATCTCAACCTTCATAACATCACCGATCTCTGCGTTCGTGTTTGTTTTCTGTGCATCCACCAGAGAAATCTCCAGCGCCGGATCCTCCACATGCTCTACAACAGTTCTGTCAGCGTAAACACTGAAGTCACAGGTCTCCGGATCGATCATAACGTGAACGTTATCTGCCTTTCCGAAATGGTTCTTACATGCCTGGATCAGTGACTGCTCAATTGCCTCCAGCAGTGTATCCTTACTGATGTTTTTCTCTTTTTCGAGAACGTCCAGCGCATCTCTTAAATCTCTGCTCATTTTTCTTTTTTCCTCCTGAATTTTACAGATTCGATTCTCTTTTAGAATTCGATCGCGAGACGAATCAGGGCAATATCTTTTTTATCAAAGGTACGTTCTGTGCCGTCTTCATCGATTGTCACACTGTTACTATCATATGCATTTAAAATACCGCAGAATTCTTTCTGTTTCTCGATGGGCCGGTAGGTACGGATCTCCACCAGCTTGCCAAGGCTTCTCTTAAAGTCTTTTTCTTTTTTAAGAGGCCGGTCAAGTCCCGGAGAACTGATCTCCATAATGTAGCTGTCCTCGATGAAATCCTGCTCATCCAGTATATCGCTGAATGCACGGCTTACGTCCTCGCAGTCATTGACTGTGATTCCGCCCGGCTTGTCGATATAGCCTCTGAGATACCAGGTTCCGGCTTCCTTGACATACTCCACGTCTACCAGCTCAAAGCCCCTGGACTCCACGATTGGTGTAAGGATCGCCTCTGTCTTCTGTTCATATTCTTCCCGTCTGCTCATGCTTCCCACCTGCCTTTCCTATTTCTGCCTATTTCTGAACAAATTCCTTCTCAGCAAATAGGAGCGGGCTCTCGCCCACTCCTATGCCAACAAGTTCTTAGTTTCGTTCATTGTAACACCAATGTCTGTTAAATGCAAGTATTAATTGCGATTTCCGGTTTTTGTCCCCTCATAGGGAATGTCCCATGTACCACACCGTTTGATTTCCTCTTTGTTATTTCAATTCACGTTCCCACGTGGGGAACGACCCTTTCAATCTCCACGAATCTCTTTGCGTTGATATTTCAATCCACGTTCCCTCGTGGGGAACGACGGTAAAGATAGTGGCCAGGAAAAAGGCGGATATATTTCAATCCACGTTCCCTCGTGGGGAACGACCATGGAGAAACCTCTAAGTTATCCCAATCAGCAGATTTCAATCCACGTTCCCTCGTGGGGAACGACGAGGTCCTTATTTGATCTTCCTTTCCCCTTGCCGATTTCAATCCACGTTCCCTCGTGGGGAACGACATCTATGCTGGCTGGTTGCGGTAAAGCATATCCATTTCAATCCACGTTCCCTCGTGGGGAACGACTATATTCCAGTAGGAACCTATACCATTGTTGAGATTTCAATCCACGTTCCCTCGTGGGGAACGACGAGCAGAGATCAAAGCATTTAAGAGCCTGCAGGAATTTCAATCCACGTTCCCTCGTGGGGAACGACAAATGCAAGGCTCAGATGGAGCAGACTGCAAAGATTTCAATCCACGTTCCCTCGTGGGGAACGACATGACTCAGCCTTTGCTTTGAAATAATCAATATATTTCAATCCACGTTCCCTCGTGGGGAACGACAAGACCCGTCCGAGAGACAGGCTGCAATTGCTCAATTTCAATCCACGTTCCCTCGTGGGGAACGACAGTCTGGAAACCTGTATTTATTGCCCGATCGCGGATTTCAATCCACGTTCCCTCGTGGGGAACGACTTCTTGGCAAATTCATTGTCCCCGGTCATTACCATTTCAATCCACGTTCCCTCGTGGGGAACGACGGAATCCAGCAGGCCATTAATGCCGATACTGTAGCATTTCAATCCACGTTCCCTCGTGGGGAACGACGATGGAAGAATTTGAATGTAAGGTGTCGCCGCTTATTTCAATCCACGTTCCCTCGTGGGGAACGACGGGCCCGGCAGTCTGTGACAGGTTCTCCATAGGGTTATTTCAATCCACGTTCCCTCGTGGGGAACGACATTCAGCGATGCGAAACTTCCGCAGCGACAGCTATTTCAATCCACGTTCCCTCGTGGGGAACGACCAATCGCAAAGCAGTTTGTTATTGATTCAGGAGATTTCAATCCACGTTCCCTCGTGGGGAACGACTGCGGAGCCCCTGCTGGATCACAGATACAGGGCAATTTCAATCCACGTTCCCTCGTGGGGAACGACTTGACTCGGCCGGAAACTTCAAAGGCCTTAAGGATTTCAATCCACGTTCCCTCGTGGGGAACGACGGGGTAAGGAAGCGCACCTGCGGCATTATCTTAACATTTCAATCCACGTTCCCTCGTGGGGAACGACCCAGTGTGTCTGTGTAGTCCCAATCATCCCCGATATTTCAATCCACGTTCCCTCGTGGGGAACGACGCTCCTGTGGCTGCATCTTTTCCTGCGGATCCGTTATTTCAATCCACGTTCCCTCGTGGGGAACGACCGGAGCAAAGACCGCGATCGAGAAGTGGATCAGATTTCAATCCACGTTCCCTCGTGGGGAACGACGGGGCACAGATCTTATATTCGAGGTCAATAGCAAATTTCAATCCACGTTCCCTCGTGGGGAACGACCCAGGACAGGCGGTTCGATGGGGGCAGGATTTCGTATTTCAATCCACGTTCCCTCGTGGGGAACGACATTTCTACGGGAGTAAAATACCGACAACATCAAATATTTCAATCCACGTTCCCTCGTGGGGAACGACGGCAAATTTTCACAAATATTCTTTGTTTTTTTATGCAATAAATATAATTTTTCTACTTTTTATTATCCCTTCTCTCTTTTCTTTAGTGTTATTCATGTTACTTTTCTGATTTTTGTAGTGCGAATCCTGCCGGCATTTTATGTGTACTTCTGATTCGCACCTACATAATTAAAGGTTGATCTACTGGAATTCCACGTTCTATACCTACATGTTCTATTTTAGTCTGATAATTATTTCCGAGGTAATAAAAACGTAAGCTATCTTTATTTTTGTCAATAATATCAGACAATATCCCCTTCAAAGCAACACTTTGAGCGCTATCCAAAATACACTCAAATACAGAATTTTGCACCCTTCTTCCATAATTTGTACATTGCTTCGCCACTTTACGCAAACGAGTTCTTCCTGCAGTTGTCTCTGTATTTACATCATAAGTAATCACTACCAACACTTTGTCACCTCATTTCCACAAAAACACTGGATAACTGTCCAAATCTCCTCTTAAATATCTTGCCAACAACATTGCCTGTACATAAGGAACCATTCCCCATTCCACCTTTTCTTTCAAGAACGGATGTGTGATGGTTTCCTTCTTTTTCTTCTGCCATTCTACCAACAGCTTTTTTCGCAGCTCATCATCCATCAGAACAGCTCCATTTTCTTTTTTGGTAAAATTCTTTCCATTTACAATCTTTTTGTTAACAAGCGATAATACAAAACGATCTGCCAATACAGCTCTTAATTCCTCTATCATATCCAAAGCCAGTGATACTCTACCTGGTCTTTCGGTATGAAGATATCCCACATAAGGATCCAGCCCCACACACTCCAGGGAAGAAGCAATCGTATTTGTCAACAACGTATATACAAAAGACAACATTGCATTCATATTATCTAACGGTGGTCTTTTATTTCTTCCTTGAAATGAAAAATCCTTTTTCTGTTGCAAAATCATTTCATCAAAAACTCCAAAATACACGCTGGCCGCTTCCCCTTCAAAACCTCTTAATTGTGCTTTTGATTCACATGTTTGAATTAATCCCAACGTATGTTTCAGCTTTTCTGATGCTATTTTTATTTTGTCCGCATCTACCTGCATACTATGATCTCTAACACAGCGTTCCAACACCCATCTTGCATTATACACCTTTCCAAGTATACAGTTTTTTGCAATTTCCAGGCTGATTGCTGAATCCAAACTGCTTGCATACTGCTGTTCTCGCAAAAGCACATTTCCTCTTGTCTTTCCGGTTATCCTCGCAAGAAATTTTCCCTGGGGCGTCATAAAACAAAGAGAGATATTTTTTTCTGCACAAGATCCCATCAATGCCGGACTGACGCCCCTGTATCCAAAGGAAACTATCCCTTCCAGATTATGTAATGGAAGTCTTCCTTTTTCTTTATCCTCTTCAAAAACAACTATATTTTCTCCATCTAAACCCAAATAGCTGTTTTCAGAAGTTACATACAACGTATTCAAAAGTTTTTTCATGTCTCTTCCTCCTTCAGCATCTGGTCTATATAATGTTTCACAGAAACTTGTTTGTTTAATTTGGGCAGACAAAGTTCCTTTAATGAACAGGAATTACACATTTTACCTGTTTTTACCTTCGGAGTATAACCTCTATTGTAATACTGATGCATCTCTTCAAATATATCTTTGACTGCATTTCTCAGATCCTCTGTAATTTCCACAACTTCTCTTCGTCTTGTTTCTCCATAAAAAAGAGCTGCTTCAGGTATTGTTGCAGAAAACATTTCTTCGAGACATAAAACCTGTGCCACAAGCTGCAATCTATCGGCATCTGTTGATTTTTCTTTTCCTTTTTTGTATTCTACCGGATAAACAGAATACATTCCCCGATGTCCATGAAGCCGTATTCCATCTTCACATTTATGAAATTCTACAAGATCACACTCTCCACTCACTCCCATAATTCTTGAAGAAACCGGCAAAGCTCTTACCAAAATAGTATCTTTTCTTTTTTCCGTCAAATATGGATCATGTACCTTCTGGTGCATCAGTTTTCCAACAGCTGTATGAACATTTTCTGCCCACTGCTGCTCAACATGGATCAATGCCCACTGTCTTCTGCAAAATTTAAAATGCTGTATACCTGATATCATCAAATAATCATCTTCTGTATACTCCATCAAATCATCCTTTGCACTTCTACAGAATCTGGAATCCTATCGTTATGTACTTCAACAATATAATCCTGATATTTCCTTGGATATTCAATTTCTTCCTTTCGTGTTACTTCAACTGCATCAAACAGTTTATATGCCGGACAGTCTCCCAATTCTTTGCTGTGTTTGAATACGATCAGTTCACGTACTGCCATTTTTCCTCGAGCTGCAGAATGATCATTCTCAAACATATTTATAATCGCATCCCACAGAAGTTCCAGATCCTCTTCTGTAAAACCAGTCGTTTTTCGTGCCAGATTCGCGGAAATAAATCCTTCCGCACGATACAGTGCATACGGAACAATACTTTTTCTTCCCATTTCTGTACTCTTGTTCTCTGCATCTTTTTCTGTTGTAATTGCCACACGGGTAATTGTAACTTCCTGACTGATCACTGGATCAATACTTCTTGCAAATCCAATCTGGACTGGTCCCCGTACCTGTCCACAATTCAGAGAAGCTTTTACAAATGTAGTCATAACAGCTCCAAAAGTTCTGATGTCATAGTAGTTCTCACACATGTAATTTTTCAGTTTCAAGTCTACATCCGGATCACTTTTTTTCAATTTTTTTAAGGCTTCCGTAACCTTTTTATCTTCTGTTTCTTTTATTCCAACACTTTCACATGCCGTTCTGTCACTGCGGTTCAACGGTACATCTTCTTTAATATAAATTTTGTATCCCTGTTCATCTTCCTTTACAGTTTCTACATAATTCCGGATTTTTCTTTTCAGGCAGACATCTGTGACAAGTCCCAAGCCGCTCTCCGGATCGATTCGCGGCATATTTCCAGCATCTGGGTCTCCGTTCGGATTACCATTTTCCACATCAAATAATACTACAAACTCATATCTGTTTTTGATAACCTCGCTCATTTATTTTTCCTCCCTTTTCTTATATTTTTTCTGCATCTGATGGTAATAACCAAGAATAAATTTTCCCTGTTCTTCCAAAGACAAACGTTTGGGATATATTTCAAGCTTATCCATAATCTCTGTCAGAAGCTTTTCATAATATATCTTTGAACTTTCTTTTTCCCTTTCCAACTTCTTGATATGACTGTTTTTTAACTTAATCAGTACTGGAAATACCGATGCCGGTGTAGCACATGCTGAGTTAAAATACCTATCTCGAATTGTAGACTTTATTCCCGGATTTGCATCCATCTGAATAGATTCCAGAACAGAAAATAATCGTCCTAACACATATGCTGTATCTGTATACTCTTCATTTAAGCCCATATATGTATCCCCTTCCATATTTTTGTAATTTTTTATCATATATGCTTTTATGATTGCAGCTCTTTCCCATGTTACTCTTCCCTGCTCTGCTCGTATTCGAATTAATGTATCTGTGTACAAACTCACAGGATATCTGGCATCCTGTAAAATTGCCAAAAGCACCATTGCTGCCATATTCGAAACAGGTCTTTTATCTTTGGAATTTAGATTTGCAGTTGCCTTGAGTATATCATCTACACCCAGATATTCATAATCTATATAACTCGGTCTGATAATTTTCATCCGTTCATAATGCTGTGCCAGATTTTTCATAATGTTTCCAAAAGAATTTTGATAAAAAAATCTCACGGACAATCTGGCTGCATTAGGTGCAAGACACAAAATATAAAATTTCTGCGCGGGGTTTAGTTCTATATCATCAACCACAACCGGTCTGTTCTTTCTGAGATTCTCAAAAATACTATGAATTTCATCCTGATTGTCCTTTACTGGATTTAGCAGTGCCAACAACGCATCCTGATACTCTTGCTTCGCCGCTTCTGCCCAATAAACAATTATCGAATCTCCAATAGAAAATGTATATTCTCT
>QAML01000029.1 GCA_003150315.1 Prevotellaceae bacterium | reverse complement strand
GTACAGGATGCATGCCTCCAAAGGATACAGCAAAGCCGGAGGCCGCATTCAAAGCACCCTCCGGCTTTCCGCACGGACAACCGTATCCGGCATGGTGTCCCCGACTGGAATCGAACCAGCGGCCTAACGCTTAGGAGAGCCGCCAATCAGCATTTTAGCCGTTATGAATAATCCACTGAATCGCTCAAAGTCCAGTGTTTAACGGTATTTCCAGCAACTCAGATTCTGAATCTTACTGAGGTGTTACGGCGATTTGAAGGTCTTTTGAGCTTTCCGATTGGTGGTTTGTTTGCCGCCCTGCGAAGAAACGGCAGAAGGTTCAAATACAATCTGGTGCAGATATGCACGCCTCGTTTCAACTTATCTGTAAGCATTATAGAGGTTCCAGCGGCTTAAAGCAAGGAGCAGTCTCACACTGAATGAGACTGCTCCTTTTAATTTATACACTACCAACGAAAGATTTAATGAGCGTTGCAAATTCAGGATTTGACAAAAGCTGTATGAACTTTGCTTTGTCGCTGTCAGTCAGCTCCGAAGCAGGTGCAGCCGATGCGGCAGGCATTTCCGGCGCTTCAGACTTAGAATAAAACTCTGCTTCAAAACGCTGCGCATTGGTTGCTCTGTCCTCGTCTAAAATATGAGAATAGACATCTTCGATCATCCGCATTTGTGCATGACCGGAATCACCTTGGACTGACTTCATGTCTCCGCCGTTGAGCTTGAGCTTATAGGTAATGCTTGAATGTCTCAAGCTGTGAAAGACCACCTTGGGAAGACCATTTTCACGGATCAGCTTAGAGAAGCCGCGGTTGATGTAGCTGGCTTCGAGGGGATGCCCGTTTGAGGAACAGAATACCAAATCATAATCGAGATACTCATCTCCAAACAGATCCTTCATCTCATCAAGGCTTGTCTTCCTTTTCCGCAGCATCTCAGCAACTGTTTTGGGGAGGTAGATACGTCTGACACTGGTCTTGGTTTTGGGCTGTTTCAGAACGAGAGAAGTATTGGTACTTGCGAGCGCAGGCGGGAATTTCTTGATAACGTCTTTCCCGTTCAGAGCCTCCAGTGCCGAGCGGCTCACACGTTGAAGTTCTTTGTTTACATAGATATTTGCGTGGCCTTCGTCGATGCTTTGCTGTGTAATGTCGATACAGTCCCATGTCAAAGCCAATAGTTCTCCCATTCTGAGAGAACAAGAGAACGCCAAATTGATTGCCAGTGCAATAATATCATCATCGCAGACTTCCAGTGCCTTGAACAGTGTTTCGGCGGTCCAGATTTCACGCTTTTCATGTTCCTCTTTGGGGATGGTGCAATTCACAACAGGATTTCGGGACATCATTTCCCATTTTACCGCCTGATTAAAAGCATTACGAAGGAGCTTAAAAACCTCACGGATGATATGCACTGAAAGGTACTCATTCTTTGCGTGGACGTATCTGCTGGTGACGCTTTTGACTTTTTGGAGGCTCTGAAAATACTGATCCATAACACGGGTATTGATGTCGTCCAGCTTCATGTCACCGATGATTGGTGATATGTAATTGGTAATCAGCGCTTTGTGGGATTCGTAAGTTGACATTGCCCATGTGTTTACACCGTATATTGACATGTATTCTCGGAGAAGATCATCCAGCGTCTTGGCAGTCGGGACGATGAATGTCCCGCTGTCTTGTTGAAACTCAACCTCGGATTTTCTCTTTTTAGCTTCAGCATTGGTGTTAAAGGTTTCCCAACGCTGCCGCTGGACACCGTTTTCATCTACAAAACGGTAAACAACAGAAAACTTATTTCTACGCTTGATAATAGAAGCCATCTCTTATTCCTCCTTCCCCAAATCTACGGACGCGACTTTGTGGTAATGCGACTGTGCTGCATACCACTTTTCAAAACTGCCGATCATGATACGCATTTTTTTATCCACGATGATAATTTCAAATGGTTTCTTTTTGATAAGCCAATACGCATCAGTTTTCCCAATCCCCAGCAATTTGCCCATTTCCATAACGGACATACTGGTTTTTACTCTATGTTCGTTCATGCTGACCTCCTATGTACCAGTTCTGAACCTTATATGTTTTTGTCCAGCCACTCGTCAAAACTCTTTTTTGAAATTCTAATACTGTTGCCGATTCGCACGGTACGGAACAGACCTTGCTTTACGAAACAGTATGCCGCGGTATGACTGATGCCAAGAATGTCCTGAATCTCGGAAACAGTATATGTCCGTTTTTCAAAGCTCCCAGCCTCGCTTTGCCTTTCACCAGAATCAATCTCCCGATTCAGAGTTTCAATTTTATCTTCAAACATGGCGTATCCTCCTTTCCACCAGAACTTGAATATAGCCAGGTTTCATCCTGGCTATATTCTACGTTCCAACGGCAGAGGCATAAAGGATGCCGATTTTTAAAACGACATCCTTGACATACTCAAAGTTGCTTGTCCAGCCACTCGTCAAAGCTCTTTTTGGAAATTCGGATGCTGCCACCCACGCGGACCGTGCGGAAAAGTCCCTGCTTCACAAAGTTATATGCGGAGGATCGGCTAATACCAAGAATGTCCTGAATTTCATCGACCGTATATGTGCGCTTGATAAAAGGGCTTTCCGAATCAGCAGAAATCGCCGGTGTCACGGCAACGTTATTCATCTTTTCTATTTTTTCTTCAAACATCGTTTTTCCTCCTTTACGGTGCTTCAATTTCTTCAGGGATGTAAATGCCGAGACTGACCTGCAGCGCCTCATCAATCCCGTCCATCTGTTCGCGGGTGACTTTTCCGATATAGCGATCAACGCGCCGTTTGTCGATTGTCTTGATCTGCTCCAGCAGCACGATCGACTGGCCCCGGAGGCCGCGTATGCCATCCAGCAAGTAATGTGTAGGCTGCTCTGCTTTCTTCCAAATATTGCTCGTCAATGGTGCGACGATCAGCGTCGGGCAAAAGTAATTGCCCACATCATTTTGAAGGACAAGAACCGGGCGGTTGCCACCCTGTTCGGAGCCAAAAAAAGGATTCAGATTGGCATAGTAAATATCGCCGCGATGAAACTCCCAGTCGTTCTTTAACATAAAAGCCTCCGATCTGCTTTCTAAGTAAAGAGGATTCCGGGACGCAATGCCTTCCAGCGCTGCGCCCGGATGTCCTCACATTTGTTATGATTCTGCTCAAATTTGTCCTCGACGCCCTGAGCAAAAGGAAATCATCAGGCGGCAGTTTGCTCCTGCCTCATGGGAATCACTCCCCTCCGAGGATCGCTCCGAGCCGCCCCCATCGCGTGCAGCTGTGGCTGGGCGGAAGTATCGTTGGACTGCTGCGTTTCATGGCCATATTGGGAGCAGCCCAATATTCGCGGCAGGTGTTGATCGCTCCCCTCATAAGAGGATTGTGGCGCACCGCCGAGGTGGCTGGCATTGATTTGCCCGCAGCAGGATAGTACCTGATGATCTGGTATTCAGTTTTCAAAGAACAGCGGTTCAAATGAACCGGAGAAAACAAAAACCTGCTTTGCATAATTGGTTTGTCCTCTCACTACCCATTGGGTATTTTTTTAGCGAATTCCGTGATAAAAATTTTTTAAGTCCCTTATTGCTTGCCTCCGGCGATCCTCAAATGCTTCAGCGTTAATGAATAACAGTGTTGCAATTTCTGCATCGCTTTTATTTGGGTATTTGAAATATTTTAAGCGAATGGCTTCTCTCCGTACTGGACTCAGTGTGCTGAGTGCGTAAGGTAGCGTGTTAATCATCGCAGCATCAATGGCTGTTCCCGCCACATCCACATTTACGTCAACGGCAATTTCATGATAGGAACAAACATCCTCGTTGCTCAGAGACATATCAAGTGAAAGAATTCCCCCTTCCGGGTAAAATCGATTCAGATAACAGTGGTGGCAATATTCTTTGTACCATTCGTTGTACTGGCCTTCCGTTGCCTCAATAAAGATCACATCGTCATCGGGGCAAACATCATTGTCCAGAAGAATAAAATACCTGTCTTTACCCTCGTCGGAATTCAGAAAGTGAAAAAAGTCAGTTCCATTCATATCAATCCATTCGATATTCTGACCGTTGCAGGAAGCGTCTTTCCATACTAAATATTTGTTAGACATTATTCGTAATCTCCTTTGAATTTTTGATTTTTTTGAAAGTCAAAAATCCGGAGACTACGGGTATTCGGCCATATAGGGCAGCCAATAAAACATAAAGCCTTCTCCGTTCTGCCCGGAGGCAGATGGAAAAGGCTAAAAAAAGAGCCGTATGAAATCGCTGACATGCCGTGAAACAGGTATAGTTGTAGAACTATACACAGATTTCATACGGCACTTGGGATGTCAGCGATTTTCATCGGCTCCGGGGCTCATAATGATGTATTCAGTTTTCAGGTACTGCTTTTGAGAGCTTAACAGGCCCTCGTTGTCAAAGCCAAACGGTAACTCACGATTCTGAACGCGATGTTGTAATCGGACACCTGCCCGCATCGTTTACACTTGGTCTGGACATGGCCTTTTGCGTCGGAGTATATGATTAAGCTCTGGTGATTGCAATATGGGCAATACAGGCTTCGGCTTTCCAGGCCGTCAACCTCTTTTTTTACACGCTTTATCCGGTCGAGGACATCCGGCGGCACACCATTGCTGAAGTCGAGCTTCATTAGAATACCTCCCCCGGATCGGGAAACACATCCAGCGGGTCGCAGTATTCCGATTCCGGACGCTGGCAGATATAGCCCAGCTGTGTCAGGCGAATAACCAGTGCAGTTCTTGATACTGCAAGAGCATTTGTCAGGTTGTCCAGCACACCGTGATCCATATAGTTAAACCTGCGTCCGTAACGGACCAGAACTTTATTCCCATTAAAGCGGTACATCCAGAAATGCACGGTGCGCGCTGGCATAAGCAGCGCAGCTCCCAGTGTATTTGCCTGCCATTCACACCAGTCTTCAGCTCCATGCAGTTCTCGGAGAGAATAGCTCTGCTTGTTTGGCAGATGCTTGAGATAATTCATCTGCGCGGTGCCGCTGCGGTCGGCACGAAACACGATCTGATGCGCAGCTTCGTGAGCGACAGTAAAACGGCGTCTTCCATTGTGACCGGTAAGAAGGTCTTTTTCCAAAATGACCGAATCCTTCCTGACCGCAACAATTTCATTTTGACCATAGCGGTTGAATTCGACATTTACGTCCGCGTAGGTGGTCAACCCAAGAATGCTGCCGTCCTCAGACAGCCTCATGTACGAAACGTTCAAGCCCAGATATTTTTCTGCCAGCAAATCAATATTTGTAGGCATATGATCTTTCTCGTAACCGTCTTTGAAGCAGTCAAGAAGGATTGTGTCTGCTAACTTCTCCAAATCCTGTCTTGCCCAATATTCCATTGCCTGTCCTCCTTCTCATCAGGCCAAGCTCCACAGCATTGGCCCAAACCGGAAGCTACTGATACGCTTCCACAAACCATTTACCCTCATCGCAGTAAATATGCGTCTCTTTCCCACGGACCATGATGGTATACCGGATGCCGGTGCCGCCGACCTTGGACGCGGCGGCCTGCCGTACATCCTTTACCTTATCAATTTCGTAGGTGTGCCCGTCAGTCCAGGTAATATCCACAGGGCGAATCCGGCCATCGCTGTCCACTTTAAGCGTTACCGGCACAAACACTTTTCTTGCCATATTCCTATGCTCCTTGCTATATTCAGATGCCATCAGGCAAACATCAGGCCCGGCATGGTAACATTCTGCGCACCGATCTCATGGACTTTGATGTCACCGATCAGACATGCGTTATATACAGCCCGTTTGCCATAGCGTCTGCGAATGTCTTCAATGGCAGCGTCCATTTTATCCTGCTTTTCCCGCTTGGCAGGATCGTCGAAAATTGTCAGCTGCTGCGGACACTTTTCAGGAACGAGGCTGATTGCCCGGACGCAAAGGGCGCGAACCTTGTTCTGCCAGCGGTAGTTGGCCTTAAAAAGAGCAAAGCACTGTTCCGCAATCTCCTTCGGGCTGCGTGTCGCCATCTCCAATGTGGTCTGATACTGCTTATAAAACAAGCTGTTATCTCTGAGCATGATCTGAACGCCTTTGGCCAAAAAGCCATTCACGCGGAGGCGATGACCAACATCCTGAGAAAGTTCCAATATTACACGCCAGACTTCCTCATTATCCAGAAGATCAGATACGCAGGTCACGCCGTGGCCGACTGATTTAATTGGTGCTTCCCAGCCATCCGTCATAACGCGGGAAGTATCCGTGCCGGACGCATAATGCCAGAGAGCTATTCCATTGACGCCGAGCCAGCCTCGCAGACACTCCGGCGCTGTGGCAGCGATGTCCCCGATAGTGTGTATACCATAATTGGCAAGTCTTTTGGTCGTGGCAGGGCCGCAGTAAAGAAGATCAGAGGCAGGCAACGGCCAGACCAGTTCCCGGAAGTTGTCCTGTGTGATGACTGTCATTGCATCAGGTTTCTTCATATCACTGCCGAGCTTTGCAAAGATTTTATTGAAAGAGACGCCAATGCTAACCGTAAGGCCAAGCTCGCTTTTGGTTGTTGCCCGAATTTCTTCTGCCGTAGCGACCGGGTCAAGGCGGCAGCCGGTGAGGTCAAGCCAGCACTCATCCATGCCATACGGCTCCATTCGGTCTGTGTACCGTAGATAGATTTCGTGGGCAAGCCTGGAATACTTGAGATACTGGTCGTACTGGGGCGGTACGACGATCAGATCACGGCAGCATTCTTTTGCCTGCCAGATGGCCATTCCGGTTTTCACACCAGCTTTCTTCGCCAGTTGGGACTTCGCAAGTACGATGCCGTGCCGTGTCTCTTGACTGCCGCAGACAGCTATTGCTTTCCCGCGCAGGGTCGGGTCAAGCATCTGCTCAACAGAAGCATAAAAGCAGTTCATGTCACTATGCAGGATTGCTCTTTCCAATGTCAGCCCTCCTCTCGTAACTTCCGGTCAAATCGGAAGTTTTATTCTGCGCGTCTATTGACAGAAGCAAACTTCCGATGTACTATTAACACGAAGTCATCTTCCGGTGCTTTTCATTATAGCAACATACGGAAGTTTGTCAACATATAATCGGAAGTTACGACAAAATTTTTTTGAAAGGCAGGACAACATGATGACATTTGGTGAGAAGGTCAAGGAAGCGCGTCTGGCCCTGAATATGTCCCAGACGGAGCTTTCTCAGATTACCGGCATTTCAGAGCGTTCTCTCTATACCTATGAACAACTTGGAACGATCCCTCGCTCCAGTAACATCAAAAAGATTGCCGAGGCTTTGAAGGTTTCCGTCACTTATCTGATGGATGAAGATGAAGCTGATAAGAATAAACACATCGAGCAGGATCAATTCATTGCAGATGCCAAAAAGGAATTTGGCAGCAAGGGGGCCAGAGAGGCGCATGAGATTCTGAACCGCACCGGAGCTTTGCTGGCTGGCGGTGAGTTGGACGACAGCGCCAAAGAGGTTTTCTTTCAGGCACTCATGGAGGTCTATCTTGATTCCAAGCAAACGGCACGCGATAAATTCACACCGAAGAAATACCGGAAGCACCGCAGCAAGTCCTGAATATGGTACAGCACTTCTGAGATAATCAGAATGTAGCCGTGGGGGTATTACCCTCTTTTTCAGTAGAACGGCCCTAAATACCTGAAGGCAGGAGGTGGTTTGTTTGGCTGCTACTGCGTACATCATTGATGTCGTAAACAAGTTGGTTGAAAAGTATGGAACCAGGGACCCATACGAATTGTGCCGTGCACTCGGCATCAAGATTCATTACATAGATATGCAGAAAAAGCTAAAAGGCTTTTTCTTTTACCAGTCACGCCAAAAAAACATTGTTATTGACTGCAACGTTAATAAGGTTCTTGAACTTATCCTTGTGGCTCATGAGCTGGGACATGCCGTGTTGCATACCGAGGTTGCGCTCATGCATGGTTTTCAAGAGATGGAAGTGCTCGAAAACCGTCAGGACATGACGGAAGAAAATGAAGCCAATATATTTGCTGCTGAGCTCCTTCTTGATGACAAAACTGTTTTGGAGCATCTCAGCGAAGAATCATTTTTTGAGGCCGCCAGTGCGCTTTATGTTCCAGCGGCACTTTTGGATTACAAATTCATGATATTGCGTTCAAAGGGGTATAGGCTAAACACGGTCAATGTGCGGAAAAGCGATTTTCTGCGTGAAGATTTGGGCGCATACGACGCAGGTATAGACCGCTTTCAGGATTGAAAAAGAAAGGCATATTTATGATCTACGCATGTGAGAATTGCCATTTTCTCTTTAAGGATGGCAAAGAGGCAGACCGTTGCCCAGACTGCGGGAAACGGAATATTCGCCCAGCCACGACAGATGAGCAGGCAGAGTATTGGCGCTATCAAAAAGAATTCAACCGAGGAAAGCTCGCAGCAGAATGCCTGATTCATGAAGGCAGATTGTAACATGATGGAATCAGTGATAATTCCAGATGAACAGCTTGGAATCATCGTAACAGAGAGAACGCCAGTGGTATGCCTGGATATTCCGGTTCGCGCAATGCGCGTGCTTAAGCAGAATGGGTGCCAAACAGTCTCCGATGTGATCGGCAGGAATGGTTCGGGTTTATATATGCTGGACTTCTTCGGCTGGAGAAGTTTTGAGAAGCTCGTAGATGAGCTTGACGGAAAAGGTTTCCGCTTATCCGACTGTAACCGGAATGATTATCCTGCTGTCAAACCCTATCTGACAAAGCATCGCGAACGATATATGCGTTTATTCTTTTATGATGATCTTGAAGGGAAGGATGAATAAAATGAAATTTGGAATGCGGAAGCCAAGTTTGGCTAAATCTTTCAGCGCAAGGACAAAAGGGCACGCGACAAGGACAATAAAAAAGGCCCTTATTCCCGGATACGGGAAAAAGGGCATGGGCATCTTGCACCCGAAGAAAGCACTTTATAACAAGGTTTATCATAAAACCTCTTTCAGTATATTTGATCTGTTCAAGTAAGTATCCAATACATAATATAAAGGCCGAGCGGATTGCATTTTCCGTTCGGCCTTTTGTTTGATAGTCAGTGGTTTCCTCTTAAATTGGCATCTCTGCGCAGCGTATTCAGTGTGGATTCTATTAGGTCTTTTATCAATCTGATTTCCAGCTCATTACATCCGTCCAAGAGTTGTTGGATGTCTTGCTCAAATGGCACTTTTGCGTGGACCAGATTGTCACATAGCAGATCGTCAACTGTGACGGACAGCGCATTTGCAATTTTCACAATCGTAGTCAAACTAACTTTGGCCGTACCGGTTTCGATGTTGCTCATGTGCGAAGGAGATAATTCGGTAAGATCAGAAAGATGCTCCTGCGTCATATCAGCGTTGATACGGGCAATCTTAATGCGCTTACCGATAGCTTTATAGTCCAGCTCCATACTCTCCCTCCTCCACAATAAAGTCATATCTCTCGATATTTTTATTGTAACTACGGAGAGAGAACATTATAATAATCTACAAGCGTAGAATACGTTTTTACAAAAGTCAAAGAAAATAATAATGTCGAGGCGAGAGTAATAATGACGGAAGCCGAGATGCGAGGCCATCGCTGCTGCTTCACAGGACATCGGCCAGAAAAGTTGCTGTGCAGTAAGGAACAAATTACCACAGATCTGACTACCGCGATTGACAATGCAATCTCGGATGGGTATCGAACCTTTATTTCCGGTATCGCGATGGGCGTTGATATTTGGGCCGCGCAGATCATCTTGGAAAAGAAAACTGTCCTTTCTGGTCTTCACCTGATTTGTGCGCTTCCATTTCCGGGATTCGGTGATCGCTGGCCGTCTCAATGGTCTGATGCGTACAGAGAAATCATTGCCCAGGCTGATCTTGTAAAAAGCATTTCTCCGGCTTTTTCCTATGCAAGCTTCCAGCGGCGTAACAAATGGATGGTAGATCATTCCGGCAGGGTTATTGCGGTCTATAATGGCTGCTCCGGCGGAACACGAAATACCATGATATACGCACAGCAGAACAATGTGCCGTGTATTTTGATAAGTGGTTAATATGGAAATGACCCGATTTTTTCTTCCATCAAAATTAGTGTGTTGAATTTCTCATAAAATCACTTGTGCGGCTTGACTTCCTTTCGCGCTCGAAATATACAATTGGTAATTGAATTATTAGCAAACTTGCCGAAAGGCAGGGGCGCAAAGCTAAAGGGCCTGTTCCATTAGTGGATGGCAGCCAGTTGCCGTTGTTTGACTTGCCTTGCAGCCTATGCAAGGCTTTTTTTATAAATTGTGTCTTTCCGGAGGTATGCTATGGAATTTATTTCGGCAGAACAAACAGCGAAAAAATGGGGCATATCCGCGCAGAGAGTCAGAGAATATTGTAGAGAAGGACGCATAGATGGGGCAAAGAGATTTGGCCTTGTCTATATGATACCTGATAATGCAGAAAGGCCAAAAGATGCGAGGATAAAAAGTGGTAAGTATATTAAATCAAAGGAATAACAACTGAAGTTTTGGCAAGCACAATTTAGAAGTCCTGAAAATGGTACAAGCTTTATGAGATTATTGGAGGGCACAGAATGGGCGCTATAATTCAGGAACGTGATTATCGACCAGAAAATCAGGCCGGTATGTTGAAACCAATTATTTACTGTGTAACCAGCAAAGAGATGGCGGATGCTGTGTCGATAAACAAAATGCTTGCTGAAGAATTGATAAAGGTAAGAAAAAACCGTCGTACAATGCAGTTGGAGCGTTGCTTGAGCCAAGTAATCTCAAAGTTGCCTGACGGGGCTGTTATTAAAGACCTTGACGTTCTGTTCAATCCTGAATATCAGGTGGATGTTTTGAAGATGCTTGTTACTGTATGCAAGCAGAAAACGTTCAGTGTTATTTGGCCCGGTAGGATGGATGGCGAGAAACTATTCTATGCAGAGGAAGGTTTCCCAGATTATAAGTCATACAAAATAAGTGACTACGATATCACATGCATCGTATAAACTGAGAGGAGAAAATTATGAGATACTCGGAATTGATTAACTTCCATCCTATTGAGGATACGATTCAAATTAACGCAGCCGATGACGCCAATAAAGCCCGCGAATACGTTAAGACCTACATCATGTCAGATACAATGGCTGACAGTCTGAAGCAAAACGTTATCGAGCAGCTCCAGATGGATGAAGTTATAAACAACAAGGGCATACTGATTGTGGGTAACTACGGCACCGGTAAATCTCACTTGATGTCGGTCATTTCCGCTATCGCAAATGATGCAGACAACCTGCAATATTTGCAAAATAAGAAATTCGCCGCGGAGGCAAAGTGTATCGCCGGGAAATTCGAGGTACTTCGCTTTGAACTTACTGGCGTAACCATGCCTCTCCGTGATATTGTATTTGGCTTTATCGAAGATGACTTTGACAAACGAGGCATCGACTTTACCATTCCTGACTTCAATGCGGTTAAGGACAACAAAAAGCTTGTCTCCGATATGATGATGGCCTTCAACAGTAAGTACCCTGATCGTGGCTACCTCATAGTTATTGATGAGCTACTCAATTACCTGACTTCACGGGACGAGCGCCAGATCGTGCTTGATCTGGAGTTCATCCGAATTCTTGGTGAAATGTCTTCCAAGAGCAACCTGCGCGTTATGTTCGGTATGCAGGAAAAACTCTTTGACAATCCCAAGTTTGGCTTCGTTGCAACGACATTGGGCCATGTGCATGATCGCATTACAGAGATGATCATTGCGAAAGAGGACACGTCCTACGTTGTTTCAGAGCGGATACTTCAAAAGACACCAGAGCAGAAGGCCCTGATTCGCGCACACCTTGAAAAATTCAGTTCGTTGTACGCTGGGATGGGAAATCGGATGGATGAATTCGTTGAGATGTTCCCCATCCATCCGGCCTACATTGATGTTTTCAATAAGGTCTATCTGATCGAAAATCGCCATATCCTGAAGAATATTTCCGCTGCAATAAAAGAAGTGTTCAATAAGGAGTTGCCCGAAAATGAGCCGGGCGTCATTTCTTTTGATGATTATTGGACAAAAATTAAGCAGGCATCCATGCTTCGCACTGATCCTGATGTGCGTAGGGTTTTGGATGCCAGTGAAAAACTTGAAAATATTATTTTGCATGCGTTCCCTAAGCCCGCCTATAAACCGCTGGCTCTAAAAATCATCTACGCTTTGAGCGTTCATCGCTTGACCACAAACGGATTGGATGTCCAGTTTGGTTTGACTGCTGAAAATCTCAAGGATGATTTGTGCTTGTACCTTACCATGCCGGAAAATGATTCGGACTTTTTGCTCGGCGCTGTAAAAGCTACGCTGCGTGAGATCATGAAGACTGTCTCCGGCCAGTTCATTATCTGCAATGAAAGCAACGGACAGTATTATATTGATGTCGATAAGGTCGTGGACTATGACGAGAAGATAAAGCAAAAAGCCTCTCTGCTTGCAATGGGAGAACTGAACCGTTACTTTTATCAGGTCGTATATAGTTGCCTTGAATGGGACAAAAAGCAATACGTCCCTGGATTTGAAATCTATGAGCATGATCTGAACTGGGACAGCCATAACATTTTCCGTGAAGGCTATCTCTTTATGGGGCTGCCTGGCGAAAGGAGTACGGCTCAGCCGGAACGTGATTTCTATATTCATGTCATGCCGCCGTATGGTAATGACAATGCAACCAGAAATGATAAGGAAGACGAAGTTTACTTCTACTTCAAGTCCAATGATGAGTTCCATGAAACACTATCGCTTTATTCTGCGGCAAACAGCCTGGCTGGCATCAGTGAAGGTAAAGACAAGGAATCCTATCTTGCAAAGGCCGGATTGCTGCGCAAGAAGCTGGTAAAATACCTTAGCGAAAACAAGAATACTTGCTTTGATGTTGTCTACAACAAAGAGCGTCATCAGCTGATAGAAATTCTGAAAGGTCGCTATAACCGGGATTACACATTCAACGATACGATGGACCTTGCGGCATCGCTTTGTCTCGATGGATATTTCGACCGCATTTATCCGGAGTTTCCGGTTATGAAGACAAAGATTACGCGCAAAAACATGGCAGATAATGCCCGTGCTGCTTTTGACCATTTTGCAGGCCGGAAGACCCAGCAGTCTGCACTCATGCTGCAGAGCTTTGGCGTGCTGGACGGTGAAAAGATTCGTCCGGAAGGTTCCAAGTATGCTGCTTACTATATTGATTTGGTAAAGGCACTGCCGCAGCAAGGCGTGCTTAATTTCTCCGATCTGTTTGAGCAACAGGGCCTTTATTGGCAGATCGACAAGAAGTTCCGTATCTGGCACATCTTCACACCGATTGTGTTCCTTTCGATGGTATATGCAGGTTATGCTGTGATTACCTTGAAAAACGGAGAAACGATCACGGCATCTACGCTGGATAAAGTGCCGAAAATTTCTGTTACGGACTTGTATGAATTCAAGTATCTTTCCAAGCCAGCACAGATTTCTATGGCTGAGCTGAAGAAGCTCTTCGACGTCATCGGACTGAATCCTGCTCTGCTGGATAACCCGAATGACCGGGAAAAAGGTGTAGCGGATCTGTGCAAGAAAGCGCAGGAACTGTGCAATAATGCGGTGATTCTGGAACGGAAGCTCGTTGAAGGCTTTGACCTTTGGAGTGAGCCGCTTGCCAACCAACAACAGGTAAAGTCCATGCAGGACGCATGTGCATCAGTGAAAGAAGAATTCAGCAATTACAGCGCTCGTTTCAATACGCCCGCCAAGCTGAATAACTTTGGTCTTTCTTCCGAGCAAGTCGATGCGCTGGGAAAGAAGATTGTACTCCTTGGAATCATTCCAGAATATATGGCCTTCAAGCGCGACTGCGGTGACGCCGTCAAGTACATATCTGATATTGAGTTTATTGATCTTGGAGCGGCATTGAAATCTGAGATTGAAAATGCAAAGGCAGCATTCCGTGAAACGCGCGACAGTATCATGGATGGAACAAACGGTGAGGCCGCTGCGCAGAAGGTATGCGCAGAGCTGGAAAAAATCAAGGAAAAATACATCGCAATTTACTTCGATGAGCATAAGAAAAAGCGCCTTGGCATCGAGGATGCCAAACGCCGCGGCAAAATTCAGGAGAGTGTCGCACTGTCGAACTTGCGGAAGCTGCGCACCATTGATATTTTGTCCTCTGCAAAGCTGGCAGAAATTGAACAGGATTTGGCATCGCTGAAAGTTTGCTATGATTTGACGCCGACAGAGCTTAAGTCAAACCCGATTTGCCCACACTGCCGTTTCAGTCTGGAAGATAAGGCAAAGAACACTTATGGGCAGTTGGATAACATTGAGGATCGCATTGAAGCGCTTGTCGCTGAATGGACTAAGGTCCTGCTGGACACTATTTCCGATCCTTTGGTGCTGAATCAAAAAGAATACCTCTCGGACGCACAAGCCAAAGTTGTTGACGAATTCATTTCGACCAGGACACTGCCGAAGCGTGTGGATGACTTTTTTGTGAAAAGCATCGCGGCGCTGCTGAAAAACTATGAGCCAGTGGTCATTGTTGTTGAGGATTTGGTGCAGAAGTTAGATGAGCTTCCGCCGCTGGATGAGGCCACATTTAAGGCAAAGCTGAACGAGATCGTTTCAGCTTACACGGTTGGTAAGGATGTCACAACGCTGCGCATTGTTGTCAAGAGAAGGGAAAGCGAGGAATAATATGGAACATAGAAAGTTGACAAAGACGGACATAGATAAAGTTCGCAATATTGAAGGCTTCCCCATTGGCAGCGATGAGGATATCATTGCGCTTTCAGATGCACCGTATTATACGGCTTGTCCTAACCCATTTATTGAGGAATTTGTCAAAGAAAACGGCACTCAATATGACGAATCAACGGATGACTATCATAGAGAACCATTTGCTGCAGATGTAAGTGAAGGAAAAGGCGATCTCATATATAATGTTCAGAGTTACCATACTAAAGTTCCGCACAAGGCAATAATGCGATATATACTGCATTATACGAAGCCTGGAGATATTGTATTTGATGGGTTTTGTGGAACAGGTATGACTGGTGTCGCTGCGCAAATGTGTGGAAGTAACAGCACTGCGTTACAGGGAGAAATGCTCTACTCGGAAAAAGGACTTACATGGGGAAGCCGAAAGGCAATTCTATCTGATCTGTCGCCCGCTGCATCATTTATTTCATATAATTATGCTTTTCCAGTAAAAGACATAACCGGATTTCAAAATCGGTGCAATTTGATTTTTGAAAAGTGCAAGAAAAAATATTCTTGGATGTTCAAAACTCAAGCATTAGAAAATAATGAGCCTTCACTAAACTTTCTTAATAATTCAGATGCCGGACTAAGCGATATAAATTATACGATTTGGTCGGACGTCTTTATTTGTCCAAATTGTGGTAAAGAGTATATATATTGGGACGTGGCAGTGGATATTGAGAATAAATGTATGCGTGAACAATGTTATTGTCCCCATTGCCATAGTGAATTATCCAAGAGAACCAGCGAGCACGCGTTTGAATCATATTATGACAATGGTGTCAATTCAATATTGCGCGTTGCAAAGCAAGTTCCCGTACTTATTAACTATTCAGCTGGCCGAAAAAAAGTCGATAAAGCTCCTGATGAAGTGGACAAGAGAATAGTGTCAAAAGTGGATAATATGCAAATTGACACATGGTTTCCATCGGATAGAATGTGTGAAGGAAGAGAATCCAGAAGAAATGACAAAACCGGAATATTGTATGTACACCAGTTCTTTACAAAACGTAATTTGGCAATTATTAGTTTCATTGTTAACGAGGCCTCAGCTTTAACTGTCGATGAGCGTCTCGCTTTACTTTCAGCAGTACGAAGCTCTATGTCTTATGGAACAAAAATGGTTAAGGTCAACGTGGGGCGACTCCTCACGGGAGGAGGAACATTCTCCTTTGGCGCGGTTACAGGTACTTTGTATATGCCAAGTATAACAGCAGAACGGCCAATTTTGGATGCAATAGAAAACAAAATTGAGACATATATAAAATCATTAGGGGCATATCCCCAAGACCACAGACAGATAATTAGTACAGGATCTTTGACGGATGTATCTGTCATTCCGAAAGATTCAGTTGATTACATATTTACCGATCCTCCTTTTGGTGATAATCTCAACTATTCTGAGCTGAACTACATCTGGGAATGCTGGATGAAACTAATCACGAACAACAACGATGAGGCGATAATTGACAGCGAACATTCAAAGGGCCTCAACGAGTATCAATCGCTAATGACAAAATGTTTCACTGAGTATTTTCGGGTATTGAAGCCGAATCACTGGATGACAGTCGAATTTCATAACTCAAAAAATGCAGTCTGGAATGCTATTCAAGAAGCCCTTTCGAAGGCGGGCTTCATAGTTGCCGATGTACGCACTCTCGATAAAAAACAAGGTAGTTTTAAGCAGACCACCACTACTGCTGCCGTAAAACAAGACCTTGTTATTTCTGCGTATAAGCCCAAAGATTCTTTTCGCCGTGAATTTCTTCATAGTGCGGGGAACGAAGAAACTGCATGGGCTTTTATTCGGCAACATTTATCTAACATACCAGTGGTTGTTATAAAAGACGGCAAAATTGAAGTTGTTTCTGAACGGCAAAGCTTTCTTCTGTTTGATAGAATGGTCGCTTATCACATTATGCAAGGGATTCCAGTACCACTCGATGCTACAGATTTTTATCGCGGGCTTGATGAAAGATTTCTTAAGCGCGATAATATGTATTTTTTGCCAGACCAAGTTAACGAATACGATTTAGCTCGATCTACGACTGAAGTTGAAAACATTCAGTTTTCACTTTTTGTTTCTGATGAAAAATCAGCAATAGGTTGGCTTTATCAGCAGCTTGATGAGCAGAATGGAGACGGGCCACAAACGTATTCTGAGCTTCAGCCTAAGTTCATGCGTGAATGCCAAGCAGTTGATAAACGTGAAAAAATGCCGGAGCTTTCTACAATTCTTGAAGAAAACTTTCTGAAAGATGATGAAGGCCACTGGTATATTCCTGATCTGACTAAGAGCGGAGATGTCGCAAGGCTCCGCGAAAAGAATCTGCTCAAGGAATTCCAAGAGTACCTATCCACCAAGGGCAAGTTGAAAGTGTTCCGTTCCGAGGCTATACGTGCAGGATTCGCTAAGCTCTGGAAGGACAAGGACTATGCTACCATCATTTCGCTTGCGGAGCGTCTTCCGGAGGAAACGATTCAGGAAGACCAAAACTTGCTTATGTACTATGATATTAGCCTGGGAAGAGTGTAACAATGCCGAATTTCTTGCAGAAGTGGATATACAATCTTTCATCAGCAGCACCGCTCTGTTTGATTTTCGCATTTGTGTGGTGGACTGATAAGCATACATGGAAAGTTCCTTTAGTGTTTATTGGAATCTGTGTTGCGCTCATTCTTTCGCTTGAGGTTTCATTTTCCTATTTTAGGCGTAATCTCCCACCAATATCAGTTAGAGTTGATGAGATATCGCCACATGACGCATGGATTATTGCTTATATCATCTCCTACGTTGTACCATTTGCAAGTGTAGTAATCGATGATTTCAATGTTGTATTGTCGTGTTCTATCGCCATAGCCATTATCCTTATTGCGCCTTTTGTGAACTCTGCCGTTCCAAATCCGCTTTTGTTGATTAAAGGCTACCACTTCTATCAGGTTAAGGCTAAGCATGGTGTATCAGGTTATGTACTGATTAGTAAGAGAAAGATACGGAATGCAGACGAGTTGAAGCATGTTAAGCGCGTGTTTGAGTTTTTATTATTGGATGAGGGGTAAGGATGATGTTTGAAAAATGTTCAATTATGGTGCTATGCGCCGATGAACAACAGTCAGTACGGAGAATAGAAATAGACACTGATACGCAGGAAAGCATTTGCCAACTCTTCTCGGATGCCGCAGCGGAATTGACCAACGATAAGGAAAAAGTCGAATTTGACGGTAGATATAAGCCCGACCAAGACGAGATTTTGTGCATCAGTAATTTCCAATTATCTGATGATATAAAAGATGCCATAAGAGATCCGTTGGGCGTATCGGCATACGAGAAAGTCAATGGCGATTATCCAGCAATAAAAGCTGTATTCATCGGTGCTCGAACCGAAGATGACGAAACAGAAAAGTTTGTTGTTGCATTTCAGCGATTTCGCAAAGAGCAGTACATTTCAGCGCATAATATAAATCTGTTTTGGTCAAAAAACTCTTTTAGGCGTGAGAAGGAGTTTGGCTTGAGCATTTCTGATTCAATAGACTGTTGCTTCTCAGACGAAGATCTTTTGTTTACATCATTCTTCTTCGCACGCCAAGTGTTTGATTTAAGTGGATATTACCGGTCAGCAACAACACAAGAAGTAACTGACTTTTCTTCAAATGAAATACTCAACATTGAGGACACAAATGCTTTTGAGGCAATGGCAAATACATCTATACGAAGAAAAATCGCTATGATCAACGATTCTGGCGTTCTTCAAAGCTTTTCGGCTGCCGAAATAAAGAGACTGGCTCAGAAAGCTGGAATAGACTTAACGGTAAAAAATAAGCAAATTAGCATTCCTAACGATAAGGAGCAAATAAAGATAATTTTAGGTTTTCTTGACGAAGAGGCATATAAGGGGCCATTTTCCCAGGTTACATATTTAGCTAATTCGAAGAGAAAAGTTCAAACAAAGTGAGGCAGAAATGATGTTGCAAACCGGAGATTTAGTGTTTGATACCACCACCGGTGCAAGTGTTCAAGTGTTGGAAAAGATTGAAGCGTGGGGTTATATTTCCTATCGCGTTTTTAATCCGGCGACAGGAAAGGTATACAAGGCAGCCGAAGAACAACTAAGGAATCTCTGATTTAATCCGGGCTACCGCGCATGCGCGAGAGATGGTAAAATAACACCATCAAAACGATGGAGGAACAAGGAAATGAAGCAGGAAACATTTACGG
>QAML01000009.1 GCA_003150315.1 Prevotellaceae bacterium | reverse complement strand
CCTCGAAAAAGAGTTGTTTGACAAGCAAAGCAAACTTATGTATTATGTAGAAATTTGAACTATTGCCAAATCATTACCTTCATTGAGGAGAAACATTCATAAATCACTCATTTTAAGTTGTTAGGCAGATTTTAGCCGATTTTAAGAATATCTACAATAGAGATTAATAAATTATGAAGTGTAAAAGTTATCTGCTTTCTTTTGCCAAAACAAAAGGAAGCATTGCGGCGGCTGCTTTAGCCGCAGTGCTGATGGCTGCAAATGCTACTGTAGCCTCGGCACAAAATAAAGCGACGGAAAGCAACGGAACAGAAAAAACGGTTATAGGTGGGGTTGATGACCTTTATGGCGTTGATCCTTCGGCAGAACATTGTACAGACACAAAGGTTGGAACAAATCAAACCGATGGAAATAAGATTGTATGTCTGTATAATGTCGGTGCCAAAAAGTTTCTGAGCATTGGTGGTTTGTGGGGCACACAAGCCGCACTGGATGTTTCACCACATTCCATTTATATGTATTGGAATGGCTATTCAAAAACGTATTTTCTAGCAAGCAAAGTGGCAGGTTCTTCTGCTGGCTTATATATGGGTATCGCCTGGGAAAAATTTACTCGAAAAAATGGGGTATTTATGGACAGAGGAAGTTCTGACGGGAAGAATTGCAGGGTCACCTTTGAAAAAGGCGTGGATTATACAGAAAAAAACAAGGTTTATCTCGTCAATATCTCTAGCCAAGGGTATCTCACGGCATATCCTGACAACGAGAATAAAATCTGCAATTATGCAAGTAAAGCCACGGAAGGTACCCCAGAATACAAGAATCAGGAGTGGAAGGTGATTACAAAGAATGAGTATTACAAACTCTTCAGCACGACCCCTGCACATATGAAATCGGTTGTCGATGCCTCTTTCCTTCTTACTTGTCCTGATTTCAGAATAAATGATACCGATGCTGCAAAATGGGAAATCGGAGGTGAAAATTTACCTGATGATGTAAAGAGCCACGTGTACTTTGGAGACAAAAAAATGTACAAGACGTATAACATAATTGGCAACACACAAGATAAGGATTGGACAGGTAGAACTGAAGACCATCAACAAAAATACGGTCAGTATTTCTATTGCTACACCAAAGGCCTGCGCGGCTTCAATATCTACCAGGACGTGAAGGTACACAAGGGAGGATGGTACCTGCTGCGATGCAACGGATTCAGCACTGCGAACAGCTCGGAGAGCATCGCTAAGAACGGCACATCGCTTGCAAACCTGTTCATTACAGTGCTCGGTGCCGACGGCAAACCGATTAAAGAGATATACTCAGCAGCAACCCTCGACGGTATAAGTCAGGCTGATGCCGAGACGCTTGGCAATACAGACGAAGGAGCCGGTATCGGACGTGCTTTCTTCGAGGGAAAGTATGAGAACCAGGTGCAGATATGTATCGACAAAGCCCCGAATGGGAAAGAAATATCAAGCGACAATCCTGTTACGCTCCGCATAGGCTTCTACGTAGACCCTACACCCGACGGAAAGCCGGCTGTAGCCGCCAATGAGCTGACCGCCGTAGACAACTTCAAACTGTATTATGCCGGACCGCGACGCAACCCGGAGCTGATTCTCGACGAGGAGTCTACCGACCTGCGCTATCTGACCGAGGCTGCAGACGAATACAAGAACACCGTGCTGCATCTGAACCGTAAGCTGAACGCCAATATGTGGAACTCGCTCATACTGCCCGTAGACCTAACATGGGGACAGATGAAGCGCACGTTCGGAGATGCCGTGAAGGTGGCAAAGCTTGCGGCACTGACGGAAAACAGCGTGCAGTTCGTGACCGTGGAGCCAAAGAACGACGATGACGTGATGGTAACAGCATTCGAGCCATATATCGTTTTCCCGCCATATACACAGGTGAAGTCGCCAGCCTACACCGTAGAACGCTTCTATACATCAGCAGGCGAGGACAACAGCGAATGGCTGGGTAAAGACTACAAGCCGTCTTCCAACGAAAAAAACCGACTGACGAAGACCGTTCCTGCCGACCACTACGACATAACGATGGTGACGCTCGACAGGGAGAAGCTGAATGAGTATTTAAACACCACCAATTGGGAGTCAGAAACAACATTCGATGCCACCGGCGGTGGCCATGGCACGATGGTCTGCAAAGGCACTATGGCGAAGACATACGAGAATGGCAAGATAATCTCGGACAGAGACGACCTCAACGGCGACTACTTCATGTATAAGGGAAAGCTGATACAGGTGCCAAGCGGCAATAAAGAAAACGGCGGCGAGCGGTATTCATACGGACTGAAGGCGTTCCGCTGTTGGTTTGAGCTGCCGGACAATGCTTCTTCCGAAGGAAAACTGAGTCGGGTTTCGCTGCTCATCGACGGAGTGGAAGACAGCACCACAGGCATCGCCGACATACACGGCAGCACGGACCGCACATCATATAAGCGCGGCATAGAGGGCGTGTTCAACATGAACGGACAGATGGTGCGCCGCAGTTGCAGCCTGGAGGGATTGCCTAAGGGAATATATGTAGTGAACGGAAAGAAGATAATAATCAGATAAACCCAAAATAGCAGTTACGCAAAATGAAGAAGAACTATATAACTCCAGAAATTAATGTGATACAGCTCGAGGCTCCTCTCTGCAACGGAGGCATCGTAACGGCGAGCGTATTCAAAGGAAGTACCAAGGGAGAATGTATCGACAACTTTGAGGTGAAAGACGAGCAAACGACCAAGACTGAAAACGAAGGCTTGTGGGGAGAATCGCACAGCGGTAAGTGGGGCGATGACTGACACCATCGTCTGCTATAGAAACAGATAATGAAAAGAGCGTCAAAGGGCTGGATTCCGGATTTGGAGTCCAGCCCTTTGGCTTTTTCACACTTCCTTCCAATCCACCAATCCTTTTCCCTTATCATCCAGCTCTATTGCAAGAGCAAAGCCTGAATCTCTTTTTGAAGGGCACGCCAGGATTATAATAAAAAAGTCCTGCAAATCTTTCGACTTACAGGACTCTGTTGGCGGAGAGAGAGGGATTCGAACCCCCGATACGTCGCCGTATGCCGGTTTTCAAGACCGGTGTAATCGACCACTCTACCATCTCTCCTTGTCTTCTGCGGCACGAACCGCCGCTTTTTAACGTTGCAAAATTAACGAAACCCGAGCAAACGGACAAATTATGACAAAGGTTTTTTGAGGGCATTTGCATTTTTAGTAATTTTGCAGCAAGTTAAGGTGCTAATATTTAGATAATAAGTTAGAATATAATGATATATCCCGATAATTTCGAGGAAAAGATTGGTTTCAACGAAATTCGCACTATGCTCAAAGGGCGTTGCCTTTCGGAACTCGGCGTGGAGTGCATCAATAAAATGGAGGTGCTTTATGAGGGCGATGAAATCCGTGAACGTCTTGAGCAGGTGAAGGAAATGCGCCAGATTCTCAACGAAGAGGACGACTTTCCCGTGGAAAATTTCATAGACATACGTCAGTCTCTAATGCGAATACGTCTTGAGGGCACACATCTCGAAGAGCTTGAAGTTTTTGACCTCAAGCGTTCGCTCTCAACCATTTCAGATATTGTGAATTTCCTGAAACGTGGTTCGTCAGACGAGGAAGATTCTTCACCTTATCCTGCCTTGTTGCGTTTGGTTGACGGTGTTGTTCTTTTTCCCGAGATTGTAAAACGCGCCGATGCCATTCTAAACAAGTACGGAAGAATCAAAGACAACGCTTCGCCCGAACTTGCACGCATTCGCTCGGAAATAGAGAGTGCCAAAAGGGGTATTTCACATTCTCTTCGCACCATAATTTCCACTGCGCAGCGCGACGGACTCATTGACAAGGACGTTACTCCCACCATACGCGACGGCAGACTTGTCATTCCCGTTGCCCCGTCTTTGAAACGTAAGTTTCGCGGCATAATACACGATGAATCCGCTACAGGAAAAACTGTATTTATAGAGCCGACCGAAGTTGTGGAATCCAATAACCGCATACGCGAATTGCAAAGCGCGGAGCAACGTGAGATTATAAGAATCCTAAAAGAACTGACCGATTGGATTCGTCCGCAAATAGGCAGCATTATACCGAGTTACCATTTCATGGGCGAGATTGACTTTGTACGCGCCAAGGCACTTGTTGCCGAAAGCATGCAAGCCGTACAACCGCCCGTTAGCGACAATCCTGTAATAGACTGGGTACAGGCTGTGCATCCCATACTTTCCGCTTCGCTCAAAAGACGTGGGGGAAAAGTTGTGCCGCTCGACATAGAAATAACTTCAAGCCGCAGAATTCTAATAATTTCCGGTCCTAATGCGGGAGGAAAATCGGTTTGCCTTAAAACTGTGGGGCTTTTGCAATACATGCTTCAGTGCGGTTTGCCGATACCGCTGCGCGAAAATTCAAAGACAGGCGTTTTCGACAGTGTATTTATTGACATTGGCGACGAGCAGAGCATTACCAACGAGCTCAGCACATATTCTTCGCATCTTTTGAACATGAAGATGATGATGAAGCACGCTTCGCCGCGTAGTCTGCTGCTTATTGATGAATTCGGAGGCGGCACGGAACCGCAGATAGGCGGTGCGCTCGCCGAGGCAATTCTCAAACGTTTCATTGCAAGCGGCACATACGGCATTATAACAACCCACTATCAAAATCTGAAGCGTTATGCCGACGGACACTCGGGCGTGGTTAACGGAGCAATGCTCTACGACCGCGAAAAGATGCAGGCGTTGTTCCAATTACAGATAGGTCAACCCGGAAGTTCCTTTGCCGTGGAGATAGCAAAGAAAATCGGCATTCCGCAGGATGTCATCGAAGATGCTTCACAAATTGTGGGAAAAGACTACATTGACAGCGACAAATATTTGCTTGACATTGTGCGCGACAAACGCTATTGGGAATCGAAACGTCAGAAAGTTCATCAGCAGGAAAAGCGTCTCGAAGAGATAATTAACCGTTACGAGCGCGAAATGCAGGAACTCCAAACCAGCCGCAAGGAAGTCATTGCCAAGGCAAAGGAAGATGCACGCCAACTTCTCGATGCTTCGAATGCCAAGATAGAAAATACCATTCGCTCCATACGTGAAATTCAGGCGGAACGCGAGAAAACGCGCGAGGTACGCCGTGAACTTGAGGATTTCAAGAAAGAAGTTGCCGATGTTAACGCAGATTCGCAGGAGGATGTCATACAGCGCAAAATGGAACAGATACAACGGCGCAAACAACGCCGTGAAGAACGTCGCCGCCGTACTGACAGCAAACAGGGCGAATCCCAGCCAAGAAATACTGAAACCGTAAAAATTTCGGGAACACCCCGTCCGGGAGATTACGTAAGAATAAAAGGACAAACTTCCATAGGTTTGCTGAAAGAAATATCCGGCAAAAAAGCAGTAGTGGTATTCGGCACAATGCAGGTGGTGGTCGATGCAAAACGCCTGGTGTTGGACTCTGCGCCCGAGAAAAAGGTTTTGCAGGATGCGGCATACCTAAGCCGCTCCACGCGGAAGGCTGTGGACGAGCGCAAGAACAATTTCAAACCCGACATAGATGTGCGCGGAATGCGCGGCGATGAGGCTTTGCGAACCGTAATGTCCTTCGTTGACGATGCGCAACTGTTGGGCGTGGCGCGAATAAGAATATTACACGGCACGGGTACGGGCGCATTGCGCGAAGTAATACGGCAATATCTGCGCACTGTGCCGGGAAACGTTTCCTTCCACGACGAACATGTTCAGTTTGGCGGAAGCGGAATAACCGTAGTAGATTTCCAATAGACCATATCTCGAAATGAATGAAAACAACGTAAAAAGAAATTCGCCGAAAGCATGGTTGCTTGCCATACGTCCCAAGACCCTCAGCGCGGCAGTGATTCCCGTGGTCGTGGCGTGCGCCATGGCATACGCCGACGGCGGTTTCAAACTCTTTCCAGCGGTTGTCTGCATGATTTTCGCATCACTAATGCAGATAGCCTCAAACCTCATTAACGACATATACGACTTCATGCACGGCTCGGACAGAGAAGACCGTCTCGGTCCCAAACGTGCCACGGCGCAAGGCTGGATTTCACCCACGGCAATGCGTGTAGGAATAGTTTTTGTGGTAACTCTCGCCTGCTTATGCGGCTGTCTGCTGGTGCGCGAAGCCGGAATGTGGCTCGTGTTTCTGGGCGGAGCATGCGTGCTGTTTGCTTTTCTCTACACCACACTGTTTTCCTACATAGGTCTCGGCGACCTGCTGGTTCTTGCATTCTTCGGAATAGTTCCCGTAACGGCTACCTACTATCTGCAAACCTCCGAAATAAACATTTCCATAATAATCTGCGCCGTTGCGTGCGGCATGGTAACCGACACACTCCTCGTGCTTAATAACTATCGCGACCGCGACACCGACAGACAGAGCGGCAAACGCACGATAATCGTTATGTTCGGCGAAAAGTTCGGACAACAGCTGTACCTGTTCCTCGGCATAGCAGCCTGCGTGCTCTCGCTTTCGCTTGCATTCTTCGGGAAATATGCGGCAGCCGTCGTGCCTTTGTTCTACCTTGTTCCCCATGTAGCCACATGGAAAACCATGGTAACCATAAACCACGGGCGCGAACTCAACAAGGTTCTCGCCCTCACCTCGCGCAACATACTTCTTTACGGGTTGTATCTCGCCATAGGCTTATGGCTATCCTGACCCGGCGAACCCGTAAAAATAACTTCAAAACAGGGACAAAAAAAGTGCGTTTCAAGGTGCGAAAAAAAACATAAGGCATCTTGTAAAAAATACAAGGCACTTATTTTAAAATACAAGCCATATATTTTAAAATATATGGCTTGTATTTTTGCTGTTTATAAGTATATGAAAAAGAATGTCTTACAAAAGCCGTTTTTCGAGGCTTTCCGCCGGGGCAAAATGCCCTATGTTTAGGGCTTATTCCTGTTCGGTATCCGGGGTTTCGAAGTTGCCCGATGCTATTTCTCTTGCGGTTTGCTCGGCGGGAGGAATGTATTCGGGATGTTCCTCTTTTGTTTCCGGCATTTCGGGTTGCACTGCCGGCGCAATGAGCGTTGCGGCTTTGCGTTTGCGCTCCTGCTTTTTGGCAAGACGGCTTACACTGAGAATCATTCCTATGTATGCGCAATTTACAAGGGTTGACGTTCCGCCGCGAGAGATAAGGGGGAGCGGTTGTCCTGTTACGAACGGACCGGCTGCCACAAACATGTTTGCCAAAGCCTGTGTAACCATGAGCAGGGCGAGTCCCATGGCGAGAAATGGCGGGAAGCTGCTTTCGGTGAAGCTTCGGGCTATGTATCCCACGCGCAGCAGCAACAGAAGATACAGTATCATTACGCCCGTAGCTCCGACAAGCCCGAGTTCTTCCACTATTATGGCGTAAATAAAGTCGCTATAGGCTTGCGGAATGAAATCGCGCTGCACCGAGTTTCCCGGTCCTTTTCCTATTATGTTGCTTGAGGCTATGGCTATGTTGGCATGTCCTCTCTGCGCTTTTGCGTCTATGTCGAAATCTGCGGGCGAAAGTTTTTTGGTGTTCTTGGAATGGAGTCCGTCTTCCAGTCGGCTTTTCCACGTTGGAACGCGCTTGAAAAGAAACGGAAGCTTTGCCACTTCCTGCGATTGCTCCTTGGACATGGAGAGAAGCCACACAACACACAGAGAGATGATTATGGCTATCACTCCGAGCATTTTGCCTATGCTTACGACCGACACGCGACCAATGAACATCATTATGGTTATGACCAGAAACAACAGGGCTGCCGTAGAGAAGTTTTCCGGACCGATGAGACAGCACGTTATGAGCGTGGGAATGAATATTCTTTTGAATGTGCCGGGTGCCACGCCTTTATCTGTCTGATACCACGATAGTACGAGGGCGGTGTAGACAACGAGTGTGCCTTTGGCTATTTCGGACGGCTGCAGAGAAATGCCAAAAAAATTGAACCATCTCGCGCCGCCATTGAGTGTTATTCCGAAACCTAACTGAAGGAGTACGAGCAGGAGCACTGATGCCAGCACGGCAAAGGGAAGCATGGCTCTGAAATAGCGACAGGGCATGCGGTGAACTATTTGCACCACCACAAAGCCTGTTATGAGGAACGCGGCGTGGCGGGCTATGGGCAAAATATAGCTTCCGCTTTGGTATGTGAGGGTGCTGAGTGCGCTGAAAACCTCAACCACCGAAATTATACAGAGTGCAAAGAACACAATCCATATAACACGGTCGCCCAAGAACAGTCCCGAGAGTTTTTTCATAAGTTATGCAGCCTCCTTTGCAGAATTAGAAGTTTAATCAAAGTGCTCTGACGGCTTTTTTGAACAGCTCGCCACGCTCTTCCATGTTGTGGAAAAGGTCGAAACTCGCACAACAGGGGCTAAGCAATACCGTGTCGCCGGGCTGAGCCTGCTTGTAGCATTCGCTTACACAGGTGTCAATGTCGTGAGTGTCCACTACCGGCACGCCGAGTGAGTCGAATTCCTTGTGGAGTTTGGTGTTGTCGGCACCGAGGTAGACAAGTGCGCGGCATTTCTTCTTTACCATTTCTTTGATGGGGGTATAGTCGTTGCCTTTGTCCTTTCCTCCGAGAATCAGAACTACCGGAGTAGTCATGCTTTCAAGTGCGTACCAGCAGGCATCCACATTGGTGGCTTTGGAGTCGTTTATGTATTGCACGCCGCGCACTTTTGCCACTTTTTCCAAGCGGTGTTCCACACCGGGGAAGTCGGAAAGGCTCTTGCGCAAATCTTCATTACTCACGCCTGCCAACTTTGCGGTAATGCCTGCCGCAAGAGAGTTGTAGAGATTGTGTTTGCCCGTCAGCGAAAGAGATTCGAGTTCCATGTTGAAAGGCGTGGGCTGCTCAATGACATACTCGCCCTTTTCTGCATAAGCAATCGCGCCGTCTTTCTTAATGGCAGAGAACGGACACGTGCGGCTCTTGATGTCGTATTTCTTGAGTTCTTGGGCTATGACTGGGGAATCCATCCAATATACAAAGGCATCGTCCTCGGTTTGGTTCTGAATGACGCGCATCTTTGCGTCTGTGTAGTTTTGGAAATTGAAATCGTAGCGGTCAAGATGGTCAGGAGTTATGTTGAGAAGCACCGCAACGTTTGCGCGGAAGTCATACATGTTGTCCAATTGGAACGAAGACAATTCTATTACGTAGTAGTCGAAGTTTTCCTCTGCCACCTGAAGCGCAAGGCTGCGACCGATGTTTCCTGCAAGTCCCACATTAAATCCCGCCGACTTCAAAATATGATATACAAGCGATGTGGTTGTGGTTTTTCCGTTGCTGCCGGTGATGCAAATCATCTTGGCGTTGGTGTAACGCCCTGCAAGTTCTATTTCGGAAATGATGTTTATTCCTTTTTCTTCTATTTTCCTCACAATGGGAGCTTCCTTGGGAATGCCGGGGCTTTTTACCACTTCGGCAGAAGAGAGGATTAATTCCTCGTTATGCTTTCCCTCGTCGTATTTCAGACCATAATGCTCGAGCATTTCCTTGTATTTGGGTTTAATAGCTCCGGAATCGGAAACATAAACATCGTAACCTTTTTTCTGCGCCAGCACGGCGGCACCGACACCGCTTTCGCCGGCACCCAATACAGACATCAATTTTTTAGCAGCCATATCGTTTGTTTTATAAGTCGTTTATCTGATTTTCAATGTAATTATGGTAAAAGCAGCAAGAAGAATCGTAACAATCCAAAACCTCACCGTAATCTTGCTTTCATGACACGGAGTTTTGGGCCAGCCTTTAAGCAGATATCTGCACGAGGGATCGAGCTGCGAAGGAAGCACGCGGAAATTGTCGTGAATGGGAGTGCGCTTGAACAAACGCTGTTTGATACCGCGACGCTTGCCAAGTTTGAAATACTCAACCTGAAGGATTACGCTGAGGCTCTCAACGAGGAAAATTCCGCACAGAATGGGGAGTAACAGCTCCTTATGTATTATAATGGCAAACACTCCTATTATTCCGCCTATGGTAAGGCTGCCGGTGTCGCCCATAAAAATTTGTGCCGGGTAGGCATTATACCACAAAAAGCCAAAGAGTGCGCCTACAAAAGCCGAGGCAAAGATGACAAGTTCCTGCGACCCCGGTACGTACATTATATTAAGGTATGAAGCAAATTGTATGTGGCTTGACACATAAGCCAAAAGTCCGAGTGCCACTCCTATTATTGCCGAATTTCCTGCCGCCATACCGTCCATTCCGTCGTTAAGGTTCGCGCCATTGGACACCGCGGTTATTACAAGCACCGTTACCAATACAAAAAGAATCCATCCCGCTGCGCCTTTATACTTTCCGCAAAACGACATGATGTTTGTATAGCTCAAATTGTTGTTTTTGAAAAACGGTATGGTAGTTATGGTAGACTTTACAGGCTCGCTTTTGTGAACAATGACCTCTGTGTTGTTTGCGCTGCGCTGCGTGGTGATGTTTTCGCGAATAACGGCATCCGGACTGAGGTAAAGCGTGAGTCCCACGGCAAGTCCGAGTACTACCTGACCTAATATTTTTGCTTTGGCGTGGAGTCCGTCTTTGTTGTGCTTGAAGATTTTTATGTAATCATCGGCAAAGCCGAGAACACCAAACCAAACCGTTGTGAGAAGCATGAGGAGCATGTAAATGTTTCTCAGTCGTCCGAGCAAAAGGCACGGCACGAGAATAGAAACAATAATGATTATTCCGCCCATGGAAGGCACTCCTTGTTTCTGTACTCCGAACGGGTCGATACTTGCATCGCGTTGTGTTTCGCTTATGTTCTTTCGACGCATGTAACTGATAAAGTGCTGACCGAACCATGCGGAAATCAGAAGAGCCACAATAAATGCCAGCAAGGAACGGAACGATATGTAGGACCACATTCCCGAACCGGGAACTCCGAAGTCCGACAAGAATCTGAACAGATAGTATAGCATATATAATTATCTTATCGTGATATGTTTTTATTTAGTTGTGATTATTTCTCGGTCTCAAACACTTTTCTCACTTCCTCGCGGTCGTCGAAATGATGTTTTACTCCTTTTATCTCCTGATAGTCTTCGTGCCCTTTGCCTGCTATAAGTATAACATCGCCTTGATTAGCCATCATACAGGCAGCCTTTATGGCTTCGTGTCTGTCAACAACGGTCAGAACTTTCTTGCTTTGTGCGGGTGTAAGTCCTGCAAGCATGTCGTCAATTATAGCTTGCGGTTCTTCAAAACGGGGATTGTCGCTCGTGATAACCACGCGGTCGCTGCGGTCTGCGGCTTCGCTTGCCATAATGGGGCGTTTGCCTTTGTCGCGGTTCCCTCCTGCACCGCACACGGTTATTACTTTGCTCTTGGTGTTGCGGCTTTCCTTCAATACTTCATGAATTGCCGACAAAACGTTTATGAGAGCATCGGGAGTGTGGGCGTAGTCAACGATTGCTGTATATCCGCGCGGCGAACGCAAGGTTTCGAATCTTCCTGCAACGCTGTGGAGTTTACTTAAAATTGTAAGTATCTCTATCGGGTCTTTTCCCAACATCCTTGCAGCACCATAGACAGCGAGCAGGTTTGAAACATTGAATTTTCCGACAAATGAAACACTTATTTCGTGTCCGTCTATATTTAGAAGCATTCCTTCAAATGACATTTCTTCTATTTTTGCGCGGAAATCTGCCATGCTTCTAACGGAATATGTCTTGACCGTTGCTGCTGTGTTTTGTACCATTACCATTCCGTTTTTGTCATCGGCGTTAGTAATTGCGAAAGCTTTTTTAGGCAGACCGTCAAAGAAAGCTTTCTTTGCATCGCGATAATTCTCGAAAGTCTTGTGATAGTCAAGGTGGTCTCGTGTCAGGTTTGTGAAAATACCTCCAGCAAACGAAAGTCCGCCTATTCGTTTTTGGGCTATGCTGTGGCTGCTGCATTCCATAAAGGCATACTGGCAACCTCTCTTAACCATTGTTCCCAGAAGTTTGTTAAGGGTTACCGGGTCGGGGGTTGTCTGATGTGCAGGAATGGCTTCGCCGTCTATGTAATTGCAAACGGTGGAGCACAGACCGCATTTGTACCCCATTTCTCTAAACATGTTATAGAGCAAAGTGGCTATCGTGGTTTTTCCGTTTGTTCCGGTTACTCCTACAAGTTTAATATGTTTTGAAGGATCGCCATAAAATTGTGTACAAATCGGTCCCACTGCATCTTCTGAGTCGGTAACTTTTATAAAAGTTACTCCTGCTGGGCATTCAGTAGGGATTTCCTCGCAAACCACAGCCACTGCGCCTTTTTCTATTGCGGCGGGAATGAATTTATGACCATCTACCTGTGTGCCGCGTTCGGCAACAAATAAATCGCCTTTAGTAATTTGTCGGGAATCTATTTGAACTCCTGAAATTTCAATGTCGCATGCACCTGTTATTTCCTTAGGCTCTACCTTTTGCAATACATCTTGTAGTTCCATATCCTAATTCTTTTTGCTCTTTTCTTTTTTAGTTTCGGCTACGGTCGGCTTGTTTTCCTTTTTATTATTCTCTCCGCCGGTAGGTGAAGCAGGGGAAACTTTCTTGGAGCTACTGCTGTCGTTCTTTTGTTCCGATTCCGTAGTCTCGTTTTGCGGTTCCAATGTTTCTGTTTCCTTTTGCCGGATTTTGTTGTTCCCTTCCAAGGAAATGCTGATACATATTCCTTTTCTGAAATGTGAGCCCGGCGACAAACTTTGTTTTACTACTTTTCCTTTACCTTCTACAGAAACTTTCATTCCTAAACTTTCAAGTAAAAACAAAGCATCGCGGAGTCCCATATTCTCAACATTGGGAACAACGTTTTTGTTAACCTTGTTGCCCGAAAGAATAATCTCATTCGTGTCTGCAGCAACGGTTCCCCATGTCTTGTTTCCAAGATTATCTGAAGAGTATGGTATATGCAGTTCGCTCAATACGTTTTTTGCCGCAGTCATATCCCCGTTGTGTACAAAAGGTTGTGAAGAACGTTGAGCATCGCGGGCAGAAGACAAATCCCAATTTCTTTCGCGCGCCATTACTCCTTCTGCAATTCTTTTGAACACCGGTCCGCAGTGTCCGCCACCCGAGGCGGGATAAGATTTTTGTATGCATACAATGCAACTATACTTTGGTGCATTTGCCGGGAAATACCCCACAAAACTTACCAGATAGCTTGAGGTTCTTCCGTGCTTTGTCCAAATTTGCGCCGTCCCTGTTTTTCCTGATACAGGAAAGTATTTGGACGAAGCCCTGTGTCCTGAACCTTTTGGTTGGGTTACAAGACTGAGACAATATTGTATGTCTTTTAATGCCGTTGACGAGCACATGCGTTCGCGAACAACCTCTACGGGATACTCTTTAATCAGTTCGCCGTTGCGTTTCTTTGCTTTTACAAAGCGCGGACGCAACATCTTTCCTCCGTTTGCAATGCCGTTATAAAAGGCAAGCGTGCGTATTGGCGGAATTTGCGTTTCGTAGCCAATGCTCATCCATGCCAAAGCTGTTTTAGACCAATTGCTGCGGTCCTTTTTAGGGTGGCGGATGTTGGGTTTTGCCCATCCGGGAATATCTATAGGGTAAGGGTCGGCAATACCTACGCGATAAAGACCGTTTACAAACTTTTCGGGTTGATTGAAATAGTATTTGTCTATAAGTTCACTCACTCCTACATTTGAGGAATGCTTTATACATTCCGCCGCACTTATAACTCCGTATCCGCCTTTGGTATTCCACGAAGCATCTTTCATTTCGCGTCCGTGCATATTTACTTTGCCGCAACCGGTATTTACCATGTCATTCGGATGAAGATAGCCGTCATCAAAAGCCACCATAAAAGACGCAGTTTTGAAAACAGATCCCGGCTCCAAAAGATTGCTTACGGCATAGTTCTTAGTCTCGCGATAGTTCCCGTCTTTGCAGCGTTCCATGTTAACTATAGCTTTTACATCGCCGGTTTTTACTTCCATTAGAACCGCCATGCCTACCTGCGCATTATCAATACTCTTCAGTTGATCAACGAGTGCTTTCTCGGCAAGGTCCTGCATGCCTACGTCAATGGTGGAAACTATATCGCAACCGTCTTCCTGCGGACGGTCAATGATATTTATGTATTTGTTCAAAACCTTCTGCCTGTGGCTTACGCCGGGTTTGCCTCTCAATACGGAGTCGTAGGCAAGTTCCAATCCGTAGCGTGCCGAATCTTTTCCCGCATATAGCGCACCTATTGTGCGGCGAGCCAGAGAACCGAAAGGATTTGTGCGTTGTTCTATCTTTTCGCAATGAAAACCTCCGCGATAAGCGGGCAAACTGAAAACAGGAAGCTTGCGCACCGCCTGATATTGGGTATAAGAAATTCTCTTGTGGTATATTGGCCAGTTGCGACTCTTTTTCTCCCAACCTTCCATGAGATTTTTGCGGAATTCCCTTGCTGATTTTTCTGGAAATATCTTGTGAAGTCCCTCGCTTATTTCGTCAACTTTTGACTGAAATACCGAATCGCGACAATGTTGTTCCTTTATGCGGCGCACAGAATCCTTTTCCACTACCACGTAATCCATGAAAATCTTGAATTCTGGGAGTGAAGAAGCAAGAACTTCCCCGTCAGAAGAATATATCGTGCCGCGTACAGGTTTTATTTCCACGTTACGTTTTACAAAACGCAGCCCCACTTTTTCCCAATAGTCACGTTCCACGAACATAATCTTTGCAGTCATGCCCAATATGGCTATGCCGGCAATTACAAAGACTGCCGCCACGCAAAAATATCGGGTCATTACTTTTTTTTCGGGAAACTTGCTTTTCATTCTGTTGTGTCCACTTTTATTACGAATGGCGATATTGTGGCAGTTTGAAGCATGGTATCGCCAATGGATTTGAGATGTTCTTCGATATGACTCTGACGACTTCTTTCCAGAAGCTCGCTTGAGCGTATCAAGGCGTTGTATTTCACATCCTCAACCTCTTCTTTCAGTTTGTTCAGCTCTATAAGTTCTTGCTGGCTTGAATATCCGTTGCCTATATAAAGAAGCATGCAGAACGCTACGAGAAGTATGAATCCTATATTCTTTCTCAGAACTTCGCTCGTAAGGAATTCGCCAAACAAGAGACCTGTAAAGTTTTTCTTATATTGCTTTTTGGCGCGTTTCTTCTCCTGTGCCCCGGCGGAGCTTTTGCCTCCGGTGCCTGCAACTTCCTGCTGCATGTTCCGTTTGCTGTCTTTTTCTGATTTGCCGGACATATAGTTTGTGCTGTCTTATTCTATTTGTTACAGTTTTTCTGCCATACGCAATTTTGCACTGCGGCTGCGCGGATTTGCGGCTATTTCTTCTGCCGACGGAACTATGACTTTGTTGTTGACGGCACGCAAAGGAACAATGCGATTTCCGTAAAAATCCTGTTCCACCTTGCCTTCCGCGTTACCGCTGCGAATAAAGTTTTTCACCATACGGTCTTCGAGCGAATGATAAGTAAGCACAACAAGTCTTCCACCCTTTGCCAGAAGCGATATGGCAGATTCGAGCATCTCGCGCAACGCTCCCATTTCGTCATTTATTTCAATGCGCAATGCCTGAAAGGCACACGCCAGTTCTTTTTTCTCTTTGTCTCTGCCCATGAAAGGCTCGAGCATCTCCACAAATTCCGCTGTGGTTTCAACAGGTTTCTTTGTCCGCGATTTTACAATGGCAGAAGCCATGCGACGAGCATTGCGGAGTTCGCCATAATTGTAAAGTACCGAAGCAATCCTTTCTTCTTCGGCAGAATTCAGGAATTGTGCTGCTGTCATCTTGGCACGTTGGTTCATTCGCATATCGAGTGGAGCGTCGGCGCGAAAGGTAAAACCTCTTTCGGTAGCATCAAAATGATGACTTGATACCCCGAGGTCTGCCATAATTCCGTCAACTTTTTCCACGCCGTAGTAGTTCATCCAATTTTCAAGGTATCTGAAATTCGAATAAACAAACGTGAACCTGTTGTCGTCGGGCACATTGGCTATGGCATCAGCATCCTGATCAAAACTAAACAAATGCGCCTCCTCGCCCATACGTTTCAATATTTCGCGTGTATGTCCGCCGCCGCCAAAAGTTACGTCAACGTAATTGCCGTTGCCTATATTCATGGCATTGACGCTCTGCATCAGCATTACGGGAACATGATATTTCGGACACACTTCGTTCATTGTGGGGCATTCATTAGGTTTTCCAATTCTTTTGCGAACTCTTCCGCAGGCATACGTTGCTCTTCCAACAGACGGGGCGACCATATTTCAACCGTGTCGTCCATTCCGAGAAATACTACGTCCTGTTTAATTTCGGCTTTGGTGGCGTAGCGTTTGGGTATGAGAAACCTTCCCCCGCCGTCAAGAGTTACTGTTTCGACATCGCAAACAAATTCGCGCATTATCATTTGCTGACGCGCGTTCCAGCGGCTCAGACCAGCGCGTAAACTATCGAGTTGTTCGTCCCAAACACTCCGGGGATACAGCACAAGGCAAGGCTGAAAAGCATCGCGCGAAAGCACAAGTTGTTCCTCGCCTGCCGATGCAAGAACCTTGCGGAACATTGCAGGGAAAAATACTCTGCCTTTTGCATCGGCCTTAGCCTCTATGGTACCCGTGAAACGCATTGTTTGTCAGATGTTAAGCTATAGTATGTTTACAATAGTCCTATTTTAATTCGCCAAAGTTAGCAACTTTTCACCACTTCGCCCCACGAATTACCGCTTTTTGTAAAAATAAATTTCAACAAATACTTTTCTTTATTACGCAAAACGCTTAAAAAGCAATAAACTACGGCGACAAAAACATTCAATTTCCCGGAGTGGGGAATTTCTCAAACTCCGGTTTGCAAATAAGGGGAGTGTCTCCTGCTGTTTCCCTCTTTGGCAAACATGCAGTTCAAAATGTTTTTCGTTTAAGTGAAATCGACTTGCGAAAATCCCTGCTTTTCCTGAAAATAACTACCTTTGTAGTTGATATAAAGTTCAATATAGCAAACCACAAGCATTAACACGCAGCGATTTCCTAAGAAAAACGTCAGCCCTGCGTGAAAAACAAAAACATTAACCTTGCGTCTGCGGGCTGAAGGCGTAACAAAACCATTACAATCCATGTCAGCAAGTATCATTCTCATTATGTGTGTTGCGGTATTCGCCATAATATTGTTGGTGATGTTTTTTTCGTACAACAACAAGGAAATAGCCCTGCGCAAAGAGGCTGAAGCGCAGCGCGGAAAAATAAAATCGGTGCGCGACAAAGTGTTCAAAATCATTCGGGAGAAAGCAAATGTGTCCACCGAGTATCGTAAGGCTTTCGAAAAGATATATCCCGATTTGATTGCGGGAAGATATTCCGGCGACAACGGAGGAATGATGAAATGGATTCAGGAACAGAACCCCACGTTCGACACTTCGCTTTACGGAGATCTCATGCAGTCGATAGAAGTTCAGCGCGAAGCGTTCAACACAGAGCAAACCCGTATGCTTGATATTATTAATCAGCGTGCGGCATTGCTTGAACAATATCCTTCATGCTGGTTCATCCGTAACAAGTCTGCAATTGACTATACCGTCATAGCTTCTACTTCAACCAACAACATCATGCAGTCGGGCATAGATGACGAGATGCTAACATTCCACGACTGATTTTTTCCAACCAAAGTAGTCTTATGGTTGCCATAGCATATTTAATGCCGCCTGTGGTGTGCCTTTTTGTGTTCTATGTTTGCGGCATTGACACCCCGGAGCCTTATGCTTGGATTTTAGTCTCGGGTTGGGCTGCCGCAGGCTTGACTCACAGGTTGTGTTATAGGAATCGTACAAAAGCCACCGAATATCTGGGCGCATTTATTTGGGGACTTTTTTACGAAGAGCCTTGGACGGAAAGAGAAGTCATTGTTGAAACTTATACGGACAAGAACGGCAATACCCACGAAAGGCGAAGGGTGGTTTATACTCACCATTCCGAGGTTTTTTATTTCAAAACCAACATTGGCACACGCCACCTGATAAGTTCGAAATCGTATTCTCTGATATGCACAACGTGGAACGCACCCCGGCATGGCGACTTATGGTCCGGGAGTGAGATTGTAGGGGGTGTGAGATACGGACATCATTTTTATTATGCCGAAGCCCGCGAATCCGAAAGTGCTCCCACGGAAAAACTTTTCACTATAACCGAGACACATTCATATACCAACAAAATCCGAAACTCCAATTCTATTTTCCGTTTTGAGAAAATAACCGGTGAGGAAGCCGACAGGCTCGGGCTTATTGACTATCCCGAAATAAATAATTTTGATGCGCCCACCGTTCTTTCCCGTCATTTCAATATTGCCCCGAACACGGAAAGGGCTTTTCGCGTATTCAATTCCATTTTTGCCCCAAAGGTGGAGATGCATCTCTTCATTCTTCTTTTCGATGCCTCAACCGCTTCGGTGAACATAGTGGATAAACAGCGTTCTTTCTGGCATGGCGGCAACAAAAACGAGTTTGTCGTTTGTATAGGGCTGAAAGGTGAAGAAGTGGAGTGGGCTCGTGCTTTTTCATGGGCGGATGAGCCGGTTTTGGAGGTAAAGACGGTCGACTGGTTTCGTAGGAATCCGCGTAAGGAACTGATTGATTTCCTTTCCTGGCTGAAAGAAAACTACACCGTTTGGAAACGCAAGGAATTTTCGGATTTCAATTACATAAGGGTGAGTCTTGCCATGTGGCAGGTGCTGATTGTGATGATTTCAGCCGTGGCAGGTTCTTTACTGTCTGTGTATCTGGAACTGGGGAAATAGGAAAATGCTTAGATAAAGTGCCTCACGCAACTCTTGAAAATGCCTTAAAAATTGCCCTTTGTAAGTTGTTGAAAATCAGATGTCATTTTTCGTGAAAAATACAAGGCACTTATTTTAAAATAAGTGCCTTGTATTTTAAAATATATGCCTTATGTTTTTTACAACAAGCCGTGTGTCTTTTTCCATGTCGGAATATGCATGTTTTTTGCCGTATTCGTGTAGGAGAAGATAGTTGCGAAATGCAAACCACAGGGGTGTGTATGTCGCAGGAAAGGCTTATCTTTGAACTTGAAAGTTTCCTGACTTCTTATTTAATGTTTCGTCGGAACCACAGGACAATGTGAGAATTGCCCGGTGCATGTGGTTTTGTAAGAAGTCCAATCATTGCAAAACAAAAACAGATATGTAAAAAATGAATCAGAAAAATGTTTATCTCGCATCAAAGCCGCGCTACGCGATACTTGACGGACTGCGCGGCGTGGCGGCACTGGTGGTAATTCTTTTCCATGGGTTTGAAACCTACATCCCGTTTTTCGGCACGCAACACATAAATCACGGTTACCTTGCCGTGGACTTTTTCTTCGTGTTGTCGGGATTCGTGATTGGATATGCCTACGATGACCGTTGGGACAGGATGTCAACGTGGAGTTTCTTCAAACGCCGCCTTATACGTTTGCATCCAATGGTGGTGGCAGGCACATTGTTCGGGGCATGTCTGTTCTTCTTTGGCGAGAGCGACTATTTCTCGCTGATAGGAGGCACTGAGCCGTGGAAATTTTTCTTGTGCATAGTGCTGGGACTGCTTATGATTCCTGCCGGAACGGGTCTCGACATTCGCGGATGGGGCGAGACGAATTCCTTAAACGGTCCGAACTGGTCGCTAACCTTTGAATATATCGGCAATATACTTTACGCATTCGTTCTGCGCCGTCTGCCTACTGTAGTGTTGGGCATGTTGTGTGTGGCAAGTGCTTTCCTTACCATGAATCTTGCTCTCGGGTGGGACGTGTTCGGATTTTTTGCGCAACCGAAGTATGATGTCATCGGCGGGTGGAGCATTACTCCCGACCAGATGTATGTTGGTTTCAGCCGACTGCTCTATCCTTTTCTCTGCGGTCTGTTGATTTCGCGCCTGCTTCCCAAGTTCATTACAAAAGAAAACCCGAGCGGAAGTCCGTTGGGCATTCGAGGCGGTTTCTGGTGGGCTTCGCTGCTGCTTGTAGTGCTCTTTGCAGTGCCGCAAATAGGCGGAAAATCGTGTGTAGCCGATGGCTTGTATCAGGTATTTGCCATTGTGGTGATGTTTCCCGTGATTGTGCTGATAGGAGCGGGTAGCAAGACAACCGACAAGAGAAGTGCGAAGTGGTGCGAGACTCTCGGCAATCTTTCTTACCCGTTATACATAACGCATTTCCCGCTTATGTACATGCAAATGGCATGGGTGTCGAGTCACAAGGATTCTCCCGTGTGGCATCATGTGGTTCTGAATTTAGGCATACTGCTTGTGGCTATAGGCATTGCTTGGGCTTTCCTGAAACTCTATGACGAACCGGTAAGGGCATGGTTGAAGAAAAAACTATATGCCTTGCCCGCGCAAAAACAAGCGTAATAGCAAGTGATGCGCGGCACGATCGGACGTTGGTTCCGCTTGTGCCATAGCCTGCGCCGGACGTAAAACATATCGGACAACAAAAAAATCTCCGCCCATGCAGAATAACTCTCTGCAGACGGAGATTTTTTGTTTTGGTAAGTGAAATTTCACGCCTTTGTAAGCTATTGAAAATCAGTATGCCTTTTACCCGTAAAAATACAAGCCATATATTTTGAAATACAAGGCACTTATTTTAAAATATGTGCCTTATGTTTTTTACAAGATGCCTTGTGTTTTTTCGGGGGGCAAATTTATAAGTTGAGATTTCCCTTTATGATTGGTTAAAAAGTTGCTTATGTTATATTGCGAGATACTATGTTATTGCTGTGTTATGTATGCTAATTTATTTGTGTTTTGCAAAATTTCGAATTTGCAACGCAGTCCTCTTTTTAGCACACGTTCCATGTCTTGTTTGTCTATTTCAAAACACTGACAGCTTTTTGCTCGCGAAGTATCATGGTTTTCATCTTTGGGAATTTGTAAATGTTTGTAGTAGCGACATATTTTACCCGAGCCATTATAGTTGTCTACGTAGTTTTTACACAGTACACAATTTTTTATTCCGGTCTCTTGGAATAATTTATATATGGCGTAATTATAAACTTGGTAAAGAGAATTTGTATGAAAAATTAATTCTATCAAACATTTCCGTGATGATTTATTTCTTTCTTTGCAGTTGCAAGTGTCTCCTTGACAGAATATTTTGCCAGTACTGTATTGTAAAGCTCTTACAATGTTAATAGAGTTGCTCATGGTACTATTTTTATAGTCTGTCGTATTGAATCCGTAAAAGTTTATCTTTGATTCTTGTTCATCGGGATAACTGTTATTTTTCATTTCCTCTACAAAGCCGTTGTTTACTATATTTTCAATATCTTTCTCGTCTTCAATGAAAATTTCGATTATTCGGTTGCCGCTGTGTAGTTTTTGCTCAACGCTTGCATGGGTAACGCAGATTTCAATATAGATTGGTCTTCTCTCAGGATGGATGAATGAAAATATTTTCAGGTCTGAACGTCTTTTTATATTATCGTAGCTTGTTTCTTGTTCGCATGAGTCATAGTATTCTTTCAAATTATTTCTTTTCATATACTGTTTGCAGCATTCGGAGTACCTTTTGTATTTGCAACTTTTGGTTTTATGGCAAAATGACTTGTACACTAAAGTTATCCAAAACTCATCACTGTTAAGAAATTTCTCTTGGATTTTTTGTTTTGCAAGGAGGTGCAGCATAGTTTCATAGGCATGTGGGCAGTCTGCTCCTGACTGGTGGGCAAAATGATGAATTCGTTTATTACCACGATTCTTTGCCGTCAAAGGTTCTTTGCAAGCGGGGCAAATGCATCCGCATCTATTACCGTTTGGTACGTTGTTTACGTTGACACATGCGCCTTCTGAATTTAGTGCATGTGTTAGCATGTGAGTTTCATGCCTGTTTTGTAAGTTTTTCATTAGGTTTTATTTAGTTCTACAAAATCAATTTTATATCCCATGGAGTTTGCTATTTTTGATAAGATATCAATTCCAACGGATTGTTTACCTTGTTCTATTCTGCATAGATTAGCTGCGTCAATGCCTGTTATGTGAGCAAGAGTTTTTGCGTCAATATGTTTTTTTTCTCTAATCTTTTTTATTCGATTTCCTATTCTTATTCGCTCTTCATTCTTTGATGTACCTACTCCCAAGGGCATTTCAAGGGAGTTTTGGGCAAACCATGAGCTGAATATGCTGAATAAATCATTATTAGGGGATAAATCCTTCTTAATGTCTAACAAAGCTTGAATGGCTCTTAGGTAGAATTTTTGCGCTTGTAAAGGAAATGTGCTGCAAAACAGTAGGGCGGTAGTTTCTCCTGTGGAATGTTGAAGTTTAATCTCGCATTGGTTATTCCCTCTTGCTTCAAAAGATATGTTTTCTATCATTTCTATTCTAATTTTCGGCAAAGGTAATAAGTGTTTTTTAATTGGCAAATATGACAATTGAAAAATTGTACAATACGCCAATAATGTTTTGCGCAATAAAGCAAGTGTATGAATTAGCATTTGTTATTTTTTATACATGGTATAATTTGCTGTTATTTTAATGTTGAAATAACAGCAAATTTTGCTTTGTCTAAGCAACTTTGTAAGTATCTGAAAATCAGTATGCCTTTTATGCACAAAAATACAAGCCATATATTTTGAAATACAAGGCACTTATTTTAAAATATGTGCCTTATGTTTTTTGCTATAAGCCATGTGTATTTTTCGGATTCCTTTTGAGGATGATTTTTTCTCCCGGGTTTTGTTGCGAAGAATATTCTTTGAGAAATGAAAAAAGCGTATATCCCGTACCGCGTTAAGAGTGGCATTGCATGCATACCGCATCTTGCCGTGCAGTTCTGATGTTTTCGTTTACGAATGCCATTATGTAAATATTATAAGGCGTATAGTAGGATTTTTGTGCCATTGAAGGTGTTGAAGATATGCTGTGCATGATAGGAAAAGCAACGGGCAAAACGGAGACCGGGGTATGGCGGGTGGCTTTCCTAATCAATGGGAAACAGAACGGGAAAGACGGGCGTACAGGTACAAAAAAATCTCGCCGGGGTCTGTGTTGACTCCGGCGAGATACTCTCAACAATTATATTATAAAGTTATGTTCAGGCTTAGATCCCTTTTGCTTCTGCTACCGGTTCCTCTGCTTTTACATTAGCAGTGTCGCGGCGTGTACGCTTCATGACAAGATATGCAATAGGTGATGCCACGAAGAGTGAGGAAAGTGTTCCGAAGATTACACCGAGAATCATTGCGAATGCGAAAGAGCGAATGCTTTCGCCACCGAAGATGAAGATGCAGAGCAAAACAACGAGTGTTGTGCCGCCGGTGTTTATTGTACGGCTGAGAGTGCTGTTGAGCGCGTCGTTGTATATACGGCGGTTGTCGCGTTTGGGATAGAGGTGGAAGTATTCACGTACACGGTCGAAGATAACCACCTTATCGTTGATTGAATAACCGATAGCCGTCAACACTGCACCGATAAAAGTCTGGTCAACTTCAAGTGAGAACGGAACCCAACCCCAGCAAATGGAATACATACCGATGATGAGCAGTGTATCGACTGTTAGTGCAATTGTACTTCCCACTGAGTATGCTACGTTGTGGAAACGTGCAAGAATGTAGAGGAATATTGCCACGAGTGCGAGTATTACGCTGATGATAGCACCGTTTGTTACGTCTTTAGCAACAGACGGACCAACTTTTTGCGAGCTTATGATAGAGCCGCCGGCGCGGTTGTCGCGGTCGATGAAGCGTTGGAGAGTTACGTAGTCTGCAAGCAGATGACCTTTCTTCAAGGCCTGATAAACGAATTTCTCTGATTGTGCGTCGGCATCGTTGGAATTGTCGTTGATGTTATAGTTGGTTGACACGCGAAGTGTCTTGCCGTCTGTACCGAGAGCAATTGCTGAAACGTTTGCCTGGTCGCCAACTTCTTTTTGAAGGAGATCGCGAACCTCTTCGGGGGTTACTTTTTGCTCAAACTGTACAACGTAGTTGCGACCTCCCGTGAAGTCGATGCCTTTGCTTAGACCGCGCACACCAAACGAGATGAATACCACAACAAGCAGGGCTGCGCACACAACGAGCAGTTTCTTGGATGCACCGAGAATGTTGTAGTGCGGGTCGCGCATGATGTTTTCGGAAAGTTTCGTGGTGAACGTGATGTGAAGCCACTTGTCTTTGTTCATGAAATGCTCGTAAACGATACGAGTGAGCCATACGGCTGTGAAGAACGAGGCGAGCAAACCGATGATAAGGGTTGTGGCAAATCCTCGAATAGGTCCGGTACCGAAGTTAAACAATATGAATGCGGTGATGATTGATGTGAGGTTGGAGTCGAAGATTGCAGAGAATGCGTGCTTGTATCCGTCGGCAAGGGCGTTCTTTACAAGTTTTCCGCTTCGCAATTCCTCCTTTGTTCTTTCATATATAAGCACGTTGGCATCGACTGCCATACCGAGCGAAAGCACCATACCTGCAATTCCGGACATTGTAAGTGCTGCCTGGAAGGATGTGAGAACTCCGAAAGTGAAGAAGAAGTTCAGCAACAATGCGCAGTTTGCAACCATACCGGGAATCATTCCGTAGATTGCGCACATGTAAATCATAAGGATTATGAATGCTATGACGCAGGCGGTGAATCCTTGAATAATAGACTCTTGTCCGAGCGACGGACCTACGATGTCTTCCTGTACAATGTGGGCTGGCGCAGGCATCTTTCCTGACTGCAGTACGTTTGCAAGGTCTTTTGTGTCTTCGGCAGTGAAGTGTCCTGTGATTTGCGACTGACCTCCGGTGATTTCATTCTCTACATTGGGAGCACTGTAAACGTATCCGTCAAGAACAATAGCTATTGCGTGGTCTTTGTTTTTCTTTGTAATGGCTGCCCAACGGCGTGCGCCATCGGTGTTCATAGACATGCTGACGCAGGGACGGTGGAATTGGTCGTAATCGTCCTTTGCAGTTGTGATGACATCGCCCTCGAGCGGTGCGCGACCGTTACGTTCGGTAACTTTCAAGGCATAGAGTTCGAATACGTCCTGTTTTGTGCTAACCTCTGACGGCTTAACGCCCCAGCAAAGTTTGAGATCTTTCGGAAGAAGTTTCTGTGCTTCGCCGGAAGTAAGCATGTGCATTACCTCGGCTGTGTCGCGTGCGAGAACATATCCCACTACGCAGCCTCTTCCTCCCTGTGCGGGCGAAATGGATGAGAGAAGCGGGTGCTGTTTTTTGAGATCGGCATCGGCTTTAGCATCTTCTTTCGATTTGTCTTTGCCGGCTTCGAGCTTTTTAAGCGCGGCAGCGGCATTTACATTGGCATTTTTCTCAACTTTCGCTGTGTCGGCTGCAACTTCTTCGGCAGCGGGCTCTGTTTTTGCAGTGTCAGCCTTGGCAGAAGCATTGCCTGAAGCTGCAAGTTTGGCATCGATTTGCGAGAGATAGGGAATGATAATGTTTCCGTCGTATGTCTCCCAGAACTCGAGGTTTGCACTTCCCTGTAGAAGCTTTCTTACGCGATCGGGTTCCTTTATACCCGGCATTTCAACGAGTATGCGACCCATTTGACCCTGCAAAGTCTGAATATTAGGCTGTGCTACGCCGAAACGGTCTATACGTGTGCGGAGCACCTTGTAGGAGTTGTCGATTGCTGCGGCAACTTCTTTGCGAAGAACCTTCTCTATTTGTGAATCGGTACTGTTAGTTGCTACCTGTCCTTTGAGTTGTTGGGTGGCAAATACCTCTGCAAGATGATTTTTACCCGCTACTGACTGATAATTCTTCACGAAGAGCGTGATAAAGTCGTCCTGACTGTTTTGAGACTGTTCCGAAGCCTGTTGAATGGCTTTGAGGAAATTTGGATCGGTAGAGTTGTCGGCAAGAGATTTTACGACATCGGGAACCGATACTTCGAGAATTACGTTCATACCTCCCTTGAGGTCGAGACCAAGACCGATTTGCATTTCTTGGCACTGCTTGAACGTGTACGCGCCGAGCCACACTTTCTCGTTCTTTATGGAATCAAGATATTGTGCGCCGGCTACCTCTCCCATTTTTTCAGCCTTGCTTGTGAAGTGGCTGGTAACAAATGAGAATGAGAGGTAATAAATGCAGATTAGGGTTAGTAATACTGCAATTGCCTTTATGAATCCTTTGTTTTGCATTTGGTTTATTATTATTTTTATTTTTTTCTTTTGGCAGTAGGCTTGCAAATATACATTTTTTTTAATACTTGAAAGCGTGTGAGGGGGTATTATTTGGTTTTTAGACTAAAGAATGCGGTTATAGGGTAGTGGTCGGAGCCTTTTGCATAGGTTAATACTTTGGCTGCATAGGGTTTCCAATGGTGCGAACACATTATGTGGTCTATTCTTACCCGCATGCCGTTGCTTGTGTAGGAGAATCCTGGTCCGAATCCGGTTTCCACGTAGGCATCGGTCAGATTTCGTGCTATTTCCCTGCGCGAATATGATATGGGTGTGTCGTTAAAGTCGCCGCATAGTATGACGGGGGTGTTTGTGTGTGTGTTCAGGAATGATATTATACTGTCCACCTGTGTGCTGCGTTTCTCTGCCGCGAGCGCAACTTTGCGAAAGAGCGAGAGTATGGCGGTTTTCGACTTTTTGTGTCCCGCTTCGTTTTTGCCTTTCATGAGCGCGTGATAGTTTTTAAGTTCTTCGGGGGTGAGATTGTCGCTTTGCAGGTGATTGCTGAGCACTATTATGGTGTCGCCCCGGGGATGTTTCAAGAAGAAAGCCACGGCGGAGTTGAAACTTTGGGGAAAGGCTATCTGTTGTGCCTTTATGATTTTAAGTTTCGAGAAACAGCGCATGGTGGTAGGCGCAGAGTCCTGGCCGAGTACCTCTGTATACTTATATATATTGTGTAGTTTTTTCTCTACCTGCTTCCAGTTTTCCCAACAGTCGCCTTCCTGTATGCACACAATGTCGGCATTCGAATTTATTATGTTGGCTATTATCTGCTGCTTTCCTTCTTTTTTGTTTTCTTTTGCTATTCCGTCAAAGTTGTGTGCGTTGTATGACATTATTTTCAGGCTTCCCTGTGGCGGGTTTTGCGGAATGTTGAGCGGGCAGTAGGTTTTCAAATCGCTCAGACAGCACAGGAATCCGAATAATGGTATAAGTGCAAGCTTGGGTTTGAATATGAGCCAAAGTATGAGGGCTGCGGCGTTTATGAATACGAATATCGGGAATGCCATTCCCAATATGTCATACCAGCCGAAGTGTTGCGGGTTGATGTGTGAGCTGTATGCACTTGCCCACATTGCCAATATTGCTGCCGAGGTGGCAACCATGGCAGCAAAGGTGGATAGTTTCTTTATTCTTGCGAGCATTTATTTTTCTCCTGAGTCGAAGAGTTTGCGTTTTTCTTCTTCGGTCAGGCTTTCATATCCCGAAGTTCTTATTTTTTCGAGAATTTTGTTTATTTCCTGTTGTTTTTCCTCGCGGCGCGCATTGTATTCGTGGTCGCTGTCATGTTTTCCGAACGGTTCGTGTCCCGATTCGGTCATTTTCTTTCTCATGCGTTTGAAAAAGTTGTCGCGCGGCGGCGTGTATTCTTCCCATCCGCCAAATATTCTTTGCTTGCGGCGTTCGTGGCGTATGAAGAACCACGCGAACGCCATGCCTCCGAGATGGGCGAAGTGTGCCACATTTCCGTTGGTAGAGAAGGATGAGAACAATTCTATAGCTATGCACACCATGACGAAGTATTTTGCTTTCAACGGTATGGGTATGGGGAAGAGCATGAGTACTTCGTTGGGATAGGTCATACCGAATGCCAGCATCACGGCATAGCATGCTCCCGATGCTCCGATGGTTGTCCACATGTTCAGATACTGGCTCATGGGCATTGTAGAGGTTCCGGTGTCTACCAAATGGTAGTTGTTCAGTCCTTCCACGTAGTATTGTCCCAACTGCCATATTTCCTGGGTAAATCCCGCTCCTATGCCGCAGACCAGATAGAAGATTATGAATTTCTTTTCGCCCCATGTTTGCTCTATGATTCTTCCGAACATCCACAGAGAGAACATATTGAAGAATATGTGCTCCACATTGGCGTGCATGAACATGTATGTTATCAGCTGATAAGGTCTGAAATCCGGTGCCATGAAGAAGTGAAGCCCCAACATGGAGTCGAGATCCATTCCACGAAGCTCGAAAACGTATTTAGCCAGGAAGAATATCACGTTGATGATAATCAGGTTTTTTGTAACGGGCGGTGTCTTGAACATAATGTGTTTCTGAATATAATTCACGGCAAAGTTATGAAATTATCGGCATATTACATTATTATAATGCCTTATAGACCGAATTAATGACGTATGTCTTAGACAAATCGTGCCGCAACCGCACCTCATGGCGGGATGAAATGCAAACTGCATATTTATATTATAAGGTCCGCAACCGTTGCCGCGAAACGCGAATATGTAACGGTTTTGTGCAAAAGATTGAAAATCAGAAAGATGACAGGAAAATGGAGGGGCGGTGTAAGTTGTTGTGAATCATGTGTTTGAGATTCTCGAAAATATAAGGCATATATTTTAAAATATATGGCTTGTATTTCAAAATATGTGCCTTATGTTTTTTACGACAAGCCATGTATTTTTCGCCGTGTGGGGAAAGAATGAAAAAACAAGCGTCTTTTTTGCGGAAATATGCCATATTTATGAAATTCCGGGCACGGCGTGTGTGCAAATGCCCTTTACAGAGTGTTTTTTAGGCGTTTGAAAAGAAAAAAATGGCGGAAAGTGGAAAAACGCGCTTTTTATTTTGCCAATTTAACAAACATTGTTTATATTTGCTTGCGTAACACACGTAAGGATTTGAGCAATAACAAAAAAACGAACACAATAACTCATTAAATAAATTGATTATGAACAAGACTGAATTGATTAATGCAATCGCTGAAGGCGCAGCTCTCAGCAAGGTTGACGCTAAGAAGGCTCTCGATGCTACTCTCGGAGCTGTTGAAAACGCTTTGAAAGCCGGCGACAAGGTGGCTCTCATCGGTTTCGGTACTTTTGAGGTTGCCACTCGCGCAGCTCGCGAAGGTTTCAACCCCGCAACAAAGGAAAAAGTGCAGATTCCCGCAAAGAACGTGGTTAAGTTCAAAGCCGGCGCAGCTCTCAACGACGCTGTAAAGTAATCAGGAACGGAATCATAGACAAATAAGCGCAGGGGAAAAGATTCTTCCGCGCTTTTTTGTTGCTGTATGATACAAAAGAGCCTGTGCCGAAATCGTTGTCCGGCACAGGCTCTAATATATTAATGTATATAGTTCTTCGGATTACTTGTTTGCGCGTTTGCGTGCCAAATGGTCGAGCAACACTTTGCGCATGCGCATGCTCTTTGGAGTAACCTCCACATATTCGTCTTCCTTTATGTATTCGAGAGCTTCCTCGAGCGAGAAAACAACCGGCGGAACGATTCTCGCTTTCTCGTCTGCGCCGCTCGCACGCATGTTTGTGAGCTGTTTGGCTTTGGTAACGTTCACCACAAGGTCGTTCTCGTGAACGTGTTCTCCCACAACCTCGCCGGCGTAAACCTCTTCGCCCGGATTTATGAAGAACTTGCCACGGTCCTGAAGGTGGTCAATGGCGTAAGCAAAGGCTGTGCCCGTTTCCAAAGCCACCATCGAACCGTTTGTTCGCCTTGTGATTTCGCCCTTGTAGGGTTGGTATTCTTTGAAACGGTGAGCCATTATGGCTTCGCCCTGACTGCCGGTAAGCACATTTGTTCTGAGTCCTATTATACCGCGCGAAGGAATGTCAAACTCAATGTTCACACGGTCGCCCTGCGTTTCCATGGCCGTCATTTCGCCTTTGCGGCGCGTAACCATGTCGATCATTTTACTCGAATACTCTTCCGGAACATTTATTGTGAGGTCCTCGATAGGTTCACACTTGACTCCGTCGATATTTTTATAAATAACCTGCGGCTGACCTACCTGAAGTTCGTAACCCTCGCGGCGCATGGTTTCGATGAGAACCGAAAGGTGAAGCACACCGCGCCCTGAAACAATCCATTTGTCGGCTGCAATCGGTTTTACGCGCAGAGCAAGGTTTTTTTCAAGCTCTTTCTGCAGGCGGTCCTGTATATGTCGTGATGTACAGAACTTACCCTCTTTGCCGAAGAAAGGCGAATCGTTTATGGTGAAAAGCATAGACATCGTCGGCTCGTCTATTGCAATGGGCGGCAGAGGCTCCGGGTTTTCGAAATCGCAGATGGTGTCGCCGATTTCAAAGTTTTCGAGACCTATTATGGCGCAGATGTCGCCGCTCGAAACCGATTCGGTCTTTGCATGACCCATTCCCTCGAACGTGTGAAGCTCTTTGATTCTTGTTTTCTCGAGTGTGCCGTCGCGGTGGGCTATTGTAACGTCCATTCCCTCGCGTATCGTTCCGCGGTGAACGCGACCCACGGCAATTCTGCCCGTGTATTTGGAATAGTCAAGCGATGTGATGAGCATCTGGGGCGTACCTTCAAGCTGTTTCGGCGCAGGAATTGTCTTCAGGATGGTATCGAGAAGATAGGTAATGTCGTTGGTGGGATGATTGTAATCGGGACCCATCCAACCTTGTTTGGCAGAACCGTAAACAACAGGGAAATCAAGCTGATCTTCCGTGGCATTGAGCGCACACATAAGGTCGAACGACATTTCGTAAACCTCCTCCGGACGACAGTTTGGCTTATCCACTTTGTTAACCACTACTATGGGTTTCAAGCCAATGCTCAACGCTTTTTCGAGAACGAACCTCGTCTGCGGCATGGGACCTTCAAAAGCATCAACAAGCAGAATACATCCGTCCGCCATGTTTAGAACTCGCTCCACTTCGCCGCCGAAATCGCTGTGTCCCGGGGTATCGATGATATTTATCTTGACGTCCTTGTAGCGAATCGAGACGTTTTTTGAAAGAATTGTTATTCCGCGTTCACGCTCAAGGTCGTTGCTGTCGAGAATCTGCGTTCCTGTGTCCTGATTGGCGCGAAACAAATGTCCCGCCATGAGCATCTTGTCAACCAAAGTGGTTTTTCCGTGGTCAACGTGTGCAATGATTGCAATGTTACGAATGTCTTGCATTAAAATTATTACCTTAAAAATCTTGATGCAAAGTTAGCCAAAATCTGTGTATCGGTGTATAACATAGACAGATTCGTTTATAATTTATGGCTAGGGGCAATAAAAATGCGCAGTTCGGTTTGCCGTTTTGTGGAGAATAACTAAATTTGCACCCGTTTCCGCATGGAGCGGAACAGAAACAACAATAATCTTAACATTAAAAGTTCTATGTATTTAGATCCTGCTAAAAAGAAAGAGATCTTTGGACAATACGGAAAGTCCAATACTGACACCGGCTCACCCGAAGCACAGGTGGCATTATTCTCATACCGTATTTCCCATTTGACGGAGCACATGAAGGTCAACCGTAAAGATCATACAACAGAAAGGTCTTTGGTTCGTCTTGTTGGTAAGCGTCGCGCTTTGCTCAATTACCTCAAGCGTTGCGACATTGAGCGTTATCGTGCAATTGTAAAGGCTCTCGGTCTCCGCAAGTAAACCAAAAACGCCGCCTGAACGGTCGGCAGAAAATCAAAATCCGCCCGCGTGTAGAAAATACTGCACGCGGGCGGAATCGTTTTTGATGTGTTTCGTGCAATAGTTAGCCGATTTTTTATTTACTTTGTAGGTTGTAAAACATAAAGCGTTCTTATCATGAGGGTAAAAGGCAAGCGGGCACCCATGAGGCTCGGCAAAAAAGAAATATACGGCAAGATTTCGGAGTTGTTCAATACAAATCCCGACAAATCATATACGTCTCGCGAAATATTCGAGGAACTCGGCATCACGTCTCACACGCAGCGAATGATGTGCTGCGACATTCTTTACGATCTTGTAGATGCCGACGAACTTACGGTAAGAGACGACAAATACAGCGTGAGTAGAAAGAACCAGGTTGTGGAAGGAAAATTCGTCAGAAAGGCTAACGGTCATAACAGCGTGGTTCCCGACGACGGCGGAAAGTCAATTCTTGTTACGGAACGCAACAGTATGGGTGCGATGAACGGAGATCGTGTGCGTGCAACCATACTTGCGCGTCGCGAGAAGCATGCCCGCGAAGCGCAGGTCATTGCTATTTTGGAGCGCGGGCGTGAAACTTTCGTGGGGAAACTGCATGTTGAGAAAAATTACGGATTTCTTGAAACGGCAGGCAGGATTTATTCCAACGACATCTTTATTCCCAAGAATTGTCTCAAAGGCGGTAAAAACGGCGACAAGGCTGTGGTAAAAATCACCCAATGGCCCGAAGCCGGCAAGAACCCTGTGGGAAAAGTAATAGACATTCTCGGTTCGGAAGGTGAGAACAATGCAGAAATGAATGCCATTCTCGCCGAATACAATCTGCCATATACTTATCCGCAAAACGTTGTCGATGCCGCCGAAAAGCTTTCCGGCGAAATTACTTCCGAAGAAATTGCCCGCCGTGAGGATTTCCGCGAAGTTACCACGTTTACAATCGACCCGCGCGACGCAAAAGATTTCGACGATGCCCTTTCGCTCCGTGCCACAAAGGACGGAAACTGGGAAGTTGGTGTTCACATTGCCGACGTTTCCCATTATGTCAAGGAGGGAGACGTCATAGACCGCGAAGCAGTTAAGAGAGCAACGAGCATTTACCTTGTTGACCGAACCATTCCCATGCTTCCCGAAAGACTGTGCAATTATCTGTGCTCGCTTCGCCAGGATGAGGAAAAACTTGCCTACAGTGCCATTTTCAAGATGAATGATAAGGCGGAAATTCTCTCTTGGCATCTTGCCCACACGGTAATAAAGAGCAACCGCAGGTTCACTTACGAGGAAGTACAATATATATTAGAGGAAAACGGCGAGGCTTCGCCCGAAGACCTTGCGCTTCCCGGCAGCCACCCGCAGGTTGTGGAATCGGACAAGCCTGTCGGCGAATTTGCCGAAGAGCTCATAACGCTCAACCGCCTTGCAAAATTGTTGCGCCAAAAGCGTTTTGCCAACGGTTCCATTGCTTTCGACCGTCCCGAAGTGCGTTTCGAGATTGACGAGAAGGGGCACCCCGTGTCCACATACGTAAAGATTGAGGAGGATGCCAATAAACTTGTCGAGGAATTCATGCTTCTTGCCAACAAGAGTGTTGCCGAGAGTGTGGGCATAGTGCCTAAGGGCAAAAAAGCCAAGGTTCTGCCTTACCGCATACACGATGTTCCGGAGCAGACCAAGCTTGAGAACCTTCGAGCCTTTATTTCACGTTTCGGTTACAAGCTTAAAACCGAAGGTTCCAAAGGTGATGTGGGCAGGAGCATTAATCGTTTGCTCTATGATGCGAGAGGAAAAAAGGAACAGCAGCTTATTGAAACCGTAACGCTTCGTGCCATGCAAAAGGCGCGCTACAGTGTACACAACATAGGGCACTACGGACTTATGTTCAAGTATTACACCCATTTTACATCCCCCATTCGTCGTTATCCCGATACTATGGTTCATCGCCTTCTCACTCGTTATGCCGAGGGCGGGCGTTCTGCTTCTGCCACAAAGTATGAAGAGCTGTGCGAACATTCGAGTGCCATGGAACAACTTGCGGATGCCGCAGAACGTGCGAGCATCAAATACAAGCAGGTGGAGTTTATGGCGGACCGTCTGGGACAGGAGTTTGACGGTACGGTGAGCGGTGTTACCGAATTCGGACTTTATGTAGAGGTTGACGACAGTAAGTGTGAAGGAATGGTGCCTTTGCGCGATCTTGCGGACGATTATTACGAATTTGACGAGAAAAACTATCGCCTTGTGGGTCGTCGCCGCCATCGCAGCTATTCCATCGGCGACAAGGTTAGGATAAAAGTGGCGCGTGCCAATCTTGATCGGCGTTTGCTTGACTTTACGCTCGTAACGGAGCATGGAAATTCGGGCGCAAACAAGACCGAGAACACCGCAAATGCCGCAAAGGGCAAACATTCCGGCGGTAAAAAACGCAAACAGGGCAGAAAGCATTAACCCCTGCTTTTGCCGGAAAACGGGCAAAAGTTGCGATTTTCTGCAAAAGCCTGTGTACCAAGAAATTAAGGCAAATCACAACGGGTTTGTAAGTTGTTGTTTGTCAGACACTTGAAAAGGCAAAAAATACAAGCCATATATTTTAAAATACAAGGCACTTATTTTAAAATAAGTGCCTTGTATTTTTTGCGATAAGCCATGTGTTTTTTCGGCTTTGCTCATTTTGCGGAAAATTATCTTGATATCGGCTTTGTGGCATCGGCTAACCATTCTTTCACCGCGCCGTCTTTTATCAGCGGTGTGAGACGTTGCCTCACCGTTTCGTGATAATCGTTCAGCCATTGCAGTTCCTTGTCTGTCATAAGTCCGAGGTCAATCGGCGCAGTATCGATGGGACAGAGCGTAAGCGGCTCGAATTTCAAAAACTTTCCGAATTGTGATTCGCCGGCAGGCACTATGAGCAGCGTGTTCTCGGTGCGCACGCCGAATTTTCCTTCGCAGTAAATGCCGGGTTCGTCAGTAACCGTCATGCCTGCGCGCAGGGGTGCGGGCATGTAGTTCATGCGTATTTGGTGAGGACCTTCGTGAACGTTCAGATATGAACCCACGCCGTGTCCGGTGCCGTGTCCGTAGTTCAGAAAATGCTGCCACATGGCGTAACGTGCCGCACAATCAATCTGTGTTCCGCTTGCACCGTCGGGGAAAATGCATTCCGACAGGGCTATGTGGCCTTTCAACACAAGGGTGTATATTTTCTTTTCCTCCTCTGTGGGATTGCCGAGCGAAATGGTGCGGGTTATGTCGGTTGTTCCGTCGCTGTATTGCGCACCCGAATCAATGAGAATGAAACCATGCGGTTCAAGTTTCACGTCCGAATGCTCGTCTGCCTCGTAGTGAACTATTGCGCCGTGTGCATCATAGGCTGCAATGGTGGCGAAACTCAATCCGCGATATAATTCCTGCTCTGCACGCAGGGAAGTGAGCAGTCTGTCCACTCCCATTTCGGTTATGCCTTTTTTTACTTCGCTTTTCAGCCGGCTCAAAAACGTTACCATTGCCACACCGTCGCGCAGCATGGCACTGTGGAAGCCTGCGATTTCGGCGGAGTTCTTCACGGCTTTCATTTCCTCGGCTATAGAGGGCATGATGACGCATTCGCCGTCGTTGAAAAGCGACTTTATGGCGCAGTTGGTCTTGTTGGAAATCATTGTCCGGCATGCGTGCAAATTCTTCACCGCATCGGCAACTGCCGTGTAGGGCATTGTTTCCACGCCCGATAGGAAAAGATGCTCCCTAACTTCGTCGGAAACTTTCGCGGGATTGACAAAAAGCACGTTTTGTCTGTCGGAAAGCAAAAGATATGACACGAAAACGGGATTGCACTCCACATCGTTGCCGCGAAGATTGAGAGTCCATGCAATTTCATCGAGAGCGGTTAGAAGCATTGCATCGCAACCGTTCTCGCGGGCTTTTCCGAGCAGTCGGTGTATTTTGTCGGCGACAGATTCTCCCGCGTATTTCAGCGGATGCACCTCGATTTTATCCGTGGGAAGCTCCGGACGGTTGTTCCAAACCTCATTGAACGGATCTTCGCACAGTTCCGCCGAAATGCCACGGGGAGAAAGCTCACTTTCGAGCATTTTCAGCATGGCGGGAGTGCACAGGCTTCCGTCTATACCCGCTTTGGCGTTTTCGCTGAGCGTTTCCGCCAGCCACGTGCCTATGGAAGGCGTGTCGGGAAGCCCGTCCTTCATGAGCGTAAAGGGTGTGCCTTCAAGCTGTTGCCCTGCGGCGAGGAAATAGCGGGAATCGGTCCAGAGCGCAGCCTTTTCGAGAGTTACCACGGCAGTTCCCGCCGAACCGTTAAAGCCCGAAATCCATTGTCTGCACTGCCAGTGAGCCGGCGTGTACTCGCTCATGTGCGGATCGTTTGAGGGAATTATAAACGCATCAAGTTTCTTCTTTTTCATATATCCGCGCAGCTTTTCCACGCGGCATGTTATGCTTTCGTTCTCTTTCATTTTGTGTAAATTTGCAGGGCTAAGTTACGTTTTTTTACAATGCCGCGATAACCGTAAGGGAATAATAAGCGGCTGAAACGGACATAATGGCATATAAAAGTTAAAAATGCGCGAAAAAGCCCAAGGATTATTGAAAAACTTGCTAATTTTGTCGCGCAATAAAGAATATCATGCCAAACTCAGACGATAAGATAAAAACGATAGACGTTAAAAAGGTGCTTGAGTCCAAGCTGGGCAGCAAAGTACGCTTTGTACCGAAATGCGTATTGAATTGGCTTAGAAAGATTCTGCACGAGGACGAAATAAACGAGTATCTTGACGAAGTAAAGGACATAAAGGGCGTGAAATGGCTCGATGCCACCCGCAAATACCTTGACATGCGCATAAAGATAGAGGGTGAAGAAAATTTTCCTTCCCCCGAAAACGGTCCTTATACCTTTGTATGCAATCATCCGTTGGGAGGTCCCGACGGAATAGGCATTGGCGCGGTGCTTGCCGACCGTTACGGCGAAAAACTGAAGTATCTTGTGAACTCCTTTCTCATGTTTCTGCCGGGGCTGAAGCCTCTCTGCATTCCTGTAACGGTTTCCGGAGCGCAGAACCGCAATCTTCCGCAGCTCATAAAGGAAGGTTTTGAAAGCGATAACAATATACTCATGTTTCCTGCGGCACTTTGCTCGCGCCGACATGGAGGTGTGATTCACGATGTGGCTTGGAAAAAAACTTTCATCACCAGAAGCGTGGCAACAAAAAGGGATGTAGTGCCAATGCACTTCAGCGGAAGAAATTCAAATCGCTTTTATCGCATTGCAAGACTGTGCGAAATTTTCCATTCGCCCGTAAATTTTGCAATGCTTTTCCTTGCCGATGAAACTTATCTCAATCGTCATAAGGATTTTGTGCTTAAAGTGGGGAAACCTATCCCTTGGCAAACGTTCGACAAGTCGAAAACCGCTTCGGAATGGGCATCATATGTTGAAAGTATATGCTACAGCCTTTGAACAAAGGCATATAAAAATAAGAATATCATAACCATTAAATGGAAGAAAGAATAATTGATCCGGTATCTCGCGAACTTCTCGCACAAGAACTGACTCCGGAACGCTGTTTGCGGCATACAAACAAACGCGCAAACGAGATATATGTCGTAACATACCAGAACGCTCCAAATGTAGTTCGTGAAATCGGACGCTTGCGCGAGATTGCGTTCCGCGCTGCGGGAGGCGGCACGGGCAAAGCCTGTGATCTTGACGAATTCGACACAATGGATGTGCCGTATCGCCAACTTATTGTATGGAATCCCGAGACACAGGAAATACTTGGTGGCTACCGCTATCTCCCGGGATCGCTTTTCAAAATGGGAAAAGACGGTCAGCCGTTGCTGGCAACAAGTCATATGTTCCACTTCTCTGACAAGTTTATAAAGGAATATATGCCTTACACCGTGGAACTCGGACGTTCTTTTGTGGCAGTGGAGTATCAGAGCACCCGTCCGGGTTCTCGTGGTTTGTTTACCCTTGATAATCTTTGGGACGGGCTTGGCGCGCTGACTTTCCTGGTGAAAGGCATGAAATATTTCTTCGGAAAAATGACAATGTATCCCTCGTTCGACCGCAAAGGACGGGACATGATTCTGTTTTTCCTGCAAAAGTATTTCGGCGACAAGGACAATCTCGTAACGGCAATGAATCCCATTCGGATAGAAACCGACCGTAACTATCTGCAGCAGCTTTTCGCAGGCACGAACTTCAAGGAAGACTATAAGATTCTTAATACCGAGGTAAGGAAACTCGGTTTCAACATTCCGCCATTGGTTAACGCTTACATGGGATTGAGTCCCACGATGAAAATGTTCGGTACGGCGGTGAACGATACGTTCGGAAATGTGGAGGAAACGGGAATTCTGATTGATGTGGACGAGATTTTCGAAGAGAAACGCCTTCGCCACATCGACACGTTCGTACAAAAGAATCCCGATTCGCTTTCTATTTTGCGCGATGTGCTCAAAGCTCCGGGAAACAAACGGAATTGAACCATACTAAACGAAGCCTTTGCCGATTTTGCAGAGGCTTTTTTTGTGCGTTCGGGCGCAATGTGAGTTTTTTACGGCAAAAAGCAGCAAAAGTAAAAAATAAACGTTGGCGGCGTGCCTTTTTCCGAATTTGAAAAAAAGAATAATTATATTTGCAATGATAAAAGAAATCACTTACCTAAATTTATAAAGTAATGAAAAAGATTGTCGCAGCTTTCGCGCTGCTTATGTTTGCTGTTACCATGGGCTTTGCCCAAGACAAAGGAATCGTTGTGGACATTTGGCCCGACGGTCTTCCAAATACAAACGGTGTGGATTTGACAAAACCCTTTGACGATGCCACGGGAAACTACAAGCCGCAGATTACGGTATACCTTCCCGAAAAATCAAAGGCTACGGGTCAGGCGGTGCTCTGTATTCCCGGTGGCGGATACGGTGTGGTGTGCTACGACACGGAGGGATTCAACTGGGTGCCCTATTTCCTTGACCACGGAATAGCCATTGCGGTTTTGAAATACCGTCTGCCTCACGGGCAATCGGCTGTGCCGGGAAGCGACGCAATGGAAGCAATGCGCATATTGCGCAGAAATGCCGGCAAATGGGGATTCTCGCCCGACAAGATAGGTGTTATGGGGCACAGCGCGGGCGGACATCTTTGCGCAACCGTTGCTACGCATGCCACAGGTGATGCGCGTCCCAACTTCCAGATTCTCATGTATCCGGTAATAACCATGGAAAAGACATTCACCCACATGGGAACTCACAACAGCCTTATCGGCGAAAATCCGTCGGCTGAAGTGGAAAACTATTTCAGTCTCGAAAAACAGGTTAAGCCCGGGCAGTCTCCGGCAATTATTTTCGTTACCGACGACGACCGCATTGTGCCGGTAGAAAACAGTGTTGTTTATTACCAAGCCCTTCACAAGGCGGGCATTCCCGCTTCGCTTCACATTTATCGCTCCGGTGATCACGGTTTCAGCTGTCATAAAAATTTCAAATGGCATGAAGGCGAAATGGTTGACCTGTTCAAATGGCTCGGAGACTTGAATAACAAATAAAAGCATAAAATAAAATCATGAAGAAACTCTTAGGAGCTTTGCTCTTGCTGTTTATGGGGGCTTTTACAGCTTCTGCACAGAAAACTTTCACCGTTGATGTATGGCCGCAAGGGCTTCCGAACACCAACGGAAGGGATCTCACCGAACCTTACAACGATCAAACGCGCAACTTCAAGCCGCAGATGTTTGCTTATCTTCCCTCTGCCGACAAGGCTAACGGCAAGGCTGTGGTAGTATTGCCAGGAGGAAGCTACTGGGGTCTTGCCACGGAATTCGAAGGCAAGGACTGGGCACCGTTTTTCAACGAGCGCGGAGTGGCGGTGTTTGTTCTTACATACCGCATGCCCAACGGATTTACACAGGTGCCCGAAAGTGATGCTTTCGAAGCCATGCGCATTGTGCGCCGCAACGCCAAAGATTGGAACATTGACCCACACAAGGTGGGGATAATGGGACACAGTGCGGGTGGACACCTTTGTTCCACGGTGGCAACCCACTCCGTGGGCGACGCACGCCCCGACTTCCAGATTCTCATGTACCCCGTCATATCCATGGACCAGGCTATAACCCACGCCGATTCGCGCAAGAATCTGCTCGGTCCCAATCCCACGCCCGAAATGGACAAGGCTTATAGCAACGATTTGCAGGTTAAGCCAGGACAGGCTCCTGCAATTCTGTTCCTTAGCAATGATGACGGCGCGGTTCATCCCGAAAATTCGGTGCGTTACTATCTTGCGCTGAAAAGGGCGGGAGTTGACGCTTCCATGCACATATTCCCTACCGGCGGACACGGCTATGGAGCGAAAAAAGATTTCAAATATCACAAACAGATGTGCGATGAGCTTTCGGCATGGCTTGACCATTTGAAATAATCACCAATCCTCATAAAGAATCTATGCCCGGAGAGCAAACGCTCTCGGGGCATTTTCGTTTCCGAAAGGGCATAATTTTAGGGCTTTGTAAGTTGTTGAAAATCAGACGCCGTTTTTTGCGAAAAATACAAGGCACTTATTTTAAAATAAGTGCCTTGTATTTTAAAATATATGGCTTGTATTTTTTGCAAGATGCCTTATGTTTTTCGGAGCGTCCGCAAACGACTGAAAAAATGAGGGGAAAAACTTGCGAAAAAATCCGTCGGCATGTGGAGAAATCCGTGAAGTGTGTCTATGTGCAAGGGGAAAAGCGGAGAAAACCCTTTCAAAACAACGGCAAATATGCGCAATGCAGATTTTTTTTGAATAATTAGTGTTTAAAAAATCGTATATAAACAAGAAAATTTTAACTTTGTGGATTGAATCTGCTTTGCAAATGTTTTGCAAGCGTGTAAGCATATTGACAAAATAATTTGAAAACCGAATAGAGATGAAGACTTTTAATTTTTTGGCTTTTGACGTTGGCGCAACAAGCGGACGCGGAATGCTCGCCACAGTAACCGAAAACTCGTTTCAGATGAAAGAGATTTACCGTTTCCCTAATGCCATAATGGGAATACATGGTAAATATTACTGGGATGTTTACGCAATATTCGACAACCTGAAAAAATCGATAGCTGCGGCACGCGATTTGGGCGTAAAGCTCGACTCCATAGGCATTGACACATGGGGCTGCGATTTCGGTTATATTGCAGCCGACGGAACTCTGCTCGGTTTGCCGCGTGCCTATCGCGACCAATATACCGTGGGCACCCCCGAAAAAACATACGAAATAGTGCCGCGCAAGGAACTGTATGCCCACACAGGAATACAGATCATGAATTTCAATTCCATATTCCAGATTTTCAAGGCAAAGGAAGAGAAATTCGCTCCGTGCATGAACGCGGACAAGATATTGTTTATCCCCGATTTGCTGTCGTACTTCTGCACCGGCAAAATGTTCACCGAATACACCGTGGCTTCTACTTCGCAGATGCTAAACGCCGCAACGCGCGACTGGGATAAGCCTTTGCTCGAGAAACTCGGCATAAACACTGACATGCTTCTGCCTCTTGTGCAGCCGGGAACGGAAATAGGTAAACTTCTTCCCGAAATAGCCGAAGAACTCGGCGTAGAGCCCATGCCTGTAATAGCTGTTGCGGGACACGACACGGCAGCCGCCATTGCGGCAGTGCCGGCAAGCGACGAGCATTTTGCTTATCTGAGCAGCGGAACATGGAGCTTGATGGGAATAGAAACCGAAAAGCCTATACTTACAGAGGAATCGTGCGCAAAGAACTATACCAACGAAGGCGGCATAGAGGGCACGACACGTTTCTTGAAGAACATAACCGGCATGTGGCTGCTTGAACAAAGCCGCAAGTGCTGGAGCAAAGAGGGCAGAAACTATGACTATGCGCAGATTGAGGCAATGGCTACGCAGGAGAAAGATTTCCCCTCGTACATAGACCCGGACGATCCGCGCTTTGCCAATCCCGAGAATATGGATGCCGAAATAAAGAAGTGTTGCAAGGAACGCGGCATGACTGTTCCCGAGAACGATGCGCAAATGATTTCGTGTATCTATCACAGTTTGGCAAACAAATATCGCGAAGTGATAACCTCTCTTCAGGGCATGGCTTCGTTTACGATTGACAAGCTTCATGTCATTGGTGGCGGCTCGGTTAACAAATTCATGAGCCAGCTTACCGCCGACACCATAGGCATGCCGGTAATAGCAGGTCCCTCGGAGGGCACGGCAATAGGCAACGCCATGATTCAGGCTCAGGCTGTGGGATTGTACAAAAACCGTTGGGAAATGCGCAAGGCTGTGGCTGAAGCAATAGGTACCAAGGTTTATACGCCTAACAAGTAACAAGACCTATAATATATAAGATATGAAGAAAAGTTTGTTTTCGTCATTGCTCTTGCTGTGCTTTTGCGTTGCGACTTCGGCGCAAACCATAGAAAGACTGACCACCGAATATATGCAGACACCCGTAGGCATAGACGTGAAGCAGCCTCAATTTGGTTGGCAAATGAAGAGCGATCGTTACGGAGCGGAGCAAAAAGCTTACAGACTTGTTGTTTCCGATTCGGAAGACAATCTGAATCGAGGCAACTATGTTTACGACTCCGGCAAAACAAATTCGGGACTTTCGGTGGGCATTAAATATGCCGGCGCAGCCTTGAAGCCTGCCACACGTTACTATTGGCGTGTAACCGTAACCGATGAAAAGAAAAAGGAAATCGATTCGCCCGTGTCATGGTTTGAAACCGGTTTGCTCGGTTCGCAATGGGACAACGCGCAATGGATTTCTTCGCCGCGCACACAGGTATCTCCTTATCGCAGCGACTTTGTTCTGGAATATGATGTGAAGAATGTGGGCAAGCCCGGACCTTCAACGTTTGTTTACGGCGCAAAAGGAGCGGACAGCTATTGCTATATAACGATAGACACGCGCAAACCGGCAAGACTCGTTGCGGGAGCGGTGTTCTACAAAAAGAAAGTGGAGTATCAGAATATTGACATCTCGAACATCATAACCTCGCAGGCTCTGACCAATCACCATGTAAGGATGGTTGTACACGGAGGCGGCGACTATAATTTGCAGATTCAGATTGACGGAAAACAAGTAAAAAGCAAAGAAGGAAAGAACGATTTCGGCGTAAATTGCATGCGCGACTCCGTGGGACGCAGCGATTGTCATTTATATGACATCGGCTATGTACAACAACTGGGTTTCGATGCACAATTTTCCGGAATATCAGTGTCGGATACCAAGTGGGACGTTCTTCTTGCTTCCGATCCCAAGACATATAACGCCGAAGGAAATGGAAAGCTTAACACGTGGACGTTTAACGAGGAGATAAATGCGCCGATGATGCGTAATGTCGTTAATATAGCCAAGAAGGTGAAGAGTGCAAGGCTTTACGCCACCGCAAGAGGCTTCTACAACTTCTATATAAACGGCAAGAAAGCCGGCGATGCCTATATGGCTCCCGGTTGGACCGATTTCCGCCACCGCATAATGTATGATACCTACGATGTAACCTCTATGCTGACCGATGGAAAGAATGCGCTGACCATAGAATTGGGCAACGGATGGTTCTGCAGCAATTGGGGCTGGACAGGATCGGGTTGGAGCGACCAGTATGGCTTTAAGCCTTCGGCAATGGCTATGCTGAAAGTAACTTACGAGGACGGCAGCAGTGAGAGCTTTGTTACAAACCGCGACTGGAAGGTTTCGGACAACGGACCGTTGTTTGTGGATAATCTTTATCACGGAGTTATCTATGATGCAAGGCGTGAGATTAACGGTTGGAAGGAAGTTTCTTTCGACGATTCCAAATGGCAACACGCGGATGTGCTGGCTGCTCCCGATAAAAACGTGGAGATTCAGGGATATGTGGGTATGAAAATCAAAAACAACATAACTCTGAAAGCAAAATCCGTTAAGAAAATCGGCGGACGATACATCTTTGACATGGGACAAAACTTTGCCGGTGTGCCGCGTTTGAAAAATCTGCATGGAAAAAAGGGACAGCAGATAGTAATCCGTTACGCGGAAATGCTTTTCCCCGACAAGGCTCCCGAGAATCCCCGCCCACCTCTTACGAAAGCTGACTACGAACGCAATCGTGGCAATATGTATATGGACAATTACCGTTCTGCCATTTCCACAGATTTTTATACGTTCAAAGGCGATGCTGCCGGCGAAACTTTCGAGCCTCCTTTCACACAACATGGCTATCGCTATATCTCTATAGACGGTTTGGACACGGCTCCGGTCTTGTCTGACGTGGAAGGCATAGTGTTGGAATCGATAGGCGAGCAATTCAGCCACTACGAGAGCGCAAATGCCGACATAAATCAGCTGTTTAATAACATTGTTTGGGGACAACGCAGTAATTTCCTCGCTGTTCCCACCGATTGTCCGCAACGTGATGAACGTATGGGCTGGACCGGCGATGCCAATGTCTTTTGTCGTACCGCCACTTACAATATGATGACCGAACCTTTCTATAAGCGTTGGTTCTATACCGTTCGTGATCAGAAAAGTTCCAATGGCGATACCGGTGGTTACTATCCTTGCTTCGGCAATACCATGAATGGCGCAGACAATGCCAATATTGAAGCTGCTGCCGGGCGTGGTACGGGTTGGAGCGACTTTACTGTTATAATTCCTTGGCAGATGTATCAGCAATATGGCGATAAAGAATTTATAAGGGAGCATTATCAGTCGATGAAGAACTTTATGAATTATCTTGAAAGCAAAGCAAAGAACTACATTGCCCCCGATGCAACTTATTGGGGCGATTGGGTTGCTCCCGTTCCCACGAATATTTCTCTGCTTTCCACTGCTTATATGGGATATGATGCAAGAATTATGTCGGTAATGGCTAAAGCTCTCGGATATGATGCAGATGCGGAGCATTACGAGAAGCTTTACAAAAACGTCAGCGATGCTTTCGTGAAAACTTTCTTCGATGAAGAAGGATTTACAGTGATGAACGACGGAAAGAAAACCCGCATAAACACGCAGACATCCTATATACTCCCGCTCGAATTCCTTATCCTGCCGCAGGAAATTAAACAGAAAGCCACGGAACACCTTTGCAACAAAATTAAAGAGGATGGCAATCGATTGCAAACAGGTTTCCTCGGCACTCCTTATATATTAAATGTACTTTCCAACAATGGGCACAGCGATCTTGCCTATACTCTTTACACTCAAACAGAGTATCCTTCGTGGCTTTTCCCCGTTAAGCAGGGAGCAACTACCATGTGGGAACGCTGGAATTCTTATACAATCAAAGAAGGTTTCGGAGATGTCGGAATGAATTCGTTTAATCATTACGCTTATGGCGCGGTGGAGGAATGGATAATGTCTCATAACCTCGGAATTCAGCGCGATGAAAATAATCCGGCCTATAAGCATATTCTTATCGAGCCGGAGATTAATAGCGATTTCAAGAATGTCAAAGGCGGATTCCGTTCGGTTTACGGCGACATAGAAAGTGAATGGAACGTTACGGCATCCGGTGCAGAAATATCCTTCTCCATTCCGGCGAATACCACAGCTACTTTCTCGCTTCCTGTAAACAAGATGGGTGATTTGAAGATTGTGGAAGGCAAGAAAGGGGTTTCCAAGAAATCTTATGCCGGTGGCAAGGCGGTTTACGAACTTAAGTCCGGCTCTTACAAATTTATAAAGAAATAAATCAGTAATATCAAAAAATAAAAACAAACAACCATGAAAGAAGAACAAATAAAAAAAGCTTACGAGCTTGCTAAAGCGCGTTACGCAGAGTTTGGAATTGATACCGATAAGGCTATCGAAACACTTGAAAGAACTCCTATCTCGCTGCATTGCTGGCAGGCTGATGACGTTGTGGGTTTTGAGCGCAACGAAGCAGCTTCGGGCGGTATTCAGACCACAGGTAATTATCCCGGCAAAGCACGCAACATCGACGAGTTGCGTCAGGACATTGACAAGGTTACGAGTCTTCTCGCAGGACACATGCGTTTGAATCTCCATGAAACTTACGGAGAGTTCGGCGGACAGTTTGTGGACCGCGACCAAGTGGAGGTAAAACATTTCCAAGGCTGGATGGAATGGGCAAAAGAAAGAAACATGAAGCTTGACTTCAATTCCACGAGTTTCTCTCACCCCAAGAGCGGAAGTCTTACGCTTTCCAACCCCGACAAGTCCATTCGCGACTTTTGGATTGAGCACACAAAGCGTTGCCGCAGAATAGCTGATGCAATGGGAGCCTATCAGGGCGACCCCTGTATCATGAATATTTGGGTTCATGACGGAAGCAAGGATTACACTGTTGAGAAACTTCGTTATCGTCAGATTCTTAAAGAGAGCCTTGACGAGATTCTCGCAGAAAATCTGCCTAACATGAAGCCTTGTCTTGAGGCTAAACTCTTCGGTATCGGTTTGGAAGCATACACCGTAGGTTCTCATGACTTCTATGCAGGCTATTGCGCAAAGAACAATGTGATTTACACTCTCGACACCGGTCACTACGAGCCCACCGAGAATGTTAGCGATGCCGTTAGTGCTTTGCTTCTCTTCGTTCCCGAGCTCATGCTTCACGTTTCTCGTCCCATGCACTGGGATTCCGACCATGTAACACTCTTTGACGATAATACCCGCAACTTGTTCTCGGAACTTGTTCGTGCCGACGCTCTTGATCGTGCTCACATAGGTCTTGACTATTTCGATGCTTCTATCAATCGTATCGGTGCTTACATCATTGGCGTTCGTGCTGCTCAGAAGTCTTTGCTTCAGGCATTCCTCGAGCCGCTTGACACTTTGCGCAAGTACGAGGACGAAGGAAAACTCTTCGAACGCCTTGCTTTGCTCGAAGAAGCCAAGACTCTTCCTGTTGGAGCGGTTTATGACTACTTCAACCTCAAGAACAATGTTCCTGTTGCCGAAGATTACCTCGCTGAGGTTGAGAAATACGAGCAGGAAGTTCTCTCAAAGCGTAACTGATAACACTGCGCGGAGATGGAAATTCTTTTAGGATTATTGATTATTGCGATTGGAGCGTTCTGCCAAAGCAGTTGTTATGTTCCTATCAACAAGATTAAGAACTGGAGTTGGGAAAGTTATTGGATAGTTCAGGGAGTTTTTGCCTGGCTCGTGTTCCCGCTTCTCGGTGCACTGCTTGCGGTGCCCGCAGGACACTCGCTTTTCGAATTGTTTGCGGGAGCCGACAGTTTCCGACTCTCCATGACGGTTCTGTTCGGTGTGCTTTGGGGAATAGGTGGTTTGACTTTCGGACTTTCCATGCGTTATCTCGGAGTGGCTCTCGGACAATCCATCGCCCTCGGCACTTGCGCCGCATTGGGAACCATTATGGGTCCGGTGCTGTTGAATGTGTTCTTCCCCGAACTTGATGCGCTTTCCACTCTCACCGCAGCTGTTGTTATCGGTGTGGTGGCAACGCTCGTCGGAATTGCCATAATCGGTGTGGCGGGAGCCATGAAATCTGCTTCGCTTTCCGAAGAAGAGAAAAAAGCTGCCGTAAAGGATTTCAATTTTCCCAAGGGTATAGTCATAGCTCTGCTTGCCGGATTTATGAGCGGGTGTTTCAATGTGGGTCTTGAGTTCGGAAAAGACATTAACTTCGGCGATCTCACGAACCCAATGTTTCACACGCTTCCCGCAACCCTTCTCGTAACTTTCGGAGGCTTCATCACGAATGCCGTTTACTGTTTCTACCAGAATGGAAAGAACCATACGTGGGGAGACTACAAGAACGGTGGTGTTTGGGCTAACAATCTTTTGTTCTGCGCTCTTGCCGGAGCGTTGTGGTACTCACAGTTCTTCGGCTTGTCGCTTGGCAAAGGTTTCCTTACCTCTTCGCCCACATTGATGACCCTTTCGTTCTGCATCCTCATGGCTCTCAACGTTACGTTCTCCAATGTTTGGGGAATTATCCTCAAGGAATGGAAAGGCTGTTCAAGCAAAACCATTGCCGTTCTCATTGCCGGCATTCTGGTGCTGATTGTATCGTGTTTCCTCCCGCAGTTGGTATAAACAAATAGAATTTTTCGAGGCGGACAGACTAATGACTGTCCGCCTTAATTTAATTAGCCCGTCAACGGCGGGCGGATAAAAAAGAATATAAAATGAAATCTGTACTCGAAGATTATCCTCGTGCCAAAGCCGAGGTAATGAAAGCTGCCGAGGTTGCCGGCTATTTGTGGCAAAAAGGCTGGGCCGAACGCAACGGTGGCAACATCACGGTTAACATCACGGAGCTTGTGGATGTGGAAGCTCTTTCAAAACTTCCTGCCATTGGTCCCGTAACTCCCATAGGCATGACGCTGCCCAACATTAAGGGCGGCATTTTCTATTGCAAGGGCACGGGCTGCCGCATGCGCGACCTTGCACGCCACCCCATGGACAACGGTTCGATCATTCGCGTTCTGCCCGACGGCGAAAACTACGAAATGATTGCCGACAATCCTGTAAAACCTACTTCCGAGCTTCCTTCCCACCTTGCTATACATGACGATTTGATAGGCAAAGGTTCTAAGTTCCGCGCTGTCATACATACTCATCCCATTGAGCTTGTTGCCATGTCGCACAACAAGGAATATCTGAAACCCGGTGTACTTACCCATTTGCTTTGGTCCATGATTCCCGAAACACGTGCTTTCTGTCCCAAGGGCTTGGGCATTATTCCTTACGAAATGCCTTCGAGCATAAAACTTGCCGAGGAAACAGTCAAGGGATTGCAGGAACACAATGTTGTGTTGTGGGAAAAGCACGGTGTTGTTGCCATAGGCAATGATGCGCTTGAGGCTTTCGATGAAATCGATGTGCTTGTTAAGTCTGCGCAGATTTATCAGGATGCAAAATCCATGGGTTTTGAACCTGAAGGCATGAGCGATGAATCGATGAACGAACTTAAAGAGGCGTTCAATCTCTGACAAATAATTAACGTAATAGATTGCTCCCCGTTCCGCGTGCTGCAGGACGGGGATTTTCGTTTCTGTAATTTCGCTCCTGAACATTGCGTTTAGGAATATGCCCCGGATTAACCTGCGCGTGCCATACGCGGCGCGGGGCTGAAGCGTCCGTTTTCAGGCATTAAGCCGCCACTACGGTAGCGTGTCGCATGGGGCTACATTCTTCCGGCTCGTTCCGAAAAATGTTTCGGAAAACCGTGCGCCGTTAACACCGTGGCGGGACAAAAAAGTGTACCGAAACCACATTTTTTCCTTTAATTTTTCCCATGTGTTTTGACGCGAAAAAAAACACATGGCTTGTTGTGAAAAATACAAGGCACATATTTTAAAATAAGTGCCTTGTATTTTAAAATATATGCCTTATATTTTCGGACATGTCAAACATATTGAAAAACAAAGTCTTACAAAAGGGACAAAAATGCCTCGAAAAATTGTTGCAAAACGTGTCCGATAATCGGCATTGAGGTATGCTCTGTGTCCCTCGGTTTTGCGTGCGCAAAAAAGTAATTGCTGCCATGTTTATGTTGAAATGTCGGAGAAAGTTGCCCGAAAAACGATAAATCGTGCAGTTTTATACAATAAAGATATGTGTTGTTCGTTGTTTATTTACTGTGTGCCGTGCAAAATAAAGGCGGAAAGATTCTGCTCCGTCGGAAAAATGGGGGACAACCGTGCTGTAATTTTTAATTGTCCCCCATGGTTGGGCTCCAAAAGCCGTCTCCGTCCAATATAAGAATCTAAGCATACTAACGTTTTTTAACGACGGCAGGCGGTTATTAGAGCATAAATGGCGATGACCCTTCATCGCTATGCTAAAAACTATGTGTCTCGTTTCGAAAAGAAACTATTTTCCCCTTACAAGGGACTTTCGGGCATGGTGATGCCACTGTTTTTGCATGAAATGGGAAATCGGCTTGCGCTTGCAGATTGTCTCAAATCCTGCGCTCTTTGCTGTACTTGTACAGCGCGATGTGTTTTCGAAAAAAAATCAGCATAAAGTTAGTAAAAACTTTTGATAGGTCGTGCAAGATTTTTGAAAAACTTTTTGTTTTCGATGATTTTTTTGTTTTTATGTCGCCAAACGCGCAAAATGACAGCCTTCTTCGATGAGGTTGGGGCTTTAATGCAAAACGTGGTTGACTGATTAGGCGGAACATCCCGTTAAAGAAAAATAATGATGCAAATCCCTGTCGCGTAAATGAAATTAATTCATACATTTGCAGTTGTCTGACACAAGTGTCAGCTTTCGCGAAAAATAACATTTATGACATTATATAAGGTAGGTATTGATATTGGTTCCACAACCGCCAAGATTGTGGCTCTTGACCCTTCTGGCAAACCGGTTTACACTAATTATGTGCGCCATCAGGCTCGTGTCAAAGACTGTATTGCGGACTTTTGCAGCGATTTGCGGCGCGTGGCGGGCGATTCGCTTCTCAGCATCAGCGTAACGGGTAGTGTGGGCATGGGAGTCTCGGAGCGTTGCAACGTTCCCTTTGTACAGGAAGTGGTGGCTGCGGCTAATTATGTGCGCTGTGCCCATCCCGAAGCCAAAACAATGATTGACATTGGTGGCGAAGATGCAAAAGTGGTGTTTTTTGACGGCGGTCGTGCAACCGATTTGCGCATGAACGGAAATTGTGCAGGCGGAACGGGGGCATTTATTGACCAAATGGCAATTTTGCTCCACGCAAGCAATGACGAACTCAACGCTCTTGCGCTCCGTTCCACGCAGGTTTATCCCATGGCTTCGCGTTGCGGCGTGTTCAGCAAGACAGATATTCAAAACCTTATAGCCCGCAATGTGCCGCGTGAGGACATTGCCGCTTCCATTTTCCATGCCGTGGCGGTGCAAACGGTAACAACTTTGGCTCACGGCTGTGTAATTACTCCGCCTGTCATGTTTTGCGGAGGACCTTTGACGTTTCTATCGGGTTTGAGGAAAGCCTTTTCCGATTATCTCGGATTTGCCGAAAACGAAATAGTACTTCCCGAAAACGGAAGCATAATTCCCGCGTGGGGAGCGGCTCTTGCCGAAAACGGAATGCAGACATCGGCTCGCGAATTTGAGCAACTTGTGTCTTCCGCACTCTCTTTGAAAGTTCACTCATACCTTAGTCTTCCGCCGATATTCGAAGGTAAGGAAGACTATGAGCATTGGCGCAAAAATCTTGGGGGAAACGCTTTGCGGCGTGTGGCTCCCGGTAAAGGGAATCAGGAAGCTTTTATAGGCATTGACTCGGGTTCCACCACCACCAAGGTGGTTGCTCTGTCTCCCGAGGGAAATCTGCTGTTTTCTTACTATCATAACAACGACGGCGACCCTATAGGCACTGTGGAGAAAGGACTCGAGCTGCTGAAAAAAGAGTGCGAGAAGCACGAAACCAATTTGAAAATATCCGGTTCCTGCTCCACGGGCTACGGCGAAGACCTAATAAGGGCGGCATTCGGATTGGGTGGCGGAATAATCGAGACCATTGCCCACTATCTTGCCGCAAAAAACATAAGTCCCGAGGTTTCTTTCATCCTTGATATAGGCGGACAGGACATGAAAGCCATTTTCGTGGACCACGGAGTAATAAACCGCATAGAAATAAACGAAGCATGTTCGTCCGGCTGCGGTTCGTTTATCAGTACATTTGCACGTTCGCTCGACTATGACGTTAACGATTTCGCCCGTGCCGCATGTACTTCCGATGCTCCCTGCGATTTGGGAACACGCTGTACCGTGTTTATGAATTCAAAAGTGAAACAGGTGTTGCGCGAAGGGGCTACGGTTGCCGATATTGCGGCAGGACTTTCATACAGTGTGGTGAAAAACTGCCTGTATAAGGTTTTGCAGCTCAAAAACACCTCCGAACTCGGAAAATATGTGGTTGTGCAGGGCGGAACAATGCGAAACGATTCAATTGTTCGCGCTCTTGAAAAACTTGCGTCCACACATGTTAACCGCAGCGACTGTCCCGAGTTGATGGGTGCGGTAGGTTGCGCACTCTATGCCATGGAGCATAAATCCGACGAGGCAACCGAGGCGGGCAGTGTGGAAGAAATGCTTTCGCGTGCCAAATATACCACGCGACGCACCCGATGCAAGGGATGCGAAAACCAATGTACGGTTACGCATTACCTATTCCCGGGAAACCGCAAGTATTATTCTGGAAACCGTTGCGAACGTGTTTTCTCCAATCGCGGAACAAAGGCAAAACCCGGCAGAAATGTTTATCCGCAGAAGTACCGGCTTTTGTTCAATCGCGAATGTAAGGTGGAGAAGCCCGTATTTACCATCGGCATACCGCGTTGTCTGAACATTTATGAGGATTATCCTTTCTGGCATACCTTTTTGAATTCATGCGGCATACGTACAGTGCTCTCCTCAGAAAGCATTTACGCCGACTACGAACGTAACGCAAACTGCGTGATGAGCGATAACATTTGTTTTCCTGCCAAACTCGTTCACAGCCATATAGCAGATCTCGAACGCAAGGGCGTAGATAGAATTTTCATGCCCTTTGTAGTTTTTGAACGCAAGGAGAAAGGACAGCAAAACAGTTATAATTGTCCGATAGTTTCGGGATATTCCGAAGTTGTTAACAGTTCCCAGTCGCCCAAAGTGCCGGTTGAAAGTCCCGTTGTTACTTTCAAAAACCGCAAACTGCTGCAGAAACAAATGGAAGAATGGCTTTCACGATTCGGAATTGCATCGAAAACCGTGCGCAGTGCTTTGTCGGCAGCCGAAGAAGCCGAAAAACAATATCGCGAACGCCTTGCCGAGATAAACAGAGAGGTTCTCGAAGAAGCAAGGCGGGAAAAACGTCTCGCCATTCTCCTTGCCGGTCGTCCTTATCATACAGATCCGCTCATTCAACACCGGGTTGCGGAGATGGCAACGGCAATGGGTGTTTACGTAATAACGGATGATATTGTTTATGACGAGAAACTTTCAATTGACGATACGATATATCTTTCGCAGTGGGCTTATCCCAACCGCATTCTCAAAGCTGCCAAATGGGCGGGGCTACAACCGGCAGACGTGCAGTATATGCAGCTCACATCTTTTGGCTGCGGTCCCGACGCTTTTCTGACAAACGAAGTGCGGGCTACGCTTGAGAGATTTCACAAAAACCTTACGCTCCTTAAAATTGACGATATAGATAATGTTGGATCTATTAAGTTGCGTGTGCGATCGCTTGTGGAAAGTTTGAAAATAAGCCACGACAAGACGCAAAGCCGCGTGAAGTCTTTCGAAACCACTCCTGCGTTTACGAAAGCCGAACGTAAACGCACCATTATAGCACCGTTTTTTACGCCTTTCCTTTCGCCGTTGATTCCTGCGGCTATGAAAGTGGCGGGATTCAATGTTGTGAATCTTCCCATGAGCGATTCGGAATCGGGAGAACTGGGTTTGAAATATTCCAACAACGAAGTCTGCTATCCGGCAACTCTTATCGTGGGCGATGTAATAAAGGCGTTCAAGAGCGGACGCTTCAACCCGGACGACACAGCCGTTGCCATTACGCAGACTGGAGGTCAGTGTCGCGCCAGCAACTATATAGCACTCATTAAACGCGCTTTGTTGTCGAACGGATACCGAAACACGCCTGTCGTGTCGTTTTCATTCGGAAGCGGAATTGACAATTACCAGCCTGGATTCAAGATTCCATGGCTCAAATTGCTTCCGGTGGCTCTCAGCACCATGTTGTACAGCGATGTAATTGCCAAAATGTATTACGCCACGGTTTCGCGCGAAAAGGAAAAGGGTGTGGCAGCGAAGCTAAAGGAAAAATTCCTTGATATTGCAAAGCCTGTGATAGAAAGAAATAATGCCGACGCCCTTCCTGAGCTTGTGAGAAAGGCTGCAAAGGAGTTCAATGATGCTTGCACGGACATCAAGACCGCCAAAGTGGGAATTGTGGGTGAGATTTTCCTTGAATTCAATCCTTATGCCCAGAAAAACGTTACCGACTGGCTCATTGCGCAAAGGCTTGAGGTTGTGCCGCCGCTGATAACGGATTTCTTTACGCAAAGTTTCGTGAACCGCGAAACCAAAAACCGTTCAATGCTTCTGCGCAAGAGCATTCCCGATGTCGTTGTCAATTGGCTTTATCGCAAGGTACAGAAGCGCATGGACGTTTTCAACGATGCGGCATCGGCGTTCAGATATTACACCCCTTTTGACGATATTTTTGAAAAGGCAAAGCGGGCTTCGAAGATTATTTCGCTTAACGCGCAGTTTGGCGAGGGATGGCTCATTCCGGGAGAGATTTCCACTTATGTCGCTCACGGAATTAATCATGTGGTAAGCCTTCAGCCTTTCGGCTGCATTGCCAACCACATAATAGAGAAAGGCATTGAGAAAAAACTCAAGACAATGTTTCCGGAACTGAACATTCTTTCGCTCGACTTTGACAGCTCGGTGAGCGATGTGAATATCGTTAATCGTTTGCTGTTGTTCATTGATAACGTAAGACAATCGAGATGAGCGAAAAGACATACGGCGGACAGGAAATGGTAATGATTGACTCGGCTCGCAGACTTTTTATTGAAAAAGGCTTCGAGGACACAACCATGTGCGACATTGCCGAATTGGCGGGTGTGAACCGTTCCACGCTCCACTATTATTTTCCCAACAAGGACGTAATGTTCAAGGCGGTGTTCTCGTCCATTGTCGAGACTCTCATGCCGCGTTTGCGCGAAATAATGTCGAGCAACAAACCGCTCATCGAGCGTCTTGCGCTTGTGGTGGACGAGTATTTCGAGAGGTTTCTCGAGAATCCGTCGATACCGGGCTTCATAATTTCCGAAATACAGCGCGATGTGGAGCATTTCATTGCCACTGCGAGAGAAATGCACTATGACAAAGTTTTTTCGCTTGTGCGCGATGTGCTGAACAGCGAGATGAAAGCGGGAAGATTGAAGCAAGTGCCCATGTACACGGTCTTTACTGCTTTTTACGGCAACATTGCTTTCCCGTTCATAACCAAGAATCTTTTTGTTTCGTGGTTTAATATGGACGAGAACGAGTATCGCGCCATGATTATGGAGTGGAAAAAATATTTGCTCATGCAGATTTCTAATCTTCTTGTGGAGGAATAAACATATTTGATATGGAACATCATCATCACCATTCTGAGAAACTCACGTCGCTCAACGGCGTTTATATTTTCGCAATAGCCTTGAACATGCTTTTCGTGGTTGTGGAAGCCGGCATTGGCTTCAGCCGCAATTCGTTGGGGCTTGTGTCGGATGCGGGACACAATTTGAGCGATGTGTTCAGCCTTCTGCTGGCTCTCTTTGCCTTTGAACTTGCCAAAGTCCCGGCTAAAAAGGGATACACATACGGATATAAGAAAGGCAGCGTGCTCATATCCCTGCTCAATGCAATAATTCTGCTCGTTGCCGTGGGAGCAATTGTGGTGGAGAGCATTCATAAATTCTCCGATCCCCGACCCGTTGACGGCGCGGCGGTTTCGTGGACGGCGGGCATAGGAATACTGATTAACGGACTGAGCGCGTGGTTGCTCATGCGCCATAAAAAGCGAGACATCAATGCCGAAGGCGCGTTTCTTCACATGCTTGCCGACACGCTCGTATCGGTTGGCGTGCTTGTTTCGGGCTTCGTCATTTCATATACAGGCTGGTATGTGATAGATCCGATAATCAGTCTCGTGATAGTAGTGGTCATTCTCTTTTCCACATGGCATCTGCTTTCGCAGAGTCTGCGCCTGTCGCTTGACGGAATACCCGAAAACATAGACATATCCAAGGTAAAGAACGACATAACCTCTCTGTCTCATGTGGAAGACGTTCATCATGTTCACGTGTGGGCAATAAGCACCGAGGAGTCGGCACTCACGGCTCATGTGGTGGTGGATTGTAACGAGAACATGGAGGAAGTGAAGCACCGGATACGCGAAAAGTTGGCGGAAGACGGAATAACCCATGCCACCCTCGAACTTGAACATCATGGCGAGCATTGCAGCTGTCCGGGCGACTGACAAGGGAAAATCCGGGTTTTCTGCGGTTTTGTGGAAGCGGCTAATAATCAGACAGATAAGTCGAAATTTGCGATTCTTGTAAGTTGTTGTTAATCAGAAGCTTGGAATGGCAAAAAATATAAGGCATATATTTTGAAATACAAGGCACTTATTTTAAAATATGTGCCTTGTATTTTTTACGACAAGCCATGTGTTTTTCCCCGAAAATAATCATCGCCTGAAATTCGTGGGATTTCAGTCCGGAAAAATCCCGAATTAAAGTCCGAAAAAAGCATGCGGCAATTCCCAAACGTAAGCGCGCCGTAAAAGTGTGGGCGAAAATTCGGCGGAGTAAGCATGCAAGTGCCGTTATGTTGCAAACTAAAATTGTCAAAAGTAAAATGCCCGGAGCGTGAAGCGTATTTTTTGGAGAATGTTTCCTTTACATTTGAAAATAAACGAGAACCTTGGCGCGGCGTTAATCGGAAAATGGGTAATTTTGTGTCGTAGGTTGCACTACCGGGGCTTTACCCCAAATAAAAAAGGAATGTAATTCGTATAATTCATAAATTTCAAACATTATGGCAAGATTTCAGAAGTCAGATTTGGAAGCAAAGTACGGAATAACCGGTACTACCGAGGTTCTGTATAACCCTTCCTATGAGGTATTGTTCAATGAAGAAACAAAACCCGAACTAACAGGCTATGACAAAGGTCAGGAAACCGAACTCGGCGCAGTGAACGTAATGACAGGTATATATACCGGTCGTTCTCCTAAGGACAAGTTCATCGTTGACGATGCTAATTCTCACGACACCGTATGGTGGGATTCTGAAGAATATCATAACGACAACCACCGCGCAAGCGAAGCAACTTGGAATACTCTCAAAGAGCTCGCAAAGAAAGAGCTTTCAAACAAGAAGCTTTATGTGGTTGACGGTTTCTGCGGTGCTAACAAAGACACCCGCATGAAGGTACGTTTCATTGTTGAGGTTGCTTGGCAGGCTCACTTCGTAACCAACATGTTCATTCGTCCGCAAAGCGAAGAAGATTTCGAGCAGGAGCCCGATTTCGTTGTTTACAACGCATCAAAGGCTAAAGTAGAAAACTGGAAAGAGCTCGGTCTTCATTCTGAAACCGCTGTGCTCTTCAACGTAACTTCAAAAGAGCAAATCATTCTCAACACCTGGTATGGCGGCGAAATGAAGAAAGGTATGTTCTCAATGCAGAACTATTTCCTTCCTCTTAAAGGAATCGCTTCCATGCACTGCTCTGCAAACACCGACAAGAATGGCGAGAACACCGCAATCTTCTTCGGTCTTTCTGGAACAGGTAAGACAACTCTTTCTACCGATCCGAAACGTAAGCTTATCGGCGACGACGAACACGGATGGGACGACAACGGCGTGTTTAACCTCGAAGGCGGTTGTTATGCAAAGGTTATCAATCTTGACAAGGATGCAGAACCTGACATCTACAACGCAATTCACCGCGACGCACTTCTCGAAAACGTTACTGTTGATGCGGAAGGCAAGATTGACTTTGCAGATAAGAGCGTAACCGAGAATACTCGTGTTTCTTATCCTATCTATCACATCAAGAACATCGTTCGCCCTGTTTCTCACGGTCCCGCTGCAAAGCAGGTTATCTTCTTGAGCGCAGACGCATTCGGCGTTCTTCCTCCGGTGTCAATCCTTACTCCGGAACAGACTAAGTATTACTTCCTCTCTGGTTTCACAGCTAAGCTTGCCGGCACAGAGCGTGGCATTACCGAACCTACTCCTACATTCTCCGCTTGCTTCGGTCAGGCATTCCTCGAGTTGCATCCTACAAAGTATGCAGAAGAACTCGTGGCACACATGAAGAAGAGCGGCGCAAAGGCATATCTCGTGAACACAGGTTGGAACGGTACAGGAAAGCGTATCTCGATTCGCGATACTCGTGGTATTATCGATGCAATCCTTGATCACTCAATTGATGCAGCTCCCACAAAGACTATTCCTTTCTTCGATTTCGTAGTTCCTACAAAGCTCGAAGGCGTAGACCCGGGTATTCTCGATCCTCGCGATACTTATAAGAACGCAGCGGAATGGGAAGAGAAAGCAAAAGATCTTGCAGCTCGCTTCATCAAGAACTTCAAGAAATATGAAGGCAACGAAGCCGGAAAAGCACTTGTTGCTGCCGGTCCGAAGCTCTAATATTCGAAACCATATAGTAAACCTCCCCGCAACAAGAGAGTTGCGGGGAGGTTTTTGTTATATATCCCCGCTGTTCTCGTATTATAAATTCGCTATTACATGTTATTATTTTGCCGTTCGTGGCTTTTCATCCTCCGCTTGCTGTTTTTTGTTCTTCATTCGTTGCTTTTCGTTTTCTGTTTGCTGCTTTTTATCCATCGTTTGTCGCTTTTCTTCTGCCGTTTTTTATTTCATGTCTGCCTTTTATGTATGTACTTTTGCAGGTTGTTCTTTCTGTTTTGTTTGTTTCCGTTTTTCGTTTATAACAAATACTCTTTTTTGCTGGAAATCTAAGAAAGTGGAAAACTTTTTGCTTTTGCAAAATAAAAAGAATTGCCTGCTTGGAAAAGAAAAAGATTTGTAAATCAAAATATTTTGCTTTTTATGTTGAAGTAAAAGTTTTCTATTTTGGGAAACTTTGAAAAATTCTCGGCGAAAAAAGTTTTCTTTTTCGGGAAATTATTTCTTTGTTTTGTGGTTCGCATGTTGTCCGAAAATTATATCTTTGTAAACGAAAAGGGATGCGAAAAGCGAGGCGAGATAATGCAACTTGTTAAGATTTCGACAGATACGAATGAAAAGCCTCGGGCTTTGCGATAAAACACCTTGGAAATAGTAATTGGGCGGTTGCAAAAAAAGAAAACTTTGTTCCGATAAAAACATAAACCTGTCAAAGACTAAAACCTATAAAGAATATGTGTTACGACAATTTCTTAATTACCAAACGAGACGGAACCACAGAACGTTTCTCTCTTGAGAAAATAAAAAGCGCGATATTAAAAGCTTTTGAATCGGTAAGCGAACATGTTCACGCCGAAGACATTCAGCGCGTAATGGACAACCTTCGTTTTTGCAACGGAATGAGTGTTGAGGACATTCAGAACCAGGTTGAAATCGCCCTTATGCGTGAGAATCATTACAAGGCTGCGAAATCTTTCATGCTTTACCGTCAGAAACATTTCGAAGACCGTGAGATTCGCAACAAGTTGAAGTTTCTTATTGATTATTGCAAAGCTTCCAATCCCGCCACGGGTTCAAAATACGATGCCAACGCAAATGTGGAGAACAAGAACATAGCCACTCTTATCGGCGAGCTTCCAAAATCCAATTTCATCCGTTTGAATCGTCGTTTGCTCTGTGATAAGATAAAGGAAATGTATGGCAAAGAGCTTGCCGACCGTTATCTTTATCTTCTCGAGCACCATTTTATATATAAGAACGATGAAACGAGTCTTGCAAACTATTGTGCGAGCATCACCATGTATCCTTGGTTGATAAGCGGTACCAAAAGTATCGGCGGAAATTCCACTGCGCCCACAAACCTCAAGTCGTTCTGCGGCGGATTCATAAACATGGTGTTTATTGTATCGAGCATGCTCAGCGGCGCGTGCGCTACTCCCGAATTCCTTATGTATATGTCTTATTTCATAGGGCTGGAATATGGAGAAGATTACTATAAGCACGCCGATGATGTGGTGGATCTTTCAAAACGTCATCGTACTCTTGATAAAATAATCACGGATTGTTTCGAGCAGGTAGTATATTCCATTAACCAACCCACGGGTGCGAGGAATTTCCAAGCTGTATTTTGGAACATTTCCTATTATGACAAGAACTATTTCGAGAGCATTTTCGGAGATTTCCGTTTCCCCGACGGTTCAAAACCCAATTGGAATGCGCTCAACTGGCTTCAGAAACGTTTCATGAAGTGGTTTAACGCCGAGAGAACCAAGACTGTGCTTACTTTCCCTGTTGAAACAATGGCTCTTCTCTCAAAAGACGGCGACGTTGTGGACAAAGAGTATGCCGATTTCACTTCCCAGATGTATGCCGAGGGACATTCTTTCTTCACATACATGAGTGATAATGCCGATTCCCTTGCTTCGTGCTGCCGTTTGCGCAATGAGATTCAGAATAACGGTTTCAGCTACACACTTGGTGCCGGCGGTGTTTCCACGGGTTCAAAGAGTGTGCTCACTATCAACCTTAACCGTTGTGTTCAAGAGGCTACGCGCCAGGGCAAGCCTTATCTTGACTATATTGCAGAGGTTGTGGACATCATGCACAAGGTTCAGATTGCTTACAACGAGAATCTGAAAGATCTTGCATCGAAAGGAATGCTTCCTCTGTTTGATGCTGGTTACATTAATATATCCCGTCAGTATCTTACAATAGGTGTTAACGGTCTTGTTGAGGCTGCGGAATCTTTGGGATATACTATTTCCGACAATCCCGAGTATTTGAAATTTGTTCAGGGCGTACTCGGCACGGTGGAATACTATAACAAGAAATACCGTTCCAAGGATGTTATGTTCAACTGCGAAATGATTCCTGCCGAGAACGTAGGTGTGAAGCACGCACGTTGGGACAGGGAGGACGGTTACTATGTTCCGCGCGACTGCTACAATAGTTATTTCTACGTGGTTGAAGATACCAACACGCACATACTTGAAAAGTTCCGCCTTCACGGACATAAATTCATAGAACACCTCACCGGCGGCTCGGCTCTCCACATGAATCTTGACGAACATCTGAGCCAGAAACAATATCGTCAGCTTCTCAGAGTTGCCGCAAAGGAGGGATGCAATTACTTTACGTTCAATGTGCCTAACACAGTGTGCAACGACTGCGGACACATTGACAAGCGTTATCTCAAAGAGTGTCCCGTGTGCCACAGCAAGAACATTGACTATCTCACACGTGTCATAGGCTATCTGAAGCGCGTTTCCAATTTCTCCATGGACCGTCAGAAAGAAGCTGCACGCCGTTATTATGACAACCCCGTGCGCGACAAGGACAGCATGGAGACTGCATCCGCCGAGACAAAAGCCAATAATTGATTTCGTAAAGGATGCTGAAATTTGTTGGATACGACATCGTTTTTCAGGAAATACCCGATGAAACGACTCTTGCCATAAATCTTTCGCTTTGTCCCAATCGTTGCAAGGGCTGCCACAGTCCGTATCTTCGCGAGGACAGGGGAGAGGAGCTTACGGTTGAGGCTCTCGACAAAATGATTTCGGAATATGTGGGCGAAGTTACCTGCATTTGCTTCATGGGCGGCGACAACGCCCCCCGGGGTGTAGCTCAGCTTGCACGGCATATACACGAACATTTTTCGGGACGGTTTCTAACGGGGTGGTATTCGGGCAAACCGGATTTCCCGAAAGACTTCGACAGCGAGGCATTCGATTTCGTGAAGATAGGACCGTATGTTCCCGAGAACGGACCGCTCAACAAGCCCACAACCAACCAGAGACTCTATCGCATAAGCCATGATGGCAGTGAGCCGCAGGACATTACCGAAAGATTTTGGCGAAAATGACATAACGACAAGAACATAATAATTCAATTTTACACGAAGATTCCCGTCCCGAAGTGATTTCGGGTCGGGAATCGCTTTTTTGATGTTGCGGCACCGCTTGCGAAGCGTTCCGGAAGCCTTAAAAATACGCCTTTGTAAGTTGTTGAAAATCAAGTATCATTTTCTGCGAAAAATATAAGGCACTTATTTTAAAATAAGTGCCTTGTATTTTAAAATACATGGCTTGTATTTTTCACAAGATGCCTTATGTTTTTTCCTATGTTATGACGGGAGGTGAATTTTGATAAGGATTACTGCTCTTTTTAAGGCATGGCGCGTGAAAAATATCAGGGAAAACATGATGTCCGAACCATGGAAAAACGCGGTGAGCGTATGGCGCACGGACATATTGCGCATGCGTTTCAAAAAATATGGCTTTATTTGTTCCCGAGGCTTGTTGTCGCCGGCGCGTCAAACCGTCCCTGCGGCTTTGTATGCGTTCTGTTCTGTGGCATGCGGCTCTTATTCCACGTCATACCATTCGTCGTCGTTGTTGTCCGTGTTGTTGTCATAGGGATATGAGTTGCTGTCGTCGTCGGAATCCTCGCTTTCTGCATTTTCCTGCGCATTCGACGGCAAATCGTCCTCCGACTGATAAATATCCGTCTGCTTGTCGAGCTGAAGCTCGGGCTTGATTTTGAGCGGAGCAAATGTCTTGTCGTAGAAGTTAAGATAGTCGGCAATGCTGAAGTCTGTGCCGAGTTTTTCAAGGTTTGCCTTTGAAATTATAATCAGTTTGGCGTGGGCAAAGTGGCGGCGCACACTTGGCGTGTTATACAGCAGTTGCGCGTAAGAGTGAGCTTCGTCGAAGTTTGTGAAACCTTTCACAATCATTTCGCCGAGTCCCTCGGCTGTGGTCTGCTCCAACTCGAAATTGCGTACCGCAAAATTCGTAAAATTATAGCGTGCCACATCATACAGAAGCTGGTTCTCGTCCACGGAATCGGTGGGGTAGGCAATTATGACGTTAAAGTCGGTGTTTCTCTCCGATGAAAGTTGGCGTGCAAGCTCTATGGAGTCCAACACAGCCGCATCGCCCTTGCTTCTTCGCGTCCAAAGCGAACCGATGTCATACATGCCGCTGCCGGGAATCCTACCTTCTTTTATGCCTTTGAGCATGGACTGCGCCAGAGGCGTGATGTCGTCTTTGGGATATGCTTTCACGAGCGTGTCAAGCTCGTTGCGGAACACCTCTCTGTGCCCTTCGGCAAGGTTGGAAAGGGCATCGAGAAACATAAATTTGGGACGGTTGTCGCCATCGGGGAAACGGTTCTTCGACAGTGCGGCATTTTTCAGCACAACTGCGGCGTTGCCCTCGCGAAAAGCATTGTAGGTGGCGGTGTATAGCGAATCTTCAAGATGTTTGCCGTATTTGGAATCGTACTCATAGTTCGGGTCGGTTATCAACTTGGCAAGTTTGTCCTCGGAATACTTTTGCGCCAGTTCGTTCTTGTATTGTTGAGCCAACTGGTGGTTTCCCATTTGCGATTCGAGCAGGAACAGCTGATACAGCACCTCATTCATTTTTTCGTATGTGGGATACTGCGTGTAAACTCTCGTGAGACTTTTTTCGGCAAGAGCATAATTGGCGAGTTCGTCTTTCTCTATTACGCCGGCAGCATGGAGATTTTCCATAATTTTCTTGTTGCTCGCCTCAATGTCTTCTTCGGTTTTGGGAAGTTGTTCGAGATAGTACTCCCTCGTAAGCTTTTCGTTGTCCTTATCTTTGCCCGAAGTCTTTTCTTTCTTGTCGTCTTTTTTTGCAGAAGCGGTGTCGGCAGCGGCTTTGGGCGTTTGCGTTGTGGTATCTTTGGGTTGTGTGCTTTCGTCGCCCTCCTCGCCGGTGGTTTCTCCGTTGTCGTTTTGCGCGGAAAGCTCTTTGTTCGACCTTCGCCAGTTGTCGGCAAGTTCACGTTCGCCCCATTGACGGGCAAATGCCTGTTTACCGTTTTCAACCGCCGTGGGATTGTAGAAATACCAGGCTTTTTTGTCGTCGCCGGTGTTTGTCGAGGCGGCAGAAGCCTGATTGTTGTTTTTATTTGCGTTGCCGGCGGCGTTTTTTGTGCCGGTGTTTCCCTTGTTTCCCGAAAGAATGGCTTTGCGACGCTCTTCGCGAATGCGTTTCTTCTCCAATTCTATGGCTTTGTCGAACACGGCGTTCTGTTTGTCGGTCGGCATTTTTGCGAGAGCCTGCATGCTGTCTTGCACAAACACAGCTGCCGTGTGGGGTTCGAGTTTTGTTATTACTTTGTTCAGAGCCTGTATGCTGTCGTAGTCTTTTCGTTCCTTGCTAATCATGCCTGCGCCTTTGCTCAAGCATCTGCGGCAGGCGGTAAACTCGTTGCGGCTGTAGTAGATGCCGGCGAGTTTCAACAGCAACGCTCCTTTTTCCACGCCGCTGCGCGTGGATTTTGAAACACCTTGCTCGTAGGCTGCCACGGCTTTGTCGGTGTCGTTCGCGGCAAGGTGAATGTTGCCAATGGCATGGTAAATCTGGTCGCTGTATTTGATGTTTTTGGCTTTTTTTGCCATGCGGTTCAGGCGTGAAAGCATGGCTTTCGATTTTCCTTTGGAAACTACTTCCGCCTGAAGCACGCGGGCGTTGAGCTGTACCTCATAGGGAGGACTGAGACTTGCTACTTTTGAAAGCGATTTGTATGCCTGTTTCTTGTCGCCCTTGAGATTGTAAATCTGTCCCAGCAGAAAATGGATTCTTGCCTTTGCCTGCGAGCCTTTTGTATGCTTTGCCATTCGCACGAGATAGGGAAGTGCTTCGTCATACTTTTGTTGGCGCACATAAAAGTCGGCATACGAGGCATCGAGTGTTTTCTTGGCGGAATGGGGTACGCTGTCGCGCCCTATTTTATTGCGAAAGATGTCTTCGGCATCATAAAACCAGTTGAGTTCGGAGTAACATGCGGCAAGCCATGCGCGGCTTTCGGCGAGCACGTCCGGTTCGGTGGCATAAAGGCGGTTGATGTATGAGAACGTGGATGCGGCTTCGATGAATTCGCCTTTGTGGAATTGTGAAATACCCATGAGCATCCACGCATTTTTCAGGAAAGGATTGTATTCTTTTTTTGCAAGAATCTTTTTTTGTTTGGGCGTGCGTTTGCGTGTACGGTTTATTTTCGGCTTGCGTTTTATGGAGTGGTTTTTAATGGCTTTTTCGCATTTCTCGATAGCCGTGTTGAAACTGCTCTTCCCCATGTCGGCTGTGCCTTTGTTGCTCACGGCAAAGACGGGAAGCATTTCGGTGAAATTGTCTTTGTTGCCTTGCTGTTGGGCAAGCACTCCCTGTTTGTAAGCCTCGTGTCCGTTGAAATATGTGTTGTATCTTGCGGTGAACGAGTGGTAGAAGCGCGTTACGGGTGTGTTTTTGCTTGTGGTGCATGCGGCAAGCACTCCCACAAGAATGAGTAACAGACAGATATGTAACGTGTATCGCTTCACAGGGGTGATGAGTTTGGTTTGCGCCATGCCGGTTGCGACTGCGCACAATATATTTATTAACGATAAAGTGGCGGGGGTTATTGCAGGGAATGGGTATAAAAAGACGCGAAAAGAGATATTTTAGGGGGGAAACGGGGTTGGGACTAAGTTGTATGGCGTGAATTTTTGAAGCTATGTGAAGGCAGAAAAAAACACATGGCTTTTGTTTGAAAATATAAGGCATATATTTTGAAATAAGTGCCTTGTATTTTAAAATAAATGCCTTGTATTTTTGACCATTTGCAAACATCGGATAAACAATGACTTACAAGAGGGGCAAAATGAACCTGAAAAAACGAGAAACGGCGTGCCCTGAAGCACGCCGTTTCCTATGTTGTTTGTGGGGTTCGCCTTTCTTAACGGTCGGTAATGATTACCTGATATTTGAAGTCCTTGACTTTGCTGTCGTCTATGGCTCCGTCGGCAAACCATCCCTGATGGTGGTCGGAGAAGATGTCGAGTGTTTCGTCGATGGTGGTGGAGCTTGCAGTTTCCCAACGGGTGCAAATTACGGGACGACCGAATTTGTAGGCAACACTATTCAACCAACCGAGTTCGGGATTGTTTTGCGAGGAATTGATAGAGGCAATGTCGCTCAACTGCCAGCACAAGTAAACGAGATTGATGCCTGCGTTTCCGAAGTTGAGCCTGTCCCAACCTCCGCCGCCTGCGTAGTGCTCGAGCTGAAACTTATAGTCAAAGTCTGCGGCGAATTTGTTGGTGCTCACAGCGGGAGTTGCAAACACGGGACGGTTTGGCGACTGGCTGCGTGCGGCTTCAAAGAGTTGCGGAATGAGGTTGAGCAACGTGGATGTGAGCGATGCGCCTGCTCCGGCGCGGTTGTAAAGCTCCCATGCCAGGATGCGCGGGTCGTTGTTATAGGTCTTGATCATGTTTGACACGTAGTTCTGGAGTGAAGTGGCGTTACGCTTTGCATAGGTATCGTTCACGAGCATAGGAACAACGGTCATGCCGTATTGGTCGGCAGTTGCGAGAAGTTCTTCAAACTGCTGGATGTATGTGGCGTTGTTTCTGTTGTATGTATCGAAGTTCATCTGAACCGACACACTGTTGTAAATGCCTTTCGGACCCTGTTCCTTGATTCCAGCAATGGCTGCCGCAGGAGTTTTGTAGTAAAGACCCTTGATTGGACCGCGGTTCATTTGCGCCCAAGCCTTCCAAGAAGGCATCTTGTAGGTTTCGCCCGCCACGGTGGTGGTTAGCGGAGTGTACTTGAAGCTCTTGATGTCGTCGTCCTTGATGTTGCTGCTGCTCGTGGCCCAGTTAACGTGGTAGGGAGCGAATTCGTCTTGCAGTTTGTTGGTGTTGAGGAAGAACAAGGGACGATGATACTGTGTGAAGATGTTTGCAAGTTGCGAAGAGCTTATTTCGGCATTGCCGGAAGTGGTGAAGGCGGTAACATCGCTTACTTGCCACATGTAATTTACGTAGTCGGTGGCAGTGGAGTCGGCTTGAACATCGCTTCCGAGCATGGGCGTAGCAAACATGGGCTGGTTGGGGAATGTGTAACGCACATAGCTGAACAAATATTGGAACACGGTTTTGAAGTTAGCCGGTTCTGTGGCTGAAGTTTGCTCAAACAGACACCAACCTGCGAAACGTCGGTCGTTGTAGAACTTGTCTATTATATTATATGCGTATGATGCGAGTGAGGATCTGGCTGTGGAGAGATTTTCGCTGGTCAGCAAAATGGGCAATACCCTTAATCCCGCGTTCGAAGCCTTATTGGCAAGCGAGCTAATGGTATTGTAGTATGACGATGCGCCGTTGCTGTTGTAATTAGCGTAGCTGAGTCGCACGGCTATACAGTTGTATGCGTTGTTTGAGGAGTGCTGGTTAAGATAAGAATTGGCTTCGCTCACGGAATTGGTGTAACGAATTTTGAGAGGTTCGTCGCACATCCATTTCCATGCTCTGCGCGGAGTCCATTTCTCGGTTTCTTCGGCACCGGGATAGATGGTTTCGGTTGTATATTTGAATTGCTTCACATATTCTATCTCGCGTTCGTCCACAGGGTCGCCACCTGCGTAAACAAGATTGTGGAACATGGGCTCGAAAGCGTAATAAGTGGAACGATGCCATTTAACTTCCCAGTTAGGATCACTGGAATAAAGTCCCCATGTATAGAAACCTATATTATATTTGGCACATTCACGCAAAGAAGTGGCAACACCCGAACCATTCGGACGGGTAAGTGCTTCGGTACAAATGATAGGGCGGTCGCTAATGCTCTTTAGTCTCTGCACAACTATACCTACGTTTGAACTGTGTCCCTCGTTCATTCCGTAATCATGGAAATTGTGTATATCCATCTCTGCTTCGGCAGCATTACGTTGGGCTTTGTATTGACCACCATCGGCACCGCTGTGTGCATCCCATATAATAGAAGCACTGATAGCCTGGGTGCAGCCCTCCTCACGTGCCCATCGCGCCATGAGACGGATGGTTTGCATTATTTCGGGCGTGTTGTTGTCGTACATTGCGGGTTCGTTCCAAAGGTCCCACATTATAATGCGTTCGTCATTGCGGAAGCGGCGCACCACCTGCTTTACAAATCCTTCAAGTCGCAGAGAGTCGGCTGTGGAAGTGGGAATGTAGGCAAATGTGAACACTGGTGAGAGTGTCATGCCGTATTTCCATGCAGCGGCTGCGGCATTTTCCACGCTTGCTATATAATCTTGTGCATTTCCTCCGCCCAAAAACCAACGAACGGAATTGTAACCGAAACTACTGGCAAGTCTTAGAGCTTCGTCCTGGCTTATGGCGTTGCAAGGAGGAAGGGGATGGTTTATTCCTTTTATGACTCCCACCTTGTCAAACCAAGCCTGCGCCTGCGCTTTGCTCCACTGCGGACGTTCGTTAGGGTGGTCGGAAGAGGACGATGCCACTATGAGTTTTTTAGAAGTCGTGCCGGTTTGAGCGGATGCCGAAAAATATACGGGCAATGCCGCCAATGTGCACAAAAGAAGTTTTTTGCTGAAAGTATTCATGGATGTTGTTTATTGTATTTGCAATATCTTTTTTGGAATGTCGGGTGGGTTGAACTATAAAAATGAAAGCAAAACATGCTATCTGCTTACAAAGATATAAAAAATCCCACAAACCTTGCGGCTTGTGGGATTTTATTATGTGTACTAAGGATTTACTTTACCAAAACTTTGTCTTTGCCGATAATGTAAACACCCTTCTTCAGACCGTCTTTGGCATTTGCTGCCTTAACGTTCTTCTTGACGAGCACACCATCGGTGGTGTAAACGTTAACTCTGTTGGAAGTTGAAACAACAGCGTTGTTTATGCCGTTAACAATGTCGCCGTCAACATAAAGTACGAAGTCTGTGGAAAGTTCTTCGTTGTTAACAATCTTGCTTGCGTTGATGTAACCGCGCTGTCCAAATATTGCAGAATCTTCGCTGTCGCCGATAGAAATAATCGAGTCGGCTTTCACAATACCTGCGTTAGCGGGCAGAACAGTATAGTCAAGTGTACCAACAATACCGTTAGCTTCTTTCACTTCCGTTGTAAATTCGTTAGCGAAAGGCAAGAACATTCTCGTAGATTCGTTACCGTCGTTATATTTAGTAATATCGCCGGCAACAACAACCATAGGTTCGCCTGCTTCAAACGAAGTCTTGTTGTAGAGGAATACTTGTTTTCCGTCTTCGGAGACACCCTTGATGCCGTATGTGGCAATTTCGTTGTCGATATTGAGGTTTACTACGTCTTCGTTGTTGTAAGCGTACGGAAGAGTAATCACTGTTGCGCTATTGTTGCGGATTGTGATTTCTGCGTTTTCTATTTCGCTTTCGTCAACAGCCACGAAGTCCCAAGCGGAAGGCGAATCGGTAGTTCCATCCCATGTTACGAGAACTTTACGTCCGTCTGCGTGGATAGGAATACCCCAAGAGTTTGCTTCGTCTTGGCATATGATATTGAACTGACCGCTCTTGAGAAGCACAAGCTTGTAAGGCGCAGGAGCATTCTCCATTCCTATGAATCCGTTACGGTTTCCGCTTGTGCCGAGGTATGTACCTGTTGCGCGGTTCTGCAGTCCGTAAACGTCGGCATTCTCATTTCCTTCAATCTTAACAAGTCTCCACATTGAATACGGATCAACAGGAACGGTGTCGGAAAGGATGCCGCTTGCATGATCATAGCCACTCCAAGTAACAGCATTCTTCACGTCATCCCAGTAAGCCGATCTTGTAGCATTAGCATGGGGAGCCATGATAACATTTCCGTTGCACCATCTTGACCAAATGTCTCCCGTGCCGCCTTCATCGATGCTGCCGCCGCGAGAGTTGTCTCTGTTGGTGATATAATACCAAGCATTTACCTCAGGTTTCTTTTGCTGGCTCTTGTAAAGCGCGAACGCTGTTTCGAGAGCGTTAAGGTTCTTTTCAAGATCAGCCTGCTGCGGTTGCTCATGGTCATAAGATTCAGCTTCTTCAACTGCATTGTTGATAGCATCGAGTTCGTCTGGTTCTACATCGCCCCAGAGACCTTCGTCTGAGAATTTGGCAACGTATTCTTTGACTTCGTTTATCTTATTGTCGAGAGGTTCGGTCTTAGGAGTGAGAGCGTCGATCTTTTGTGTGAGTTCTATCATCTTATCTACGTCTTCCCGAGTTGCAGTATTGTTTGCAATCTTTTCTTTTGCCCCGTCAATAAGAGGTTTAAGTTCATCCACGAGAGCCTTCATGCCTTCCACGTAGTTGTAAGGTGAGTTTGCTTCGTCAAGTTCGCTCTTGTAAACCTGGAACTCGCCGATGGTGTACATCATGCAAGACTGCGGAACTATGGTGCTTCTTACAACGAAGCGGATGTAACGATATTGCTGGTCAAGACCTCTCACGGGATAGTAAATGTAACGTCCGTTAGAGTTCATGTTAGCACCTTCGGGCTTGATATAAGAGGTAAGATCGGTATAATTGCCTACGTGAGTCCAGTCTGCGTCGTTGAAATTCTCTTGACTTGCAACATTAGCGTCGTTTGTAGCGTAAATATCGATGTTACTCCAGCATTCTTTCCAGCCCCAGTCGCCTTCGCGAAGACCGAAATAGAATTCGAAGTTGTCTACAGGATTACTGCGAAGGTCAACCTGCAACCACTGTTGTCCTTGTCCTTCTTCAACTTTGCTGCCCCAGGTACCGGAATCCCAAGAACTCTGGAAACATGTGTTAAGGTCGCCGTCAATGAGGTGAGCATAGCTTGTATAAGAATCATTTACCTGAGTACCCCAGATTTGTCCGTCAAGAGGTGAGGTTTCGTTAGTTTCCTTAATAAGACCGTCGTTATGGTCAGAGTTATATCTGAACACAGCTTTATATGCAGGTTCTGCTTTTTG
>QAML01000075.1 GCA_003150315.1 Prevotellaceae bacterium | reverse complement strand
CCCATCTTTTCATATGCAACCGCTATAGCGTGCCGCATCTCATCTGTAAACGTATCTCTTCCGCCCTGTGCAAGAATCTCCAGCAGCTCCTTCCGCATTCGCGTATAAAATGCTCCGACCTCTCGCTCATCAAGCTCAAGCTCTATTGCTGCGTTGTAGTGCGCCAGCGCCATGGCTTCGCACACAGCGTCGATTCCTTCACGGATCCCGTTGTTTTTCGCACGGGCAAGCGTAAGCGCAAGATTTTTTCTCAATGTTTTCCGGCCTCCCATTCCCGATAAATCTCCATGTAGTCGTCCAGCCGCATTGTAACCAGCCACTGGCAGTTATTTTTCCGGTGCATCACCACGGGGAGCATCCCGTCCGGTGCGTCATGCTCGGCCTGTGACATAGCGGCGTACAGGTCAAGCCTTTCCACACGCTTACATTCGATGTGCAGCCCCGGCAGGCCTACAACGTCGGCATCGCCATTCGCACCGCAATACTGCTGCCCTCGTCTGGCGTCATATCCGTGCCGCCGAAGTTCTCCGGACAACTCACGCTCTCCTCGTTTCCCTTTTTCACGGCTGTTCATGGCTCCTCCTTGAATACCACTTCGGTAAACTGCTGGTGCAGCCCGTTAAAGTTCATCGGGATATCACCGGTCCGTCCCTCTTTGTTCTTTGCGATGATTACCGTATATTCCCGCTTATCGTCATCCTTGTGCAACAATAATATCTCGTCTGCATCCTGTTCTATCTGGCCGCTTTCCCTCAAATCTTCCATGCTTGGCATCTGTCCCGCCCCACCACGGTTGAGCTGAGATAGAGCGATCACAAGCATGTTTGTGGATTGTGCCCAATCGTGCATCGCAAGAGACGCATTTGTTACCTTTTCGTACCGTGTCTTTCCGTCGCTCTTTACAAGCCCGAGATAATCCACCATTGCAACATCCGCTTTCCTGCGCAAAGCCTCGGAACGCATCCACGCCACGCCTTTTCCACTTGCCGGAACGATTTCAATCGGCAACGCCGCCAGTTCATCCATCAAGTTCAAATCAACGGTTTTCATGTCAAGCGTTCTGCGCTTCACATCGTCGAAATCGAGACCGCACCAGTTCGTTGCCATTCGGTTTACCAGCTTATCCGGACGCGTTTCCAAACTAAAATATACAACCTTGTACTTGTTCTTTGCGAAATTCAATGCCAGCGCCAATGAAAACGCCGTCTTTCCCGCGCTCGGCCTTCCTCCGATGATGACGAAATCGCTTCGGCTCATATAGGAGTATTTATCCAGCCTCGAAAACCCCGTTTTGAAATACTCCTGCTCTCCTTCCGACTGCTGACGCAGGAAATCGAGTACCCCGTTCATCATGGAAACCCCTTCGCTCTCCGCTGTTCCGTTCAGCAAGCGAATCAGATCATCTGCTTTTTCTCTGGTTTCTTCCACTGTAAGGCCTTCAGACGCGATGGAAAGCCCAATGCTCTGTGCCCTCGTTAAAACTGCATTGTCCTTCACGGTTTTGCAGTAAGATTCATATGCGGAATACGATACAGGCGCTTCACAGCATCGCAGCACAAGATCCTGCTTTCCAGGTAATCCGCAAACTGTAACAGTATCGATTCTTCCAACACGCTGCCATAACTGGTGCAGTTCTTCAAACAGTTCCGAAAGGTCAAGGTCCGTGAAATCGGATTTGTCCAACATACCGAATACCTCTCCCGGACAATTCTGGTTCTGTATGAGGCATCCAATCACCGCGACTTCCGCACTATTCAAGTACCGTACGCCTCTCTTTCTTTTCCGTGCAATTCCTTCTCTCCCACGTCCTTACAGCGGCACGCCAATCTTTCATCCGGACCTTTCCAAGCATCCAGCCGCGGGCTTCGTGGTAGTCATAAAATGCCGATGCATCGATTCCGTTTTTTCGATCTGCACAATATGATGCAATCTCTTCCACAGACGGCTTTTTGAAGCTGCCGTATGTGTTCGCAGATGCACTCTCAGTCGTAACAAATTTCGATGCGTGTGCGTCACTCTCTTTTTTATTATTTTTTTTATATATATGTATGTCGTGACCTTTTGTCACAGCCAGTTGTGACCTTTTGTCACATCTAGTCGTTTCGATTTCATCAAAAACCGCATTTAATTCATGCACATTCAAGTGGTAAAAAAGCCTGCTTGGCACGCCCATGCGTTTGCTTTCAATCACGTTTCGGTCAATCAGGGCCTGTAGCGCGGAGCGCTGCTGCTTTGCTGTAAGCCCGGTATCACATTCGATGTCATCACGGCTCACGCAAAACCAGCCGTCGTGTTCCACCAAAAAACCGGAATCAAATGCGTATTGATACCGCGCACACAATTCTCCAACCATGATCGCTTCATTCACGCCAAGAACACGGGCAAGTGCCTTGTTGTACATGATGTATCCGGTGTTGGAAAGTAATTCTACCGCGAGATTCATTTCTTATCCTTTCAATCCGTAACGCCTGCAAAGCCTGTCATCCAGTGTTACAGGCGATAGGTGGTACTTCTTCAAAAACGTATCACGTCCCAACGTGTGCGCTTCCATATGCTTTTCGTGCGAAAGCGGAAGCACACGCATACCTTTGTGCACAATTTCTTCCCTGTCCCTACCAGCACCAACCGCATCAATGTGGTGCAGTTCACAGACACGTCCGGTTAAACAGCACTTTTTGTTCATCAGACAAGCATATACATATCGTCCAATATCCGGACTGTTTTCAACGAAATCCTGCTTTGTTGGTACGCCCCAACGGACACAAAACTCTATGACAAACTCGATAAACCGGTTCGCTGTGGTAACGCTGCAATCCCCGACGGAAAAATATTCTCCGCCTGTTTCTGCAACGTATTGATATTTCATCAGTTCTTTCATGTCCTCCGGAGGATACCCAAAATGCATGGACATGTCACGGAGCAGCGCGTAGATAAACCTGCGCTGCCGCTCCGTGATCGTCCTGCCGTCAGAAAGCACCGCTGTGCACCTGATAGGCAACTCGGAAAGATTGTCCGTATGTTCATATGGGACAAAGCAATAAAAGCCTTCTCCCGTTAAGACCTTCGTGATACGCGCTTCTACCCGTTCCATCAGAATGGGCAATCTTCCGCTGCGTCGATTACGGCAAAATCATCATTGCGCGCTTCTACAACGCTGGCGTCCGGTCGCATCTTTTCTTTGTAGGTTTCGCTTTCTTTGATGCGGTTCTGCACCCACTCCGGAAGCTTTTGCAGATTTTCCAGCGCATCCGGCGCGTCCAAATCAAACAAAATTAAGGCGTTGGTTGTTTTTTGAGGAACGCTCATGCCTTTTGGCATCTTACTTACGCTTCCCACTTTGGCGTACGGAGAGCCGTCGCTTTTTGTTCCGTGAACTACAGAGATCATACACGCCTTTCCCAATACATTCCGCAGGTCAAATCCGTCCATTTCTTCCTGCGTGAACGCCCTGCCCCTCCAATTTTCAAGCATCTTGCGCAGGTTCGCCTTTTCCCCCAGCGAATTTGTATAGGTCTCTGAAATTGCTCTCGGCTTCATTTCTCCCTCGATCTCGATTTCCTCTCCGGGAAGCTCCCACATGAAAATGACTTTCTGCGCATAGTTGTTGAAAGTCTTATTGTATTGCTGCCCAATGTCAACAATGGCATAACACATGGCAGGGTAAGAACCCGCCTCCAAAATCGGGAATTTAGAACCTCCGGAAGCTTTTGCAATTAAACTCATTTCTCGTCGTCCTTTCTGAATGGATCGTATTCTCCGCCGGGTTCAATCGGCGGGATCGGTGTTCCCTCGGGCGGGAACAAGAGGGCACCAGCCCGGACGCTCCCGCTCCGGTGATAATATCCAGTTGTATTGTGTGGCCGGAGTAGCCTTACAAAAAAAGCGGTTGAAGGCATCTTCGTGCCGAAGAAAAGGGCAGTATTGACATACTTCACGCCCTTCCGGGAAAAACACGCGAATGCTGGCGCGATATTCCGTGTAGTAGGATATCCCATCGCAGAATCCTTTCATGCTACCAACGCCATATCTTCAGCATATTCCCAAACATATGTACCCGGCTCTGCAACGATCTCGTTCTCGTCATCTGCGTCCACAAGGTATTCATCATCACGCACCGCGCAGCATTCGCTGCACCCGAGCACGGCTCCGCGTAAATCAAAATACAGCTTTTCGTGGTATCCGAGACGCGTGTGGCATATGCTGCACTTCGGGTTTTCGCCTTCATCACAAGGGTCCCATGCAATCGAGACACCAACAAAATTCAGTTCATACATTTGACACGCCTCCCGTTTCGTGGTATTTTTTAAATGTAGATTTTTTGTCTGCGCCTCTGTTATCCGTGCCAGCGGATGCAGGGGCTTTCTTTTTTGCTTCTTCGCGCAACAGTCGGTAGCTGCATACATTCAGCCACCCCTGTGTTGTTCCGTATCCGCACAGTTTAACGGCTTCCTTTATCCGTTCGGCTTGTTCGCGCGTAAATCGGGCGGAAATGCGGTGTGGCAGCTTGTGCCTGTCGCCCGACCGTTTACATTGCTTCGCGGGTAAACCGCCGTTTCTGGCTGTTGCAACCGCGTCCAGCGCGGCCTGCGCTTCTGCTGTGCGTTGTACGCCGTATTTTCCGGGATTGTTGGCCTTGCTGTCCAGCGATTTGTCATATCCGCTGAACCCGGCCGCACGTACAACCTGCACGCATTCTTTTTGTGTCATGGCTTGTCATCCTCTCTTACAGCTATGTATCCCGCGATCCCGGCCAGCACCAGCACCAGCCCAAACGCCAGCGTTTCAAGACCCGGCAGCATGTCCGAGTTTCCACGGCCAATCGCCTGCAAGCCGTCCAGCACAGGCAGTATAGCTGCGATCAGTACCACCTTATAGATAAGGCTTGTCCATCCGCGCAGGCCGCGCGGGAGACGCAGGCAGAACGGGTTAGGCTTGTACGGTTCGTTGCGCCTGGCTACGCTGCCGGGTCCTCTTTCCGTACTGCTTTGCATTTAAACGTCACTCCTTCCCTCTCCCCCAAAATCTTTGCAATCATGTTCACGAT
>QAML01000065.1:42775-77146 GCA_003150315.1 Prevotellaceae bacterium | reverse complement strand
AGCAATTAACCTACGCTCATTTCCAATAAATTACACTCTTTTCGTAACTTCCGGAATGCAAAATTACTGCAAATAAACGAGATTTCGGGTTTCGACCGCCCCATTTCGCGCCACCGTTGTGGCATACCGTCCGAAAGACAACAAAAAAGCGCATCCCCCGAAGGGCATGCGCTTTGATTTATGCTTTTTCTGCGAATTATTTCAAACCGAGTTTTTCGCGGATTTTCTTTGTTACGTCCTCGCTGAGGCTCTTGCTGATGTAAGGTATGCCACCTGTTACATCCATGATGTAAACATATTTGCCCTCATCGCCCACAGCTTTAACGGCATTAACGATTTTCTGTGTGATTTCGCGCATCTTGTTGGCCGAAGCAGCCTGCAAGGAATCGCGGTCGTCGTTGGAAGTCTGCTGAATGCGCTGATAAAGCTCCTGAAGTTCCTGTTCGCGACGCTTCTTGACGTTGTCGGGAAGTGAATCGTGCTGACGGTCATATTCCTGACCTTTTTTGGTAAGCTCGTCCTGCATACGTTTGATTTCGTCCTCGAACTGCTTTGAGAGATTCTGGATTTCGGTTTGCGACTTAGCGTATTCGGGCATTGCCTTGACGATTTCGGAAGAATCGAAATGACCGAACTTCTGCGCAAAGAGGCTCAACGGTAAGAACAGAAGAGCCGTAAGAATTACCTTTTTCATTGTTTATAGTTGATTATCTTATTTATATTCCGTTATGTACGGGGTGCAAATATAATGATATTAATTGGAATAGCCTAATTTGGTAAGCACCTCGTTCGAAATGTCTATTTTGGGCGAAGCAAAAATAATGGCGGAATCGGAAGCACGGTCAAGGATGAGTTGGAAACCCTTGTTCTGCGCAATGTCCTTAACTGCATTATAGATTTCGTCCTGTATGGGCTGCACAAGGCTCTCGCGCTTTTTGAAAAGTTCGCCTTCGGGAGCGAAATACTTGCGTTTCAGTTCGGCTGCTTCCTTTTCTTTGTCCACAATTGCCTGTTCGCGCTGTTTTTTCTGCTCGGCAGAGAGAAAAACCGATTCGTTCTGGTAGTTCTTGTAAAGTGTCTGCGCCTGATTTTGCACCGCCTCCACTTCTGCCTGCCATTTTTTGGACTGCTGATTAAGCTGTTCGTTGGCGCGTTCGTATGCCGGAATATTTTTGAGAATGTACTCCATATCCACAAGAGCATATTTCTGTGCCTGCGCATAGACAATGCAACCAAAAGTTGCCGCCAGCGCAATGATGAAGTTACGTAATGATTTCATATCGGTTTGTTTTTATTGTTTTGATATTCTTTCTTTAGAACTCCTGACCTATTATGAAGTGAATGTGCGAGCCGCCGTTTTTCGAAGAACCGAACACTTTGTCAAATCCATATGCCCAGTCAATGCCCATAAGCCCGACCATTGGAAGGAAAAGACGTACACCGGCACCGGCAGAGCGTTTCATGTCGAAAGGATTGAACTTCTTTGTGTCGTACCATGCATTACCGCCTTCGGCAAATGCAAGTGCGTAGATGTTAGTCTGACCTTTGAGCATAAGAGGGTAACGAAGTTCCACGGTCATACGGCTGTAGGCATAACCTTCCGCTCCGTAGGGAGTGAGACATCCGTTTTCGTATCCGCGCAAACCGATAGTCTCGGTGGCATATCCCGAAGAATATCCCGACATACCGTCACCACCCATATAGAATGTCTCGAACGGAGATTTCTTGTACTTGTTGTAATGACCGAGGAAGCCGAAATCGGTGCGCGTCATGAGAACCGGGCATTTGTTTTTGCCTGTAAGTGCCGTGTAGGTGCGGAGTTTGAATTTCCATTTGTGATATTCCACCCAACGATACTTCTCCTGCATCTCCTTGTTATAGGAAGCTGCGCGATAATCTCTGGCGAGATTCTTGTAATCCTTGCCGTCCCAAAGAGAATAGGGCGGAGTGGCGGCAACAGAAAGCTGGAAATCAGAACCTCTACGCGGGAAAATGGGATTGTCTACGGAGTTGCGCGAAAGGCTGAGGCTCAAGTTGAAGTTGTTGCAGTTTCCGTCGGTGATAATGAAGTATTGCCACGATTTCAAGTCATATCTCTGGAAAGTTGCTTCGGCAGTAAGTGTGAAATAATCGTCGGGCCAGCGCAGACGTTTGCCCCAACCTAATGAAACACCGTATATCTTGACATATTTGTCAGGGTCGTAGTAGTTGTAGTTATTGTAATATCCGCCCGAAGTTCCATAACCGTACAAATAGCTTTGGTAGTTGTTCCAGTAAGAACTGTTGTAGTAGTTGCTGTTTACATCGGTTTGCTTAGAGAAAAAGGCTGAAAGCGACAGAGAGTTAGGACGTTTGCCGCCAAACCAGGGATCGAGGAAGTTAAACGAGTAATTCTGGTAATATGTACCGTTTGTTTGCGCTGAAAGAGAGAGCTGTTGCCCATCACCTTGGGGGAAGAGAGCGCGACGGTTCTTGCTGTTGAAAAGATTCTGCATGGAGAAGTTCGTAAACTTCAATCCCACAGTTCCCACAATACCTGTCGGACCCCAACCAAAGGATATTTGCACCTGATCGCTGGGTTTGGGTTCGAGTTTATAGTTTATGTCTACCGTTCCGTTCTCTTGATCGGGCTTTATGTCCGGTTCTATTTTTTCGGGATCAAAGAAGTTTAGTGCGGCAAGGTCTCGAATGGAACGCATAACGGATTCTTTGCTGAACAAATCGCCCGGTTTTGTGCGAAGTTCCCTGCGAACAACGTTTTCATAAACTCTTTTGTTTCCGCTGATACGCACGTGGTTAAGAGTAGCAGGCTGTCCTTCGTAAATACGCATCTCCAAATCAATGGAATCTCCGTCTATGTTGGTTTCCACAGGGTTCAGATTGTAAAACACATAGCCGTTGTTGTAATATTGATTGCCTATTGCGTCTTCGTCATCGTTCAAACGTTTTTTCAGAAAGGTTTGGTTGTAAACGTCGCCGGACTTCATTTTTAGTGCACGGGCAAGCGATTCGGAACTATACACAGTATTTCCCACCCAGCTCACATTGCGCAGATAATATTTCTGACCTTCTTCAATATTAATATGCAAATCAACGTGCTTTTCGTCGTAAGGCGTAACGCTGTCGCTGGTTATGATTGCGTCTCTAAAGCCCCATTCGTTGTATTTGTCTATCAAGAAACCTTTATCTTTCTTGTATTCTTCGGGCAGAAACTTTTTGGCGCGAAACAGATTGGCAAACTTATTAACCTCGTGGGTTTTCTTCATTGCCTTCTTGAGTTTCTTTACGTTTCCCTGCTCTATGCCGGTAAAGTAAATGTGTTTTACCTTAATCTTTTCGTTTCTGTCGATGTTTATATCAACTATAACTTGGTTTGCAGCCGATACATCGTCCTGCTGCAACATTTCTACTTTGGCGTTTTGATAACCTTTTTCTTCGAAGTAGCGTTTTATTATGATTTTTGCACGGTCCACGATGTCCGGAGATATTTGACTTCCGGCTTTAAGTCCGAGACGTTGTTCGAGATCTTCGCGCTGCGATTTCTTAACTCCGTGATAGTTTATCGTAGAAATCTTTGGGCGTGCGGTAAGTTTTATATGCAGATAAATTTTATTGCCCACGATACTGTCTGCAGAGATAGAAACATCGCTGAATATCTTTTGTTTCCAATAACGTTGCAAAACGTTTGTAATGTCTGCGCCCGGAATTGTCAGAGTCTGCCCTTCGCGCAGCTCCGAAATATTGCGCAAGAGTTCCTCGTCATAGTTTGCCACGCCGTCAACTATGAATCCGCCGAGAATATAGTTGTTCTGTTGCATGGAGTAAATGATGTCGGGCTTAACAATCACGCTGTCTCGCGACACGGAAGCACGGCAAAAGGTTGCAGCTGCGAAAAGTGCTGCAATCAATATGGCTGTATTCTTTATATGTTTCATCTTTTGTTATATTGCGGGGCATATATATAATGTATGTTCCCTCCGCTTTGTTATTCTTCGGTTTCGTTTTTGGTTTTCGGGTTTTCTGCTTGCATCTGTTCGCCGGTTTTTCCGAAACGTCTTTGTCTCTGTTGATAATCGGCTATGGCTTTTTGGAAATCTTCCTCTTTGAAGTCGGGCCAATAGGTATCGCAGAAATAAAGTTCGGAATATGCACACTGCCACAACAGATAATTGCTCAACCGCAACTCTCCTCCCGTGCGTATCATAAGCTCCGGGTCGGGCATGAATGCCGTGGCGAGATATTTTGAAAAGGTTTCTTCGTCAATTTGTGAAATCTCCAAGGTACCCTGTTTCACGTCGGCAGCAATATTCCTTGCTGCGGCAGAAATTTCCCAACGTGAGGAGTAGCTCAACGCCACAACGAGAGTCATCTTTGTATTTCCTATCGTGTCGCGCTCGCATTGCTGCAATTTCTTTTGCACTGCAAGCGGCAACTTTCTTATGTCTCCTATAACGCGGAAGCGCACGCCGTTGCGCATGAAAAGCTCTTCCTGAAGCGATGTAAGTACAAGCGACATGAGCGCAGCCACTTCATTGCTCGGACGTTTCCAGTTTTCGGTTGAGAAAGTGTAAAGTGTGAGATATTTCACCCCGAGCCGCACAGCCTCTTCGGTTATGCGTTTTACAGTTTCCACACCTTCTTGGTGTCCTGCTGTACGCGGAAGGCCGCGTCTAACGGCCCAGCGACCGTTGCCGTCCATTATTATTGCTATATGGCGCGGAATGCGTTGCATATCTATCTGCGGAGCACTCATGTTTATTTTTATTGGTCGTTAATCAGTCGTTTTTGTTGCATTGCGGGCATTTCGGCGAAAAGTCGTAGCTTATGTAGAACATTGCCGTGCAATAGCTGTCTTTGTTTTGAAATCCGGTGGATTTTATGCCGTAGGGATATTCGAACCCGTCAAGATTGTCGCTTAGCGAGAAGTGATACAGCCAGTCGAATCCCAGGTTTACTCGCGGCTTAAATTTGTATTTCACTCCCACGCCTATGGGTATTTGCAGGGTGAAAGCCTTGCCGGCTGTTCCGTAGCAGGCTCCGAGTCCGAGTTGCAGGAAAGGTGTTATGCGCTGTCTGCCCTGGTATCCGTGGTGTAGCCCGAAAGGCCAAAAGTTATACTCGTATGTTGCGCTGAAATCCACAATGCCGTCGCTTAGTTTGTAACTGCGTTTGTCGGTCGATACTGCGGGATTGCCGGGATCGGTAGGAAAGAAATCGTCCACATTGGTTGTGGAACCTTTCACCGATGCGTAGTCCAGCATTGCCTTCACCGCCATGTATGGATTGATGTTCCAGCGTCCCACAACCCCTCCTGCAACACCGGGTTGCCCGAAGAATTTGTGGTTTAATTGTCCGCGATAAAAGCTGCCGCCCAGTGCGGCTCCTATCTCGTAGCGATAGTCCACATCGTCCTGTGCGCGCGAGCCGTTAAGGCATGCAAGCACAGCCATAAGCAGAACCAACGCTTTTTTCATCTTTCTTTATTCGCTTTTGTCGGCTTTAAGCCTGTTCAGATAACCTTTCCACAGCATTCCCGTGCCGCTGCATACCAACCATATATGGTTGTCGTCGTCAGGAGTCATGAATATTTCCGTGGGTTTGCCTGTTTGGGCGGGAACCATTGTGGGAACTTTTACTTTTTTCCATGCTCTTGCACCGTCGGCGCTGGTATATACGTTTACGGTGTCGCCGTTTATGCCTGCGCAAAACAGTTTGCCGTCGTATTTCATCATGTTGAATCCTTTCAGATAAGGCAATGTGCGAGGAGTTTCCTCGGTGGTGGGGTAGTAGCTCCAGGCGTTATCTTCGGGATATACCTTGTTCATTTCCTTTTTCCAAGTCTCGGTTTTGCCGTCAAGGTATCCCACGCAAACAATGTTCTCTATGTTCGGATTGTTCACAGCCGGCAGTACGGCGGAATATATGTTTTCCGTGGGCAGAAAGGCTGTGGAGTTGTCGGCTTTCTCTTCTTTCCATGACTTGAGGTCGCTTGAGCTGTAGATTTTGCCCGAAACGGTTATGTACAACTCTTCGTCAGCAGCCAGAATCCTGTCGGGTACGAGCGAAGTGGCTGTTTCCGTCCAATCTGCGCCGTTTTCAGACTCCACGAGTCCCGATTCCGAAATTGCCACAAACTTACCGTTGAACAGGTTGATGCTCTTGGTTTGCAGTCCGTCCGTTCCCGAAATGTCTTTCTTTGTCCACAAGGCTACTCCCTCTCCTGTTTTGCGGGTCATTACCACGTTTGTTCCGTTTTTGCTGCCCCAAAGATACAGTTGTCCGTCTTTTGCTATCATCCGCATGCTTTCCAGTTTCGCCACGTCATTGTCGGCAGGCGAAGCGGCTACCCACGAATATGCATCGGGGTCGGCATTGTGAATTTTGATGTCTATGGTGTATGAACGGCTTCCCGAACCGTCCGAAGCAAATATCGTGAAAATTCTCGGTGAAGTGAAGTCGAGCGTGTCTTTAGTGGAATACAGAGTATCTTTTCCGCTTTCCAAACGATAGCTCACAATGCCGTCGGCACTGAATGTGGTGAAATAGACCTTGTTCACCGCAGTTCCCACGGGCAGAGAGTCGCTGTTGAAAATACGGCGGTTTATCTGGTCGATATGCAGTGGATAGGCTGCGCCGGGAACGGTTATGCTGTAACTGGTGTCCTTGCCATTGTCGAGATACGTGTGATAAATGCGCGACAGATTCCCCAAAACAATGGCGTTTATTGCGCAATCCGAACTAAGCTCACTGCTCTTGTTGTCATCACCGCAACTCGCCAGAAATGCCAGGGCAAGTGCCGACATCACAACAAATGCAATTGGTTTCTTCATATAATATTTGCAATATATATTTTATCGGCAAAAGTAATTATATTATTCCTTTCCCGAAAATTTGAAAAGTTGTTTTATATTAAATCGGGACAAAAAACATGCTTTCCCGTTTTGGGATTCATACATGACGCTATAACGAAGTTGTTTGCGGAATGTTTCGGAAGCTTTCCGCATGTAATGAAAAATACAAGGCACTTATTTTAAAATATGTGCCTTATGTTTTAAAATAAGTGCCTTGTATTTTTGAGCGTGTTAAGTGCTTGAAAAACAATGTGCGGGAAAGGGTCGAAAATTTGCCTTGAAATGTGGTGTTTTTGCGTCTGTTTTTTAGCTGCCGTGCCTCGGAATTTGAAAAATGTGAATATTGCAAGAAAAATTGTGTATATTCAAAAATAATTCATTTGAGTTCCGTGTTGAATTTGTGGCGTGTGGTAATCTTTTTGTGGCTATATGTTATCTGATTATCAGAAAAATAAATGTAGAGTTGAGTGGAGATTTTGAAAATGCGGAATTTGAATCTTTTTGAATAAAGGGTGAATAGAAAATGTTTTTATGCAAAGATTTTTGTATAAAAACTTGTTCGCTATGAAAAAACGCAGTACTTTTGCAATTCGAAAAATCAAACAGAAAGAATGAAAGAAAAAGAAGTTCGTTTGGGGTTCATTCGTAAAATCTTGAACGACAAAAACATCAGCAGTCAGGAAGAACTGCTCGAAGAACTGAAAGCCGTGGGGCACGGTTCCACTCAGGCAACGCTTTCGCGCGACTTGCAACATCTGCGTGCCATACGTATTACCACCCAGTTCGGACAGGTGATATATATATTGCCTAACAATCCCAACTATACACATGCCATGCGCAAGAGTACGGGAAACAATGTTTCGCTCGAGGAATGTCTGCTCAACAACGAGGAGGGCGGAAAGACAATAATCCTGCATACCATTCCCGGCTTTGCTGCTGCTTTGGCGGGAACCATAGACAACAAACATTTCCCCCATATTGCCGCTACGCTTGCAGGCGATGACACCGTGATGGTGATAGGAAAAAAAGGAAGTTCCTGCGAAGAAATGGCTGCCGATCTCAAAGAGATTCTCCCGCAGATAGTGGCGAATCTTTGAGAAACGGGTGAAAGGAACGGATAGTAGGTTTTTATACATTACGAACAGGAAATGACTTACAATGATGGTATAGACGTGTTGGTTGCCGATGCGTCTCATGAAAAGTATGTGGACACCATATTGAAGACAATAGCCGATGCAGCAAAAGTGCGCGGCTCGGGAATAGCTTCAAGAACCCATGAATACGTGGCGCAGAAGATGCGCGAACGAAAAGCCATAATAGCTCTCCACGGAGAAGAGTTTGCCGGTTTTTGCTATATAGAAAGCTGGGAAGACAAACACTATGTGGCAAATTCCGGACTCATTGTAGTTCCGAAGTTCAGGCAGCATCACCTTGCCACACGCATCAAGGAAACTGCCTTCACGCTCAGCCGTCTGCGCTGGCCTCATGCAAAGCTTTTCGGATTGACAAGTCAGGGCGCGGTGATGAAGATAAATACGAAACTCGGCTATGTTCCCGTGCCGCTTTGCGATCTTACGCAGGACGACGAGTATTGGAAGGGCTGCGGAACGCCCGATCATCCCTGCTGCATCAATTGTGATATTCTTGCGCGCACAGGCAGGAAATATTGTGTGTGTACCGGAATGCTCTACGATCCCGCCGACCACGAAGGAGAACCGCTTCCCGTGCAACTTCCGCCCGATGTGGTGAAAATGGCAAAGGATGCTGCTGCAAAAGGATTGAGATAAAAACTAACAACGCAATAATAAAAACATCATATAAAGCAATGGAAAAGAAAAAGAAAGTGGTTGTTGCCTACAGTGGCGGGCTTGACACTTCATACACGGTGATGTATCTTTCGCACGAACTGGGTTACGAAGTTTATGCGGCTTGTGCCAACACCGGCGGCTTCAGTAAGGAGCAGCTGGAAGCCAATGAAAAAAACGCATATAAGCTCGGCGCAACAAAATATGTAACTCTCGATGTAACGCAGGAGTATTACGAAAAAAGTTTGAAGTATATGGTTTTCGGCAATGTGCTTCGCAATAATTGCTATCCCATATCGGTTTCGAGCGAAAGGATTTTCCAGGCAATAGCAATAGCACGTTACGCCAACGAAGTGGGAGCAGACGCTATAGCTCACGGTTCCACGGGTGCCGGCAACGACCAGATTCGTTTCGACATGACTTTTCTCGTGATGGCTCCGGGTAAGGAAATCATCACCCTCACTCGTGATCGCGTGCTTACGCGCAAAGAAGAAATAGATTATCTCAACGACCACGGTTTCAAAGCCGATTTCGCAAAACTAAAATACTCCTACAACGTGGGTATATGGGGAACTTCGATTTGCGGAGGCGAAATTCTCGACAGCAATCAGGGACTTCCCGAATCGGCTTACCTAAAACATGCCACCGCCGAGGGAGAAAGAGAATTGAAAATAGGTTTCAAGAACGGCGAAATAGCAAGCGTGGACGGTAAAGAGTATGACGATAAAATCAAAGCCATTCAGGAAATAGAAAAGATAGGTGCTGCTTATGCCATAGGGCGTGATTGTCATGTGGGCGACACTATCGTGGGACTCAAAGGGCGTGTTGGTTTTGAAGCTGCCGCACCTATGCTGATAATCGGGGCACACCGTTTCCTCGAAAAGTACACTCTTTCGAAATGGCAGCAGTATTGGAAAGACCAGGTGTCGAATTGGTACGGCATGTTCCTGCATGAGAGCCAGTACATGGAACCTGTGATGACCGATATAGAAGCCATGCTCACTTCTTCGCAGCGTAATGTGAACGGTGTGGTAACTCTTAAGCTTCGTCCCTATTCTTTCGAAACCGTAGGGGTGGATTCCAAAGACGATTTGGTAAAGAATCCGTTCGGAGAGTATGGAGAAACTCAAAAAGGTTGGACTTCCGAAGAGGCAAAAGGCTTCATAAAGGTAACATCCACGCCTTTGCGCATATATTATTCCAAACATAAGGATGAACGTCGGTAATCAGCGTATGATAAAGGTAGGAATTGTAGGCGCGGCGGGTTATGCGGCGGGCGAACTTATAAGAGTTTTGCTCAATCACCCGCAGGCGGAGATTGTTTTCGCCAATTCGGGGAGCAATGCGGGAAATCTTTTCTCGGATGTCCATGAAGGTTTGCTCGGAGATACCGATTTTCGATTCACCGACGAGCTTCCGTTTGAAAAGATTGACGTTTTGTTTATCTGCCTGGGGCATGGCAAGAGTGAGGAATTCCTTAAAAACAATCCCGTGCCCGCGAACGTAAAAATCATAGACTTTGCTCAGGATTTCAGAATAGCAGCTCCGGGAAACGATTACGTTTATGGTTTGCCCGAAACCCATCGCTCTCTCATAGCCAAGGCACAACACGTAGCCAATCCGGGATGTTTTGCCACCTGCATACAACTCGCGCTGCTGCCGCTGGCTAAGGCGGGAGTCTTGAAGGGAGATGTTGTGATCAATGCCATAACAGGCAGCACCGGTGCGGGAGTAAAACCGCAGCCCACCACACATTTCAGTTGGCGCAACGGAAACATGAGCGTTTACAAGGTGTTCACTCATCAGCATTTGCTTGAAATAAACCAAAGCATCAGAGAATTTCAACCCGATTTCGGAGGAGATTTGGATTTTGTGCCTTATCGCGGCGACTTTGCGCGCGGCATTTTCACCACCGTCTTCATGCGCACCGGATTGTCGCAGGAAGAAATCGACAAATGTTACTCGATGTATGCAGGAGAACCGTTCACCCACTACGTGTCTCGCGACATTGACTTGAAACAAGTGGTCAACACCAACCGCGCACTTGTTCATGCTCAAAAATATGGCGACCGTCTGCTCGTTACGTCGGTCATCGACAATCTTTTGAAGGGTGCTGCGGGTCAGGCAGTGGAGAATATGAACATCATGTTCGGCATTGCCGAGGATGCGGGACTTAAACTGAAGGCTGCGGCTTTCTAAAAAACAAATTCAACAATGAAACCATTTGACGTTTTTCCATTATATGATGTAGAAATAGTTCGCGGACGCGGATGCAACGTTTGGGATGCCGACGACAACAAGTATCTTGACCTTTACGGCGGACATGCCGTGATAAGTATCGGACACTGCCATCCTCATTATATAGAATGTGTGAGTCGTCAGCTCAATCGTCTCGGATTTTATTCCAATTCGGTGCAAAACCATTTGCAAACCGAGTTTGCGGAACGCTTGGGCAAAGCCTCGGGCTACGAAGACTATTCGCTGTTTCTTATCAACTCGGGAGCGGAAGCCAACGAAAACGCGCTAAAGCTTGCTTCGTTTTACAACGGACGCACAAGAGTGATTGCTTCTGCGGGAGCTTTTCACGGACGTACATCGCTTGCGGTGGAAGCTACCGATAACCCCAAAATCAATGCGCCCATCAACAAAAACAGTCATGTTACCTTCCTTCCGCTCAACGACACCGAGGCATTTGTAAGCGAGATAGCCAAAGGCGATGTCTGTGCCGTGATTGTGGAGTGCATACAAGGTGTGGGCGGAATACATTTGGCAAACAAAGAATTTATGCAGGCGGTGCGCAAGGCATGCGACGAGCACAACACGGTGCTTGTTTGCGACGAAGTGCAATGCGGCTACGGACGAAGCGGAAAGTTCTTTGCCCACCAGTATCTCGATGTCAAGCCCGACCTTATAACCGTTGCCAAAGGCATAGCCTGCGGATTTCCCATGGGAGGGCTTTTGATTTCACCGAAATTCAAACCTGTTTACGGAATGCTCGGCACAACGTTCGGCGGAAACCATTTGGCATGTGTTGCCGCGCTTGCCGTGCTCGACGTAATAGAGAACGAAAAACTCGTGAGCAATGCTGCAGAGGTTGGAGAGCATATCATGGACCGCTGCAGGGAGATAGAGGAAATAAAAGATATACGCGGACGCGGACTGATGATAGGTCTTGAATTCGACAAACCCGTTAAGGAATTGCGAAAGAACCTTATTTTCGAGCAGCGCGTGTTTACCGGCGGAGCGGGAACAAACATCCTGCGTCTGTTGCCGCCTCTCTGCCTCACCACAGGGCAGGCCGACGATTTCGTGGAACGTCTTAAAAATGCTCTTGTCAAGTTTTAGACCATAGCAAATCCATTTATAACTACACAGAATTATTACGTTTGCGACCCGCACGCTTCTTAACCGAAATGTGCGGGTTGTTTTTTGCACTCAATGGGCGGATTTTTTCCGAGATCGGGAGTTTTTTCACAACGATATGTATTGTGCAAAAAACACACATGGCTTATCGTAAAAAATACAAGGCACATATTTTAAAATAAGTGCCTTGTATTTTAAAATAAGTGCCTTGTATTTTTGACGTTTTCAAACATCTGAAAAACAGTAACTTGTAAAACGACGTTTTTGAGGTGTTTTTTGCCGTTTTTAAGCCGTGTTTTCAAACCGTTATGCGAGTCTCCGGCGGCGGTGTGCCGGATGTGATGGGCGGGATGGGAGTGTCGCGCTGTTTTATGCCCGGAAATGCCGGCGGAAACACGGGTCAAAGCACACGCAAGCGGTTAGAACGTTTGGTTAACAAGAATAAAAGAAATGTAAAGTAAATCTGACAAAATAAAAAGTTGCAAATAAAAAAATTCTGCACGGAGAAAATATCGGCGAAATTTTAACATTTTATCGTTTTGTCTTTTTTACATCCCGATTTTAGTTTGAAATTCGAAACGAAATGGAAATAATTGGGAAAAACGGCATAAAGCATTGCCGTTTTGTTAAAAAACGAAGAAAAGTACCTGTTTACACCCTGTAAAAATAACATAATGGAATCTTTTTGCAGTTAAAAGAATTTTCTACTTTTGCAAAAATGTATGAAGTAGCCAAGGTAAAGTTGAAATTGACGGCAGTTTATATATAATAATGTATATGTGCGACCGTAAGTCGTGAACAGACTGTAAAAAACGTTATCGCAATCATAAGAGATTATACATATAATAAACAATACAAATAACTAAGTTTAATCTAAAAAGTAAGATTATGGGTAAAAAATTGATGATGCTTTTATTGGGAGCTTTCACTTGCCTCCTCGTAAACGCTCAAGTCAAGACCGTAACCGGACACGTAACTTCCGCAGACAACGGCGAGCCGTTGATTGGCGTTAGTGTCAGCGTTCCCGGAACCACAATCGGTGTGAATACCGATGCAGACGGTCGCTTCACGCTTTCAAACCTTCCCGCATCTGCAAAACAGCTTCGTTTCTCGTTCATAGGAATGGAAGCACAGGTGCTCCCGGTAAAAAGCGTGATGAATGTTTCACTCAAATCCAACGACAAAATGCTTGGCGGCGTTGTTGTAACCGCGCTTGGCATTAAACGTTCGGAAAAGTCGTTGGGTTATTCGGCAACTTCGGTTAATACGGAAGACCTCGTGGAAACCCGCAACGCCAACATCATGCAGGGCTTGCAAGGTAAGATTGCCGGTGTGTCAATTTCAAACAACAGTGATCCCGGATCAACCAACAGTGTGATTATCCGTGGTTTCTCTTCGCTTGCAAAGACCAACCAGCCGTTGTATGTGATTGACGGTGTGCCTATGAGCAATGAAGCCATGCAGAGTACCGATGCGTTGAACCACAACTACGACTTCGGTAGCGGTGCAAACGCCATAAACCCGGACGATGTCGAAAATATGACAGTCCTTAAAGGTGCGGCAGCTACAGCACTTTATGGTTCACGCGCAGCAAACGGTGTGATAATGATTACAACCAAGAAAGGTAAGAAACGCGACAAAGGCGTAGGCATTACTTATAATGGCGGTATTCAGTTCTCCAATGTTGCCCGTCTCGTAGAGATGCAAAATCGTTTCGGTCAGGGCGCAAGCGGCGAGCATGTAGCTATTGAAAACGGTTCTTGGGGTCCTCGTTTCGATGGTCTTGAGAAAGTTTACGGCTATGTTTATGACAACTCACAGCGTGTGAAGAGCTATAAAGCAATCAAGAACAACGTACGTGATTTCTTCGATACCGGCGTAATGTTCAACAACAGCGTTTCGTTAGACGGTGCTACCGATAAGAGCAACTTCTTTGTTTCGCTCTCGAACATCAACAATAATGGTGTCTATCCTACACGTTCCGATGCTTATAATAAGTACACATTCACTTCGAACGGTAGCTATACGGTGAACAACAAGCTCACATTCTCGTCTTCGTTGAGCTATTCTTACCAGAAGAACAACTTCGTTTCAACCGGTCAGAAACTTAATCCTATTTTCTCTCTTTACAATGTTCCCCGCGATATTAGTATTACCGCGCAGAAAGACCTCAGTAATCCGTTCAATACTCCGGGTTATTACTATACTCCTTACAATGCAACCAACCCTTATTACATTCTCAAGAACTATCTTGACGAAGCGGAAATGGACAAACTTTGGGGTAAATTCCAGGCTGACTACAATATCTTTGACTTCTTGAAGTTCACATACCGTGTAGGTATGGACTACACAATCCATAAAACACGCAACGGTATTCCTAACATGAGCGTGCTTTGGGCAGGAACTCCCAACTGGGACAACAACTCTGAAATCAGTTCTCAGACCGGTTGGGTTTACACTATGGACCGCAAAGAGCGTCTCATTGATCAAGACTTTATGCTCAACTTCTCTAAACCTATAGATGAAGATTTCAACTTGAACGCTATCCTCGGTCTTAACACTCATGAGCGTAAGCTTTCCATAGCTTCCCAGGAAGTAAGCAGCCTTGACATTCCTACATGGTTCAACACAGCAAACTCCGGTAGCACTCCTGCGGTAGTAGATAAATTCTATCATTCACGTCTCATCGGTGCTTATGGTCAAGTTGAAGGTTCTTGGAAAGATATGGTTTTCCTCAACGTTACAGCACGTAACGACTGGTCTTCGACTCTTCCCAAGGCAGAACGTTCATATTTCTATCCGGGTATCACCGGCAGTTTCATTTTCACGGAACTCATTCCCCAAGATCTTAAGGACATTATCTCATTCGGTAAAGTTCGTGTGGCTTGGGGTAAGACCGGTAACGACGCAGAATGGTATTCAACCCAGAACGTCTATGCACAGGCTGGGGCCGATGGTTCCGGTTTCGGTGAAATTGATTTCCCTCTCGGAGGTCTCAACGCATTTACCCTTTCAAACATAATGGGTAATAACAAACTTAAACCTGAAATGACAACAGAATGGGAATTTGGTCTCAACATGGCATTCTTCCGTAACCGTTTGTCATTTGACTTTGCTTACTACAACCGTAGCACAAACAACCAGACACTTGCCATGAACCTTGACGCGGGTACAGGTTTCACTCGTCGTTATGTAAACATAGGCGAAATAACCAACAAGGGTGTGGAACTTCTCGTACAAGGCACTCCTATCAAAACTCGCGATTGGCAGTGGGATCTTAATATGAACTGGACTCTCAACCGTTCAAAGGTTGTAAGCCTTCCCAAAGACTTTGGCAAAGAAATCGTAATCTTCGGTTTCAGCGGTGGAACTTCTCTCTACGCAGTTAAGGGCAAACCCCTTGGCGTTTATAAAGATCAGAGACTCGAGCGCGACCCTGAAGGACACGTAGTAGTGGCAGCAAATACAGGTCTTCCTGTAAAGAGCGACAAATACGAATATTGCGGCGACATGAACCACAAATACACCCTCGGTTGGGGTACTACAATTCGCTGGAAAGACATCAGCCTTACAGCAAACATGGAAGCTCGCGTAGGTGGTAAGATGTACACACGTACAAAAGGTAATGTATTCTTTACAGGTATTGCAAAGCAAACCGTTTACAATGATCGTAAACCGTTCATCGTGCCTAACTCTGTAAACAAAGTTACTGCTGATGACGGTAGCGTATCATACGTAGAAAATACAACTGCTTTGGATTACAACTATATCCAGAGCTATTGGGCAGACCAATACGATTGCGATGCTTCAAACCTCGTGAGTCGCGGTTTTGTAAAGCTTCGTGATGTGGCTGTAACTTGGAATCTCCCGAAGAAATGGATTGACAAGACATTCCTTACCGGTGCTTCCGTTTCGTTCTTCGGTCGCAACCTCCTTATGTGGACTCCGAGCGACAACACATTTGTTGATCCCGAGAACACTTCTGTAAGCGGCGACTTGGGTGCAATGTTTGGTGAATACGGAGCTAACCCGTCAACACGCAGCTACGGTTTCAACATTAAGATCAGCTTCTAAACATAAGAACAGATAAGCATGAAAAAAATATTATTATTGTCAGCAATAGGGCTTGCCACACTTACGGGTTGCGGCAGCCTTGACATCAACGAAGATCCTAACAACCCGAGTGGCGAAAAGGTAAGCGTTAGTCTTATCATGCCCGCTGCACAAAACTATGTGGCTGTTGTGGCAGGCGACGCAATGTATAATACTGCCGGTTTCTTCGTTCAGTATTACGAGCAGGCTCCTACCACAAACCAGTATAACAAATATACTTGGTATCAACTCACGGCAGACGACAATGTTTCCGACCGTTGGTACAGTTGTATCTATGCCGGTGCGCTTCAGGACATCGAAGAAATAAAGAATAAGACTAAAAACACCTATGATCTCTTTGCTGCAACCGCTCTTCGCGCGTATGCTTTGCAAATAATGGTAGATGCTACCGGTGAAACTCCTTACACCGAGGCAAACAGGGGTTCAAGCATTCAGAAACCCAAGTATGACAACGGTGAAACGGTTTATGCCGGCATTCTTAAGGAACTCGATGATGCGGAAGCTGCTCTCAATTCCGAAGACAGAGCAATGGACGGCAAAGATCTTATTGCCGGTGGCGACATTAACCAGTGGAAAGGTTTTGCAAATGCTCTCCGTGTTCGCATGTACCTTCGCATGATTCAGGCAGGAATAGATGTTGCCGACTACACAGCAAAACTTAAGAATGTTGTCAGCAAAGATGAATTCTTTACGGGTAATTTTGAATACCAGCCGGGTTTCCAAGATCAAAAAGCAAAGGATAATCCTTGGTATGAATCCAACAAACGTACTAATGCAGCAAACCACGTAGGTTCTTATCCTATCATAAGCTACATGAGCATCACCAATGACCCGCGTATTGCTTATACTTTCACAAAGGCAACCACTGGAGACAACGAAGGTAAGTATGCAGGTCGTCTTCCCGGTACACACCTGCAGACCGGTTACACTTACAAGGACAACGGTGTGTACAGCTGCCTCAACTATTATCCTACAAAAGCTGTTGAGTTCTTTACTCAGGCTGAGTTGCAGTTCTTGCTCTCTGAGGTATACCTCAAATACTTCAACGATGAAGCAAAAGCTAAGGCTGCATACGAGGCAGGTGTTAAGGCTGACTTCGAAACTCGTGAGATAGACGGTGCTGATGAATTCCTTGCACAGAGCCGCACATCTTGGGATGCTCAAAGCGGAAACGATGCAAAGCTCAAGCTCGTTTACATGCAGAAATGGGTAGCTCTCCTTTATATGGATCACATGGAAGCTTGGTCAGAGCAACGTCGTACCAACGTTCCTTCTTGGGGTCTTACCGGAAAGGAATTCGAGGCAGACAATACCAAGTATGTTGCAGGTGATCTTATCTATCCCTATCGTGATGACCTTGGCAGCAAGGCAGTTCCTTTGCGCGTGTTCTACTCAACTTCGAGCAAGAACCTCAACGAAAATGTTCCCGAACAGCCTGCTCTTACAACTCCGGTATTCTGGGATAAATAATATTTGAAACAGTTAATATGACATTCAAAATGAAAAAAATTATAAGTTTGTTCGCACTTGCCGCATTCGTGCTTGTAGGCTTCAGCTCCTGCGATTACGATGGTAAAGACGATGCGTATGTCACACATTACGTTTCCATTGATTTGAAAGAGGGCGATACATATCTTGTGGCAAAAGGTTCCACATACACCGACCCGGGATATACCGCTACGGAAGGTACGGAAGATGTAACTTCCAAGGTAACTGTCAGTGGAGATGTTGATGCCAACAAGATGGGTATATACAATGTTACCTACTCTGCGGTAAACAAGGACGGTTTCTCCGCTTCTGTTACCCGCAAGGTGCTTGTTTATGACCCTGAAGTTACTACAAATATCAGCGGTACTTACAAAGTTACCAGCACTGACGGTTCGCAGTCAGTGTTTGACAGATATTCCGTTATCGGAAACTCTGTAACTCTCACACAGCTTGCTCCCGGTTTGTATTCTATCAGCGACTATTGGGCAGGTCTCTATGCTGTTACGCTTGGTAACGGTGCTGCTTATGCCTGCACGGGTTACTTTGCTTTCGGCAAGGATAACAGCATAACAGGTATTTCAAGCTCCAACCCCTGGAACTTTAACATGACAAGCGTTACGGGTAGCTACGATCCTGCAACCGGTAAGGTTAAGATGGACGTTATTATCAATTACCACCTTGTAATGGAGTTGGCGAAATAAATTAAACTAAAAACAGAATTTCAATCATGAAGAAATATCTTTTTTTGATAGCAGCAGCTTTGACAATGGGCTTCACCTCTTGCGACAGCGATCCCAGCGACAGCAGCACAAATGCCGGCGGCACAAAGGTTGAGAAGTTGGCAGGTGCATGGGTGGTAGATGTCTTTACATGCGATGAGCAAGGCGATGTTGCAAATATCGACAATTGGAATTGGGAAGATCAAGGTGCTTTTGGCAGTGATCTCATGACCTACAACACTGCTGCCAACAAAGGCAACGAGATGTGGGTTGACGATCAGGGAGAAAGCAACTTCGGCGGCGTTAACAACTACAGCCATAAGGTGAAAGTTAACGTTAAGGGCATGAAATTCTCCGTAAACGAAGGCGAGAATGAATACGGCTCTCCCGTTACAATCGTAGGTGGTAAGGTGTTGAAAAACGCTGCAACCGTTGAGAAAGATCGTGGTCAGAGCATCAAGACCGACAGCATAGTTTACTATGTTAAGGTTGACGGTACCGAGTACGGTTATCTCAAGATTTCCGGATATTTGAGCGCATCAACCGGAACCAACTAATAGAGATTGTAATAACATTACAAAATAAGGTCTTCCCCGGGCATATTTTGCCCGGGGAAGACTTGTTTTATAAAGCCCGAAAAACGATATTGGATTTCAGACAGTTGGAATGCCGAAAAATACAAGGCACTTATTTTAAAATAAGTGCCTTGTATTTTAAAATATGTGCCTTATATTTTTTCTTACATCCCATGTCTGTAAAAACAGGTCTTGAAAGCGTTGAATTTTTTGAGGGAAGCGGTGTCTGAAAACGGCACGTTGTTAGCCTTCACATACTCTCATTTTTACAGGTCTCTTAAAAGTGTTATGCTATATGCGGTATGCGGAAAAATGCGAAAGGAAAGTTCCTAAACATGTTGATGTACCCCCCCCAAGTTAAGTACCTTGCCGTTTGATGTAGAATACATCCGTCATGGGAAATATGGGGTATGTGTCATTAGTAAGGTGCTACGGGAACTTGCAAGTTCAACATGTGCAGGAGCGTTTGCATTGTGTTTTATGAGAAATGGCTTATGATTGATTATTGGTTATCTGCGTTTCGGGACATGTGCAACAAGCTCCATAAGAAAAGACGTGCCTTAGAGTACAAGTCCGTTGGGTTTGGTAGTATGTGCCGGGTTACCCCAAAGGAAAGGCGAGCAGGGGGTGCAAGTTCCCGAAAATTTATTGCGAAAAGAGGCTGAATGAAATTAATAAACGGAACGTTTGGGGATTTGTGAGGTGTGCCCCGTAAAGAAAGGTATTAAGAAACTTGCGCGTTTCGTTTTTATGGAAACGTGTATCATGTACTCCCAAAGGAATGCCTTGCGGTGGAAAGATATCGGGTTGTGTGTTCGAATGTGCGCGGTGCGGACGCGGTTTTTATGCGTTCGGTCTATAAAAACTGGTCAAGGCTGTGCTTCAGGTTTACAAGCTCGATGCGTATGTTTTTAAGCTTTTCAATCACCTCGGTTGTCTGCTGTTCGCCGCTGTGATTCTTGTTCAGCGCATCGCGTGCGGCTGCGAGTTTAAGCCCGCGAACTTTCACAAGGTTGTATATTAGGCGTACCTGTTCAATGTCGTCGCGACTGTATTGCCTGATGTTTCGCCCGCTTTTTCGCGGCTTTATCTGCGGAAACTGTTTTTCCCAAAACCTGAGGAGGGTTTCGGAAACGTTGAACATTTTCGCTACTTCGCTTATCGAGTAGTATAGTTTCAAGTCTTTGTTCTCGGATAAAGGCATGGGCTGTAAATGAGTTTAATTCGCTTGTTCTTGCAAAAATAAATAAAACGGCGTAACTTTGCAACGATTTTACTTTGAAATTTATAGAGTCATGATGACAGCAAACGAAATAAGGGAATCTTTCAAACAGTTTTTCCAATCAAAAGGACATCTTATAGTGCCTTCCGCTCCCATTGTGGTTAAGGACGATCCCACGCTTATGTTCACCAACGCGGGCATGAATCAGTTTAAGGACATTATTTTGGGAAATGTGAAGCCCAAGAGCCGCCGCTGCACGGATTCGCAGAAATGCCTGCGCGTAAGCGGTAAGCACAACGACCTTGAAGAGGTGGGACATGACACTTATCATCACACAATGTTCGAGATGCTTGGCAACTGGAGCTTTGGTGATTATTTCAAGAAGGAAGCCATTGGCTGGGCTTACGAATATCTTGTGGACGTTCTTAAGATTGAGAAAAAAGATTTGTATGTAACCGTTTTCGAAGGTGCGCCATCCGAAGGTCTGGAACGCGACAACGAAGCTGCGGGATACTGGGGCGAGTTTTTCCCCGAAGACCATATTATTAATGGTAACAAACACGATAATTTTTGGGAAATGGGTGATACGGGTCCTTGCGGACCTTGTTCGGAGATTCACATAGATCTTCGTCCCGAAGACGAGAAGAAAAAAGTCAGCGGTGCTTCGCTCGTTAACAAAGACAATCCTCTGGTCATAGAAATCTGGAATCTTGTGTTCATGCAGTATAATCGTAAAGCCGACGGTTCACTCGAGCCGCTGCCCGCCAGAGTTATTGACACCGGCATGGGATTTGAGCGTCTTTGTCGTGTGCTTCAGGGAAAGGATTCCAATTACGACACCGACATTTTCCAACCTATAATAAAGAAGATTTCGGAACTTTGCGGCAAGAAATATGGCGTTGACGAAAAGACCGATGTTGCTATGCGCGTTGTGGCAGATCATATTCGCGCCATTGCTTTCTCTATTGCCGACGGACAGTTGCCCGACAATGCAAAAGCCGGTTATGTGATACGACGTATATTGCGCCGCGCCGTAAGATACGCATATACTTTCCTCGAACAGAAAGAAGCATTCATATATAAGCTCCTGCCCACACTCGTAGACGAAATGGGAGATTCTTATCCCGAACTTCGTGCACAGAAAGTGCTTGTGGGTCGCGTCATAAAGGAAGAAGAAGATTCTTTCCTCCGTACTCTTTCCACCGGCATCAATCTTCTTGACAACATAATAAACGAAACCCGTGCGGCAGGCAAGACACAAATCGAAGGAATCAAAGCTTTCACGCTCTTCGATACGTTCGGTTTCCCGTTAGACCTCACTGAACTCATTTGTTCAGAGAACGGAATGACGGTAGACGAGGAAGGTTTTGCCGACGAAATGCAAAAACAGAAAGAACGTGCGCGAAACGCAGCTCAGGTTGAGCTTGGCGACTGGATAACAGTGAATGGCGGCGAAGAGAAGTTCGTTGGCTGGGACACTACAGAGAGCGAATGCCATATCACGAGGTATCGTGTGGTGGAGCAAAAGAAGAAGAAACATTACGAAATAGTTCTCGACACCACGCCGTTCTATGCAGAAATGGGCGGACAGGTTGGCGACCACGGCAAACTTGTCAGCGAATTTGAAACGATTGACATCATAGATACAAAACGTGAGAACAATCTTGCGCTTCATATTGCCAATAAACTTCCGGAGCATCCCGAAGCTGCGTTCAAGGCTGTGGTTGATAAGAAATGGCGCAGAGACAGCGAGGCAAACCACACTGCAACCCACTTGTTGGACTTTGCGTTGCGCACAGTGCTCGGAAGCCATGTGGAACAAAAAGGCTCGCTTGTAACACCTGATTATTTGCGTTTCGACTTCTCGCATTTCCAAAAGGTAACGCCCGAAGAACTGCGCAAGGTTGAAAGAATTGTCAACGCTGCCGTTCGCGAAGATATTCCGTTTGAAGAATATCGTGATACACCCATTGAGGAGGCTAAAAAGTTAGGCGCAATTGCTCTCTTTGGCGAGAAATACGGCGACAAGGTGAGAGTTGTGAAGTTCGGTAAGAGCGTTGAGTTCTGCGGAGGTTGTCATGCCAAGAGCACCGGGCGTATCGGTTTGTTCCACATCATTTCCGAAAGTTCCGTTGCCGCAGGTGTAAGGCGCATTGAGGCTGTAACCGGTGCCACTGCCGAAGAACTTGTTTACAAAGCCGAGGATTTGCTCAACGGTTTGAAGCTTCTTTTCAACAATGCCAAGGACCTCACCGCCGTTATCAAGAAAACAGTGGAGGAGAATAGTGATTTACACAAACGCATAGATGGTTTTGTTCAGAAACAAGTGGAAGATTTGAAAAATGCCCTTATCAAGCGTGCCGAAAACCGCGATGGCATAACGGTTGTCAAGAGTGTTCTGCCCATTAAGCCGGATGCTGCCAAGGATCTTGCATTCAATATTTCTGCAGCGGTGCCCGAGAACCTTTTCTGCGTACTCGGCACAATTGCAGACGATAAACCCATGCTCACTCTCATGATTAGCAAGAATCTTGTCAAGGATCATGACCTCAATGCGGGCAAGATTGTACGTGAAGCCGCAAAACTTATTCAGGGCGGCGGTGGCGGTGCGCCTCATTTCGCTACTGCGGGCGGTCATAACCTTGACGGTTTGAATGCTGCCCTTGACAAAGCGTTGGAAGTGGCAGGTATTTGAAATTAGTTCTTAATCCGTATAAATCGAGTCCCGCGTCAGCAAAATGATGCGGAACTTTTTTCATGCCCCGGGCGTTAGCCGAAAAAACACATGGCTTATCGCAAAAAATACAAGCCATGTATTTTAAAATACAAGGCACTTATTTTAAAATATATGCCTTATATTTTTGACCTTTTCAAATGTCTGAAACACAAGAACTTATAAAAGTCTTCTGTTTTGCTGTAAAAAGGTGATTTTCAGAATGTTGTAAAAATGCACAAATCTCGCGTTTTTCTATCGAAAGCATTGTCGTTGCGCAGGGAGTCATGCGGCTTGTGGCGTGCGGTTTTAGCGGGCATAAAAACCGAAAGCCGGACTCGCAGGAGTCCGGCTTTCGGTGTATGTAGTCAGTGTCGTTGTCTTAAAAATAGCTTGAACCGTCGAAACAGTGGGTGCATATCTGACATTTGGGCAACCCTATGGCTTTTACGAGGTTCTCCACGGTGTTGAATCGCAGTGAAGTCAGCCCGAGTTTTGTTCTTATGATTTCCACCATGCGTTTGTACTCCGGCGAGTCGGTTGTGGCGTATGCCTCAAGGTTTTTGTTCATGTCGCCTTCCTGTTCCTGAATTATGCGGCGCGTAATCAGTTCGAGGTCGCTGCGTGAAGAAGTGAAACCTATATAGTTGCAGCCGTAAACAAGCGGGGGGCATGAAATTCTGACATGCGCTTCGCGTATGCCGCAATCGTAAAGCATTTTCACATTGTCGCGCAACTGTGTGCCGCGAACAATCGAATCGTCGCAGAAAAGCACGCTCTTGCCTTTCAAAATGGCTTCGTTGGGGATAAGTTTCATTTTCGCCACAAATTCGCGGCGTGTCTGATTGCTCGGAGTGAAGCTTCGCGGCCATGTGGGCGTATATTTCGATATGGCTCTCTTATATGGTTTCTTCATTCCCGCAGCATATCCGTATGCCATGCCCACGCCCGAATCGGGTATGCCGCATACGCAGTCCACATCGGTGTTGTCTTCTTTTCCCATGGTTTCTCCGCAGGTGAAACGCACTTTCTCCACATTGATGTTCTCGTATGAAGAAGTGGGGAAACCGTAGTAAACCCAAAGAAAAGAGCAAATCTGCATTTTTTCGTTGGGTTTGCGCAGTTGCTCAAGGTTTTCGGCATCAATGCTCACGATTTCTCCCGGTCCTATGTTCCTTACCTCCGAATATCCGAGGTTGGGGAAAGCCGTTGTCTCGCTTGCCACTGCGTATGCACCGTCTTTTTTACCAATCACTATGGGTGTGCGTCCCAGTTTGTCGCGTGCGGCAATAATTTTGCCCTCGTCGGTGAGCATCAGAAGGGAGCACGAACCTTTCACCTTGCGATAAACGTTCTCAATGCCCTCAACAATGGTTTTACCCTGCACAATGAGCAGAGCCACAAGCTCCGTCTGGTTGGTTTTGCCCGAGGAAAGTTCGGCAAAGTGCTGCTTGTTTTCGAGCATCTCGTTTTCCAGCTCGCCGATGTTTGTGATTTTAGCCACAGTAACAATGGCAAATCTTCCGAGATGCGAGTTTATGACTATCGGCTGGGCATCTGTGTCGCTTATGACCCCTATGCCGGCGTTTCCCTTGAATTTGTCAAGCTCGTCTTCGAACTTGCTGCGGAAATAAGCGTTTTCGAGATTATGTATGCTTCGTTGGAAACCCTCTTCCTTGGTGAATGTTGCCATTCCGGCGCGTCTTGTGCCGAGATGAGTGTGATAGTCTGTGCCGTAAAACAAGTCGTTTACGCACGGACACATGGATACTGTTCCGAAAAATCCTCCCATAAATTATGATTCTTATGTATCGAGTGTAAATATCCGCAAAATTAAGAATTATGTGCGAAATGAATGCGTGCCACGGCTTTTTATTGAGCCGCGCAATGCAAAACCGGAGGCGGCAGAGGCATCCGCTCCCGAAAATGAGCCTCGCCGCTGTTTGTTAAGCCCCGACCGAAAGACAGGCAAAGCCCGTGCGACATTAAAATACCGTGCTAACTTTGTTTATGTGGTTTTTGCTTTGTACTTTTGCATTAATAATGCGCTTTATATCCTTGCATGTGCAGGGTGCGGGCGGACAAATTGAAAACTGAAATGGAATTTACAGCCGGACAAATAGCCGCATTTCTTGGCGGAAGCATTGTGGGAAACGAGAATGCAAGTGTTAACACGTTTTCGAACATTGATTCGGCAAAGAACGGCGCACTCACTTTCTTTTATGCCAAAGAGTACGAGAACTATGTTTATGAAACCGATGCGAGCATAGTGCTTGTGCCTGAGGATTTCGAACCTGCGCGTGAGGTTAAAGCCACACTGATAAAGGTTAAAGACCCTCGCGAATCGGTGGCGAGACTTCTGAATCTCTACGAGCAGAGCAAACCCAAACGCAAAGGGGTGAGCGAACGCGCGTATGTGAGCGAAACCGCCAAATTGGGCAAAGACGTTTACGTGGGTCCGTTGGCTTATGTAGGCGATGGCGTTGTAGTGGGCGACGGAACGCAGATTTATCCCAATGCAACCATTGAAGAACATTCCGTGATAGGAAGCAACTGCATAATATATCCCAACGTGTCCGTTTATCACCATTGCAAAATAGGTTCGGGCGTTATACTCCATTCCGGATGCGTCATAGGAGCCGACGGATTCGGTTTCGCACCAACACCGGACGGCTACGAAAAGATTCCGCAGATAGGAAACGTGGAAATAGGCGACAACGTGGAAATTGGAGCAAACACGTGTGTGGACCGTTCCATGATGGGAACAACCAAAATAGGCAACGGCGTAAAACTCGACAATCTTGTGCAGATAGCTCACAATGATGAAATAGGCGCAAACACTGTGATGTCGGCGCAAGTGGGAGTGGCAGGCTCTACAAAGATAGGCGAATGGTGCATGTTCGGAGGTCAGGTAGGAATAACGGGACATGCTAAAATCGCATCGCGCACACATTCCGGAGCACAGGCGGGTATAGCCGGACCAATACTGAAAGAAGGACAAACTGTTCTCGGTTCGCCGGCAATAGATGCCCGACGCTTTGCAAAGGCAGCGGCTGTGTTCCGCAATCTTCCCGAAATGTTCAGACAGGTGAACGAAATGAAAAGGGAAATGGACAAACAAAAAAACGAAAACAAAGAAAAATAAGAATATCATGCTTAAACAGACAACACTCAACGGCAGTTTCTCTCTCTACGGAAAAGGACTGCATACGGGTTTGAACCTTACTGTTACTTTCAATCCCGCACCCGAGAACTCCGGATACAAAATACAAAGAATAGATCTTGAAGGTGAACCGATAATTCCGGCTATTGCCGAAAACGTAGTGGAAACTACGCGCGGCACAGTGGTAGCCAAGGGCGACGCACGCTGTTCTACCATTGAACATGCCATGGCTGCGCTTTACGCTCTGGGAATAGACAACAGCCTCATGCAGGTTAACGGTCCCGAATTCCCTATTCTTGACGGTTCTTCGGCTCCTTTCGTTGAAAACATACAACGTGTGGGTGTGAAAGAGCTTAATGCACCGAAAGATTACTATATCATAAAGAAAAAAATAGAGGTTCATGATGAAGAAACCGGCTCGTCGGTAATGATTCTTCCCGATGAGGAATTCAGCATAACGGCTATGATTTCCTATGGGTCAAAGTGGTTTTCAAGTCAGTTCGCAACTCTTGACAGTCTTTCCAATTTTACCGAAGAAGTTTCCTCTGCCCGCACATTTGTTTTCATGCGTGAGGTGGAACCTTTGCTTCAGGCGGGACTCATAAAGGGAGGCGATCTTGACAATGCCATAGTTATTTACGAACAGGAGATTAGTCAGGAACGTCTTGACCAGATTGCCGATGAAATGAAGGTACCTCATCGCGATGCCACCAAGCTTGGCTTCATTTCTCACCGTCCTTTGAAGTGGGCAAACGAACCTGCGCGCCATAAACTCCTTGACATTGTTGGCGACATGGCTCTTGTTGGTCGCCCGATCAAAGGTAGGATTATAGCAACCCGTCCCGGTCATACAATAAACAATAAGTTTGCACGCGAACTGCGTCGTGAAATCCGCGCTCACGAAATTCAGGCTCCGCATTACGATCCTAATGAGGAACCAATCATGGATGTTAATCGCATTCGCCAACTTCTTCCTCACCGTTACCCCATGCAGCTTGTCGACAAGGTAATTGCCATGGGTTCAAACCAGATTGTTGCCGTTAAGAACGTAACTGCCAACGAACCTTTCTTTCAGGGTCATTTTCCGCAGGAACCTGTTATGCCCGGTGTGCTTCAAGTTGAGGCAATGGCGCAAGCCGGCGGCTTGCTTGTGCTTAGCACGGTGGAAGAACCGGAACGTTGGAGCACATATTTCATGAAAATTGATGACGTTAAGTTCCGTCGTAAGGTTGTGCCGGGAGATACTCTTATTTTCAACGTGCGTCTTCTTGCGCCGGTGCGTCATGGCGTTTCTTCCATGAAAGGTTTTGTGTTTGTTGGCGAACAAATTGCTTGTGAAGCCACTTTCACTGCCCAAATTGTTAAGAACAAATAGTAAGAAGTCCAATCCAAATATCAGGCATAATGAGCAAAATTAGTCCTTTGGCGTTTATTGACCCGGAAGCAAAAATCGGAAAGAACTGCGAAATAGGTGCTTTCTGTTTTATAGACAAGAATGTTGAAATCGGCGACAACAATATTCTTATGAATAGCGTTACCGTGCTTAGCGGAGCCCGCATTGGAAATGGCAATACCATTTTCCCCGGTGCGGTAATAAGTGCAGTTCCTCAGGACTTGAAGTTTCGGGGAGAGGAAACCACTGCAATTGTCGGCGATAACAACAGAATTCGCGAGAATGTTACCATAAATCGCGGTACAGCCGCCAAGGGAAGAACAATAGTTGGCTCTGACAACCTGTTAATGGAGGGCGTTCACGTGGCTCACGATGTTACGCTCGGCAGTGGCTGTATCATAGGAAACTCAACAAAGATTGCCGGAGAGGTAATCATTGACGATTATGCCGTAATAAGTGCATCGGTTCTCATTCACCAGTTCTGCCATGTGGGAGGCTATGTAATGATTGGCGGAGGCACACGTTTCAGCCAGGATGTGCCGCCTTATGTCATGGTTGCCCGTGAGCCGGCGGCTTATCAGGGACTTAACATTGTGGGTTTGCGCCGCCACGGCTTTTCGAATGAGACTATAGAGAACATACACGAGGCTTATCGCATGCTTTATCAGAGCGGAAAACTCCGTTCCGAGAGTTTGGAGGATATTAAAAAGACTCTTCCCATGTCAAAAGAGATTGTGTATATCATAAACTTCGTTGAAACCGCCAAACGAGGCATTATAAAATAAATATAAACGCCCGCGAGATAAATAATAGCAATCATGTTATTCCGATTTACAATCATAAGCGATGAGGTTGACGAGTTCCTGCGCGAGATAAAGATTGACGCAGATTCCACATTTCTCGATTTCTGCGAGGCAATACTTGCTTCGTGCAACTACGAGGACGATCAGGTTACGAGCTTCTATATCACAAACGACGAGTGGGAGAAGCAATGCGAGATAACACGTGAGGATATGGGCTTTACGCCTTATGACGAGGACGTTTACACTATGGACAAAACCTCGCTGCGCAGTTTGCTCGACGATGTTCCCATGCGTTTGAAATTCATCTTCGATACTTTCAACAACCGTGCGTTCTACATTGAACTCAAAGAGATGATTCCCGGAAAGAATCTCAAGAAGGCGCAAATCACACGCTCCATCGGCGATGCTCCGGCAGAGATTCTTGTAGAAGAAAAGCCTGCCAAGAAGGGGGCAAAGCCGCAGCAGACCGACGAAAACTTTGCAGACGAAAGTTTTTACGGTTCGGAGGGTTTCAATGACGACGATTTCAGCAACGAAGGTCTCGACATCAGCGACGGACCTCTCGACTCCGGCGACGACGGAAGGTTTTGATTTTTCCATTGGCTAATCTCATAGTCATAACAGGACCAACAGCAGTGGGCAAGACGGATTTGTGCATCCGTCTTGCCCACTTGTTTTCCGCCCCAATCGTAAATGCCGATTCCCGTCAGGTATATCGCGAAATGAAAATAGGCACGGCGCGACCCGATGAGGCAGAACTTGCGCAGGCTCGTTTTTACTTTGTAGGCAATCTCTCTATTACCGATTATTACAGTGCGGCTCGTTATGAGCAGGACGCTCTGCGCCTTCTCGCCGAGCTGTTTCGCACCAGCGACTACGTAATTCTTTCGGGCGGAAGCATGATGTATGTCGATGCCGTGGTAAAAGGCATTGACGACATCCCCACTGTGCCCGACGATATACGCGCGGAGATGAAGCAACGTCTCGAATCAGAGGGACTGGAAGCCCTTGGCGATGAACTGAAAAGGCTTGATCCCGAATATCATGCCATTGTCGATTTGAAAAATCCGCGCCGCGTGCTCCATGCTCTTGAAATATGTCATTCCACTGGCAGGACTTACACTTCGTTTCGCGTTCGCGCCTGCAAGCCGCGCCCTTTTAACATCATTAAGATAGGACTCAACATTCCGCGCCCCCGACTTTTCGAACGCATAAACGGTCGTGTGGACAAAATGATAGCTGAGGGACTTGTTGACGAGGCACGGGAACTTTATCCGCAGCGGGGACTGACGGCACTGAACACCGTGGGATATAACGAAATGTTCAAATATTTCGACGGCGAAATGACATTGCCCGTAGCCATTGAGAGGATGAAAAAGAATACTCGCGTTTATGCCAAAAAACAGCTCACATGGTACAAGCGCGACGAGGAAATGACTTGGTTCGGTCCCGACGATTTTGACTCGATAGTCGAGTATATAAAATCGAAATCCGTGCCCGCAGTGCGCTAAATGACGGCGTTTTTCTTAACTACCTAAGAACCAAAAAGTTAAGGCTTTTCTCTGAGTTTTTGTAAGTTGTTGTGGTTCAGGGATTTGGAAAGGCAAAAAATACAAGGCACTTATTTTAAAATAAGTGCCTTGTATTTTAAAATATATGCCTTATGTTTTTCGCAACAAGCCATGTGTTTTTTCACATGTCCCGAAACTTCACTTTTTTCTTCTGTTTATTGTCATGCCGGTAATCATTTTTCGAACGCAAATGCTTATTCGCATGGCTTTAAGCAATTTTTATGGGCAAACAAACTTTCGTCAAGGCTGAAATTACTACTTTTGCAGTAGTGAAACGCTATGAAATACATAGCAAAAAATAGATGTAAATGAACAAAAAGACAATCGACAGAATAAAATCTCTGCTTTTGCTTTTGAAGGCAAAACTCTTGCAGTTCGCACGGTGGTACAAGAGGCAGTTCAAGGGACGTCCGTGGTGGTACAAGACCATTGCGGGAATCGTTTCCTTTTTTGTGTTTCTTATTGTTTACTTTACGGCTGTAAACCTCAACTTCCTGTGGCTCTTCGGAAAGTCTCCCACAATCCACAGTATAATGCACCCCGAAACTTCGCAGGCTTCGGAACTATATAGTGAGGACGGGCAGCTGATAGGAAAGTATTTCAACGAAAATCGAACCCCTGTAAAGTATGGCGAAATAAATCCCGTTTTCTTCCACGCGCTTATCGACACGGAGGACGAGCGTTTCTATCACCACCACGGTATAGATTTCAAGGGACTTTTCGCAGCAGCCAAGGACATGATGCGCGGTCATGCGCGCGGAGCCTCAACCATTACGCAGCAGCTGGTCAAGAACATGTTCCGTGTGCGCACCCAGTATTCCACGGGTCTGCTCGGATATATTCCCGGTCTGCGAATCCTGATAATGAAAAGCAAGGAGTGGGTGCTTGCAGTGGAACTTGAAATTTTCTACAACAAAGACGAAATTCTCACTATGTATGCAAATACGGTGGATTTCGGTTCTAACGCATACGGCATCAAGACTGCGGCAAAAACTTACTTCAATACCACGCCCGACAAGCTCACCGCCACACAGTCGGCGGTACTTGTGGGACTGCTCAAGGCTACGAGCTACTACAATCCGCGCACCAATCCCGAAAACAGTTTGAAACGCCGCAACGTAGTACTCGACAATATGCAAAGCCACGGGCACATGTCGGCGGCACAATGCGAATCGTTGAAACAAACTCCCATAGAGCTTAATTTCAAAGTTGAAACTGCTTATGACGGAAAGGCTCTATACTTCCGCGAAGCCGTTGCCGACTATCTGAAACAGTGGTGCAAGGACAACGGAATAGACCTTTACAGCGCAGGACTCAAGATTTATACCACGCTGAACCTTAAAATGCAGGAATATGCCGAGAAAGCTCTCGTGAAACAGATGAAAAATGTGCAGCGGAACTTTCGTAATCATTGGGGAAACGAAGATCCGTGGCGCGATGAGAATCATAATGTCATTCCCAACTTTATTGAGAATCTCGCCAAGCGTACCGCGCAGTACAAGGAGCTGGAACAGAAATACGGTGTCAATTCCGATTCGATTAATTTCTATCTTAATCAGAAACACAAGGTAAAACTCTTTGACTACGACGGAAAAAAAGAAGAGGAAATGTCCACCATGGACTCCATAAGATACATGGTGAAATTCATGCATGCGGGTCTTGTGGCAATGGAGCCGCAGAGCGGACACGTCAAAGCCTGGGTTGGCGACATAGATTTCAAGTCTTGGAAATACGACAAGGTAACGGCCATGCGCCAGCCGGGTTCCACTTTCAAACTTTTCGTATATACCGAAGCCATGAACCGTGGCATTACGCCCTGCGACCGTCGTCGCGACGAATATTTCGCAATGGACGTTTACGACAGTAAGAAAAAGGAAATGGTACGTTGGACTCCAACCAATGCAAACGGCAATTTCTCGGGCGACAGTGTGCCATTGCTCTCCGCTTTTGCGCAAAGCATAAACAGTATAGCCGTCAGATTGGGACAGGAAGTGGGCATTTCCAACATCATAAAGACTGCTCACGCAATGGGAATCAAATCTCCGCTCGACGATACGCCTTCGCTTGCTCTCGGAGCCTCGGATGTCAACCTGCTTGAGCTTGTTGATGCGTATTCCACCATAGCTGACGACGGTCGTCAGAGAGATCCCGTGCTCGTAACCAAGATTGTTGACCGCCGTGGCAATGTTATTTATACCGCTCCCGAAGAAAGTCATCAGGCAATACCTTATCGTTCGGCTTTCCTCATGCAGAAAATGCTCCAAGGAGGCTTGAATCTTGCCGGAGGTACTTCAATGCCGCTCGGAGGTTATGTCGGACCGTATCGCAAAACCACAGATTTCGGCGGCAAAACGGGTACGAGCAATAACCATAGCGATGCGTGGTTTGTGGGAGTAACACCCGGTCTCGTGGCAGGTGCTTGGGTTGGCGGCGAATACCGTTCCATTCACTTCCGCACGGGAGCTTTGGGACAGGGAAGCCGTACCGCGCTGCCCATTGTGGGATATTTCATGCAATCGGTCTTTGGCGATTCGCAATTTTCCAAATATCAGCGTAAATTCGGCGCAGCAAAGGAAAATATTTCCTCATCATGCTACTCCTGCAACTATGTTCCGCGCTCCAAAGCGAGAAAAGATTCCATTCAGGCGGCAAAAGACAGCTTGGAATTCGATATTAATCTCGAAGAACACATGGATGAGGGACACGCAGAGGGAGGCGAGAGCAAGAACGCCGAATCTGCAGGCGAAAAGAAGAAAAAGAAAAAGGACAACGGGGAAGTTAATTTTGACGATTTCGTTAATTGACAAATCCCGAATGCTAATATCGGAAGAATCCGCACGGTGCAAATCGTGCGGATTTCTTTTTTGCGGCATGTACATGCGTTCTCTTATTTGCGGGTCGTATCGCCTTTGTCGGGAATGCCCTTGAAAATCGCATCCGAGTCGTCGTTTTTCTCCTGTTGCGGGACGTTGAAAAACACACATGGCTTGTTGTAAAAAATACAAGGCATATATTTTAAAATATGTGCCTTATGTTTTGAAATAAGTGCCTTATATTTTTCGCCTTTTCAAATGTCTGGAAAACAATAACTTTTGAAAGCGACATTTTAGGCGTTTCCGGCGGCGGTAAACGGCACTCGGAAATTCTGCAAACCGGGGTGTGAACACCGAAAAGGCGAAGCTCCGAAACTTCGTTAAATTTCGCTCCGTGCAATGTGCTTTGCCGTTAAAGCGGTAACTTTGCAAAAGTTATGGAGAAACTATGGAATAAGAATTATCTGCGCGTAATGCTCGTGAACTTCATGATGTATTTCGCGTTCTATCTGCTCACGCCGCTCCTGCCTTTGTATTTGAGCGAGCAATTCGGCGCATCAAACAATATGATAGGCGTTGTGCTTTCGGGATATGTGGTTGCCGAAATTGTGGCAAGGCTTTTCAGCGGATACGTGGTTGACAGTTTCGACCGCCGTGGCGTTTTGCTGTGGAGTTTGTCGCTCTTCTTCGTGTTTTTTGCGGGCTATCCCGTAGCCGGAACGCTCCTGATGTTCGCCATAATAAGAACACTCCACGGACTGCCCTTTGGCGCGGTAACGGTGGCAAACAGTACGGCGGCTATAGACGTTCTGCCGTCGTCGCGAAGAAACGAGGGACTGGGCTTCTACGGCTTGAGCAATAATCTTTCAATGGCAATTGCTCCGAGCGCGGGCGTATTCATATATAAATGGGTAAACAGTTTCGAGGTGCTCTTTTGGCTTTCGTTTTTCATAGCAGCCGGTGCGCTGTTTGTGGCTTCGCGCATAGAACTTCCCAAACGCGAGCGTAAAGCCGACAAACGTCCGGTGTCGTTCGACCGTTTCTTTCTTACCCGCGCCTGGCTTCTGAGTCTCAACATCATGTTTTTTGCCTTTTCGTGGGGAGTGCTCAGCTCCTACATTGCTTTATACAGCAAAAACGTGCTTGGCATTACGGGCGGCACTGGAACATTTTTCATGCTTATTTCAATTGGTCTCATGGCTTCGCGACTTCAGGGCGCAAAGGCTTTGAGGCAGGGAAAACTAACACAGAATGCGGCTGAGGGCATGTGTATATCGCTTGTGGCATATTTCATGTTCATTGCATTTCCTTCGATGTTTTCCTATTATGCTTCGGCATTGTTGCTCGGATTGGGCAACGGACATCTTTATCCTGCCTTCTTGAACATGTTTGTAGGCATGGCGCACCACAACGAACGGGGAACGGCAAATTCTTCAATCCTTGTGTCGTGGGGCGTGGGCATGGGAATAGGCATTTTGCTTGGAGGCGTGGTGAGCGGAAGCTTTGGATATTCTGCGGCATTCTGGATGAATTGGGGCGTGAACGCCATAGGAGTTGTGCTGTTCTTTGCCGCAACGCGCAGGTTCTTCCTTACGCGGAAAATAGAGGAATAGCTCTTTTTTCGCTGCTTTCGCTATACCAAAACACTGCAAGAAAAACCTTTTTTCAAGGCGAATTTTTCGCGTTTTGCAGGTTCTTGTTTTTCAGGTATTTGGAAAGGCAAAAAATACAAGCCATATATTTTAAAATACAAGGCACTTGTTTTAAAATAAGTGCCTT
>QAML01000065.1:18745-39154 GCA_003150315.1 Prevotellaceae bacterium | reverse complement strand
AAAATACAAGCCATATATTTTAAAATACAAGGCACTTGTTTTAAAATAAGTGCCTTATGTTTTTTACGATAAGCCATGTGTTTTTCCGGGCATGCTTTTGGGACGTAAAAACAACCCGGAAAATTCTGCCATTTATGAGTATGCAGATAACAAAAAAGCAAAAGTTTTCCGACGTGTGCGGAATCCCGAAAGTTATGCCCCCTCCTTTGACGCAAATTGGCTAATCCCGATAAATTCCGAACCGCGAAAAAGCCGCGAGCAGGCAAAACGGAGAAACATTAAGCTGCAGGCACAAAAAAATCAGGCTTCGCAATGAAGCGAAGCCCGATTTAATATCTCTGTTTCTAAACTTATTAGTCGCAGTTTGCGAGTTTGTGGTCAGAACCAAGCACATCGGTGATTTTGTGCTTGTAAAGTTCAACCATATATTCGCGAGCCTTACCACAATACTGGCGAGGATCGAAATATTCGGGGTGAAGAGCGAATGTTTCACGTACACCGGCAGTAAATGCAAGGCGAGAGTCTGAGTCAATGTTGATTTTGCAAACTGCGCTCTTTGATGCCTGACGAAGCTGATCCTCGGGTATTCCGACTGCATCGGGAAGATGACCGCCGTACTTGTTGATAATGTCAACATACTCCTGAGGAACAGAAGAAGAACCGTGAAGTACAATTGGGAATCCGGGAAGTTGTTTCTCGATTTCGGCAAGAATGTCGAATGCCAAGGGAGGAGGAACGAGACGTCCGGTTTTCGGGTCGCGTGTGCACTGTTCGGGTTTGAACTTGTAAGCACCGTGTGATGTACCAATTGAGATTGCGAGCGAGTCAACGCCTGAACGTGTTGAGAAGTCGATAACTTCTTCGGGACGTGTGTAGTGGCTTTCTTCAGCAGCTACCTCGTCTTCAACGCCGGCAAGCACACCGAGTTCGCCTTCTACGGTTACGTCGTACTGGTGAGCGTAGTCAACAACTTTCTTTGTAAGGGCAATGTTCTCTTCGTAGGGGAGTGAACTTCCGTCAATCATTACAGAAGAGAAACCGAGGTCCACACAGCTCTTGCAAAGTTCGAAGCTGTCGCCGTGATCAAGGTGAAGAACTATTTCAGGGTGGTTGCAGCCAAGTTCTTTAGCGAACTGTACTGCGCCTTCAGCCATGTAGCGGAGAAGTGTTGCGTTTGCATATTTACGTGCGCCCTTTGAAACCTGAAGAATCACCGGAGAGCGGAGTTCGGAAGAGGCTGTGATTATTGCCTGAAGCTGTTCAAGATTGTTGAAGTTGAATGCAGGAACTGCCCAACCGCTTTTAACGGCTCTGCTGAACATGTCGCGGGTGTTGACCAAGCCGAGTTCTTTGTAGTTTACCATAATCTTAATTGTTTTAGATATTTGATATGTAATTTATTTCCAATCGCAAAGATACTTATTCTTTTGCAATGCGCGGAACGAGCGTCCTAAAATTTGGGTTTTCCCTTTGCGGTTGCGGTGTATTTTAATGCAAATTAAACTTGCGGTCTTGAAACTATAAACTCTGCATTGCATAGAATCGGCAAAGGGACTTCGAACGCTTTACAGCAGCACGAATTTTTTGCCGTTCCAGGCATAGCGCGGCGGACGGGCTATGTAGGGCAGGGCTTTCTTGAGTTTGTCATCGGTTACCGCCTCGGTTGAGAGTGTGAAACTGATGTTACCGCTGTCTTTGTCTATTTCTGCAAAAACAAATGCGTCGGTGAGAATTTCTTTTGCCTTTTCAATGTCGCCGTTGCGGGACGTGCTGCTTTCAGAAATAAAATCGTTCTTTTTCGGAAGGCTTATGTAGTCTGCCGTCTTGAGTTTTTTCCAGCTCATGTCGTAGAAAGCGAGCGTTGTTTCCTTTGCGGGAGCCATATAGGTGTATGCCACGGCAATTATCCGCCCTTCCCCCTCAACGTCATAGGTTCTCATCTCCACTTGTGAGCTTGTGGTGGGTTGCAGAACAAGAAAGTTTTCGGTTAGGTCGGATATGCGGCTTTTTCCGTTGTATATGTTCTGCACGTTCGAGGTCATTTTGCTTTTGAAAAAGTCTATGCAGTCGAGCCTGTTGGTTTTCGACATCACGGGAACTATGCTGTCGGGCATTTCGCCAAACAGTTTTTCCATGTTCTGGGCTTTCGCCGCCACGGTGCAGAACATGGCTGCCATTATAATAAGGTATTTGACCGGATTTCTCATTATGCTGCGAAAATAATAAAATTCCCTGACATATAGAATGCTTATGCCGCGTTTGCGCCGGCTTCCATTTTCTTCAGTTCGCGTCGGAATCTGAGCCAGTACAGCAAACCCGCCGCCGAAAGCCCGAATGGAAACGCCGCCCAAATGCCTGTAATTCCGAGCTTGAGGGTAAAGCCCATGAAATATCCCAACGGCAGGTTTATTACGAAGTATGCCAGAAATGCGTAAAGCACCATAGGTTTTACGCAGGCTATTCCCCTGAGCGCGTTGGCAAATATGCACTGCAATCCATCGCCAAACTGATAGACTACAAGCACTATGCAAAGTCCCGCCACCATATTTGCCACTTCCGCGCTGTCGGTGAAAAATGTGCCTATGTGGTTTCGGAAAATAAGCAAAGGTATTGACATTGCGAACGAAACCATAAGATTCAGACGGAAGCCGTCGGCGGCAGTGCGGCGAACCGCCGCGTAGTTTTTTTGTCCCGTAAAGAGGCTTATGCGTATGGACACGGCGGCTGCCATGCCTAATAATATGAGGTAGAAAAGCTGCGATGTGGTTATCATGACCTGATGTGCGGCAAGCGAGAGCGTTCCCAACCATCCTGCCATAACGCTGCTTAGGCTGAAAGCGGCAGTTTCCATTCCCATTAACAGAGCCACGGGAAAGCCCATGCGGTTCATTTCCCGGAAATCGGCTTTGTTTATGCGTGCATTACTCATGCCCAGACGGTAAACACGGTTGGATTTTGCCCAAAACAGTATGGCGCACAGGCTTAATGCCATCAGTATGCGCGAAGCCATGGTTGCAATTCCCGCGCCAAGCAATCCCATTTCGGGGAAACCGCCTTTGCCGTAAATCAGGAGCCAGTTGAAGAGAATGTTGAAGAGATTTCCGCCTATCATCACCCACATCGGCACACCGGTGCGCGTTGTGCCGTCGAAAAACTGCTTCAGCGTGTTGAACACTCCCACGAAGGGCAGGCTCACGAGGTTCACAATGAAGTAGGGACGTATCAGCGGCAGCAGTTCGGAGGGTTGTCCAATGTGGGCAAGGTTAAAGTAGAGCACCGTCATCAATGTCATGAGCAGCAAGCCTGTCAGGAGGTTGGCGGGTATGGCGTTTTTGAGTTTGCTGCCTATTTCCTCCTTTCGGTCAACGCCGTAAAGCTGTCCCACAATGGGTGTGAGACCGTAGGAAAAGCCGAGATAGAACAGCAAAACAAGTGCAAAAACATTGTTCACCAGTCCTGCGGCGGCAAGCTCGTTTGTGCTGTGGTGCCCAATCATCAGCGTGTCGGCAAAGCCGAGCACTATGGTGCCCAGTTGCCCAATGATTACGGGCGTACCTATTTTGATGAGTTCGCCATACTGTCGGCTGTTGTTTCCACTCATATTTATATATATGTATAGGTGAGTTTCGGGATGCAAAGGTACAATCATTTTTCGTGGCGTGCCGCCGAACTTTGAGCACAAACCATGCTTTTCTCTTTAAGCGGCTGATAATCAGCAAATTCCCCGGGTTTGAAAGATCTGGGATAAGTTGCTGTTTATCAGATGTTTGACAGCGCGAAAAATACAAGGCACTTATTTTAAAATAAGTGCCTTGTATTTTAAAATATATGGCTTGTATTTTTTGCGATAAGCCATGTGTTTTTTCGTGCAATGCTAAAAAGCCGTAATTTCGGGGCAAAATGTTCCGGAAATCGGGGCTTGGTTTCTGCCGTTTCCCGGGGAAATTTTATTTTGCGCCTTTGCTTTTTATAGAAACAGTGGTTATGGAATGGCGCGGCAGATTCAGACGCATTATTTTCCCGTTCATCCGCAGCAACGGGCGCAGATTGTTGTTGCCTTTATTGAGAACGATTACGGCAATACTGCCGTCGGGGTTTTTGAACGAGGATGTCAGCAGGTTGTCATCGTATGTGCTGTTGCCAATGCGGCGTGCGCCGCGCTTCACGTACTTGCTGAAATGTCCCACGGCGTAGTAAGTGGATTGCAACTCGAAGCTGTTGTTTTCTGCGTCCACAACCACCGATGCCTTTCCGCCGCCTATGTCGTCGCGATACAGACAGGGTCCGCCTTTTGTGTCTACAATCATGTTCCAATCTATGGATGCGCATGCGTAATTATTGAAATCGCCTATCATTTCTGCACAATAATCTTCCGCATCGCTCCAATCGCCATAAGGAACATGGGTTCCGCCCGTGGCGGGTCCTTTACAGAATTCCGAAAGTATGAGGTGCTTTTCGGGAAACCGCTCGTGGGTCATGCGCAGTTGGTCGAAATGTTTGCCCGAATACCAATGAAAGGCAATGCCCCAGATGGCTTTTCTGGCTTTCGGCACGGCAAAGCTCTCTGAGGCTCTTTCGAGCACGCGCTCTTTGTTGTGGTCCCAGACAATGAGCTTCAGAGTGTCGAAACCGGCCTTGTCGAGATGAGGTTTCAGGAAATCCACCGCATACTCTCCCTCTTCTTTGCCCGAATATAGGCAGCTCTGCCATTTTTGCGAAGCCTTGGGTTCGTTTTGAACCGTCATACAGAAAAAGTTTATGCCCTCTTTCTTGTATTCCTGCAAAAAGCGCACAATATAATCCGCCCATGTGTTGCGATGCTCGGGCAGAAGCTTGCCGCCATTGATGGTTTTCCCGTTGTCTTTCATGAAAGCCGGCGGACTCCAGGGAGTGGCCATGAGATACAGTTCCCCGCAGTAGCGTTGAGCCGCTTTAATCATGGGTATTACGTATCTTCTGTCGCGGTCAATGGAAAAAGTCGTGAGTTTAGGGTCATTGTTGCTCACATACGGGCTGTCGTCAAGCGCGAAATCGTTTGAACCTATGGAAACACGGCAGAAATTCAGTCCCAGTCCCTCTGTGGCATCGAAGTAAACCTTTGCGAGTTCGTTGCGGCGGCTCTCGGAGAGTTTCATAAAGTTATAAGCCGAAGTTTCGGTTATTGCGCCGCCGAATCCGAGCATTTCCTGATACTCCACGTCGGGATAGACGTTTATCACTTCGCCTTCTGCGCCGAAATCTTCAATGAATTGTTTGAAACCAACGGGACGCATCATTTTCAAGTCGCCGGCGCGGCTTTGCACAATATTGGAAATTTCGTAATTCTGTGCCGGAACGGTTTGAAAGCCAAGGCAGACGGTGAGAATAATGCCCGCTTGTTTTATGAATGTAATTGTTTTCATGCTTGGGTATTGCAGATTGTCATGCACAAAGATAGGAATAATCCCCGGAATGTGCTTCCCGTGTTTGCAATATATATATACGGAGGAGTATTCGAGGCTGCAAATCCGAAATATCTGCTTAATAGAAACGATGGAACCACTTCGGTTTGCTCCATTAATGTTTATGGCGGAATTTTTGTGGGATTCAATCCGGCCGATAATGATGCCGATGGCGAACATACCAATTACGTTGCCCCCGGATATAAGTCGGAAAAGATAACATATAACGAAAAAGCAGCTTGGAAAGTGGTAAAGGAATAATTTCTTTTTAATATCACATATTTCGGAAAGCTCCGCCGCCATTGCGCGACGGAGCTTTTTTGTCATGAACGCTTTGGGTTATGACAAATTGTCATAATAATCCGTGGCATGTTAAGTTTGTCATGAATCAAAACAAAAAAATAAGGGAATTTGTAAAACACAGTTAGAGTTTGGCACGCTTTTGGCATAAAGAAAAGCGGAGCTAAGTCGAAAGAAGGCGGCTCGGTAAAAAATAACACTAAAACAATAAACAATTAAAGAATAAAATCATGAACATTAAACCGTTAGCAGACAGGGTTCTCATTAATCCTGCAAAAGCAGAGGAAAAAACAGTGGCAGGTATCATAATTCCCGACACGGCAAAAGAGAAACCTTTGAAAGGTGAAGTAGTAGCAGTAGGCGAAGGTACGAAAGACGAAAAAATGGTTCTGAAAGCCGGCGACACTGTACTCTTCGGCAAATATGCAGGTACCGAAATAGAGGTAGGCGAAGAGAAATACCTCATCATGCGTCAGAGCGATGTTCTCGCAATATTGGCGTAAACATGTTTAATATCTAAAAAAAGAAAAATTATGGCAGCTAAAGATGTAAGATATAACGTTGAGGCACGCGAACTCCTTAAAGAAGGTGCCGACGCATTGGCAAACGCAGTAAAGACAACCCTTGGTCCTAAGGGCAGAAACGTTGTAATAGACAAGAAATTCGGTGCTCCCCGTATCACAAAGGACGGTGTTACCGTGGCAAAGGAAATAGAACTCGAAGATTCCTTTAAGAATGCCGGCGCACAGCTCGTGAAAAGCGTGGCAAGCAAAACCGGCGACGATGCAGGCGACGGAACAACCACCGCAACGGTTTTGACACAGGCTATTCTTACAGAAGGAATGAAGAATGTGGCAGCCGGTGCAAATCCTCTCGATATTAAACGAGGCATTGACAAGGCTGTGGCAAAAGTTGTGGAAGAAATCAAGAGCCAGGCCGAGAAAATAGAAAACAGTTATGAGAAAATCGAACAGGTAGCTACTATTTCCGGTAACAATGATCCTGAAATCGGTAAACTCATTGCTGACGGTATGCGTGCCGTAAGCGTTAACGGCGTAATTACAATTGAAGATGCAAAAGGTCGCGACACTGTTTTGAAAACCGTAGAGGGAATGCAGTTCGACCGTGGCTATCTTTCTCCTTACTTTATCACAGAGCCGGAGAAAATGGAGTGTGTAATGGAGAAACCTTACATTCTTATTTACGACAAGAAGATTTCCAACCTTAAGGACTTCCTCCCCATTTTGAACAGCGCGGTTCAGAGCGGTCGTCCTTTGCTTGTTATTGCAGAAGATGTGGATTCTGAAGCATTAACTACTTTGGTTGTTAACCGTCTCCGTGCTCAGCTTAAGATTTGTGCTATAAAAGCTCCGGGATTTGGTGATCGTCGTAAAGCAATGCTCGAAGATATTGCAATTCTTACAGGTGGCGTTGTAATCAGCGAAGATAAAGGTTTGAAACTTGAGCAGGCTACAATTGAAATGCTTGGTTCTGCCGAGAAAGTTACCGTTACTAAGGACAACACTACCATTGTTAACGGCGGCGGCGACAAACAAAACATACAGGATCGCATAGGTCAGCTGAAGAACGAGATAGAAAATACTACTTCTACCTACGACAAGGAGAAACTTCAGGAACGTCTTGCAAAACTTTCGGGTGGCGTTTGCGTTCTCGAGGTAGGTGCAGCTTCCGAAACAGAGCAGAAAGAAAAGAAAGACCGTTGCGACGATGCTCTTTGCGCTACACGTGCTGCAATTGAAGAGGGTATCGTAACCGGCGGCGGCGTTGCTTACATCCGCGCACAGAAAGCTCTTGACGGCATGACCGGTGATAACGCTGACGAAACTACCGGTATTGCAATTGTTCGCCGTGCTATCGAAGAGCCTTTGCGTCAGATTTGCTCCAATGCGGGCATTGAGGGCGCTGTTGTGGTTAACAAGGTTCGCGAGGGCGAAGGAAACTTCGGCTTCAACGCTAAGACTGAGAAGTATGGCGATTTGCGTGAACAGGGTGTCGTAGATCCTGCTAAGGTTACCCGTGTTGCTCTTGAAAATGCGGCATCTGTTGCCGGCATGTTCCTGACTACCGAATGCGTAATCTGCGATAAGAAGGAGGATACCCCTGCTCCTATGCCTAATCCCGGAATGGGCGGCGGCATGATGTAATTCCGAAAAGGATAAAAACTTCATAATTTTAATCGGGACGGCATTTAGCGATGTCGCCCCGATTTTTTTGTTGCCCATAGTCCTTTTGAAGAAAATGGTTGACTATGCAGTCTGTTTGTTAAGGGATAAAAGTAGTTGGGTAAAGGAGGAATGTAGTTGGGTGTGGGACGAAGTGGGTTTGGTAATGGGTAAGGGTTGTTGGATAATGGTTGTATTGTGTTTGGTAAAGTATAGATATTTCTTTGTGATAGATAAAGGTAGTTGTGTAAGGGGTGAATGTAGTATGATATTGGGTAAATGTAGTTTGTTGAATTAAAAATGCTGTATTATGAGTGGTAAAGATGGAGTTGCGGGGAATGTAGTTTTGTAAATAATTGAAAAATGTGGTTTTGCGAGGGATTAAGTCTGTTTGGTAAGAAATGAATGTTGTTTGGCAAGTAACAAAGTGTGTTTGGCGAAGAATACGTGGTGTTTTACGAGCAAAAAAACGAGACGGGGAGGGGCTTTTTTAGGGCTTTTGTGAGTTGCTGTTAATCAGCTTCTTGGAAAACTGAAAAATACAAGGCACTTATTTTAAAATAAGTGCCTTGTATTTTAAAATATATGGCTTATGTTTTTTGCGAAGTGCCTTATGCTTTTTCCGGTGAGGCGAAATGCCCTCACAACCCCTCATTGTTTTTCTCGCAATTCCTGTGAATTTTACTGCCGGTGCGTACCTGCGTCCGAAGGCTTGACACTCGGTAATTGTTATCTCAAAAAAGCGGCAGGTTATATTTTGTGAAATTTCCGTCTGAAGCACAAGGCGGGCTTTCCCGACGGACTTGTAGCGTAAAAAGCAGGAAGGAGAATCCGCAAAAAATGCTGAAAAAGTCCGTAGGCGGTTATTAAAGTCTGCGGAATCCTTTTTGCGGTTGCTTATAGCGTTTCGATTAAATTTTTAATGCGTTCAAACTTGTTTCTTGTGTCTTGCAGCACGTCTTCTGACTGTATGAGGCTTGAGTATAAACTGCTGATTTGCTCATAATTGCCGTTGTGTGCCAATTTTGCAGAGATTAAGCCTATGACACATTGGGTGTCAAAACCGGAGCTGTTGGGATTTTGTTTGTTCAAAGGGGGCGTGTTATACATTTTGTCTATGGCGTAAATGTCGTCATGGTCATGGAAATATTTCAGTCCCATAGGCAATAGTTTTATAAGCTCTGTTTTGGCTTTTTCCATATCGCTGTTGTCAAAAATAACGAACCTGTCCTGTCTGTCATACTGCATTTTCCATTTTGTGTCCTCTGTAAAAGTTCCGTCGTAAATCTTTTTAAGCACCAAAAGGTTTATGAATGCCGTATAGTTAAGATGAAAATCGCAGGTTTCGCAAATGGAATGAATCTTTTTGTTTCTTATTTGAACATAAGGGAATATGTGAATTTCATCACCCCACGAGTTGTAGTCAAAAGAGAATTGGCATTCATTGTTTTCGTCATCTCTTTTAAGACAAAACTGTGTTTTGTTTACTTTGAAGCCTTGGCTCGAGACGTATGGCTTTAATGTTGATAGCAGTTCGCTTTTGATTTCTGATATTTTCATGTTTTTTCTACGTTTTCGCGGGATACTTATGAAATCGGCGGGATGAAAAGAAAACCCTGCCCGGTGCGGCTTAAAACCAAAGCATCGGGCAGGGCGGTTTGTTCTATAAGTTTTTATGACTTAACGCTTTCGTTATTTTGCAATTATATCAAACTCCGCCACCGAAGCGTAGTTGCGCCCGAAAGCTTCGGACTTGGCAACGAAGCGGAAGTAACGCGCTTTTACCACGCGGGGAAGAGTAACTGTTTTTTCGGATGCGTCGGCTTTGAAAGCTTCTTTGCATACCGGCTCGCCCCAATTGGTAGGGTCGTTGCTGAAGTAAATTTCGCAGTTCTTTATCCAACCGGTGTTCATGTCGATTCGCGGAGTGTATATGAACTTTGCAACGTTGTACATCTTGCCCATGTCAACAACCATCTCGTGAGGGTAGGGCACTTCTTCGGGCTTGTACTGCGTGTGCCATATTGTGCTCGGATTTCCGTCTATTGCGTTGGCTGCGCTTTCGTGTGCCGTGCCTTGTTCGCTGCTGAAACTTAGGATTTTCCACAGTTTCTTGTCCACGTTTGCATATATGGTGCTTTCGGTAATCATACCCGGCTGCAAACCTTCGGCAGTGGCATATGCGTGAACGGTTCCTCCCGGCGGCATTGACAGGGGTGCGGTGTATTTCTTATAGCTTTTGCCGTTTGTGGAATAGAAAATCGTGGCATTGTCTGTGGCGCAGCTCAGAACAACTTTGCCGTCCTTGTTGTCGAGTTCCACAGGCATGCAAGTCACTCCCTTTGTGCGTCCTTTTTCGACCATCTGCTCTTTGGTGTTAACCTCTTCGAGCGGAATGATAGTGAAGTTCATCACCACTGGTTGTGTAAGAAGTTCGTATTGCGGCAAAACGTCCGGACCGCAACTGTTGTTGCCGAGCGCACGATTGGCAGCGTCAATGCAAACCACGTTTTCCTTGACCATAGGTACTTCGTAGGGATGAAGTTTCCTGTGGGCGGCATCGGTGTAAATGTCTTCGGCACGCCAATGTCCCACCGTGGCAGACATTTCTTGGGCATTGACCACCATCAGACCGTTGCCCGAGTTATTGGTAAGGGCTATGTAGCGCACATCTTCCTTGTTGCCCGTTTCCTGCGGCTTTGCAAATCCCGTCCATTGCTCGCTGACGGTGCTGTGATAGAGTCCCGGGAAACAGGATTCCTTGCGGTCGCGATAATTATCCCATGGTCCGCGTCCGTACCAGTCGAAATTTTCATAACCTTCGGGCATATAGAAACGATAACCAATCTTGGGCACTGCAACACCGTTGCGCCACGGAACAATCTTGCTTGAAACCGAAACCGTCCCGTCTGCAAGCACGCGATATTCCATTTGCGTGGAAAAGTTTGCTGCGCCGCTGCCGGCGTATAGGTTTGTGATTTTAAGTGTAATGCTTCCGTCTTTTTCTGTCTTGGTGTTCCATGTTCCGGCTTGAGGTTTCAGGTTTCGCAAACCAAGGTTGTCCCACATCCAGGCATGACTGTGGTCGTTGTCGGTGGGAGCGCGGAAAGCATTAAAATGGAGACTGTCGAGCAGAAGTTTGCCTTTGTACTCATATTTTGCTATCTGTCCGGTGGCAGAAGAGAAAGTGGCGCGGAAATTAGCACCCTCCACGGTAATGTCTTTGTTGTCTTGCGTGGCAGTCTTTATCTTGTCGTTGCCCATTGCCTTGTATGCCGGTCTGGATGAGGCTTTGCGCAGCGTGAATTGCTCCGCCGCAACTTCATATCCCTTTTCCGCCCATGCGGTTGCGGTTTTCTGTTTCACGCTGAAGCGCACACTGTAGTCGGCATCCGTTCTTGCGTTGTCGGGAACAAGGTTTCCGAGAGTTATTTGCCTGCTTTCGCCGCCGGCAATGCTGCAATCTGCTATTTCCCGCTTGCTTAGGGCTATTCCGTCCTCGTATATTTGATAGCTTATGGCGTATTTGTCAAGATTTTCGAATGACATTTTGTTTTTAATGGTGAATACGCCATTTACACTGTCGTTCATTGCGAAATCGGCAGGCTGATAAATTTTCTTTACATTGATGGTTTTTGCCGAGTAAGTGAAATCGGGGAAAATCACACCGTTGGTGCAAAAATTACCGTCGTTAGGTTTGTCGCCGAAATCGCCTCCGTAAGCCCAGTAAAGCCTGTTGCTTTTCCCGGGAACGGGCATGCTCAACCCCTGGTCTTTCCAGTCCCAGATAAATTCCCCTGCAAGAGCGGGATAGTGCTCATATAAATTGTAATATTCTCTTTGGTTGCCCATGGAGTTGCCCATGGCGTGAGTGTTTTCGCATTGAATGTGCGGACGAGGCTTTATGCCTTTTTTATATTGCGCAAATCGTTCTTCGCCAATGGCTTTTATTCTGTCCACACTCGCATACATTGTGCTCGTGGTGCTGCACCATTGGGAATTTTGCTCGTAGTGTGTAAGTCTTGTGGTATCGAGTGCTTTTATTGCCTGAGAAATTTTTTCTAAATTCCTGCCGCCTCCGCTCTCGTTGCCGAAACTCCATATAAATATGCAGGGATGATTGCGCATCCAAAGCACATGGTTCACATTTCTCTCCACCATTGGCGCGGCAAATTTCTCATTGCCCGACAGTGAAAGGTTGCCGTGGCATTCTATATTGGCTTCGGCAAGAACATATATGCCGTGTTTGTCGCAAAGGTCGTAAAAGTAAGGATTGTTCGGGTAATGGCTCGTGCGCACGGCGTTTATGTTCAGTCGCTTCATGAGCATAATGTCCCGCTCCATCTCTTCTTTCGACACCGTTCGCCCGTTTGTGGTGCTGAAGTCGTGTCTGTTCACACCGTGAATCTTTATCGGCTTGCCGTTAATGGTTATGGCTCCCTGCTCATTGACTGCAACCTCGCGTATGCCGAGTTTGCTTCCGCGCACATCAATAGTCTTGCCTTTTTGAGAGAGTTTCAGAACAAGGTCATAAAGGTTGGGCTGTTCGGCATTCCACAATTTGGCATTGCCAACGGTCAGTTCCATTTCCTGATTGTGCGATTTCGAAAGGTCAAGCCTGTTAGAAAACTCTGAAACCTTTTTGCCGTTGTCCCAAATCTCAGCCGTGAGCGTCATGTCCTTTGCCGCTTTTGTCTTCGGGGCAATCTGTATGTCGGTACTGATTTTCACCTTTGCGCTCTTGGCTGCGTAATCAATTTGTGTGGTTGCAAAATAGTCGCGAATCTGAACTTTCGGTGCCGACCACAGGAAAACGTCGCGCGTAATGCCCGTGAGTCTGAAATAGTCCTGATCTTCGATGAACGAACCGCTCGTAAAACGATACACTTGCACTGCTATGGTGTTTTCGCCCTTTTGTAGATAGTCGGTAATCTTGAATTCCGACGGCAGGTAGGAGTCTTCGGCATATCCCGTGAATTTTCCGTTAACCCAAACATAATATCCGTGTCCCGCACCATTGAATCTGACGTAAACATCACGCCCTTTCCAATTATCGGGCACCATGAACTTCCTGCGATAACTGCCCACGGGGTTCTTCATATTGTCATTATACTGCCAATCTGCCGGACGCGGAGCCATGACACTGAAAGTCTCGGGGTTAAAAGTGAAAGGATAAGCCACATTTGTATATAAAGGCTTGTCCCAATCCTTGTTGTGCCTCACGCCATATACCTGCCATGTGGCGGGAACCGAAATATCATCCCATTTACCGTCATCGTATTCTGGATTCTCAAAACCGGCGGGTTTGTTCTCGGGATTCGCCACCCATTTGAACTTCCAAACACCGTTGAGTGAGAGATAATACGGCGAACTCTCCATATTGTTTTCCATTACCGCCTTTGCGTCGGCAACAGGTATTGCAAGGGTATGAGCCTTTTCGCGATTAATCTGAAAAATACTCACGTCGTCCCATTCTTTGCCCGTCTGTGCCGAAACACCAAGCGAAAATGCCGCGACAGACAAGAGAAACAGATTTTTCTTGTTCATTTGAAAATTAGGATTTGTTTAATGTATAGGCTACAAAGTTAAACAAAAAAGCAAAAGTATCGGTTTCAAACTCCCCCAAAAAACGTGCGTAGCAACTAATGCCCGATTCGTTTCACGAAAACGGCATCTGTTTCGCCCCGTTTCGGGCATTGAAAAAACACACATGGCTTGTATTTTTTGCAAGATGCCTTATGTTTTTTCGGGACACAAAACGTGCATAAAAATCTCTCGAATGTTGCAGCTTAAAAATATGCTCCGAGTCATCGCAATCCCCGCCCGCGTACAGGCAAACACAGACACAAAGAAATTGTTGCTGCTCATGGTTTGCTTTATATGGTGCATGGCGTATGGGCAGAAGTATTGACTGTTTTTCGCATACTGTTGTTACGTAAGCATATTCGCTACCATTTCGCCGGTATATAAGTCAATGCTCAGGTATGCGCCGTATGTGTGAGACCATAATTAAAAGCATTGCCGGCTCAAAGGCTTTGTTATTTTGTGGTTTTGGAATCTTTCGTCCGTACCCGGAAATTTTTGTAAAAACAGGCATTTCGTGTTTTGCTTTTTATTTTGGAAGTCTTTACAAATTGTTTAATCAATAAAATAATAAAGGTAATGATTTACGGATATATTCGTGTGAGCAGCGACAAACAGACAGTAGAAAACCAACGTTTTGAGATAAATAATTTTTGCAGGCGGGAAAATATAAAAATTGACGGGTGGATGGAAGAAACTATCAGCGGAACGAAATCATACGACAAACGGCAGTTGGGCAGATTGCTTAATAAAGTAAGGAAAGACGATCTCATAATCTGTGCCGAATTGTCTCGTCTTGGACGTAACCTCTTCATGATTATGGAGATACTGAATATTTGCATGACAAAAGAGTGTCGTGTGTGGACAATCAAGGATAATTATCGTTTGGGAGACGATATACAAAGCAAAGTCCTGGCTTTTGCGTTTGGTCTATCGGCAGAGATTGAACGAAACCTTATCAGCCAACGCACCAAAGAGGCTTTGGCACGCAAGAAAGCCGAAGGGGTTATTTTGGGACGCCCGAAAGGAAGGAAAAATTCGCCTGACAAATATAAGTTGTCGGGGAAGGAAACACTGATAAAGGAGCTGCTGTCCGTGAAAGTCTCTAAACGGAAGATTGCCCGAATATGTAAGGTTGACCGTAACACTCTTGCCCGTTTCATAAAAGAACGTTTCATCTAGACAGAGCATGGAAAAATTTTTATTCTCTTCGTCTGCCAAAGAGATGAACTTTTGTACGGACAAACTTATGCATATATTTTTTTGTTATCTTTGTACTAATAATTCTTTTGATATTTGGTGATTTAAGAAATACCGGAAACTTAGGCGGAGATAGCATAAAATTTACAACGTAAAAATAATACGCAAGTTAAAACTGTAAAAACCGCCGCAAAATACATGTACTATGCCCGAACTTACCATAGCCCAGTCTTTGAATAAAGCATATCGTCAGATCAATATAGATAAAAGTTCTTTTGATGTGTTCAAACAGCAACTCGGATTTTTGTATAAGCAAATAGCCTCAGTAGACACGGAAGAAAAACTCAAGGGCGATTTTATGGATTTTCTCAAACTCACTTTCTACGGGCAAAGTTATAAAGTTTCGCCCAACGGACGCATTGATTGCGCCATTCATCTTGGCAACAGTATAGAGGCTCCGGTGGGTGTGATTTTCGAAGTGAAAATGCCGGCAAATGTTTCGGAAATGATAACAAGAGACAATCTGAACAAAAAAGCTTTGCAGGAGCTCCTGTTATACTATTTGCGAGAGCGTGTGGAAAAGAAAAATATTCAGTTGAAACAACTTATAGTTACCAATGTTCATGAGTTTTTTGTTTTCGATGCCAGGGAATTTGAACGAGTGTTTTATTCCGATAAAAAACTGTTGAAACATTTTTCGGAATTTAGCGAAGGAGTCCTGACTTCTGACAAAACAGATTTTTTCTATAAGGAAATTGCTGCCGATGTTATAGAATCGGCAAAGGATTCTTTGACATATACTTATTTTGATATTCGGAACTATCGCGACTACTTGAACAAAGGCATAGACAAACGCCTTATAGAATTGTACAAAGTGTTCAGTCCTGAGCATTTGCTGAAGAAACGGTTTCGAAATGACAGTAATTCGCTCAACACGAAATTCTACAGCGAGCTGCTTTATATTATCGGTTTGGAAGAAGTAGAGGAAAAGGACAGCAACAAACGCATCATTACCCGCAGAGAAGCAGACAAGCGAAATCCGGCATCCATTCTTGAAAACGCCATAACAGTTCTCGATAGCGAAGATTGGCTTTACAACATAAAAAAACGTTCATCATTTGGCAAAGACAAACAAGAGCAACTTTTCAATATTGCATTGTCATTGACGATTGGTTGGATAAACAGGATACTTTTTCTCAAGCTGCTGGAAGCACAATTGGTAAAATACCACAAAGGAGATACTTCATACGCTTTTTTGCGCCCCGGTTTCATTCCTGATTATGACGAACTGAACAAATTGTTCTTTCAAGTATTGGCAAAACGTCCAAACGACCGAAGCGAAACAATCAACGAGAAATTCGGAAAGATTCCATACTTGAACAGCTCTTTATTCGAGCTCAGCGCATTGGAACGCAACACCATAAGAATAAGCAGTCTGGATAACAGTGAGCTTCCTCTTTACAGTAATACCGTTCTTAAGGACGGACAGAAACCACGCTATAAAAAACTTACCACTTTGCGTTATCTTTTGGAGTTTCTTGATGCTTACGATTTTGCTGATGACGGTTCCGAAAACGTACAGGAAAACACCAAGACCCTAATCAATGCTTCTGTACTTGGACTTATTTTCGAAAAGATAAACGGACACAAAGACGGTTCTGTGTTTACGCCCGGCTCCATTACCATGTACATGAGTCGGGAAGCCGTCCAAGCAACAGTAGTTCAAAAATTCAATAAAATCATCGGGGATGGAAAATTCTGCTCCGACTATGAGAATTTGAAAGACAAAGACATTACCGATTTCAAACAAGCCAATGCCATAGTAAACTCAATTCGCATTTGTGACCCCGCAGTTGGCTCGGGACATTTTCTTGTTTCTGTGCTAAATGAAATAATCCGCACAAAATACGACCTCGGAATTCTTTTGGACTGCAATGGAAAGCGCATAAAGAAGCAGGATTGGAATATTGAAATAGAGAATGATGAACTAATAGTTTCCGATTCCGACGGAGAACCTTTCGTTTATATTCCCGGCAATGCTGAAAGTCAGCGAATACAAGAAGCCCTTTTCAATGAAAAACGAAGAATTATAGAAAACTGTTTGTTCGGAGTTGACCTCAATCCAAACGCTGTTAACATCTGCCGCCTGCGTTTGTGGATAGAACTTCTTAAGAATGCCTACTACACAAAAGAAAGCGGTTACACAGAATTGGAAACTTTGCCAAACATTGACATAAACATTAAAAACGGCAATTCGCTTATACATCGTTTTGAACTGCAGCAAGACATATCCGAAATACTAAAGAAAACTGATATTGCGATAAGTCAATACAAGAACGCAGTCAATCACTATAAGAACGCTCACAACAAAGAAGAGAAACGTGAATTGGAACAAATGATCTCAACAATAAAATCCACATTGAGAACACAAATACAATTGCACGACCCGAAAATTTTGCGAAAAAGACAACTGGAAGAAAAGCAGAAAGAACTTCTTGCGCCCCAATTGTTTGAAATTTCAAAAAAGGAACAAACCGTGCGCGAAAGACAGGCAAAAGAATTACAAACAAAAATAGATAAACTCAACGCCCAAATAGAAGAAATCGAAAGCAATAAAATGTATGTCGGAGCTTTTGAATGGCGTATCGAATTTCCCGAAGTCTTGGACGATTCGGGAAACTTTACAGGCTTTGACTGTGTCATAGGAAACCCACCATATATTCAACTGCAGAAAATGGGAACGGATGCAGATTTCCTGCAAAAAATGGATTACAAAACCTATGAACGCACAGGCGACATTTATTGCCTGTTCTATGAAATGGGAATGAAGTTATTGAAACCAAATGCGACACTCTCCTTCATTACATCAAACAAATGGATGAGGGCAGGATACGGAAAATCGATTCGCAAACATTTGACCGAAGAATACAATCCTACTACATTAATTGATTTTGCAGGATTCAAAGTTTTTGAGTCGGCAACAGTGGACGTGAATATACTAAACATTAAAAAATGTCCTCCTTCAGGAAGTACTCAAGCCTGCTCAATAAGTAAAGGAGATTTTGACATAGAAAAACTGAGCGTTTTCGTGCAGCAACAAAGCGTGGAATGTCATTTCGCCGGTTCGGACTCGTGGGTGATACTTTCTCCTATCGAACAAAGCATCAAGCGTAAGATAGAAGCCGTGGGAACGCCACTTAAAGATTGGGATATTAATATTTACCGTGGAGTTCTTACCGGATATAACGATGCGTTTATCATCAACACTGAAAAAAGAGACGAAATCTTGTCTAACTGCCAAACAGAAGACGAACGTACAAGAACGGCTGAACTTATTCGACGGTTTTCATTCATCCAAAGGTCGTGATGCCAATCCTTAAGCTCCATTGTGAAGTCGCGCAAAGAACCAACAAGCCCGCACTGAGGCATCATTATGTCATACAAAGCCGTATTGATTGCACGCCCGTTGTCATCGTCGTTGCAAAAATCGTCATAACGCTTCGACAGTCCCGCTGCGAGCGAAGCCTTGGCATAAACAAATCCCAAACGACGGGCATCGAACAAAACGGCATCGAGAGTGCTCGCGTGATGTCTCGCCAAAGATTTGCTCCTACGCAGAGCCGCGTAATTATTCGCTATGGTGCTGCGCAATTCTTCCATTCGCCCCGTATTCTGAATGGCATTCTGATAGCTCGCTCCCGCTTCTTCGAAAGGAACACTGTAAGCCCAGTCCACCTGTACTATGGAGCCCAACGGACGTTGCGCATCGGCAATACTGTCTATGGATTGCGAAAAGACATGACCGTAAAGATTGCGATAAAACGCCCAGTCAAACGCATTCTTATAGTCGTCTATCGAAGTCTCCTGCTCTTTTTGCCACGCACATGCCGCGCCGAAAGCCACGCCATACCATCCCACGTCGAAAAGGTCTTCACCCATGTCGTCCCAGTTGCAGCAAAGCATGCCCTCCGCGCCATATTTTTTGCCGTCTCTCACGAAATTTCGGATATTGACGAAGTGAGAATTAAAATCCGGAAATATTCGCGTAGCCCAAAAAGCACCCGGAGCCACAAAAAACGGGACTTTGTTTCGCGCAATCTGCGGAAGATAATACTCATAATTGCCACGCGCCAGATAATCCCAAGCCACAGCCACCGCATTATCCGGAAGCACCGAAAGATCAATGTCTTTCTTGTTCTCTGCCACGTCAGCCCAAAATAGAACCTTCTTGTCCTTAATGGCAGGAAGCCCGCAAACGCGCTGTAAATGCTTGAAAAACGTTCCGTCAAGCCCGAGTTCGCGAACCATATCCTTACTCTTGCCGAGACCAAGCTCAAAAGCCTCGTCGCAACCCACATGCACAAAATCACTCTCGAAGCTCGGAACAATCTCGCCCAGATAATCATTCAGAAATGTATAAGTCCGTTCCACTGCGGGGCTTACAATCTGTCCCCTCGGGCGTTCCGCAATATCGTCAAAGCCTCCCTCGCGCAAAGTATAGTGCATATGACCAAGACACTCCTGTTGCGGCACAAGCTCCACATGATATTTTTTGCCATACTCCACGAGTTCCTTCACCTCTTCAGGCGTAACCACAGCCCCACGCATGTTAATCTGCGGATACTTCTTCGATTCAAAGATATTCTCTCCGTATATACAGTAGCCGTTAATCTTATATTCTGAAAGAATACGGATTTGCTTCTTCACATATTCCACATTGGGAATCGGTCCCCTGTTCCAATCGTCCATTAACCAGCGATACTTCAAAGCCGGGGCATCGGAAATCTTCACGGCTCTCACCTTCAGATTTCCTGACGCATCCTCATAGGTAAGCTGTCTGAGAGTCTGAATGCCATAAAACACACCCGCAGCCGTATAAGCTTCAATGACAACACCGTCCCTGTCGGCAAACAACACATAAGCCTCCTTGTTTGAGGCATCGGGCTTCAGCCCCGCATTCTTTATGATTTCATCGGCATTGCGGTCGTTTCCCGGTCGCGCAATGGTGATATTACCCTTACATTTGCCCTTGCCGTTTTTCACGTTCCAATTCACATTCTTGAAATCACTCGTAAACGTGGAAACCGCAAAAACATCTTCCGCTTCCTTTGAGGAAACGTTTACGCACTGTCTGTCGGCAACACAGAAATCCTCGTTACCCGCAACAATTTCAGCAGGATAAGGCACAACAGGCAGCTTTTCGCCGGCAAGCGAACCCACACCCTGCGCCCCTACACCCATAGCGGCACAAACCAACAGAAAAAGACCACAAAAACTCCTTGACAAAAAATTCATTTTACTTGATATTATATAAAATTAAAGCCGTATGCAATGATGCAAATATAAAAAGAATATTCGTAAGAGCCATTCCGCGCCCCCGCCATCGCATTCTTCCCCGCCCCACATTGGAAAATACCCGCTCAACATCGATACATATTCACCCGTTATTGGAATTTTGCTGTCCGTCAACAAGAAGAAATCCGCCATATCCCGAAACGTTCGCCCCGCCTCCGAAGAACTTATTCCACACCCGGTACAGTCTCAATTAATCCCGGGAAAACAGTCTCTTTTTACCCTCAAAAAACCGTTTTCAAAAGACATTCTTTTTCAGATATTTATAAACGCGAAAAATACAAGGCATATATTTCGAAATAAGTGCCTTGTATTTTAAAATATATGGCTTGTATTTTTTGCGATAAGCC
>QAML01000065.1:0-15117 GCA_003150315.1 Prevotellaceae bacterium | reverse complement strand
AAATAAGTGCCTTGTATTTTAAAATATATGGCTTGTATTTTTTGCGATAAGCCTTGTGTGTTTTTCGATGTGCCGCAGCGGGGTATTTTTGTTGCTATCATTACCGATTTTTTTTTATGTTCTTTTTTGCTCCTTCGGGGGATGATTTGTAACACTTCCGAAAGTGTCCCTTGAAGGTATGTGCCTATGAATACAGTTCGGCTTGTTACCGAATATTTTTTGCATTTATCCAAAATCTTTCTATATTTGTGTTGTACAATAAACGCAAAACGATTTTTCATAATCCGTAATTATAAAGCCATGAATGTTTACGCCCGATTTTTAATTGATGACGGATTTGCTTTTCGTCTTAACACAGTTCTGCAATTCGGCGAGGGTTGGAATGTGATCGGTGCTGCCGTTTTGGTTAACCCGGGAAGTGCAAAACCTGTAGTGGATGTTTCAGACTGCGGGACTTTGGCTGCATTGTCGGACATAACCGGTAAGAATGATTGTTGGAAGCAGTTTTCCGCCGACCCGACCATGAGGTTTCTTAAAAAGATTTTCAATGGTTCTTATATAGGAGAGCAGAAGAAATTGAACGGTGTTGTTCTGTTGTATAACCTGTTTAATCTGCGCAATGCCAATTTGCAGCAAGCCTTGGAAGTTGCCGGGAGTTGCAAATCGCCTCTGCTTTTCTGTTCCAACGAAGACATTGCGAGCTTAAAAGCGGTGGGAAAGGTTTATCTCGGCTGGGGGAAAGAAGGTGTAGGACCTGTGCTGCGCCCTATGGCAGAAAAGGTTTTCAATGCCGTGAAAGATTCGAATGCTTACCTTTACAGAGATTTCGACAAGAACAAATTTCGTCATCCCATATACATTAATCGCGCCATTTCACGGGACAAAGAAATACGTAAAGTGTTAACGAGGTTCGGACGTTTGTGAAGAAAAGGTGCTATGGCGTTGCCGCGTCTGAAATATTCTTATTAAGATGAAACAAAAAAATCCGATGTCGTTTTTGACACCGGATTTTATTTTTAATATGGTTACGGTATTATTTTCCGCAGCATGCAGAAGCAATGGCGGGAATGTCGATACCGTAGCTGAGGGAATCGATTGTTCCGTAAACGCAGCTTGCGATGCCGAGAAGCAATACACCGGCAGTGCAAAGCGACAACGCTACTCGCGTGTAGTTGTCGCTGCGGAATGTTTCAATCGGATTGTCGTTGGGATTGATGTACATTGCTTTTACAATAATCAGATAGTAGTAAAGAGAGATTATCGTATTGACCAAAGCAATGAATACCAGCAAATGGAAGCCGGAATGGAACGCAGCCATGAAGACAAAGAACTTGGAGAAGAAGCCTGCGAACGGCGGTATTCCCGCAAGCGAGAACAAGCACAAGGTCATGAGGAACGAGAGCTTGGGGTTTGTCTTATAGAGACCGTTGTATTCGCTTATACATATCTTGCCGCTGTTTTGTTCCACCGCATTGATAACCGCAAATGCACCGAGGTTGGCTGCAAGGTATACAAGAAGGTAGAACACCAAGGATGTCATGCCCTGGGCAGTGCCGGGAATTACGCCGAGCACGAGGTAGCCTGCCTGCGAAATTGCGGAGAACGCCATGAATCGTTTGATGTTGTTCTGGCGAAGTGCAAAGAGGTTGGCAATGGTAATTGAAACAATTATTATCCAGAACAGGATTTCCTGCCAATCGCTTATCATCGGGGCAAAAACTTTCACGAGCGTGGTGAGAAGCACAAATCCCGCCGCTCCCTTGGAGATTACACTAAGGTAGCTTGTTATTACCGTGGGAGAACCTTCATAAACGTCGGCAGTCCAAAGGTGGAAGGGTACGAGCGAAATCTTGAAGCCCATTCCCGTGAAGAAGAACACGAGTCCGAGAATGTTGAGCATGCTTCCGTCAAGCTTTCCTGCAAGGTCGTTGAAATACATTGTACCTGTGGCACCGTATATCATAGATATGCCATAGAGCAAAAGAGAACTTGAGAACAATGCCACGAGTATGTATTTTGCACCTGCCTCGGCAGAAGTGGAACGCCATTTGTCGAAAGCCACAAGAGCCGTCATGGGCACGGAAGCAAGTTCCAAACCAATAAAGAACATAATGAAATGTCCGGCGGAAATCATGAGATACATACCGAGCAATGTGGAAAGGGTGAGGATGTAGAATTCTCCCTGTTTCACATGATTCTCTTCGCGACGCAAATAGGAGTGAGCCATAAGGAACACGATGAGAGTACCGATATTAAGCACCGTTTTCATTATTGTCATCATAGGAGTGTACTGATACATTCCTCCGAAAGCTTCGGCAGCCCCGCCGCAGGGAACGGCATTGACAACTGTGAGAACAGCCATAAGCACAACAGGAACAGCTGTATTGAGCACCGGTTTGCCACCCTTGCGGTCTGAGCACGCCACAAGGTCGTAGATAAACATTATGACAATGACTGCCAAAAGGGCAAGTTCCTCGTGCATATAAAGAAATTGAGTGTAGTCCATGTCTTTACGGAATCAATAGTGATGTTACTGATGTTAATTGCGTGGTAGCCGATTGGATGTGGTTCACAATGGGCTCTACGCTGTTGCTAATCATATCGCTCATCCAAAGAGGAGCGAAACCGAGTCCTGCAATGCAAACCACAAGGGTTGCAATTGCCACTTTCTCGTCCCAAGACGCATCGTGAAGCTTGAGGTGTGCCTCATTGGTGCAAACGCCATACATTACCTTACCAACCATACGCAAGATGAACACGGCGGTAATGACAATGCTGGTGGTGGCAAGAATTGTGAGAACACGGTGAAGAGTATCGGCTTGCTGGAATGAACCCACAAAGATTGTCATTTCTGCAACAAAGCCGCTGAATCCCGGGAGACCGAGATTGCCAAGACCTGCAATGACAAAGCATACACAGATAAAAGGCATGATTCGGATGAGTCCGCTCAATTCGCGTACATCGCGGGTGTGGGCACGGTGATAAATCATACCGATGCAAGCAAAGAACAATGCCGTGAGCAAACCGTGAGACAACATCTGAAGCACAGCACCGGTTGCAGCCGTGCGGTTAATCATGAGTATGGCGAAAAGCACAAGACCGCAGTGGGAAACCGAAGAGTAAGCATTTATGTACTTCAAGTCGGTTTGAACACAGGCGGAAAATGCGCCATAGACGACTCCGATGCCTATCACAATCAGGAATATCCAGCCGAGAGTCTGTGCAGCCTCGGGCATGAGGAACATTGCTATGCGGAAACATCCGTAGCCTCCGAGTTTCATAAGCACTCCGGCGTGAAGCATGGACACTGCGGTAGGCGCAGAAGCATGACCGTCGGGACTCCATGTGTGGAACGGGAACATTGCACCAAGCACACCGAATCCCACAAAAGTTAGGGGAAACCATATGTACTGCTGACCAACAGGAATAGCGTGTGCTCCGTTAGTATGATTTGCAAGGTCGAGAACATTGAAGGTCTGACCGCCCGCGCCATAGAAGATTCCAAAGATACCGCACATCAAAAGGGCGGAAGCACCCATAAGCATAAGGGTGAGCTTCATTGCCGAATATTCCTTGTGTCCCGTACCCCAATAACCAATGAGAAGGTACATGGGGATGAGCGCGATTTCATAGAACATGAACATCATGAACAAGTCAATCGACACAAAGAATCCGAACACTCCAAGAGAAAGAAGCGTGAACCAAAGGAAGTATTCCTTGGTGAGCGGTTTGAGACGCCAAGAAGCAAATGTTCCGGTAAACACAATGATGGACGACAACAGAAGCATTGCCACAGAAATGCCGTCAACACCAACAGTGTAGTTTATATGAAGCGGGGCAAACCAAGTATAGTCCATGGTAAAGAGCATATCCTCGGTTGCGCCTGCGTGGCGTGCATTGAGATACATCACCACAAGAGTGATAGAACTTATAAGCAGTGCGCTTGCTCCTGCAACCATAACACCTCTCACAGCATTCACTCCCTTGGCAAGCCAAAGGAAAAGAAGCATCAGAAGCGGTATTATTATAAATAAATGTAATGGAAACATATCTGTTTTTACGTTTTATCGGGTTAAAGTATTAATAGCAACACGAGAACCAACGCACCCACGAGGAATACGTAAGCATACTGCTGTATCTCGCCGCTTTGGAATCCGCGAATGAGGTAGCTCACACGATGGGAACCGGAAGCGAGACCGTTGAGAATGCCATCGACAACGTGTTTGTCAAACCATGCGAACGGTTTTGATATGCACGCAAAAATGATGCGATGGGTTACGAACTGATAAACTTCATCGATATAGAAACGATGGTAAGCCCATTTGTGAAGCGAGGAGAAACGTGAAGCAAGAGCCACGGCAACCGGTTGCTTTTCGCCTTTATATATAAAGGTGGCAAGAGCAATGGAAGCCACAGCAATGACAATGCTTGTGCCTGCCACAGTCCAGTTGAGGTGGATGTCATACGACATTCCATCAGCACTTACTAAATGACCGAACGGAATGAATCCCGCAACGCAGGTAACAAGAGCAAGGAATATCAAGGGGAATGTCATTACCTTGGGAGCCTCGTGCATGTGAAGTTCACCGTGGAGTTCTTTGTTTTCCGTGCCCCAGAAAATGCCATAGTAAAGGCGGAACATATAGAATGCAGTCATTGCTGCAATCACAGTCATGATCCAACCCATTACAGGACTGAATGCGAAGCATCCCGCAAGAATCTCGTCTTTCGAGAAGAAGCCGGAGAACGGAGGAATACCCGAAATGGCAAGACAAGAAATGAGGAACGTAATATGCGTAAGAGGCATATACTTGCGCATGCCGCCCATAGCCGACATTTCGTTGCTGTGAACCACATGAATAATGGCACCGGCGCACAGGAAGAGGCAAGCCTTGAACATTGCATGGGTGAAGAGGTGGAACATAGCTGCCATATAACCTACGCTTCCAGGATGTTCATGACCTGTTACATATTCGGTGCAAACGCCGAGAGCAACCATCATAAATGCAATCTGAGAAATTGTAGAGAATGCGAGCACACGCTTAATGTCCGACTGGGCACAAGCAACAGCAGCAGCATAGAATGCTGTGAACGCGCCAACGTATGCCACGATATGCAAAGCCTCGGGAGCATAAGTTATCCAAAGCGGATACATACGTGCCACCTGGAACACACCGGCAACAACCATCGTGGCTGCGTGAATCAATGCGCTGACAGGCGTAGGACCTTCCATTGCATCGGGCAACCAAATGTGAAGCGGGAACATTGCACTCTTACCGGCACCACCAACAAACATCAGCAAGAGAGCCGAGGGAAGCATGAATGCTCCCGCTGCTATCTTGTCGGCATTGCCAACGAAATCAAAACTGAATGTTTGGCAATAGTATCCGTAGATAAGAATACCGATAAGGAAGCCGAGATCAGCGAAACGTGTAACTATAAACGCTTTCTTTGAAGCGGCAATAGCTGCGGGCTGAGTATAGTAAAAGCCAATGAGCAGATATGAAGAAACACCTACAAGCTCCCAGAACAAATACATTTGGAAGATGTTGGTTGCAACCACAAGTCCGAGCATTGACATTGTAAACAGACTCAAATATGCGTAGAAACGCTGGAAACCTCTTTCGCCGTGCATATATCCGAAAGAATATATATGAACAGCAAGAGAAACCGTGCTCACCACAACAAGCATCATCGCCGAAATGGGATCTATCAAGAAACCTATGTCAAACGTGAGACCATTAACAAAGAACGGCAACCACGGGAAATTGAACGCGGTAACTGTTTGATAAAGTCCTTCGGGAGTACGCGGAGTTGTGAAAAACTGATATGCCGTATAGTAGCAGAGAGCAGCGACCACAATGAGAGTCAATGTTCCTATAAGTCCGGCTGTGCGGTGACTCAAGAATTTGCCAAGCAGTCCTAGGAACAAAAACGACAGAAACGGCAGTAATAAAATTAAGAATGTATATGAGTAATCCATGGGAATATTAATATGCTTTCAAATTAGTTACTACCATTTCAAGGTTTTAATATGATTGAGCTGTATGCTGCGAACGTTACGATAGATAGCAATCATAATTGCAATGGCAACGGCAGTTTCTGCAGCCGATATGGCTATGGAGAAGAGGGCAAAGAAATAGCCTTCATGCCCTGCGGGATAGAGTAAACGATTGAACACGGCAAAGTTTATATCGGAAGCATTGAGCATTAGCTCCACCGAAATAAGCACCGCCAGTGTACTACGTCTTGTAAGAAAGCCGTAAATACCTATAAAAAGCATTATGGCAGAAAGAATGAGAAAATATTCCAAGTGTACCATTTTAATCCTCCTTATTATCTTTTACGTGCTATTACCAATCCGCCCACGATGCACGCCAAAAGCAAAATACTTACAGCCTCGAAAGGTAATACGTAACCGTATTTGTCGAACGAGAGCATGTTTTGTCCGATAGTAGCAATTGACGTTGTATTTTCATCGGGCACAAGGTTGGTTATCGCGCCTTTGAAATTATGAGTAATGATTATGAAAAGTACAATTACAGCTCCAAGAAGACTTGTTACGGCTGCCGCAAACAATTTTCCGAGTTTGAATTGCTCGAGTTTCTCATTGTTTGCACTTGTAAGCAATATCGAAAATACAAACAGCACCACGATACCGCCGGCGTAAACCATCATCTGAACAGAGCCGAGGAATGTGTACCCCAAAAGGAAATACAATCCCGCAGTACCCAAAAGGGTAAAGAACAGGAACATTGCCGAGCGGATAATACGCTTTGTTGTAACCGTGAAAACGGAGAAAGCGAGTATCGCAAAGGCAAGAATGTAAAATATTATTGATTCAGCATTCATAATCTTTATTGTTTTAGCTGTTGGCAGCGGGTTGCTGATTATTTTCGACAGGTTGTGCTGCCGGTTTAACTGCAGCTGCAGGACGAGCAGGCGCAGGTTTTTCCATTACCTTGCTGCCTTCATGATTCAAACGCATTATTAGTTTGCTGCGATCGAACACTGCATTCTCGAAACTTTGATCAAAAGTAATTGCATCGTGCGGGCAGGCGTTTACGCATAGCATACAGAACATGCAGCAACCGAGATTATAGTTGTACTCCTTGAGAACACGTTTTTTCTTTCCGTCGGGAGTTTCAACCATTTCATGAATTACTTGTATCGAACCATTGGGACAAGCCATCTCACAAAGGTGGCATGCCACGCACTTATGTTCGTTGTTTTCATTATGTGGCATGGTGAGACTACCGCGAAAACGGTCAAACATCTTGAGTTCATTGCGGTTCTCAGGATATTGTTCCGTTATTTTCTTGGTAAAAAGTTCTCTCATTGTGGTCTTCAAACCTACGCAGAGAGTCTTTACGCCCCAAAATATACCACCTATATAACTTCTTTTTTGCATCATCTTAAATCGTTATTGAAATTAAAAATGAAGTCCGAACTGAGATATCAACGCCATGAGTACGAGATTTGCCATTGAAATGGGAATAAGATATTTCCACTCAAGATTAAGCAACTGATCGATACGCAGACGCGGGAAAGTCCAGCGTTCCCACATCAGAAGGAATGTAACGAACACGGCTTTGGCAACAAACCAAACCGCACCGGGAATCATGTCCATGACACCATCAAAACCTTCTACACCTATATGCAAAGGCATCCAGCCGCCAAGGAAAATGGTGGCAGCAATGCAGGCACAAATAAAGAGGTTTAGGTATTCTGCCAAATAGTAGAAACCGAAGTTCATACCCGAGTACTCTGTGTGATAACCAGCTGTCAATTCGCTCTCAGCCTCCGGCTGATCAAAAGGACCACGATTACACTCTGCATTACCTGCTATCAAATATATAATGAAAGCGATTACTGCAGGTACATGACCTTTCACAATATTCCAGCAGTCAGCCTGTCCTTCCACAATCCCTGAGAATTGCATTGTTCCGGTGAGAGCTATCATCGTAAGCATTGTCATGCCGATAGAGAGTTCGTAGCTTATTATCTGAGCTCCGGCACGCATTGCACCGATTAGAGAATACTTGTTTCTACTACCTATTCCGGCAAGAAGAATACCAACTATTCCGAGCGAAGAAGCTGCAAGGAAGAAGAATACACCCACATTAAAGTCGAGCACCTGAGCACCCTTGTTCCAGGGAATGCAGGAGAATGTGAGGAACGAAGCAAGAATCACCATAACCGGAGCTATCATATAAGCCACGCGGTCGGTGTTCTTCAAGAAAATAATTTCCTTTGTAAGCATTTTGAACACATCAGAGAACACCTGCAAAAGTCCCCATTTACCAACACGATTAGGTCCGATACGGCATTGGAAGAATGCACATATTTTGCGTTCAAAATAGATAAGGAATATCGCAAATAGGGCGTAGAGAGTAATTACTATCAACGCCACGGCAACGCACTCCACAAGGATTGCTCCCCATGCGGGAAGCACCGAACGCAAGAGTCCGTCAAACCAATTTGTTATTATACTAAAGTCAAACATATCCGTTTTGTATGGTTTAACATGTTAGCGATCGATGTCGGGCACCACATAGTCGAGTGTTCCGCCAATTGAAATGAGATCGGCGATTTTCTCTCCACGGCAAGCCTCGTCCATTATAGCCACCAACGGAAGTCCTGTGGCACGATAGTGCAAACGATAAGGAGACTTGTCGCCGTGGCTCTCAAGGAACACACCGAAGCGTCCGCGCGAAGCCTCCACAGCATTATAATATGTACCCTCCGGCACTTTTATAATGGGTTTCATCTTTTCGCGATAGTTTCCTTCCGGAATATTGTCTATAAGTTGCTCAATGATTGAAAGACTCTCGAGAATTTCACGCAAACGCACTATGAGACGTGCATAACTGTCGCCGTCTTCAAGCACAATTTCATTGAAATTCACACGGTCGTAAGCTCCATAAGGTTCAAGTTTGCGCACATCGTTGTGCCAACCTGCAGCGCGTCCGCTACCTCCGGTGCAACCATAAGATATAACCTGCTCTTTCGTGAGAGTTCCCACTCCGTCAAGACGATTATGGGCAATCACATTGTCAGCAAAAATATCATAGTATTCCTGAATGTTCTTACGCATCAGAACAATGAAATCTTTCACACGTTTCTGGAAATTGGGATGCAGGTCATACTGCACGCCGCCAATCATATTGTAGTTTATGATAAGGCGTCCGCCGCAAGTTTCCTCGAAAATGTCGAGAATCTTCTCGCGATCACGGAAAGCGTAAAGGAATGCCGTGGTCGCACCCAAGTCCTGGCAAAGACAGCCAAAGAACAGCAAGTGGGAGTCGATACGCTGAAGTTCGTCCATTATGGTACGAATAACTTTTACGCGATCGCTCACTTCAACGCCCATAGCCTGCTCTATGCAGGCGCAAAGAGCGTGGCGACTCTGCTGTGCAGAAATATAATCAAGACGATCTGTGAGCGCAAGAGTCTGAGGATAAGTCATAGACTCGTTGAGTTTCTCCACACCGCGATGAATATACCCGAGCACGGGGTCAATTCTCTTTATAAGTTCACCGTCCAAAGCCACACGGAAATGCAGCACACCATGAGTGGAAGGATGCTGCGGACCGATGTTCACCACATAATCGTCGTCATCAAAAATCACATTTTCCTTAACCTTCAAAGTTCCGTCGGGCAGAAGCTCATATTCCTTTGTGGTATCGGCAAGTGGTTCGTTGGTCATGTGTTGGGCATCGAAAGGATTCTCCTTTATCGGGTCGTCATCCTTACGCATGGGGTATCCCACCCAATCTTCACGCAAATAAATGCGGCGCATGTCGGGATGTCCTGCAAAGATTATCCCGTAGAAATCATACACCTCACGCTCATAAATATTGGCAATGTCCCAAAGATCGCTCGCCGTGGGAATCACAGGATTCACGCGGTCAGTTGTGGAACAGCGCAGATTTTCGCGTTTTCCGGTAGATGTGGAATAAAGCATGTAAACCACGCCGAGACCACCCTCTTCTCCCCAGTCCATACCTATGAGATTCTCGAGAAAGTCCATTTTCTCCACATCACGCAAGCGAAGAAGTTCAGCCTTCAGCTGTGAAGGCTCTACAGTTCTTATGTCAAGTTTCATGCCTTATCCTCCTTAGGTCTTTTTTGTTTGCGGTTGGTTGTTCCGAAGAAATTCTCAACTTTCACGATGCGCTGCAATTGCATCATTCCGTAGAGGAAACTTTCGGGGCGCGGCGGACATCCCGGAACATAAACGTCAACGGGAATCACCTGGTCCACACCCTGCACCACATGATAGCTCTTAGTAAAAGGACCACCGGAAATAGAGCAGCCGCCAATGGCAACAACATATTTCGGATCGGCCATTTCATCGTAGAGACGCTTCAACACAGGTGCCATCTTGGTTGTGATGGTGCCGCACACAAGAATAACATCGGCCTGACGTGGACTGTTGCGCGTTACCTCAAAGCCAAAGCGGGCAATGTCGTAACGAGCGGCGCACACAGCCATAAACTCGATACCGCAACAACTTGTGGCAAAAGTCAAAGGCCACAAAGAATTACTGCGTCCCCAGTCTATAAGGTCGTCCAACGGTTTAACCAAAACATTAACGCCGCCGGCGTTAAGTTCCGCAACTAATTTCTCGTAAGTCTCGTTGTCCTTGAAATCCTTGTAAGGCACAGACTTGATTTTGGCACGTTTTTTTATTTCCATTCCAACGCTCCTTTCCGCCAGGCGTAAGCCAAGCCTAACACTAAGATGAACAAGAAAAACAATACGCTGACTATTCCCACTCCTCCGAGAGTGCGGAGCACTACCGCCCACGGAAAGAGAAACATCGTTTCTACATCAAACATCAGGAAAAGGATGGCGTAAAGATAATAACCTATACGAAATTGCATCCACGTCCTTCCGCGTGTGGGAATACCGCATTCGTAAGGCTCTTCCTTCTGGGCATTGTACGACCTCGGAGCGATAAGCACTGCTATCGTAACAACCAAAGGCACGAACAACAACCCCGTAAGGGCAGCCGTTACAAGCATGGTGAAGTTCATTGTAAAGTATATTAATTATTTATTAATTGTGAAAACTAGTTTTTAGCGGTTGCAAAGGTAATAATAATCATTAAAAAACACAGCGTTGCCTCCCGTGTTTTTGCACATACCATGTGCTAAACGTTTCCTTTTGCCATAAACCACACGACATCCGTCATGTTTTTGATATTTCCGGCTGAAAAGCAACATCCTGCCCGCCGAACAAAAACGACACTCCCTCCCGGCAAAAAGACATCACACGCCATTACCCGGCATACACTCCACGATACAAATATGACGAGCAAATTTTTTACCGCAGCAAACACATTTGCCCCGGTAAACGCAACAAACATTCAATTTCTCCTTGATTTTTCGTACAAATCCGAGTATCGCCATGCACATACAGACACCCGAAAGCAGACATTATATATATTAATGAGTATGCCCGCTTATCTTCCACCTCGAAACGCATTATTATCTCGTTATACGAGCAAAAAAACTCGACGGTTCGGAGCATTTAGAGCTTTTGTGTGAGGGGAAAAGGAGCGTTTTCATGCAGCAACAAAGCGTGGAATGTCATTTCGCCGGTTCGGACTCGTGGGTGATACTTTCTCCTATCGAACAAAGCATCAAGCGTAAGATAGAAGCCGTGGGAACGCCACTTAAAGATTGGGATATTAATATTTACCGTGGAGTTCTTACCGGATATAACGATGCGTTTATCATCAACACTGAAAAAAGAGACGAAATCTTGTCTAACTGCCAAACAGAAGACGAACGTACAAGAACGGCTGAACTTATTCGACCGATTCTGCGAGGCAGGGACATCAAAAGGTATGGGTATAACTGGGCTGGATTGTATTTAATTGCAACATTTCCATCTCGCCATTATGACATTGAGAAATACCCTGCTGTTAAAAAATATCTGTTAGGGTTTGGTATGGAGCGATTAGAGCAAACAGGTAAATCTTATATCGTTAATGGAGAAAAAATAAAAGCGAGAAAGAAAACCAATAATAAGTGGTTTGAAACCCAAGATAGTATCAGTTATTGGGAGGATTTTTCTAAGCCAAAAATCATGTATCCTAATATGACCAAATACATTCCTTTCTATTTTGACGAAAAGAACTTTCTGCAAAATGACAAATCATTTATGATTACGGGAAAGCATATAGCATATTTGACAGCATTTTTGAATTCCTCGATTTTCAAATTTTGCTTCCTTGATAAATTTCCAGAACTTCAAGGTGGCACAAGAGAACTTCGGAAGATATTCTTTGATAAAATCCCAGTTTTGGAAATAAGTGATGAAGAAAATATAAAGTTTCAGTCATTAATCACAGAGATTCAAAATGAATATAAAAGAGAAAAAGCCATTCAGATTGACAAACGGCTTTTTGAACTATATGGGCTTACCAAAGAAGAATGTGAAATAATTGGTTTTGTTGAAATTCAATAACTTAACTCTTAATATATCAAGTAATAACGGTGCAGCTATCGTTTTTAATAGCTGCACCTTATGCAAAATCATGTTCTTGTAACTTGTTTACATTCGGAAATGTATTTTCGCTCAGTTTCTGTTAATTTGTATACATCGAAAACTGCTGAATTTAGAGTGTCATCATCTATGATTCCCCGTATTCGTTCATCAATAACAGACGTAAACTCATTACAAAAATCAAGTTTTACCAAAGTTTTTTCCAAAGTGGTCACATACAATTGTATGCCACCTCCTTGCACTTCTGCTTCTGTCGTTAATTTTAAATACCAATCAAAAAGTTGGCTATTCATTAAGCCAACAAATTGCACTAACTGTTCTCTTTTCCCGACCATGATATTTACGGCATTATTGCAAATCATTTTCGCTTCATCAAATGAAAAATTAATATTACATCCTATAATTTTCCACATGACTTTTGGCTTAAAGAAATCCTCCAAATAAAAGCTTTTTTGTGTGTTTTGTCTTACATAGACGATAATTTTATATCGATTATATCTTTCATAAACGATAAAACATGTATCTTTGCAACAGTTTTTAGTATTAGCACGAAAAGGACATGACAAAAGATTTAATAAAATTGCTTATCTCTGAATATCAAGCATACGTATCACAAATAGAACTCATTCCACGTAAGGTGGAACTTGCGGACGGACTTAATTATGTGTTTGTTGGATTGAGGCATGCTGGAAAATCTTACTTGATGTTCCAACGCATAGCACAATTGATAGAACAAGGGCATAAGAAAGAGGAAATATTATATTTCAATTTTGAGGATGACCGAATAGATTCTTTAGATGTCAAAGACCTTGATTTGCTAAAAACGTGCTATGAAGAGATGTATGATTCTCGTCCAATATTTTTCTTGGATGAGATACAATTGGTTGATAGATGGGAAAAGTTTGCTCGTAGGTTAGCAGACCAAAAATATCAAGTATATATCACTGGCAGTAATGCCAAAATGCTGAGTAGTGAGATTGCCACTACGCTTGGCGGCAGATATATGATACATGAAGTGTATCCTTATTCCTTCCAAGAGTATTTGAATGCCAATGGTATTGATATACATAAAAAGAACGCAATATTTACGTTCGGAAAACAGATTGTAAAGTTGGCAAACACTTATTTTCAACATGGTGGTTTGCCTGAAACGGTAGATATGAAAGAACCTCGTTCATGGATGAGCAATCTGTTTAGTAAAATATTCTTTGGCGATTTAGTTGCAAGATACAGGATACGTAACGATTACGCATTGCGTGTGATGATACGCAAAATGGCTGAGAGTGTTAAGCAACCTCTTTCATACAACAGAATTGCAAGCATAGTTAGTAGCACGGGAAAAAAGCTTAGTACAGACGCAGCGATAGACTATGTAGAATATATGACTGAAACTTGGCTCATTCTACCCTACGAGAATTTATACGGAAAGTTGCAGGATAAGGAATCGAACCGCAAATATTATTTTACAGATAACGGTTTGCTGCATCTTTTTCTTATTGACGCCAACACGTCTTTGCTTGAAAACATAGTAGCGGTAACGCTCAGACGCAAATATGGTGATGGAAGTTATTTTTGGAATAGTAAGAATGCCGAAGTGGATTTTGTCGTTCCAGAAGAGGGCATGGCAGTACAAGTGTCATATTCAATGGCTGATGCAGACACTTTCAAGCGTGAAACAGATGCCCTGATAAAGCTTGGTTCTGTTCAATCAATCACCAAAATGGTAGTTGTTACCATGGAGGAAGAGAGTTGCGTAGAAAAAGATGGATACCATATAGAGCTCGTTCCTTTATGGAAATGGCTACTTAGATACTAATACATTGGGAGGATTTTTCTAAGCCAAAAATCGTATATCCAAATATGACAAAGTATATGCCATTTGTTTATGACGAAAGCAGGTTTCTTACCAATCAAAAAAGCTTCATCATTACAGGTGGTTGCATGGCATACTTAACCGCATTTTTCAATTCTTCTATATTCAAATTCTGTTTCCGAGATTCATTTCCAGAACTTCAAGGTGGCACAAGAGAATTGAGTAAAATATTCTTCGACAAGATACCTGTAAAGAAGATTTCTCCAGAGCAAAATGAATGTTTTAGAACAGCTGTTACCTCTATTCAATTAGATTATACAAAAGAAGCTGCTGCTTCTATAGATACTATGCTATTCGATTTGTATAATCTAACGAATGAGGAACGTAAAGTTATAGGATATATTGAGATTAAGTGAAATTTTCTTCAATATATCTCTGCTCTTCATGAGATAAGCCATAAAGATTAAATATCTTTTGGCTTATCTCGTTTTCTATATCATCAGAGCAATTTGCTATCATCATTTCTAATAGCCTTTTAAATTCTATGTTAAGTTCATGCGTCACTGAAGGCAACTTTATTGGCTCCACGGCTTGCACACTTATAAGCAAGTCTCCAGTTCCTGTTTTAGGAGCATCTTTTAGTAAATAGTGTCCCATTGGAGTATTTAAAACACAGCAAACGAATTCTATGTTATTTCCTATTGCAAAACATGTACTGTCTAATCCTAAAGCCTCATTGTCATTGTAGCAGAATCTAAGTATTGAGCCAACTCGTTTCCATAAAA
>QAML01000050.1:32234-95972 GCA_003150315.1 Prevotellaceae bacterium | reverse complement strand
CCCACGAACTTTTAATCAAGTATGCTGACAGATGGAATTGGGCATACATAATAGATCGATATGGTGACGATTCTATTACCTACAATGAGGAATTTCTCGAAAAGTATGGAGATTATATTTCTGCATCAGAACTGGGCGGTTCTAAGCTGTGGGACAATATTATCGAACACCGCATAAAAGCGATCAAAAAGAAAATTCTGTCTTAAATTATTATTTTAGGTACCGGTACACGACTATTGTCAAAGGAAAGCAATGCATATGGCTTTAGTTTCAAATACTCTAAAGCCACATGCATAGCTTCTCCCAAACGGTATGCATGCAATGCTTCATCCACATCACTTTCAAAAGCATCACGTTTTGGAGTGCCAACTTTCCCAAAGTGCTTGTCGAACACATCGTCCAATGGGGTAAGATCCATTTGTGCCATACATTCTCAATTTGCTGCAAAGAAAAGATAGGTATTATGTTTTATAAATAAGAAACAATTGGTGCTTAAATGTATCTTATAGCTCATTTTTTAACATTTTGGAACCGAATAATTACGCATAAAGAACTTACAATGGTTGGATTGGGGTAAAGCGAACATCAACTGAAAATAAAATCTAAAAAAAAATATGATTTTCATTAATCCACTTAATTGTTGTACCTTTGCGAAAAGAGTTGTTTGACAAGCAAACTTATGTATAACACAGAAGTTAGAACTATTGCCAAATCATTACCTCTATTGAGGTGAAAAACTCATAAATAGTTCATTTTAAGCTATTCGGCAGATTTTAGCGTGATTTTACAAAAAAAACAGCATTGTTCATAATTCAACACTGGAAAAAGAATTGTTTCTCTTTGTGCATTTTTACGGAGAAAATGTATTTTTGCGTTACTTAAGGGTACGATGTTTTTTCGTACAGACTGCAATTCGTGTCCATACTACGACATTCATTATAATATTATAACTAAACCTAAACAAGAACATGGAAACAAAATCAAATTCAGGGAGAGTGCCTTTCATAAGCAAGTTTGCCTATGGCATGGGCGACGTGGGCTGCAACTTCAGCTGGATGTTCGTCAGCAACTTCCTCATGATTTTCTACACCGACGTTTTCGGAATAGGCATGAGCGCAGTGGCAACTCTTATGTTGGTATCGCGCATTTGGGATGCAGTGAATGATCCTATCATCGGTACTTTAACCGACAAAACACATACGCGCTGGGGACGCTTCCGCCCGTGGCTTCTGTTCGGCGCACCCGTTACCGCCATTATCCTGATGCTTACGTTTTGGGCGCATCCCTCTTGGAGCCAGACGGCAAAGATTGTTTATATGTCCATAACCTATTGCGTGCTCGTTTTGGGATATACATGCGTGAATCTTCCATATGGCACTTTGTGCGGAGCCATGACTCAAAACATAGACGAACGGGCAAAGCTCAACACAAGTCGCTCAGTGAGTGCAATGATTGCCATTGGCGTACTGAACATAATCACCGTTCCGCTCGTTACATACTTCGGAAAAGGAAACGCACAAGCCGGCTATCTTACTGTGGCAATTATCTACGGACTTATATTCGTGGCGTGTCATCTTTTCTGCTTCAGCAAAACTCGCGAAGTGGTAGAAGTTCCGGTGGGCAAGAAGATGCCACTCTCAATACAACTGAAATCCGTTTTGAAAAACCGCCCGTATATTCTGGCACTCACGGGACAGTTTCTTTTCGGATTCATTCTTTACGGACGCAATGCCGACATTCTATACTACTTTACCTATGTGGAAGGTTCGGCAACGCTCTTTTCCTATTATTCAATGGCTATAATTCTTCCTTCAATAGTCGGTGCGGCATGCTTTCCCTGGATGTTCAAGAAAACGGGGAACAAGGGATATGCCGCCGCCGTTTTCGCTCTGTTCACGGGCGTTTTCATGGCTCTGCTTTACTTTTTCAGTCCCAATACAACCCCTGTGGAGTTTTACGCATGCTCTGCTCTTGCGTGGTTTTTCTTTTCCGGTTTCAACACAGCCATATATGCCGTTATTCCCGACTGCGTTGAATATGGCGAATGGAAGACCGGGACACGAAACGACGGGTTCCAATACGCATTCGTATCGCTTGCAAACAAAATGGGAATGGCTCTCGGCACAGCGATGTTTGCCCTTGCGCTCGACACAACCGGCTATGTGCCCGGCGCAACGCAGAATGCGGAAGTGATTTCGGTCATGCGCCACACTTTCTCCACCATTCCCGGCACCCTATGGGTCATCACGGCTCTATGCCTGTGTTTCTACAAGTTGCATCGCCATGTTTACAACAACATAGTTGCGGAACTTAAGAAAAAATAGCCGGAGTTTTATGCCATGACCGCCAAAAGCGAAAATACAATCAACAATTCAGTAACAACATAAACAATAGTCAAAACAATGAGACAAGCAGTTTTAGTATCTCCCAAACACATTGAGTTCAAGGAAGTATCTGCACCGAAAGCCGAGGATCTCACGCCGCATCAGGTGCTTGTCAACATCAAACGCATAGGCATCTGCGGAAGCGAGATACACTCCTATCACGGTTTGCATCCCGCAACTTTTTATCCCGTAGTGCAGGGACACGAATATTCGGGCGTTGTTGTGGCATGCGGAAGCGATGTAACGGTGTGCAAGCCCGGCGACAACATTACGGCACGCCCACAACTTGTGTGTGGCGAGTGTAATCCGTGCAAGAGGGGGCAATATAATGTGTGCGAACATCTGCGTGTGCAGGCTTTTCAGGCTGACGGGTGCGCACAAGACTTTTTTGTTGTTGACGACGACCGCGTTGTAAAGTTGCCCGAAGGCATGAGTCTTGACTTCGGGGCAATGATTGAGCCGTCGGCAGTGGGTGCGCACGCTTCGGCACGCACCGACGTGAAAGGCAAAAACGTTGTTGTAAGCGGAGCAGGAACCATAGGGAATCTTGTGGCGCAGTTCTGCAAGGCAAGAGGCGCAAAGCGCGTGCTCATAACCGATGTATCCGACCTGAGGTTGGCAAAAGCGCGCGAATGCGGCATAGAACACACGCTCAACGTTACCAAGCAGCCGCTCGGGGAAGCCGTCAAAGAACTTTTTGACAAAGAAGGTTATCAAGTAGGTTTTGAAGTTGCCGGCGTGGAATCGTCCATACGCTCGCTCATGGCAACTATTGAAAAAGGCAGCGACATTGTGGTGGTTGCCGTGTTTGCCAAAGACCCTGCGCTGAGCATGTTCCACCTTGGCGAACACGAGTTGCGGCTCGTGGGATCAATGATGTATCGCCACGAAGACTACATAACAGCCATTGACTACGTGTCGCGCGGAATAGTGAACCTCAAACCGCTCATAAGCAACCGTTTCGCATTTGAGGAATACGACAACGCATATAAGTTTATTGATTCCCACCGCGAAACATCAATGAAAGTGATTGTGGACTTGGAGCAAAAACCCGGGCAATAAGAAATTTTCAAAATCAGACACGCAAAAGACTGTCGGCAGAAGCACTACGATGCAAAACGGAGGCGAAATTCAGGAAAGCATCAGGCTTACAGGTCAACACTCTCCCGTAAGTATTTGAGCATAAGCCCATAAACGCAGTTTTCAAACGTTCAAAAACGCCCCAAAATGCCTCATTTGTAACTTACTGTCTGTCAGCGCGAAAAATACAAGCCATATATTTTAAAATACAAGGCACTTATTTTAAAATAAGTGCCTTGTATTTTTTGCGATAAGCCATGTGTTTTTTCGACTGATGCGGAAGCACCGTTTTACATGTCGCGAAACCGGGGCGAAAAACGCAAAAAAAGAGCCGCTCCGTGTTATAAACCACCCGGAACGGCTCCACTTTGATACACTTCCCTTATTTACTGTTTTTTGAAACCCATGCGTTAACTTCCTTCAGCGTTACCCCGTTGAGAAGTTTACCGTCCTGCCATTTTACATCGGGATAGTCTTTTCGCAAAATCTTTACGGAATTTTCTATTCCGCTTCCTCCCGAAGTCATGAACGGAATCACAGTTTTACCTTTCAGACCGTAGGCTTCCACAAACGTATTTATGATCCTCGGAGCCATATTCCACCAGTTGGGGAAACCGAGATAAACCACACTGTATGCGTCAAGGTTTTTCTTGTCCTTTACAATGGTCGGGCGCGACTTGGGATTGTCGTTTTCTCGGCTGCACCGCGATGTCTTCACGGTCCAATCCAAGTCCTCTGCCGAGTATTCTTTCTCGGGTTTTATCTTATACAGTTCTCCTTTCGTGGCAGAAGCAATCATCTTTGCCACGTTTTCGGTGGTTCCTGTTGCCGAGAAATAAACTACGAGAACCTTGTTATCACCTTTCTTTTCCATAACTTTCTTGTCTTTTTTCTGTGCGCACGAAGTAATGACCGCAAGCAGTGACATCATAACCGTGAGCAGAAATGCGTTTCGTCTCATGATTTTTTGAATTAATAGTTTATCGACTGCAAAAATAGACCATATATATAATATGTCAAGTGTACATTTTTCCGATATGATTACCAAAAATACAGAAACGCCGTTTTTCGACATTTTAGTGCTTGCGGAGTTTCGAAAATACAAATTCCACGCTTTCGCGGAATATTTCGGCATGGGCGAAGTACATTATGGCGCAATAGCTTACGGCAGCAATCAAAAACTTAACCGCAAGTTTAGCCGCCATGCAGTCAACGAGCATTGCCGCACCCCATGCCGCCGCCATGGAAACCGCTGCGGAAACGGCAAAAGGCGATATGTCGAGCAATGTTTCCATGAAGCGCAGTTTTATCTCCCTGTGAGCCATGAAATGCCACACCATAAGCCATGCCACTTGCAATCCGGCAACGAAGCAAAGCAACATTAGCATTCCGCTGCCGCAGAAGTAAAGCACAAGAATTATTGCCAACTGCATGAACATCATTGATGCCGTGCCGATGAAGAACTTCGAAGACCGTCCGCGCGATATCAGAAGATTGGAATACAGTTGAGATACGGGAATGAATGCTCCTGCCACACAAAGAATCTGCAAATAAGGCACACAAGCTGTCCACTGCGTTTTGAGGGCAAGGGGAACAAATTCGGGAGAAACGGCAGCAAGCCCGAACATGGCGGGGAAAGAGAGAAATGATGTGAAACGCACCATTTTGCGAAACACCAGCTTTTGTCGCGATTCCTCACCAGCCTTAGCCAAAACCGGTTGCGCCACCGAGGACATGGTGGTTGTTATGAGCGAATAGCCCATGGTGTTCCATTTGTTAGCCTGAGAATACAACCCAACTTCGTGGCGCGGGAAATAGTGTCCGAGCTGCGCCTGCAAAAACTGGTTGTTGAGCGTGGTGAGAACGTTTGTGGCGAGAATCTTACTGCTGAAGCCGAACATTTCTCTTATGGGTTTCAAGTCAAACTGCATCCTGGGTCTCCAAGGCGAGAGAGTCCAATACATAAGCACTATCATGAACTTATAAGTAAGGTCCTGCGCCACAAGCCCCCAGTATGCAAATCCCCGGAGAACAAGAACAATGCCCACAACTCCCGCCGTGCACACGGCTATAAAGGTTGCAATCATTCTCTGTTTAACCATGAGATTACGAAAAAGGTAAGCCGACTGCGCTATACCCAGGCTTGAAACTACAAAACCGAGAAACGACACGCGGGCAAGCTTTGTAAGCTCGGGCGTGTGGTTGAACATGGATATTAAAGGGGCTGCAAACCATAATACACCGTACAACACAACGCTCATGATGAGCGAAAACCACAAAACAGCGTTATAGTCTCGGTCGCCAACGTTTTTCTTTATGGCTATAGCCGATGTAAAACCGCTCTCTTCAAGATTGGCAGCCAACAAAGAGAACACCGTGAGCATGGCAACCATTCCGTAGTCGGCGGGAAGCAGATGACGAGCCAGCACAATGCCTATCACCAACGCCAATATCTGCTGCACGCCTCCGGAGATGCCTCCCCAGAAAAGCCCTTTGGCTGTTCTTTCTCTTAACGATGATTCTGCCATAGATTGCAAAATTAAACTTTTCACACGTATGTACAGACAGGATGCACACAAATAATTAAGAAACGCGCCACACTCTTATAAGAAAATACTAATTTTGCTGAGATTTGCAATTTATGAAACCATACAATATATATAAGGCGTTCAGATGTCTTGCCACCCCGTTACGCAAAGAATATGTGTTTTTTGTGTTCATGTACATTGCTTTTGTGGCTGCACGAATACTCGAATCGCCCACATCACATACGCCGACATACGTTTTCTATCTTGAAAACATTGCCGACCTTTACCTTGTCTGCGCCCTGCTGTGCGTCATTCCGCAAAAGGCAAGGCGTTGGATTCGCGCCATAATGTACATCGTGGGATACACAGCCGTTATAGCCGAAGGTTTTGTCCATGAAAGATTTCACTTGATGTTCGGTCCGATAACCATACAGCTTGTAATGGAAACAACACCCGGTGAAACGTCGGAGTTTCTTGCTTCGTATCTTAAAGGATGGGCTTTGTGGAAAATATTGCTTGTTTACGTGCCCATGATAGCCGTTAACGCCATGGCGGAAACATTCAAAAAGAGAATCACCGCCTTTTTGTCGGGCGCAATGCCGGAGGTCCTGAAAACTGCAAGCAACATAGCCATCCCCATAATAGTTGTGGCGTGCTTTATATGCTCGGGAGGCGAAAAGATTCAAATGATAAAATTTTTCACAAGCCACGACACCGACGAGGCAGAGCACGCGGACAATCACGCATTCCATACTCCTTTTTACAGAATTGTTTTCTCCACAAAATTTCTTAGTCTTAGTTCGCAAGAACTGGAACGTATGCGCGAGAACATGAGAAACATAAAAATAGACAGCTGTAAACATACCGTCAAGAACATAATACTTTACATCGGAGAGAGTTATAACAAGCACCATTCGCAAGTTTATGGCTACGAACTCGAAACTACGCCAAACCAGAAGGCAATGGCAGATGAGGGCAACCTTATAGTTTTCAAAGATGCGGTAACGCCGTGGAATGTTACGAGCAATGTTTTCAAGGACGTGCTTTCCACCCACTCCACCGACCAAAAAGGTTCATGGATTGACGGAGTTCTTATTCCGGGAGTCCTAAAAAAGGCGGGATATAAGGTAGCTTTTATTACCAGTCAGTTTTATAAAAGCCCCAATTTGGGAGTTGTGGACTTCAATGGCAGTTTCTTTCTTAACGACAAGGAAATTGAGAGGAAATGTTTCGATTATCGCAACAAATATCGCAAAGCTTATGACCTGCAACTCATAAAAGAAATAAACAAGTTCCCTTGCGGCGACTACAATTTCATTATTTTTCACGGCATGGGGCAACATCAGGAATACAACAAGCGTTTCGGCAAAAGCGATGTCCGTTTTACTGCAGGCAATTACCCTTCCCACCACGACCTTACGGTTTACGAGAAACAAATCATAGCAGACTACGACAACGCCACCCTATATAATGACCGCGTGGTGAAACAACTATGCGAACGTTTCAAGAATGACGACGCCGTGGTGATTTATTTGCCCGACCATGGCGAAGAAGTTTTCGACAGAATCCATTCTTACGGACGCGATCACAATGCAGACGTGTCTGCCGACATAGCTTTTTCTGAATTCGAAGTTCCTTTTGAAATATGGTTCTCGCCTCGTGCGAAAAAGGAGCATTCCGACATTTACAATGCGGCGCGAAAGGCTGCGGACAAAGCTTTCTCAACCGACGATTTGCCTCATTTGCTTATGGGTATTGCCGGAATTTCGTCTCCTCTCTATGATGCGCGGCGCGATTTGCTTAATCCGACGTTCAATGACTCGCGAAAAAGAATCCTTAAACGCTCTGTAGACTACGATTCGCTGATGACGGTCGACAGAAAACTCAGAAAAACATGGAGAAAATAGTTTCGCGGCGCGATTCCGCCTTTCTGAAAGGTTTTGCAATACTTGCCATAGTGCTCCATAACTTTTGCCACTGGATTCCGGGCAGTGTTATTGAAAACGAATACAACTTCAGCGTGCAGAACTCCGTAGACCTGATTGACATCTTGCGAAACGGCGGTCCGCATCTGGTTCTTAATTTGTTTTCATACTTCGGATGCTACGGCGTACCCGTTTTTCTGTTCATCAGCGGCTACGGCGTGGTTAAGAAATACGAGAAAACCGGCGGCATGTCCGATACTTTCCCTTCTACATGGCGTTTCACACGATACAACGCCCTTAAACTTTGGCGACTGATGCTTGTGGGCGTGCTGTTGCTCTATATATACGAAACCATGTTCACCACCGGCTGGCGGCACGGGTATATGAATATTGTTTGGTTGTTCGGATTTTTGTCGAACTTCTTTCCTCAAGCCAACATTGGCGTTATCCCAAAGCAGGACCTGCTTCTCGGACCGTGGTGGTACTTTTCGCTCACCATGCAGATGTACATGCTCTATCGCCTGTGGTATTTTGGGCGGGGCAAAAAAGCTATAATTGCGAGCGCATTGGTTTGCATTGTTCTGCAAGTGCTTGCCGTAACTGTTTTCGGCAACGAATCGCAAGACATGCTTCACTATATGCGCTACACATTGCTTGCATGCCTGCTGCCATTTGCTCTCGGAGTTTGGACATCGCGTTACGGAATAAAGACTAACGCATATATATATATTGTATGCGTCCTTGTGTTTGCGGCATCGCTTTTCAACGTGTTTGCATGGATTCTTGCACCTTTGGCACTTGCCTTTCTCGTCATTCCTCTTAAAAGCATCACCGCCCTATGGGTTCGCAAACCTTTCGAATGGCTCGGCGGAATTTCGGCATCGCTTTTCGTGCTTCACCCTGTGGTTCGCTGCTTTCTCAATCCCCGTTACGGCGGAAACGTGTACGTCATGTTGACGGAGTATCTCGTCATAAGCATTGCCGCAGCATGGTTGCTTACAAAACTGTTAAACTTTATTCCAAAGCCCAAGCTATGATTTCAAAAGTCCAAGCCAATGAAATGGCACAATTATATCGCAAAGTAAACGAAAGCTTCAATAAAAAGCTCGTCTTTCGCATTGGCATTGATGCAGGGTTCTTTGCAGAGTTCAAATATCTTGTTCACGCAGTTATTTATTGCCTTGAACACGAAATTCAGTTGCAGCTGTACAGCCACGGAGCCAATTTCGGTTGGAGCAAAGGCTGGCAAGATTATTTTCTGCCCTTTTGCAATGAGGTTTATGATGCTTATCATTCGCGCCTCAACGTACATTCGCTCCAAGACTTGCGCACTTTGCGAAGCCTCAACCCCAATGTTTCAGCGGCAAGCCTCTTGAAATGGAAACTGAAAACGGCTGTGAACAACAAGCTATGCCGCATTGAGAATTTCATGACCTATGGCGCGGGGGTTCTTTCCACTTCCGACATTCCGCCACACCTTGTGCGCAACCGCATATCCATACCCCGACTCGGATTGGAGGGAAACTATTTGGAAGTGTTCCGGGATATAGCCTCGATGATTTGGCGTTTCAATCCCGATACCCAAAAAGCAGTAGACTCTCACCTTGAAAGTCTTGCACTTCCCGAACATTATGCCGCCACACAGATACGCGGCGGCGACAAGGTTACGGAAGTTGAGCTTTACGAGCCTTCACTTTTTGCCAAGGCTCTGACAGAGAACACCGATTTACGAGATGTACTGCTCCTTACCGATGACTATTCCATTTTGGAGCGTATGCGCACCTACTATCCGCAGTTTCGCTGGTTTTCTCTCTGTTCGCCCGAGGAAAAGGGCTATTACAACAATTCTTTCACGCATACCGCCGCCAATGCCAAGCGCAAACAAATGGAACGATTTCTTGCCCAAATAGACGGCATGACCCGTGCCGACTTTTTCACGGGGAGCATTGCCGTAGGTCCGAGCCTCTTTCTGCTCGAAATACTCTATCCCCGGGGAAAGGCAATAGACTGCGAGCCGCAGCAACTGGCTCGCGCCGCGCAACTTAGCATTCCCGAGCGCGACAAGGTGGCAAGAGATTTTCTGCAGCAACGCTCTTAACTCCTTCTTCCTGCCTTTTGCGAAACAGGAATACAAATACCCTGTTTCGTGTATTGCCTGTTGTCTGAGTTTTGCATACTTTTGCAAACAGCAAACCATACAACTCATGAACGGCAACATAGTATTGGCACTTTTAATACCGTTTCTCGGCACGACAATAGGCTCTGCGCTTGTTTTTCTCATGCGCAAAAACATGTCTCACCGTTTGCAAAAATCGCTTCTCGGTTTTGCATCGGGCGTAATGGTGGCAGCTTCCGTATGGTCTCTGCTCATTCCCTGCATGGAAATGAGTGGCGACGGCGGCAAAACAAATGCAGTCCCGGCGGTAGTAGGCTTTCTGTGCGGCATGGGCTTTCTGCTGCTCATCGATACGCTTACGCCCCACCTCCACATTGACTCCGACAGTCCAGAAGGCGTTAAATCGCGGCTTTCAAAGGCAGCCATGCTTTCGTTAGCTGTTACAATCCACAACTTTCCCGAGGGAATGGCTGTGGGAGCGGTCATTGCCGGAGCCATGCAGCAGGGCGAATGGATTTCAACGGCTGGCGTGTTAACCATGTCGCTCGGCATAGCCATACAAAACATTCCCGAAGGTGCAATAATATCCATGCCGATGAAAGCAGCAGGCGGAAGCAAGACGAAATCGTTCGTAATGGGGATGCTTAGCGGTATAGTGGAACCTATTGGTGCGTTGCTTATTATTTTTCTTGCTTCCGAAATGACGCCACTGCTTCCATATCTTCTCGCATTCGCAGCCGGGGCAATGCTTTACGTGGTTGTGGAAGAGCTGATACCGGAAGCTTCGGAAGGCAGCCATTCAAATTTGTCCACAATCGGCTTTGCCATAGGCTTTGCGCTTATGATGATGCTCGATGTGGTTTTGGGATAAGGCAGACAGCGTTACTGCGCATCTGCTTCCCTACAAAAAACATGCAGCATTTATCCAAAAAACATGCAAAAAGCACAAAGAAATCCACGCATGGGACACTTTTGCACGTAACAATCAGAAAAACAGCGAGATAACCGTCTTGAAATGGTTTTTATAGTACATTGGCTTTCAGACACTTGCAAAAACCGAAAATACAAGCCATATATTTTCAAATAAAAGGCACTTATTTTAAAATAAGTGCCTTTTATTTTTTACAACATGCCTTATGTTTTTTCGGAAATCCCGCAAAACTTCAAAAAAAGCCCCTCGTACACCGAATATATTCAAACCCTATTCATATAGAAGGGTGATAGTCATGCACAAAAAGCCGACTGCAAAAACTTTCAAACCGTTTACAGCTCCGCCTGCTGCAAACGATTGGCATTTTCAGCTACCGTGAGGCGGTCGATACACTCCTGAATGTCGCCATCCATGAAAGCCTGTAAATTATAAACGGTATAATTAATGCGATGGTCGGTTATGCGTCCCTGCGGATAGTTGTAAGTGCGGATTTTAGCCGAGCGGTCGCCGGTAGATACGAGCGATTTGCGGCGCGAAGCTATATCGTCCACATATTTCTGGTGTTCGTGGTCGTAAATATAGGTACGCAGACGCGCAAGTGCACGTTCCTTGTTCTTAGGTTGGTCGCGGGTCTCTGTACACTCTATCAGAATTTCCGAAATCTCACCTGTGTTTGGATTTTTCCAGTTATATCTCAAGCGCACACCGCTCTCCACCTTGTTTACGTTCTGACCTCCTGCGCCGCTCGAGCGGAATGTGTCCCAACGTATTTCGCCTTCGTTTATTTTAACCTCAAACGGGTCGGCTTCGGGCAGCACCGCCACCGTGGCAGCCGAGGTATGTATTCGCCCTTGTGTCTCTGTGGCGGGAACACGCTGCACACGATGAACACCACTCTCGTATTTCAATGTACCATATACGTCAGCACCCGTAACGGAACAGACAATTTCCTTAAAACCTCCCGCTGCGCCCTCGCTGGCAGAGGACACAGTGAGCGTCCAGCCCTTTTGCTCACAAAACTTGGAGTACATCCTGAAAAGGTCGCCCGCAAAGAGTGCGGCTTCGTCGCCTCCCGTACCGCCGCGAATTTCGAGTATGGCGTTTTTTGCGTCTTCGGGGTCTTGGGGAACGAGCAGGAGTTTTATTTGTTCCTCAAGTCCCGGAATTTTCTTCTCACATTCCGCAGCCTGTTCCTTAGCCATTTCGCGCATTTCAGGGTCGTCCTCCTCAAGAAGAATCTGTTTAGCCTCGGCTTGTCCCGAAACAAGAGCGGAATATTCTTTCCTCACCTCCATAAGGCGTTCCAATTCCTTATATTCGCGCGTGAGTTTCACATAACGTTGCTGGTCGGAAATGACGGAAGGGTCGGAAATCAGCGTGCTAACCTCTTCGAAACGGTCATGAAGCACATCGAGTTTTTCGAGAAGCGTATTACTGTTTTCAGACATATATCAATAATTGAATTCTCCGAATTCGCTCTTTATCGTAAGGCTCCGCTTTCCCTCTTCAATGTGTCCCACAACCTGCGCGTCAATATTAAATCCGTTGGCAGTATCTATAACGGTCTGCGCATCTTCGGGATTGACATAAACTTCAAGGCGATGCCCCATGTTGAACACCATGTACATTTCTCTCCAATCCGTTCCGCTCTCGTCGTGAATCAGTTTGAAAAGCGGCGGAACAGGGAACATATTGTCTTTAACGACCTTGCAATTTTCGTTGACAAAGTTGAGCACTTTTGTCTGCGCCCCGCCTGTGCAATGAACCATTCCGTGGATTCGGGGACGCATTATGTCAAGCAATTTCTTGACTACCGGCGCGTAAGTACGGGTAGGTGAAAGTACAAGCTGCCCTGCATTGAGCGGCGTGCCCTCTACTTTATCGTCAAGGTGCATGTTTCCGCTGTAAACAAGCTCATCGGGCACAGCCTTATCGTAACTTTCGGGATATTTCTCCGCAAGATATTTTGCAAAAACATCGTGGCGGGCCGAAGTAAGTCCGTTGCTGCCCATGCCACCGTTGTATTGTTTTTCGTACGTAGCCTGCCCGCACGACGAAAGTCCCACAATAACATCGCCGGGACGGATGTTGGCATTGTCAATTACCTCGCTGCGCTTCATGCGACAGGTTACGGTGGAATCAACTATGATTGTGCGCACCAAATCACCCACATCGGCAGTTTCGCCACCCGTAGGATAAATTCCTATTCCCATTTCGCGCATTTCGGCGAGCAACTCATCGGTTCCGTTGATGATTGCAGAAATAACTTCTCCCGGTATAAGCATTTTGTTTCGCCCAATGGTGGACGACACGAGGATGTTGTCAACCGCCCCGACACACAGCAAATCATCGGTATTCATTACAATTGCGTCCTGAGCTATTCCGCGCCATACGGAAAGGTCTCCGGTTTCTTTCCAATACATGTAGGCAAGGCTCGATTTGGTTCCCGCGCCATCGGCGTGCATTATGTTGCAATACTCGGGGTCTCCACCCAAAACGTCGGGCATTATCTTACAAAAAGCATGGGGAAAGATACCCTTGTCAATATTCTTAATAGCTGCGTGAACGTCTTCTTTCATTGCACTCACGCCTCTCATCATATATCTTTGGCTTGATTTCATAATCAGTAAAGTTTTAGAATTTAACTTCCGGGGCTTTTTCCGAACCTTCCGAAGCCTCGAATTTCGTTTTTGCGGAAAAACCGAAAAGCGAAGCCACTATGTTGCCGGGGAAACGCCTTGCCGTAAGATTATATTCCTGTACGGCTTCGTTATAAACGCGACGACTCTCGGTAATTCGGTTTTCTGTTCCTTCAAGCTGCGCCTGAAGCTCGCTGAAATTCTGATTGGCTTTGAGATCCGGGTAATTTTCCGTTAAAGCTATGAGTTTTCCGAGCGCAGAAGTAACATCTCCCTGAGCTTTTTGGAATTCTTTTAGTTTTTCGGGGGTAAGATTTTCGGGGTCAACGGTTATCTGCGTAGCCTTAGCCCTTGCCGCAACAACGCTTTCAAGAGTTTCGCTTTCGTGTGAGGCATATCCTTTCACGGTATTCACGAGATTTGGAATCAAATCGGCACGCCGTTGATATTGGGTCTGTACATTGCTCCACGCAGTTGAGACTTTTTCGTCCTGAGTTACCATTCCATTGTATTTTGTAACGCACCAAATCACAAGCAGTGCTATAACTGCGATAATGGCAATCAAAGATTTGTTCTTCTTCATTTCTTATGTCTTGTTGGTTATTATTCTGTTTTTGTATTATGCTCAAAACCTTCCTCCTGCACCGCCTCCACCGAAAGTACCACCGCCGAATGTTCCTCCGCTGATGCCTCCTCCGTTTCCGAATCCGCCGCTTCTTCCTCCGCCCAAGAAGAGAAACGGGAGCAATGGAGACATCCCGCCGCCGCTTCCCTGGTCATCGTTTTCCTCTTTAGCCACCGTGTGCCCACATTTCGAGCATTTGTATATCACAAGCAGCTTTCCGTCGTCCGTGCGACGCAACAACTGGTCGGTACGTTTCAAACTGTGGTGGCGACATTTGGGACAAAGATCGTTATTCCAATTCTTTTTAATAAGAATACCGATTAATATCACGAGAAACAGCACTATTATAAGCGCAGCTGCCATTGCAGGCGTGTCATCTTCGTCAGATTTGCTATTAGGAAGCAAAGATTCGTCTTTTAATACGTATGCGCATATAGCTTTGGCACCATTGAGCATTGCGCCGTCCCAATCACCGTTTTTCAAAAGCGGAACCATGTAGTTGTTTTCTATTCTCTTGCATACGGCATCGGGCAAAGTACCTTCCAAACCGTGTCCGGTGAGAATTTGATAGGCACGGTCTTCGGTTGAAAGCACTACTATCAGCCCCGAATTCTGTTTGCTTTGCCCCACTTTGTATTTCCGTGCCAACGACATGCCGAATTCATACGGTTCTCCGCCTTTTATTCGTTTGGCTACGGCAAAAATGCTCTGCACTCCGCGTTTCTTTTCAATTTGCGACAGCAATGCGTCCACAGAATCCCGCACTGCGGGAGAAAGAATATTGTCGGGGTCGCAAACATGTCGGCGCGAATCTTGAAGATATACCACAGGAAAATTATCGGCATCCCAAACCACGGCTTCCACATAGAGCGGAAGCATGAGCAAAAGCATTGCGATTATTCTCTTCAGGGCTTTCATCAAATTCATTTGCCGTACAATCGGTGCGGACACAGTTTCCATAAGTGCAAAGATACATAAAAAAACACTCCCCTCGCATATCATTGCGAAGGGAGTATGGAATTGCGGATTATTTGTACTCAAATAAAAAACACCGCTTACTTTTTTCTTAGAAATTATCGGCAAGAATCTCGAAATAAGCCTGCGGATGGTTGCACACGGGACACATTTCGGGAGCCTTAGGTCCAATTACAATATGTCCGCAATTGCGACAAACCCAAACGCGGTTGCCTTCACGGGCAAATACTTTGGCTTTTTCTATATTGTCAAGCAAAGTCTTGTAACGTTCTTCATGACGTTTTTCTATTTCCGCCACCATTTCGAATTTTATAGCCAGTTCTTCAAAACCTTCCTCGCGAGCTTCTTTTGCGAAAGTGGGATACATTTCGGTCCATTCGTAGTTTTCGCCCTCGGCAGCGTCTTTCAAATTAGTTTTCGTATCGGCAACAGCACCGTCATGCAAGGCTTTGAACCACATTTTGGCGTGTTCTTTTTCATTATTGGCGGTTTCTTCAAAAAGAGCGGCTATCTGTTCGTAACCGTCTTTCTTTGCGCGGCTTGCATAATAGGTGTATTTGTTTCTTGCCTGGCTTTCGCCTGCAAAAGCAGCGAGCAGGTTTTGTTCGGTCTTTGTTCCTTTTAATTCTTTCATGATTGTAAAGATTTTGTTTGTTATGATTGTTTCGAAAACGTGAACTTTCGTCCTTTTATTTCAGTTTGTCTTTGAAAAATTCCGCCACTCTCGTGTAAAGATGCAGACGGGTTTTGCCTCCGTATATGCTGTGGTTGCGATTTGTATAGACCTGCATTTGGAATTGTTTGCCAGCCTGCACAAGAGCTTCGGAATATTCCGCAGTGTTACGGTAATGAACATTGTCGTCTGCCGTGCCGTGAACAATCAACAGGTCGCCGTGGAGTTTTTCCGCGCGTGTAATGGGATTGTCATCGTATCCTGCGGAATTCTCATTGGGAGTGCGCATGTAGCGTTCGGTATATACCGAGTCATAGAACCTGTAACTTGTTACGGGAGCTATGGCAACTCCGGCACGAAATACGCCTCTGCCTTCGCTCATAGACATAAGCGTGTTAAATCCGCCGTAGCTCCAGCCCCAGATGCCTATTTTGTCTTTGTCCACATAGTCGAGTTTCCCCAAATATAGGGCTGCTTCCACCTGGTCTTGTGCTTCAAGGAGTCCGAGCTTGAGATATGTTTGTTTTTCAAACTCCGCGCCGCGACCGCCTGTGCCTCTTCCGTCAACGCAAACGCATATAAAGCCGTTTTGTGCGAGGTATCTTTCCCATATCATGCCCGGCATGAATCCCGACGTCCATGAATCTTGTACTTGTTGCGAACCCGGTCCGCTGTATTGGTACATTATTACGGGATATTTATGAGATGCGTTGAAATTAGCGGGTTTCACCATGTAGCCGTTGAGTTTTGTACCGTTTGAGGTGGTAAACTCAAACATTTCTATCGTGGCGGGAGCGTCGGCATCCACCTTGACTTTCAAATCGGAATTGTCTATGAGTGTTTTCAACACCTTGCCGTTTGCGCTGCAAAGCGTTGTTACGGGAGCGGTATTGAAAGCGGAGAAAGTATTTACGTAATAACGGAAGTTTGCGCTAAAACGTGCGGAGTTGTCTCCCTTGCCCGTTGAAAGTTTTCTGGCATTTCCTTTAAGGTTCGCGCACATAACTGCTGTGTATTGCGGTCCGTCGGCATTTGCCGAGTAATAGAAATTGCCTGTGGCGGCATCGTAGCCGTAGAAATCCTGCACCTCGTAATTGCCTTTTGTTACCTGTCCCACAAGATGTCCGTTTATGTCGTACCAATAAATATTGTTGTATCCGCTACGGTCGCTTACCATGGCAAAATGGTCGCCATAAAACTTAAGATTCGAGAAAGCCGATTCGCGAAGATACTTGTCGTTTTTTTCGCGCACCAGAAGTTTGCAGACACGTGAGCGGGGATTTGCCGCATATATGTCCATTTGGTCCTGATGACGGTTCATTGTTACCACAGCCACCTTCTCGGGGTCGGAAGTCTGGAAAATGCGCGGAATATATCCGTCGGCATCGAGCGGAACATTCACAACACGCTCCACATGACTCTTTATGTCGAACGAATGAACCGTTACCTTTGAATTCACTTCGCCGGCAATGGGATACTTATAGCTGTAAGCACCGGGATAGTCGGAATATTCCTGTCTTTCCGGCTTCATGCCCTTATAGAGTGGGAAAGAGAACATCTTCACTGCGCTCTCGTCATAGCGAACCCATACAAGCATCTTGCTGTCGGCGGTGAAAACATAGGAGCATGCCGTGGAAAATTCCTCTTCATTGACCCAGTCGGGCACACCGTTGAGAACTTTTCCCACTTCCCCGTCCTTGGTTACCTGACTTTCGGAATTGTCGAAAAGCAATTTGACAAGAAACAAATTTCCTCCGCGAACAAACGAAATCATATTGCCGTCGGGCGAAAACTGCGGCTGCATTTGCGCACCGCCCTTGGAAAGCGCGGTGAGAGTTTTGTTGTTCACGTCATAAATATAATAATCTGCGGTAAACGAGCGGCGGTAAATGCTGTTTGTATTGGTCTGCACCAAAATGCGTCGTCCGTCGGGCGAAATTATATAACCGTCTATGCTCTCAACTTTGTCGCCGCGTGCGGTGGAAAGGTCAATCACCACCCCGTTCCGCGCTCCGTTCTTGAACGAATAGGAAAGCAATTTCTTACCGTCCTCGCTAATCTGCATGTAACTCTCACCGTCGGGCGAAGAACGGAAAGCCCGCATGGATTTGGGGAAATAGTTTCCGCTTGCAATGCCTTGCAAGGTTATCTCTGCCTCGGCCTTTGGCGCAAATGCCGTAAGTGCCATTGTAAAAACGAATAAAAAGATCTTTTTCATGATGCTGAACTTTGAAGGCAAAGTTACAAAAATCCCGACGTATTATTTATGAAAACCCGAAACAGTTACGCTTTTCCCCAAATCCGATGTTTCATCTGCAGAAAAGCACACATCGGGAATCATGTGCCTGTGTCGAAAAACGACAATCCATGCTGTTTTCTCCAAACATCTGACAATCAACCTTTTACACAATTTTTGCAAGTTTTTATAAGTTATTGTTTATCAAAGGATTATCACAACGAAAAATACAAGGCACTTATTTTAAAATACAAGGCACATATTTTAAAATATATGCCTTGTATTTTTTACGACAAGCCATGTGTTTTTTCGCACATCCCCAAAAGTACGGAAAAATAACCCGTTTTTCATCCCTCACATCCGCTCTCCTGAATTTTCAAAAAGATTGCCTTGCAACGCACACGGGAACATTTCCGCCCAGTCTGCATTTGCCAACGTTTTTGCCTCACCAACTACCCGTTTTCGACTTTTTATTGTATTTTCGCAGTACTTTAACGGGAAAACATTCAAACCGGTTGTACACTACAATATAAAATATATGCGTAACATCCTATTATCTTTATTTCTGCTCCTTGTCTGCGCTTTCAAAGCAGATTGTCAGAGCCTCGACGGCTGGACACTGAGCACCTGGTCGCGTGATAATTATGCCGGCATCAGCCTTGCCAACGGGCGCATAGGCATAGTTACAAGCAACCACCTGTTTGGTGTGAAGCACATCCTGCTCAACGGCGTTTACGACCGTCAAAACGGTTTTTCGGGCGTGAGCAACGCAGTTTTTGCTCCCAACTTCCTGAATCTTACAATCCATGTGGACGGGCGCGAAGTGAAGGACAATGACGCGACAAATTGGAAACAAACTCTCGACATGCGCAATGCGCAGGCTGTAACACAGTTTGACACCCCCGATGCTCACTTCCGATACACACAGCAAGCCCTTCGCAATGCGCCCTTTATGGCAATGACGGTTGTGGAGATTACTCCTAATCGCGATTTTGAACTGGAGGCAATAAACCAAACCGTTGTTTCGTCGCCCAACAAGGATGCCGAATACAACTTTCAGCGAATCACCGACGGTCCGGAGAGTATTCCGCTTTACAGCGTGCGTTGCAACACCCGGCACAATCTGCACCAGGTGGCAGTTTGCAGCAGTTTTATTACACGCGGGCAAAAACATTCCGCCACAGTGGGTGAGACACAAAGCAACGGGACATGTGCCCTCGGTTTGAAAACACGGCTCAAGACCGGCGAGACATACAGTTTTGCTTTGGCGGGAGCCGCATGCACCACTCGCGATTTCAAGAACCCTGCAAACGAATCTGCCCGTTTGGTAATAAACATATCCTGTCAGGGAGTCAAACGCTACATGGAAGAACATGTGAAAGAATGGGCTCGTCTCTGGCAAAGCGACATACAAATAGAAGGAGATGTGCAAAGCCAGACAGATGTGCGCAGTTGTCTCTATCACCTTTATTCGTTTGTGGGAGAAGACAACCGGCTAAGCCCTTCGCCCATGGGACTAAGCAGCGACGGATACAACCGTCATGTGTTTTGGGACACGGAAATCTGGATGTACCCTCCTCTGTTGATGCTAAATCAACAAATGGCGAAGAGCTGCATGGATTATCGCATAGACCGCATTCCCCAAGCCCAAAACCGTGCCCGCATGTACGGCTATCGGGGAGTTATGTTCCCTTGGGAAAGCGATGACAGCGGCGAAGAAGCATGTCCTGTTTGGGCTCTTACCGGCACTCTCGAACAACACATTACCGCCGACATAGCTATTGCCGCATGGAACTATTATTGCGTAACCAAGGACCGCGAATGGCTTCGTACAAGCGGCTACCCGCTTATAAGTCAAGCCGCAGATTTTGTGGCAAGCCGCATGCATAAAAACAGCGACGGCAGCTACAGTTTCCTAAATGTGGTAGGTGCCGACGAATATGCTTGCAACGTGGACGACAATGCTTATACCAACGGCACGGCACAAGTATGTTTGAAATATGCCCGCCAAGCGGCTCGAGCGGTTGGGGAGAAGCCCCGCAAGCAGTGGGAAGAGATAGAAAATAATATACGTTATCATTATTTTGCCGACGGAGTGATGCGCGAACATGCCACATATAACGGACAAACCATAAAACAAGGCGATGTGGTATTGCTTGCATATCCTTTGGGAATCATGACCGATGCAGCAGAAATACGCAAGAATCTTGACTATTACGACCGCGTAATGGATTCAAAGGGACCCGCCATGGGAAGCAGCATATTAAGCATTCTGTGCAGTCAGTTGGGAGACAGCGAAAAAGCCTTCCGGCTTTGGCAACGCAGTTATATTCCTCACAAATGTCCTCCGTTTGGCGTTTTGAGTGAGGGTGCAGGAGGCAACAATCCTTATTTCGCCACAGGCGCGGGCGGTATGCTTCAAGCTGTGCTTTGCGGTTTTGGCGGACTGCGCATTACCGAGCGTGGCATTGTGCAAAAGTTTCCCTGCTTGCCCAAGCAATGGACCCGCCTGACCATAACCGGTGTCGGTCCGGACCATAAAACTTTTGTGGTGAAACGGTAATGTTCTGCTCGCTTTCCTACGTATTGTATTTATAAGAAGTTTTGTCCGTTCACTATTAGCAACAGTTTGTTATTCCTAACAACCTTAGTCGCGCGGCAATGACAGAAGCGACAAATTTTGAAAGCTGCGCGAAACAGGAATCGGCATGTGCGGCAAACATTTTGGCACTACAGACGGAAATTATACAGAAAAACAATCCCGTCTATACTAAAAGCCTCCCGGATTATACATAAAAGCAATTCGGTTAATAATCCAAACTATTCGATTATACTTAAAAACAATCCCGAAACTCGGAAAGTTTCGGGATTGTTGGCTTCTTATATCTTTTGCACGCGGCAAATGCCGGTTTTTTATGCTTCACTCTCTGCGTTTTCTTTCTCAAATGCCGTGATAAGTTTCTGCTGAACATCCGTAGGTACGAGTTCGTAGCTCGAGAACTTCATGCTGAACGCACCACGTCCGCCGGTAATACTGCTGAGAGTTGTTGAATAATTCGACATCTCTGCCAAAGGCACACGGGCAGTGAGTTTCTGATAACCTTTCTCCGCGTCCATACCCATTATGATGGCTCTGCGTCCCTGAAGATCGCTCATGGTATCGCCCATGTAGTCTGCGGGAACGAGAACCTCAACGTCGTAAATAGGTTCAAGTATTTTCGGACCTGCTTCCTTGAATGCCGCACTAAACGCATTGCGTCCCGCAAGTGTGAAAGAGATTTCGTTTGAATCAACGGGGTGCATCTTTCCGTCGTAAACAATTACCCTCACGTCGCGAGCGTATGAGCCTGTGAGCGGTCCGCGTTCCATGCGCCCCATTACGCCTTTTAGAATTGCGGGCATGAAACGTGCATCGATAGCACCGCCTACAACAGAATTTACAAACTCGAGTTTTCCACCCCATTCCAATTCTACCACATCCGTGGAGCGTGGAGTTATGCGATATTCCTGACCTCCGAATTTATATGACGGTTTTACCGGCTCGCCTTCCACTAACGGTTCGATTATCAAGTGAACCTCTCCGAATTGTCCGGCACCTCCGCTCTGCTTTTTATGGCGATAGTCGGCGCGTGCAGCCTTGGTAATGGTTTCACGATAGGGTATTTTCGGCTCACCATACTCTATTTGTATCTTGTCATTGTTTTCGAGCCTCCATTTCAAGGTACGCAAATGAAATTCTCCCTGCCCGTGCACAAGAGTCTGGCGTAATTCCTTGCTTTGTTCCACCACCCACGTAGGATCTTCCTCGTGCATTCGCGTAAGAGCCGCCATCATCTTCTCGGTTTCGCTTTCGTTAGCCGCTTTTATGGAACGCGAATACTTATAATCGGGATATTTTATAAAGTTAAAGTGATAGTCGCAATCTTTTCCGTTTAGCGTATTGCCAAGACGCACGTCCTTAAGTTTTACCGTACATCCTATGTCGCCGGCAACCATTTCGCTCACTTTTTCACGCAATGAACCCGACGGCGAAAAGATTTGCGCAATCCTTTCCTTTGATCCTCTGTCAACATTATCAAGATCGTCGCCCTCATGAAGCGTTCCGCTCATTACCTTGAAGTATTGTACTTCGCCTATGTGCGGTTCCATGCCGGTCTTAAAGAAATAAATTGACGTGGGAGCCTTTGAATCGGGAACGATTTCCTTTCCTGCGGTATTTACAACGGGTGGCATTTCATCTACGAAAGGCACAACGTTTCCAAGAAACTCCATCATGCGGCGCACGCCCATATCTTTGCTCGCGCAAACACAGAACACGGGATAAATGCTTTGCGCAATAAGTCCTTTGCGAATGCCTTCGCGCATTTCATCTTCGGTTAAACTTTCCGTATCAAAGAACTTTTCCATCAAAGTTTCGTCGTTTTCGGCTGCATTCTCCACAAGTTTTGCGTGCCACTCCTTAGCTTTTTCCATTTGATCGGCTGGAATATCCTCGATAATGGGAGCTCCGCCCTCGGGTTTCCAAGAATATTTCTTCATTAAGAGGACATCGATCATGGAATTGAAGTCCGGTCCGGTTTTTATGGGGAATTGCACGGGCGTTACCTTTTCTCCGTGAATGGATCTCAATTGTGCTATGATATTATCGTAATCACATTTTTCGTCATCCAGGCGATTGATTAGAAATATCACCGGTTTCTTAAGTTTTTCACAGTAACGGAAATGATTTTGAGTGGTTACTTCCACACCATTTTGCCCGTTAATCATAATAACCGCCGTATCGGTAACACTCAAAGCCGTTATGGTTGCCCCGATAAAGTCATCAGAACCCGGACAATCTATAAAGTTCAACTTTTTCCCGTTCCATTCGGTATGGAAAGGGGTTGAAAACACGGAATATCCATATTCCTGCTCCACAGGAAAGTAATCGCTCACTGTGTTCTTGGCTGTAATTCTTCCGCGACGCTGTATCTGACCACTTTCATAAAGCAAAGCCTCGGTGAGAGTGGTCTTGCCCGAGCCGTCACTGCCTAACAAACTGATGTTTTTAATTTCTTTTGTTTGATATACTTTCATGATACATTTATTTTTAGGGTTTATTTTTAGGTAAACGAACGCAGCTTTCTGTGTTTCGCGTTGCAATTTGCAAAAAATATTCGACACAAACAACTTTTGAGTACGTTTTTTTTCGATTTCCAGCCACGGCAATAAATAATACCTTTTCCTACGCGCAGAAACGTGTATCTTTGCATTCACCACTTAAAAAGCTACTCACAAATGCCCGGCATTTACATACACATACCGTTTTGCAAGAGCCGTTGCGACTATTGCGCGTTTTATTCCACTGTTTCGGCAGATGAAGTCAGACACAGCTACGTGCAAAGACTTTGCGAAGAAATCCGCGAGCGCAAGGATTTCTTCGGTTCTCCCGATGTTTCTTCGGTATATCTTGGCGGCGGCACGCCTTCAAGGCTTAGCATAGAGGAGATTCGCATGATTTTCGATGCGCTTTGCCATTGTTTCCACATCATGTCCGACGCGGAAATAACCATGGAGGTCAATCCTGACGACATAACCCAAGAGTACGCCACGGCATTGCGAGAGTTTCCCATCAATCGCATCAGCATGGGTGTGCAGAGCTTTAACGACAAATTACTGTGCGCTATTCACCGCCGCCACTCGGGCATGGAAGCTGTGAAAAGCTACAATATTTTGCGCGAAAGCGGTTTCGGGAATATCAGCATTGACCTTATTTATGCCCTGCCCCGCCAAAGTCTCCCGCTATGGGAAAACGATTTGGATTTTGCCGTTTCACTGCATCCCGAACACATTTCGGCGTATGCCCTGAGCTTTGAAGAAGGTACGCCACTCTACAAAAAACTGCAGAAAGGAGACATAAAAGAACCGGAAGAGGAACTGTATATAAATATGTACGGCATGCTCGTGGAGAAACTTAAGATTGCGGGCTACGAGCACTATGAAATTTCTAACTTTTCCCTTCCCGGAAAGCGTGCAAGGCATAACTCATCGTATTGGACGGGTGAAAAATATCTCGGATTGGGAGCCGGGGCACATTCTTTCAATGGTGTTTCGCGCCGTATCAATTTTCAAGATGTCATAAAGTATATTGAGTCCGAAGATGTGCCGTGTGAAACGGAAATTCTAACTTCCGCCAACAAATATGACGAAATGGTTATGACCCGCCTGCGCACTTGCGAGGGAATAAATCTTGAAGATGTGAAACGGCAATTCGGGGACGAAGCCGAAAGCTTCCTTATGCGTTCGGCAAAAAGCTATATGGAAAGCGGAAAACTGGAAACGGTTTCTACGCCCGGCGGAATGTTTTTGAAACTAACCGAAAACGGTGTTTTCGTGTCCGACGAAATTATTTCGGATCTCATGAATCCCGACTGAAAGATGCCTATTTGGCGGAATCGGTCGGGAACACCACGCCCAACTGACGGCGTATTTCGTCGGTTACACTGAGTGTGTTGTAAGAATTTTCCCAACTGTTGTTTTCCGATTCCGACTTTCCTTTTTCCACGAGGTCTATGAACTCTGCGGTCTCGTAAAAGTAATCGCTTTTGTCAATCTCCACGCCCACCGCCTGCCTTTCTTCTTCCGGTCCCTGCCCCGACATCGGTTTGCGATGAGGTATGAAAGTAACATCGTGTATCACGTGTATTCCGCTCATGAGCAAGTTTCCTTTCTCACCCTCTATTTCCGAGGGCAGATAGGAATCGGCAATTTTAGAATACACCACCGTGGCGTTCATGTCGGGATATGTCATGTTTACAGCCGCCTGTCCGTCCACCCCGCTCGACAAAATTATGCCCTGGGCGTTTATGCTTTGCGGCATCCCGAAGAGAGCCACCATGGGGTATATTGTGTAAACGCCTATGTCCATTGTAGCCCCACCCGACATGGATGTGCGGAAAACATTTGCCGCATCGCCCTGCTGCAATTTGTCGTAGCGCGACGAATACTGACAGTAAGCCGCAAAATAGCGACGTATCCTGCCAAGGCGCGAAAGGTTGCGGCGTATGACAGAAAAGTTAGGACTTGTTGTGGGAAGCATGGCTTCCATGAAGGAAACATTGTTTTTGCGTGCACATTCGGTCATTTTCAGAAACTCTGTGGCATTCGATGCGGCGGGTTTCTCGCAGAGCACATGCTTTCCCGCATTCATGCAGGCAAGAGCGTATTGGGCGTGAACACTATTGGGAACGGCAATATAAACTGCGTCCACATCCGGGCTTTCTGCCATTTCGTTTATAGAAGAATAAACTGCAGCTCCGCCATATTTGTTGCCGAAAGCCTTTGCCTTGTCAATGTTTCGCGAGCATACGGCAGCAAGTTCAAAACGTTTGTCGAGCATAGCCCCTTTCAGAAACCAATCGGTAATGGAATTGGTTCCCGCAACGCCAAATCTTATTTTCCCGTCGCTCATTATGGTTCGGAAAAACTTTTTATCTGTATCCCCTTTGATAGGTTATGTCGTAAAAACAGGCATAAACGTTTTCGCTGGCATTCTTCTGCCCTTGCGAATCGGGAACAATGAGTCTGACTTTAGCAATTTTCTCGTCGGGAGTTTCCTGACGACCTATGTTTACGTATGAAAGCGGCACGAGCCAACCCGAAGGTACTGATGCGCCATAGTAAGAATACATGATTCCCGAAACAAAAGAACCTGTGAATGTGCCGAGAGTGTTTGAAACAGTCATTACATCGGGAATGGCAGTTGTGTAGCTGTTTTGGTTGGATGCCTGAATGGAGTCGCCGCGCAGGTTAACCTCTATGAAGCGGCACAAAATGGTTGCCGTTTCCTTGTTCTGCAATTTCGTACCCACACCCTTTCTCACAATCTGCATGTACACGCCCGTGTTGGGGAAATAAACAAATTCGTTTTTCGACACATCGGTTGTAGAATCCTGTTTTTCGAATTGCGAAACGGATATAACCTTTATGGGATTGACGCTGACAAGCGTATCATTTGCATCGCCCGCAAGAATCGTCGTGCCTTTCTTGATGAAAGAGCTTATAATCTTGCGTTCTTTTTTCTTACGTTCGCCGTAATTATCATCGTCATTGCACGACTGCAGTGCAAAGCCTGCCAAAATTGCCACCACAACGGTGCACAAAAACGCCTTGTTTATATTCATAGGGAATGAATTCTTTTTGATTTGTGCAAAAGTAACTACTTTTTCGCAAATGCCCGCTACACGAAGCCACAAATAAGAGTTATTAAGATTTGTCCCGCAAATGCGCTTCCGCGCAGCGCGTATGTTCCGTCCTGCATGCCTACAAAAACGGGGAGTGCATATTTTTTCACACACCGCCATGTTCTGCCGCAAAAACCGCCAACTTTGCCGATCTTCGCAAGTTCCTAAAACACAAGAAGTTACGTCAAGTTTTCAAATTTTTATAAGTCATTGTTTTCCAGATACTTGACGCAACGAAAAATACAAGGCATATATTTCAAAACAAAAGGCACTTATTTCAAAATATATGGCTCGTAATTTTCCCGACAAGCCATGTGTTTTTTCGCAAATACCGGAGCTGCGGAAAAACAAAGCAGAAAATATTCATTTTTCGCCACAGTTTTCTGCATATATCCATTCACGGACAGCCGTAGCTACATACAAAAAAATCCGTAAGCCGCATTCAGTTTTCCGTATTCCGTGCCCCGCTACGGAAACCGTATTGCTCCGAAAGCAAATTCCATACAATCGCAAAAAAGCGGGACGGGATTTTGCCTATACACCGTTAGGGATTTACAACAAAAAATCCGTCCGCGCCTTTCCGGCACGGACGGATTTCAATTTATGATAAGCTTCGGTTTACTTCGCGGGATTAGCCAAAGGATTTATTACAAAAGTAAATTCTCTATCGCCATAAGGCATCTGAACCTCGGGCTCGGGCCACTGGCTCCAACTGTCAATGCCGCCCAAACCGAACTGACGTTCCTGAATCTTGACAACGGTGAATTTTCTCGGTGTCAGGTCGCCACTGTGCATCTGATGCGCCATCTTTTCCGGTCCTCCGTCAAGGTCGGAAGTGAGATAGTTGAGCGAAGAACACTCCATGGGGATATTTGAATAGAATTCAAGACCCGTACCTGCACCCGAAAGAACTTTCCACCAACGAATGTCGGTATGGTTACCGCTCTCCTGCGGACGAACATAGCCCCAATACTGATCAGCCACATTCTGGTTGTAAACACCTATACGGTCGCCCCAATGACGGTCTATGTAGTTCTCGCCGGGACCGCGACCGTAATACTGAAGTTTGGAGAATTCCTGCGGCATAACCAACTGCATGCCGAAACGGAACATCATGGGTTTCTCTTTTGCGTTAGGATCGGTGGTAAGCTTCTCATTTACTACAAGCTGTCCGTCGGGACGAAGAGTATAAGTCATTAAGAGCTTGGCAGAAACCGTAGGCATGTCGTATTCAGCCACAACCTGCTTTGCATCGCCAAATTCTTTGCACTCAAACTTCTTGAGATCCATTTTCGGGTCCTTCCAAGCGGCAAATTTCTTCTGCAAATCCACACCGTAATCGTTGTCGGTCGGAGCACGCCAGAAATCGGGCACAAGCGAATAGCCCTTCTTGAACGCAGGAGCACCGTTGATGTCGAGATAATCAACCCAACCGGTCTTCTTATTGAATGTAACCGTGGTCTGTGCAGCCTGAAGAGAAAGACAAGCCAACTGCTCTTCCTTAACCACCTTCTCCGCAGCAACTTTCTTCTTGCCCTGTGCGACTTTCTCGGCCTTAGGCATAATCTCTGCAAGAGTGGGGAACTTGTAATCGCTCACCGGCAACTGCTGGCGGGCTATGGAATAGTTCAAGTCAAGCAACGGCTCAACAGTCTTGAGTTTATAGTCCACATTGAGCATAACCTCTTTACCCTTAGCCTCATCGGGAATGGAATATCCGCCGAGAGTAATCTGTTTCTTCTCGTGAGGACCAACATTCAAAGCCTCCTCAACGCCTTTCTTAAGCACCTTGCCCTCGCAAACAAGCTCCCAAACCATGCGAACATTTGAAATGTCGCGGAAGAAGAACTCATTGTAAACTTCCACAACGCCTTTCTTCAAATCAACAGGCGTTGTCCAAATGTTTTGCATGAAGTAGCGATACTCGTTAGCCTCCGGATTTGGTTCACGGTCGGGTCTGATAAATCCGTTACAGTTGAAGTTATGGTCCGTAGCGGGATAGCGTCCGTAATCGCCGCCGTATGTAAATATCTGCTTGCCGTCCTCGTTGAAACCGCGAAGACCCTGGTCAACAAAATCCCATATATAACCGCCCTGATAATTGGGAATCTTGCGGATTAAGTCCCAATACTTTTTGAAGAAACCGCCGCAATTACCCATGGCGTGTGCATATTCGCACTGAATCAAAGGACGCGGATCGTTCTTTGCGCAATATTTTTCACAGTCTTTATAGGGATAGTACATCGGGCAAAAGATTTCGCTCTTGCCATTCTCCCAAATAGCACGCTCATATTGGATTGGGCGCGAAGGATCATAGGCACGGACATAATCATAAGCCTTCTCGAAGTTCACACCATAGCCTGCTTCGTTGCCAAGACTCCAAACTATTATGGCAGGATAGTTCTTGTAGATTTTTACATTGTGATCGTTGCGTTCGATATGGGCATTTTGATAAGAAAGATTCTTTGCCAAAGTTTTATCCTCGTAACCCATTCCGTGACTCTCTATATTTGCTTCGGCAGTTATGTAAATTCCGTATTGATCACAGAGTTCGTACCAACGGGGATCGTCAGGATAATGGCAGGTTCTGACAGCGTTGATATTATGTTCCTTCATTATTTTAATGTCTTGGATCATACGTTCCACAGATACCACATATCCTCCGTCGGGATCCATTTCGTGGCGATTGGCTCCCTTTATGAGAATGGGCTTACCGTTTACGAGGAGCTGTGAATTCTTTATTTCCACTTTTCTAAAGCCGGTTTTTTGCGGAATTACCTCGAGTTCCTTGTTTCCGTCCACAAGTGTGAAATAGAGTGTGTAGAGATTAGGAGTTTCTGCCGTCCATTTCAAAGGATTCTCCATTTCTATCGAAGCAGAAAGCTTTCCGTCATTGCCAATAGTGCCTTCGGCGGTCTTAACCACGTTTCCGCGTGCATCGCGAAGGCTCATTTTCACCTTGCATCCCTTGGCTTTCGGAGCAGTTACCACTATGCCGAGTTTACCGTCGCGATAGTTATTGATAAGATCGGGAGTTACGAAAACATCGTCTATATGTTTCTTGGGACGAGCGTAGAAATATACTTCGCGAGCTATACCTGTCAAACGCCAGAAGTCTTGGTCTTCGAGATAAGAGCCGTCGCACCAGCGCATAACCTGCATTGCCACGAGATTTTTCTTGCCGGGAACGAGATATTTCGTTACATCGAATTCGGCAGCAGTCTTGCTGTCTTCGCTATATCCCACGAATTTGCCGTTTACCCATACTTCGAGATTGGAAGTTGCGCTACCTACGTGAAAATATATGTCGCTGCCTTTCCAGGATGCGGGAATTTCAAACTCACGACGGTAAGAGCCGGTGTAGTTGTTCTTTTCTTCCACGAATGGTGGGTTGTTCTCAAACTGTGTTGCCCAGGCGTAGCCGACATTCTTGTATGTGGCATCGCCATATCCGTGAATTTCAAAAAGTCCGGGCACTTCAAAATCCACCCATTTGGAATCGTCATATCCGGGTTGCTGGAAATTGAGCGGGCGTTTGTTGTGGTCTTTCACGAAATTGAATTTCCACTTTCCTTCCGCACTCAGATAAAGGTTTGATACTTTTTTGTCGTTGCCCTGTGCGTCCTTGAAGTTTCCGTATGCAAAATAGCTTGCACGCGAAGGCTCCACGTTCACACGGTTCACATTCGGGTCGAGCCAACGTTCGGTTGTCGGCTTCTTATCACCCCATGCACTGACCACTGTGGCGCACAAACACGCTGCAATGGCGGTCTTTAATTTGTTCATGATAATAATTGTTATTGTACTTTGTTTTTATATTTGGTATTATGTTCCTTTTTCCATGTTTTATTTCACCGCTACGCACTCGGCTTCCACGAGCCATGCGGGACGGCAAACCTTGGCATGCGTAAATACTGCGGTTGCGCCGGGAATCATACGGTTCACCACGCTCTCCACAACGTCCTTGTCGGCAGCATCACGCAAATATACAATAATCATACCAATATCTGCCGTTGTCATTGCATCATCAGCGAGCAGTGCACCTATATTTTCTATCAAACGTTCGGTTTGCTTTTCGGGATTATTCGTGTTTATGCATTTTCCGAACTTATCAATGCTTGCCGTACCTGATATGAGAGCAACCCGGTGCGAACCGAAAGAGAACGATGTGCCTCGTTCAAAAGCCACACCATATTGTGCCGTGGGATTCAAGTGGTCGAGAGCCTGAAGATATTTGACATCTTCCCCACTGCCGTCCATGCGCGAAAGAAAATCTACGCCGACCACGGCATCGGGGCTGTCGGTATATCCGCCTATCCCCGTTGAAGCTATGAAATGTGTGTCGGCAGTAAGACCGTTCAGGGCAAAAAAATCATTGCGTCCCTTCACCACTCCGCCGTATGTCCTGTCAATGTCGCGACAAAACAACCATGTGCGCAGGGTGTTGGCTTCTATCGTCATGCCATACGGTTCCAAGAGTTTTTTGTGGCGTTCAAAAGCTTCCACAGTCTGTTCGTAACCTCCCGAAAGCCTTGTATCTTCTTTTCCGAAGCGCAGCGACTGGTATATGAATCTTTCTCCGCCGCGCGAAATTATCCATGCGTCATTGCCAAGGCGTTCCACACTCGCGTTTTCAAGGAAGCACGCCATTATGACTATTTTTCCGCCTTTCAAAGGCGGTTGCTCTATTACAGAAACGGCACACTGCGCCGAAATATTGTCTATCCTCTCTCGGATAAGCGGCATCTGGTTAATAATGTCGCTCAAGAACACTCTCGCCCATACCGGTTTTTCACCATTATCACAGCGGCGTGCAGTTTCTTTTCCGAAATCATCGAAAGCTTTTTCGAAACTTTTCAGGAAATTCCCTTTCACATCCCCGTAGAACACCGCAAAAACTTTGCGCAAATCAGTTTCCTTCTTCATTTCCATATCTGCAAATATACGACATTAAACTTTGTTATCGCTGTGCCAGCTGACATTATGCCCGTTTTTTGTTAAAAAATACCCCAAACGGGTGAGCGGAGAAATTCATTGCCGACGGCGGAATTTTTCATGCCGTTGCAGCATTATTTCACTGCTTGTTTTTTGTCCCATTTTCTACAGCCGAAAAAACATAAGGCATGTTGTAAAAAATACAAGCCATGTATTTTAAAATACAAGGCACTTATTTCAAAATATATGCCTTATATTTTTCGCGAAAAATCACACCTGATTTTCAACTACTTACAAAAGCCCTAAATTCAGCATTTTTCTTATGTGAAATTCGGCATTTACGCTCTCAGGAATGCACCGCATTTCCACGTTTTTACGGTTCGGGAATTTCGGGCATGCCGCATTTCATACAATAGATATATGGTTTTATACAACAGACACCGAAAAGTTTCGCATACAAAAATCCCCGCCATAATTTTGCACAAAACAAAACGAAATGAAGACCGGGAAAAACAGCAAAATCCTGCTTCTCGCCCTGACTATAATCATTGCAGCAGGTATCGCATTGTATGGCATTCACACAAGACGCACAAAATACTATGACACAACGCCGAAATTTTCGGGCAACCGCCTTTACGCGGATTGGGAAATAAGAACTTGAAAAACGACAACCTTTTTCCACGAAAAACACGCGCCGCATGTTTTGAAACAAATTGGAGATGTTTCGAAGCGTGCGGTTTTTATTTCGGGCAATTCCGCCAAAGGCTCTGCCTGTATCCCTTGTCCGTATCGAAGCATGCGCGATATTTTTCATATATATAAATTATGCGTGTACGTAAAAGTCGAGGCTTCGTCGCAAAACGTCATCCTTTCTGCACGTCAAAGCACAAAAAAAAGCCACAGCAAGAGTCTGCTGACTGCTTGCTGCGACCTTGGCGGAAAGAGGGGGATTCGAACCCCCGAAACGCTTTAGACGTTTACACGCTTTCCAGGCGTGCCTCTTCAACCACTCGAGCATCTTTCCTTGTTTTGCGGTTGAAATTTTATCAGTTTACATCAAACCGGGCGCAAAGTTAAGATTTTATTTTGAAATTACCCTTTTCCGCACAGGAAAAACTCATTGCCAAGCCTTCGGGAATATCTTTTTTGCCGTTTTGCAGGTTATTTCATACACTTCTTCGGTTGTCAGACCGTAAGTTTCGGCTATTTTTGCGGCTATGTAAGGCACAAACGCGCTTTCGTTGCGTTTGCCGCGCATGGGAACGGGCGCCATGTACGGGCAATCGGTTTCGAGTACAATTCTGTCAACAGGCACAGAGTTTTTGAGTACTTCGGCAAGCGTGGAACGCTTGAACGTTACGATTCCGCCTATTCCCAAAACAAACCCGGGATATGAAAGAAATCTGCGAGCCTCTTCCTCCGTGCCCGAAAAACAATGAAACACACCCGTCAACCCTTTGCCGCCGCAATCTTCAAGCACCGCGAGCAAATCGTCTATGGAGTCGCGCGAATGAATCATGAGCGGTAACGAATATTTCCCCGCCCATTCCGTCTGACGACGGAAAGCGCATATCTGCTCAGCCTTGTTCTCGCTCTGAAAGTGGTAATCTATCCCTACTTCTCCCACGGCAATGAAAGGATTCGGCATTTGCAGCCTCCGCTCCATATTGTCGAGAACCCCGGAATAGTTTTCCTTTATTTCTTCAGGATGAAGCCCTATCATTGGAAAGCAAAAGCCGGGATATTTGTCGCACACATCGAGAACGGCATCAAGCGTTCCTGCATTTTCGTTCGGAAGAAACAGTTTTTCAGCCCCCGCATTTTTGGCGCGTTGCACAACAGCGTCCAAATCTGCGGCAAATTCTTCTCCGTATATATGGGAATGGGTATCGATAAACGGCATGCGGCAGTCAGATTTTGCGTCCAACGAGTGAAGAAATGAAATTCCAAACTTCGCGCTTGCGGTCTTCCTCAATATTTATTGAGTTGAAAATCGAACGACTTTCTTCGAAATACGAATTTATAGCCTCCTGAGTCATCCTGTCAACGCCGAGTTTATTATATATAGCCGTAACGGCAGCAATCTTCTCGTCTCTGTCGAAATTCTTTGCGCTTATAAGATTCAACAACTCGGCACGGGTTTCTCCCACGGCCGTTTCGAGAGCCTTTATAAGCAGGAAAGTTTTTTTGTTGCTCGTTATGTCTCCCCCGATTTTCTTTCCAAACACCGCAGGGTCGCCGTAAACATCGAGAAAATCGTCCTGAAGCTGGAATGCAAGCCCTACGGTTTCGCCGAGACGGTAGAATTTTTCAGCCGTATCGTCATCCGCTCCGCCGAGAATGGCACCCATTTTTGCAGCGCAGGCAATGAACACTCCGGTTTTGAGACGTATCATCTCCAAATACTCGCTTTCGCTGACATCAAGGCGGTTTTCGAAATTCATGTCGTATTGCTGTCCCTCGCCAATCTCAATTGCCGTTTTGGTGAACAGACCTGCTATTTCGTGAATCCTTGGTGTTTTGGCTTCCAGCAAATGTTTATAAGCCAAAACAAGCATCGTATCGCCCGAAAGAATGGCAGTATTCGCATCCCAACGCTTATGAACCACCGGTTTTCCGCGCCTCATGTCCGCATTATCCATCAGGTCGTCGTGCATAAGGGTATAGTTGTGATAAGTTTCCAATGCGAGAGCCACTTTCAATGCCTCATGGGTGTCGCCGTCAAACATGTTGTTGACCAAAAGCAACAGCACCGGACGCAAACGCTTTCCGCCCATCGACAAAACGTATGCTATAGGTTCGTATAAGCCTTGGGGGACTTTGGGATAGTTTATGTCATCAAGCGCACGGTTAACAATCTCCGTTAATTCTGCAATAGTGTATTGTTTCATTTGGAATAATTTTCATTTATAACGTTCCCTGAATTCTAAAGTGAGAACACGATAGGAATCGTAACCCTCACAATGCTCGCCTTGCCCTTTATCTTTCCCGGTTCCCACTTTGGCATTCTGCGAATAGTAAGTAATGCTTCGCGGTCAAGCAGAGGATGTACTTTTTTTGTTACCTCCGGGTCTTTGATGTTACCGTCCCTGTCAACGAGAAACGAGACTTCCACCCTGCCCTGAACGTTGTCGCGCATACAAATCGGCGGATAAACCACATGAACCGTGAGCCATTGCATAAGAGCTTTGAGACCGCCGGGAAACTGAGGCATCTGCTCCACAACTTCCACGGGTGTGGGATATTTTCCAGAGATGTCGGGGTCGTCGGAATCGGTTGGCGAATCGGTGAGAAGCGTGCTGTCGGGCACGGAAACTATTGTCTGTCCGCCGTCAACGGTTCCAATCTCGTTGGCACCAAGTATGAGCTGCGCCTCAACCTTTTCATCGGGCGAAATTTCGGGAACGAATTTTATGGCATCCTTTATTTTCTTGACATTAATCTTTTGTGCCACGTCCACAGCCTTTAGCTCGTGATTTTTCTTGACTTCCGGCTGTTTGAGATTTGAAAAGTTTGCCACGGCATCGGCTGCCGTACGCTTGGCAACATACATCTGCCACCTTATAAGAGCCATGGGAACAATCAAAAGAAGCGCAAAACAACCCGCAACTATCAAAAGGGCGCGAAGCTGGTATTTACCCTCATCGCGCCTCATTATATATGCACCGTAGTCCTTGTTTCTTCCCTCAAAAACAAGTTTGCACCATTGTTTCGATAATAAAAGCGGATTCAACACGTTTTATAAATTGTGATAGTTGCCTACGCAAAACTGCTTAATCAGTTTGCTATGCAAAAATAATCCAGATAATTGAGAAAAGTGTACCTTTGTCCCAAAAATTAGAGGTTAAATGAAAAAACTCTCGCTGCTAACACTGATTTTCCTTTTTGCTATAGCCGCAAGAGGACAGGAAAAGTCTTCAACTTTCAACTTTCTGAAACTCCCGACATCGGCTCACGCCGCAGGTTTGGGCGGTATGAACGTTTCTTTAGTTGATGACGATCCCACGCTGGCGTTTGCCAATCCGGCGTTGCTAGCTTCGGTAAGCGACAAAACCATTAACCTCAATTACATGTCCTATCTGAAAGGTTCCACAGTGGCTTCCGCATCGTTTGTAAAAACTGTGGGCGAAAGACACACGCTCGGTTTCAACGCCAATTACATTAACTACGGTTCCATGGACGAGACAGACGAGACGGGACAGGTTATCGGCGATCTTTCAGCCAAGGATTTTTGCATCGGAGCCCAATATAGTTACGCGCTTTCCAATTATTGGGTCGGCGGTGCCACAATGCGTTTCATCAATTCCAAATATGCGGAATACTCTGCCTGTGCCATTTCTTTCGATGTCGGTCTTAACTATTTTGACGAGGACAAAGATTTTTCGGCAGGCATAGTAATGCGAAACGTAGGAGCGCAATTGAAAAAATTCGATAACAAGAACGAACATCTTCCATTTGATCTTGACATCGGCATAACCAAAAGCATGGAGCACGCACCCATCAGGTTTTCGCTTACAATGACCAATCTCACCCGATGGAGCAGTAATTATTATTACAATGAGGACGGTAAGAAAAGTTCATTCGGAAAGATTTTCTTCAATCACTTTGTTATTGGCGCGGATGTCATACCTTCTGAGAATTTTTACGTTTCTCTCGGCTACAATGCCCGTCGTGCAAGCGAACTAAAAGCAGCCGGTTCGGGACATTGGGCAGGTTTTTCATGCGGCGGAGGACTAAAACTCAACAAATTCAAACTCGGAGCAAGCTATGCCCGTTATCATGTGGCGGCTTCCTCTATTCTCGTGAACGTTTCCTATAATCTTTGACATTTTGACAATGAAAAAAATTATCATAGCCATTGACGGCTATTCCTCATGCGGAAAGAGCACAATGGCACGCACTCTTGCTAAAAAAGCAGGCTATATATATATTGACACCGGAGCCATGTATCGCGCCGTAACTCTGTTTTGTTTGGAAAACAATCTCGTTTCGCCAAACGGCATAGACACATCGGAACTCGAAAAACGCATGCCGGAAATAAAAATAACGTTCACAATTAATCCTGAAACGGGCGGCGTTATCACGCATCTCAACGGCAAAAATGTTGAAAGCGAGATTCGCACGCTTGAAGTTTCACAAAATGTCAGCCGCGTGGCTGCGCTTCCGTTTGTTCGCGAATGTCTCACGACGCAGCAGCGCGAAATGGGAAAACAAAAAGGCATAGTTATGGACGGAAGAGACATAGGGACAACCGTGTTTCCCGATGCGGAATTAAAGATATTCGTAACCGCTTCGCCCGAAGTGCGTGCGCAGAGGCGATATGACGAACTTACGAAGAAAGGCGACAAGGTTAATTTCGACGACATACTGAAAAACGTGGAGGAACGCGATTACATTGACACTCACCGCGAGGTTTCTCCACTCGTTAAGGCGAAAGATGCCGTGGTTCTTGACAATTCGCAGCTCACACCTGCCGAACAGGACGAATGGTTATTGGAAAAATTCAGACAGGCTGCCGAATGAACATAAACGTAGAGATTGACGAAGGCTCGGGGTTCTGTTTCGGTGTAACGCGAGCCATAAATCTGGCGCAGGAGAAACTTTCTTCGGGCGATGTTCTCTACTGTCTGGGCGACATTGTGCATAACGGGCGCGAATGTAACCGTCTTGCGAGTTTGGGAATGGTTACAATAGGGCATGACGAACTGAAAAATCTTAAAAACGCCCGCGTTCTTTTGCGTGCCCACGGCGAACCGCCGGCCACTTATGCCACGGCAAAACAAAACAATATTGAACTTATCGATGCCACATGTCCCGTGGTGCTTCGTCTGCAGCAGCGCATAGCCCGCGAATACACCGAAGAGGGCACGGCACAGATTGTTATTTTCGGCAAACGCGGTCATGCCGAGGTTTTGGGGCTTGTGGGGCAGACCGCAGGCAACGCAGTGGTCATAGAAAACCTTGACGATGCCGCAAAACTCGATTTCACACGTTCCATAAAGCTTTACTCCCAGACCACAAGGGCTCTCGAGGATTTCAGAAAAATTGTGGATTATATCAGGGAGCGTGTGAAAGTTCCGGCAACCTTTGAGTGGCACGACACAATATGCCGTCAGGTTGCCAACCGCTTTCCCGAAGTTACGGGGTTTGCTTCGCGCCACGACGTGGTGCTTTTTGTGTGCGGCAAGAAGAGTTCCAACGGACACGTTCTCTACGAGGCTTGCCGCAAGGTCAATCCGCGTTCACACTGCATTGAGATTCCTTCGGAAATAGACTATTCATGGTTTGACGGAGCCGCAAGTGTGGGTATTTGCGGAGCCACTTCCACGCCCAAATGGCTCATGGAAGAATGCGTGAAAGCAATATTAAAGCACTGATTTCCTTTTTTGACATTCACATATTGCAATAATGGCGCACTATCTGCGTTATTATTGCGACATAATTCTATATTCACAAAAAATCACTGACATAAAAAAGTATTTGGCAGAACTCGTGGGCACATTCACGCTCACATTTCTCGGCTGCGCGGCAGCCGTTAGTCTTAATTGCAGCATCGGTCCCGCGCTGTTTGAAGGCGGAAAAGCATTGAGCGACATTTGGGTGTTCATAGTGGCTCCCCTTGCGGGCGGCACACTTGCAGCTTTGGTTTGGAAGGTCATCTCTCCTGCCGAAAAAGCCTGAATTTAATTTTTTATACTAATAGAAAACGCACGGCTCACGAGTCGTGCGTTTTTGTTCCCCAACTTTTGAGCGTTAACCGCTCATGCACGATGCCGCAACAGCCTTCGTAAACCCTTCGTTCACCACTGTTTGAAGGCTGCAGGACGGAGTTTTCAGCAAACAGCAGATAATCAAGCATTTATCTAATTTTCAACAAATCTTGTATGTTCTTGTTTATCAGACATTTGGAATATCCAAAAATACAAGGCATATATTTTAAAATACAAGGCACTTATTTTAAAATATGTGCCTTATGTTTTTTACAACAAGCCATGTGTTTTTTTAGCACATCGGGAAAAAGCATTTTTTCAACCCACATTAATAGTATTTCGTCTCCGTTTTTTTTCATAACAAGGTGAAGGTTTTAACAAAAAACCGTTTGACGCAAATTTCCGCGCATTTTGGGGAAAATTCATTAACTTCCAATATAAGCAGGAACAAGTTTTTCACTAAACGCAAAGCAGATTTCGTTTTATAATTACTATTACGTCAATTATATTTTTTATTTTCGCCAATTAAGTTAAAAAAGGAAATAATAAAAAAGAAAATCTGCATTCATTTAATTGCATTGTTTTTACATTTGCCGTATGAAAAAGTCAACAATCGTAATAGTAACGATACTGATGGGCGTTTGCTTCATCATATTGTTCGTCCTCCAGCTCAGTTATCTGCGGGAGGTGATAGACATGAGGCGTGAACAGTTCAGCGAATCGGTCAACCGCAGCATAACGCGCGTGAGCCACAACATGGAGTTTGAGGAAACGCGACGGGGACTTATAAACGACGCAAAAAACTATATACGTTCAAGCGAGAAAGTATCGAAGCGCGACACAATGATTCCGCAATTGAACAACGCGCAAGCCGTGAACACCCACATGAAAAAGGACACCACAACGGCTCCGATGCTCGAAACCATGCCGGGAATGCCCTCAGAAAAGCTTACGGGCGAAATGCTCCACCAACCTCCGTTTCCCAAAAACACCATAACAAAGGAAATGCAGGACGTGATAAAGAAGCGTTACGTATATCAGTACAAAAAACTAAACGAAGTGGTTTACATGCTTCTTTCGGAGACTGACAAACGCCCCATAAACGAGAGGATTGATTTTCGCGACCTTGACCGCAGCCTGAAATTCGAACTGGCAAACAACGGAATAAACATACCCTATCACTTCCGCCTTATGGACCACAACGGCAAGGAAATATTCCGCTGCTCGGACTACAATTCCGACGGAGAGGACCACGCAGTGGCAAGAATACTCTTTCCCAACGATCCGCCGAGCAACATGACGATAATCAAGCTGCATTTCCCCGACATGAACCGCTACATATTCCAAAGCATACGCTTCATTGTGCCGGCACTCATGTTTACCGTGATTCTGCTTCTCATGTATGTGTTCATAATCTACCTTATACTGCGCCAGCGAAAGTATACGGAGATGAAGAACGACTTTATAAACAACATGACACACGAGTTCAAAACTCCCATATCCACCATATCGCTCGCCGCACAGATGTTGTCCGACCCCTCGGTGGGAAAGAACGAAACAATGTTCAAACATCTGTCGGGGGTAATCAACGACGAAACAAAACGATTGCGTTTCCAGGTGGAGAAAGTGCTTCAAGTTTCACTCTACGAGCACAACAAGGCACGCTACAACAAACGCGAACTCGACATGAACAAGGTGATAGAAGACGTTGCCCATACCTATCTCATAAAAGTGAAGAATGTGAACGGAACTCTCACTACCGACCTCGGCGCAGAGCATTCCATTGTTTACGGCGACGAAATTCATCTGACCAACGTGATATTCAATCTTCTGGACAACGCCCTCAAATATCGCCGCGAAGAGGAACCGCTGAAACTGCGTATAACCACGCGCAACGACGGAAGCCACATGGTGATAAGCATAGAGGACAACGGAATAGGCATAAAGCGCGAAAACCTTCACAAGATATTCGACCGTTTCTACAGAGTGCATACCGGCAACCGCCACGACGTAAAAGGTTTCGGTCTCGGGCTTGCCTATGTAAAACAGATTGTGAGTCTGCACGATGGAAACATACACGCCGAAAGCCAATACGGTCAAGGCACCAACTTTGTAATAACATTACCAACAATAAAAGAAAAATAAATTATGGACGAACAAATGCACATCCTTCTTTGCGAAGACGACGAAAATTTAGGAATGCTCCTGCGCGAATATTTGCAGGCAAAAGGCTTCGACACCGAACTATGCCAGGACGGCGATGCGGGCTTCCGTTCATTCATGAAAGGCAAATTCGACATCTGCGTGCTTGACGTAATGATGCCAAAGAAAGACGGCTTCACCCTTGCCAAGGAAATACGACAGATTAATGCGGAAGTGCCCATTATCTTCCTTACTGCCAAAACTCTCAAGGCTGATATTCTCAACGGCTTCAAGATTGGCGGCGACGATTACATTACCAAACCGTTCTCTATGGAGGAACTTGTTTTTCGTATTGAGGCTATTCTGCGCCGCGTTCACGGAAAGAAGAATACCGAACAGACTAACTTCCAAATCGGCAAGTTCTTCTTTGACACGCAAAAGCAGACACTTAAGATTGACGACACTACCACGAAGCTTACAACCAAAGAGTGCGACTTGTTGAAGCTTCTTTGCGAACACGCAAACGAAATTCTTCAGCGCGATTTCGCACTTAAGACAATATGGGTGGACGACAATTATTTCAATGCCCGCAGTATGGACGTTTACATCACGAAACTGCGCAAACATCTGCGTGCAGATCCCGATGTAGAGATTATCAATATTCACGGAAAAGGCTACAAGCTCATAATTCCGGCATAAGAAAATATTGCAAACAGAAAAATGGTGTGTCAAACTAAATGTTCGGCACACCATTTATATTATATATGCGTGTCAAAACGGGAATATCACAAAAGCACAGGCATCCCACACAGCGTGAGACACAATAAGTGCAGGGAGCAAGCGCGGGAAAAAACGATATGTCAGACCCCAGCAAAAACCCACCACAAGTGCCGCCATGACAAGCATGAAATTGAACGACCATATATGGACAAGGGCGTAACAAACTGTAGCCGCAATAAAACCGATGTTGCTTCCGAACCTGAGCATAAGCCTGCGCTGAACAAAACCGCGCCAGAAAATTTCCTCGGCAGGACCTATGATTAACAATAGTAATATTGCAATAATCACGGAACTTGTTCCATTGCCCATGGAATAAATCATGTCCACCTGCGGACGGGCAAAGTTGAAAATAAGTTGCGACATCTTATCTCCAATCCAAAACACCCACCACAAAACGAAGGCTATGGCAAATCCGAGAACTATCTGCTTACCGCCGAAACGCAATTCCTTGAACATTTCGGGGCAAAGCCACCGCGAAACACAGGTTAGGATTACGGCGGAAAACGTCATGGCACCCCAAAAGTTTATCATCGGTGCCGTCCAAGGCGAGAACATAAAGAACCAAAGCGTTGCGGCAATCAATATGCCTGTAACTACTCCTTTATTTTCAGTAATCATAACTCACAATCAAAATATTCCGCCAAGCACAAAGCCCAAGGCATAGAGCAAACCGAAAAGAAATTGAAATTGCGCCGTACTTTGGTCAAGACGCATTATATTTCCGTTTTCCACATTGCCTCTGCCCATCATGCTTTTAAGGTTGCGCAATGCCACAGGCAGGGAAAGAAACGTTACAAGCAGCCACCAACTCAATCCGCAAAAGGCACAGTAAACAACGACAAGGATATACGGAACAACAACTTCGATACAATATATCCACTGTGAGACCCGAACGCCAACTTTACCGCTAAGCGTTTCAAGACCGGCCTTTTTGTCGCTAACTATATCGCGAGTATTATTGGCATGAAGTATTGCCACAATATGCAAACCGAACGGCAGACAATACAGAAGCATCTCGGGATGATAATCAGCCGTTGCCACATAGCATGTTCCTATTCCCGGCAAAAGAGCAAAGCACAGCAAAATGTCCAAGTCACCGAGAACATGAGCCTTAAGCACATAGTAAAACAACGGAAGCAACAACCCCAAAACACCAATCCACATGGCGGAAAAATCGGAGCGTAAAAGTATGACCAAACCTATCAACGAGCCTACGGCAAGCAGAGACCAACCGTAATAAAGTATCTCCTTTGGTTTGAACATCCCGGAACGTATCCAGGTAACGCCGTTAATACAATACGGACCGTCGATTCCTTTTATATAATCATAGTAATCGCTCACAAGATTTCCCCCGGCATGAAGAATCATAAGCAAAGGCAGACAAAGCGAAGCATTAAGCCAATCGATATTTCCGTTTACCGCCCCGGCACAATTGATATAAAACAAATATGCCACCGTTACCAACACCGCCACAGAGGACGTGGTGAACGACCAGGGTCTTACAGCTATAATCCAATCCCTGACGGTTCTGTTCTGTACTATTTCCATAAACAGCAAATCAGATTTTGTCAAGAGCCTGACGTATGTCGTTGACAATATCTTCGCAGTCTTCTATACCAACCGAGAGACGAATAAGATCTGGTGCTATGCCGGCTTCCTTAAGTTGCTCGTCGCTAAGCTGACGATGGGTGTGGCTCGCAGGATGAAGCACACAGGAACGAGCATCTGCTACATGTGTAACAATACAAATCATCTCGAGCGAATCCATAAACTTTATTGCTGTATCACGATTGCCTTTCAAACCAAAAGCCATGACTCCGCACGAACCGTTCGGGAGATATTTTTCGGCAAGTTCGTGATTCTTGTCATCTTTCAAGCCACAATAATGAACCCAAGCCACACGCGGATCATCATGTAAGAATTCAGCCACACGCTGTGCGTTTTTGCAATGCTGCGACATACGCAAATGCAAAGTTTCAAGCCCGAGATTGAGAAGGAAAGAATTGTGAGGCGATGGCACTGCTCCGAGATCTCTCTGCAACTGCGCCACAAGTTTCGTAATATACCCCATCTTGCCGAAAGCCTTTGTGTAAGTCAAGCCGTGATATGACTCGTCGGGAGTGCATAGTCCGGGAAATTTATCGCTATGTGCCTCCCAATCGAAATTACCACTGTCTACAACCGCGCCACCTACCTGTGTAGCATGACCGTCCATGTATTTTGTCGTGGAATGAGTTATTATGTCGCATCCCCAATCAAACGGACGGCAATTTATAGGGGTTGCAAAAGTATTGTCAACTATTAAAGGCACACCGTTTCTATGAGCAATTCGTGCGAATTTCTCAATATCAAGCACATTGCAGCCGGGATTTGAAATTGTTTCGCCGAATAGCACCTTGGTGTTCGGTTTGAATGCTTTCTGTATCTCTTCTTCGGAAGATTCCGGGTTAACAAACGTGCATTCTATGCCGAGTTTTTTCAGCGTAACGCCGAATAGGTTGTAAGTTCCGCCGTATATTTCGTTTGAAGCCACCACATGATCGCCCGCCTCACAAATATTAAACACCGCATAAAGGTTTGCGGCCTGCCCACTCGAAGTAAGCACCGCACCAATTCCTCCTTCGAGAGCAGCAATCTTACTTGCCACCGCATCATTCGTGGGATTTTGCAAACGGGTATAGAAATAGCCTTCTTTCTTAAGGTCAAAGAGCATTGCCATTTCCTCCGAGTTATCATATTTGAACGTTGTGCTCTGAATTATGGGAAGCACTCTCGATTCGCCGTTCTTCGGCATCCATCCCGCTTGCACACATAATGTGGCGGGTTTCAAATTCTTTTTCATTTTCTATGTCTATCGTAAAAAACTTTGCAAAGTTACGCATTAATATTTGCAATCCGCCACCTTTTCCAACGCCGGCATCGTTAATCGTATGCTATCTTGGAAACCGTGGGTGGCTTGGTGCCGAGACTTTCCGTGATATTCTCGAAAACTTTCATAAGCACCGCCTGAGTTGTACGGATATCATTCAAACTCAACCCCCGAAGCGCGCCGCGAAGTGTCTGCAAAGCAATTCTTATGGAGGCTTCCTGCATGCGCTTTCCCTTTTCTGTGATACGTATAATGTTCTTCCTACGGTCAAAACGGTTCAAAGTGCGGGTAACAAGCCCCGCTTCTACCATGGAATTTACAAGTCTCACCATTCCCGGGCGATCTTTGAACATTACTTCGCAAAGTTCCTGCTGAGAAACTCCGTCGTGATAAGTGAGACGCTGCAAAACATTCCACTGCTCCGGCTTCAGTTCAAGATTTGCTTTCTGAAAGTCGCGAGCAAGCTTATGACTTATAGCCGTGGAAACCTTGCCGTTGAGAATGGCAAAAATAAGTCTTACATCAATGTCAACTAAAGGATCCATAACTTCTACGATTTTGTTGCAAATATAACTTTTTGTTGCCACACTACGCCGAAACTTCCAAAAGATTACCACGTTAGTTGGCTATATGAAAATAAAATAGTACTTTTGTGCCCGATTAATTAAACTATTAACTAAACAAACAGAGTAATGACTAACCAGTACGAAACCGTTTTCATTTTGACTCCCGTTTTGTCTGCTGACCAGATGAAGGAAACGGTTGAAAAATTCAAGACTCTTCTCACCAGCAACGGTGCAGAAATCTTGAACGAGGAGAATTGGGGTCTCAAAAAATTAGCTTACCCCATTGAGAAGAAATCAACAGGATTCTACATTCTGCTTGAATTCAAAGCCGACCCTTCATTGATGCTCAAACTCGAAACCGAGTATCGTCGCGAAGAGCGCGTGATCCGTTTCATCACTGTTAAATTGGACAAATACGCTGCCGAATACGCAGAGAAACGCCGCAGCAAGAACGCTAAAAAAGAGGAGGAATAAACAATGGCACAAGCAAATTCAGAAATCAGATACCTAACCCCGCCTTCAATCGAACTGAAGAAGAAAAAATATTGCCGTTTCAAAAAAAGCGGCATCAAGTACATTGACTACAAAGATCCCGAGTTTCTCAAGAAATTCCTTAACGAGCAGGGTAAAATTCTTCCCCGCCGCATTACGGGAACTTCACTCAAATATCAGCGTCGCGTGGCTCAAGCCGTAAAACGCGCACGCCATTTGGCACTGCTTCCCTTTGTAACAGACTTGATGAAATAATTAAAGAGGAGAAAAACAATGGAAGTAATACTTTTAGAAGACATCCAAGGATTAGGATATAAGGACGATATAGTAAAGGTAAAGAACGGCTACGGTCGCAATTACCTCATCCCCACAAAGCGCGCGGTCATTGCATCGGAAAGTGCACGCAAAGTGCTCGCAGAGAAACTGAAACAGCGTGCTCACAAGCTTGAGAAAATCAAACAGGAGGCTCAGGCTCTTGCAGACAAACTTGCAAAAGTTCCTGCATTGGTTATTGCTACCAAAGTCAGCCCCACCGGCGTTATCTACGGCTCGGTTAATTCTTTGCAGATTGCCGACAAGCTCAAAGAAGCCGGTTTCGACATCGACCGCAAGCGTATAGACGTTAAAGGCGTTAAGGAAATCGGCGAATACACAGCTACCATTCATCTTCACAAAGAAGTTACTGCAGAAGTTCCCTTCTCTGTTGTTGACGAGGATGCTAAAGTAACCGAAGAATCTGTAAAAGCTGCAGAAAAGGCTGAAGAAGCAAAAGAAGCAGCTGCCGCAGAAGTAAAAGCTGAAGAAACCGAAAACGCAGAAGCTTAAAATAAGAGCAAAAAACAATCATAAGCTATAATTTCGTCAGCCGTTCCAATATAGGAGCGGCTGATTTTTTTATAAACACACCCCCACTTACCTCAAAAGCATACGGACATTCACACATACGCATACCTGATTCTCAGCAGCATTTCCATATTCTCATACAACTGCTCTCAATATTTTGTTTTCCAGAAGGGAAAATTTCAGAAGTACATCATTATAAGGTTTAGCAAAAACAAGTTGCAGAGAAATTCTACTCTTATAAAGGTTGTATAGACCGGAGGAAAGTCTATAAGAAAGCCGCTGCAAAATCGGTTTTACTGATTATTTGCCGCTGTTACGGGAAGATTTTTCAAAATTCATCTGCATAAACAGGCATGCAGAGCATAATATGGAAGTTTATTACAGGAATAGTATGTCATTATCCCGACATATTATTTTTCAATGCCTTATTTCTAGTGGCATAGCATAATATCACATAAGCAAAACAAGTTGTAAGGATGTTCTAATCTTGTAAGGGTAGTATAGTCGGAGGACTTTTAATAAGATAGTCAATGTAAAACGCAATATTCACAGGTTCCTGCCGCTTTTGCGGGAGAAAATTTCAGTATTCTTTAAAATATACCAACGGTCAAAGCGCAAATTTTATTTCCATTGCAGAGGGAAATCAGATTTCTCGGAAATAAGCATACAGACAAAGAACATATTTTGATTTTGCAGCTACACAATTTTGGCGTTACACATATTTGCAGTTTCAAAATGCCGATTTTATTTCGGGGTTTCAAATTTCAAACGTGGTAAATCAGACGAACAAATATTCGGATACCGTAAATGCACAACAGACAAAACAGAATGCAACACATTATGCCTACAGAAAAATCAATGTTACCACAACAGAATTTTTATTGCGGTTGCACGGAACAAACGTACATTCATGAAGCCGACAGTATGCGAAAAAGCAATACGGACAACAAGTAAAAACGAACACTTTTTCCACAAAAACAGACCCGGGATTCATTGATTTTTTAGCGGCTTCAACACAGAAGAAGAAACATAAGGCACTTGTTTGAAAATACAAGGCATTTATTTTAAAATATGTGCCTTGTATTTCAAAATACATGCCTTATATTTTTCGTTTTTATATATTACTGAAACACAGCATCATATAAAGACACAAAAATCTCAGGTTATTTCCTTGTTTTACGCCTTGGCAAAAGTGTGCATTTTGTCATGCCCGATGCCGTGCAAAGTATGACTTTGACAAAAACATAAGAACGCACAATTTCGCAGAAACAAAACATCCCTTGCGCTCATACGCAAAGGACACAAAAAAACCTGTAAGGAATTTTCCTCGCAGGTTTCAATTCTCTCTAGTTCGTAGAATAATTACTGAGCGTCAGCAGCAGCGGTATCAGCAGCAGCGGTATCAGTAGCAGCTGAATCGGTGCTATCAACTGCAGCGCTGTCAACCTGAACTGAATCAGAATCTGTAGCAGGAGCTGCTTCGTTTGACTTGTTGTTGCAGCTTGCGAATGACATTGCTGCGATTGCTACGAACATGAATACTAACTTTTTCATTTCTGTCTTTTTTTTAGTAAAACAATCAATTGCTTTTAAAACCGATGCAAAGGTAAGGACTTTTACTAATATGATGAACACTTTTTTGCCGTTTTTTTTCAACAATTTTTCGGTTGCAATCTTATTTGCCTGTTATTCTGCAACTTACAGCGAAACATTATTTTTCTTTTTTGATGTAAAACTTATTTCGTATCTTTGTATGATAATATCACATCCCGACAAATCTGGCACACGCAGACGCAATAATGGCACAATATGATGACATGAATGGCATGAAAGCCACGTTTCGCACTTTGGGCTGTAAGCTCAATTATGCCGAAACATCCTATATAGAGGACAAACTACGCAGTATAGGCGTGGAGACAACGGACAACGGCAACGCGGACATCTGTCTTGTAAACACATGTTCGGTTACCGAAATGGCCGATCACAAATGTCGTCAGGTTATTCACAAGCTTGTTAAGGACAATCCGCAGGCTTTTGTGGTTGTCATGGGATGCTATGTGCAGCTTCAACCGCAAAAAGTTTCCGAAATAAAAGGCGTGGACCTCGTGGTGGGCATGGAAAACAAAGGAAAGATATTGGAATATATCGCCGAAGGCATTGCCCGCAAACGCCAACAGAAAAGCGAAGCACTGCACATGCTGAAAAGCGGAGCAATGCGCGACATCAAGACTTTTGTTCCCTCGTGTTCGCGCGGCGACAGGACAAGATATTTTCTGAAAGTGCAGGACGGCTGCGATTATTTCTGTACATATTGCACCATTCCCTATGCACGCGGGCTCAGTCGCAGTCCTTCGGCGGATTCCATAGTAACGCAGGCAAAAGAAGTTGCTGCTCAAGGCGGAAAAGAAATAGTCATAACCGGCGTGAACATCGGTGATTTCGGACGCAAAGGCGGTGAAAACTTCGAAATGCTTGTAAAGCGGCTCGACAAAGTGGACGGCATAGAGCGTTATAGGATTTCGTCGATAGAACCGAACCTTCTGACGAAAGAAATAATAGACTTCTGCGCAAAATCGCGCAGTTTCATGCCCCACTTCCACATTCCGCTGCAAAGCGGAAGCGACACCGTGCTGAAGTTAATGCACCGCCGATACGACACAAAGTTTTTTGCAGAAAAAATATCGGAAGTACATGCCGCCATGCCCGATGCGTTTATCGGCATAGACGTTATTGTGGGCACAAGAGGCGAGACACCGGAACTTTTCGAGGAAACTTTTGAATTTCTGTCGGCTCTCGACTTTGCGCAACTCCATGTGTTTCCCTACTCCGAGCGTCCCGGCACGCAAGCTTTGAAGATTCCTTACATCGTGAAGCAGCAAGACAAGCACGAACGCACTCAGCGGCTCATTGCTCTCTCGGAAAAGAAACGCAAGGACTTTTATCGCAGATATTGCGGTACACAAAGAAAAGTTCTTTTCGAACATACAATGCACAACGGCAAAATTCACGGGTTCACCGACAATTATATTCGCGTAGAAGTGCCCGGAGAAAATGCCGAAAACCTTGACAACAGACTCGTAAACGTGGTTCTCGGCGATTTCAATGCCGACGAATCAGCACTTAAAGGCACTATTATAATATGAAACGCATTGCAGTTGTCATACTTAACTATAACGGAGCGGAAATGCTCAGGCGTTTTTTGCCCAATGTACTGGAGAATTCGCCCGAAGCCAATGTTTATGTGACCGACAACGGTTCTACCGACAATTCCGTAGAGACAATGAAGCGGGAATTTCCGCAAGTACCGCTCATTTTATTTGACAAAAACCATGGCTTTGCCGAAGGTTATAATCTGGCAATAGGAAAAGTGGAAGAGGAATACGCACTTCTGCTTAATTCCGATGTAAAAGTTTCTCCGCGTTGGCTTCAGCCGCTGATTGATTACATGGATGCCAACGCCGATGTGGCAGCTTGTCAGCCCAAGATCCTTTCCTATCGCAACATGTCCTATTTTGAATATGCCGGGGCTGCAGGAGGTTTCATGGACAAATGGGGATATCCGTATTGCCGAGGCAGAATTTTCGGAACAGTTGAGAAAGACGAAGGACAATATAACTCCATATCCGACGTATTTTGGGCTACGGGGGCTGCATTAATGGTCAGACGGGAAATTTACATTGACAACGGCGGGCTCGACTCCCGTTTCTTTGCCCACATGGAGGAAATAGATTTTTGCTGGAGGCTTCGCAGCCGTGGTATGAGAATTGTCTGCATTCCGCAAAGCTATGTGTTCCACATCGGGGGCGCAACTCTCAAGACCACGAACCCCAAGAAAGTCTACCTGAACTTTCGCAACAATCTGCTGATGCTTTACAAGAACACTCCCCAAAGTAATCTTGAATGCGTCATGCGTTTTCGTAAGATTTTCGACAATGTTGCGGCATTGAAATTCCTGCTTACGGGAGACGTAAAGGCTTTTCGCGCCATTCGGGAGGCTCGCCGGGACTTCAAGGTCATGAAAAACGACTTCGAAGCGGCTCGTCGTGAAAATCTTGCCAAATGTGTTGTGAGCAGCATACCGGAACAAACAGACTACAGCATATTACGCCTATACTATATAGGAATGAAACATAAATTTTCGCAACTTCCATGACACCCGCACTCTATCTTATTCCCACCGTACTTGGAGATTCTCCTGCCGAGAGCGTTTTTCCACCTGCCAACCGCGAGATAATTAAAGACATAAAGCATTTCATTGTCGAGGAAACCCGCACGGCAAGGCGTTTTCTTAAGTTCATGGACAAGGAAATAAACATTGACGAACTTACATTCTATCCCATGGGCAAACACTCCGATGCCATGGCGTTTGACAGGTATCTTGCACCGCTCAAAAGGGGTGAAGCAATGGGAATGATAAGTGAAGCCGGTTGTCCGGCGGTTGCCGACCCGGGCGCAACCATTGTTGCCATGGCGCAAAAGGCCGGCATGAAAGTCGTGCCCCTTGTGGGACCTTCCTCAATACTTCTTGCGCTAATGGCATCGGGTATGAACGGGCAGAGTTTCGCTTTCAACGGTTACCTTCCCATTGACGAGGGAGAAAAGGTCAGAGCGTTGAAGCATTTCGAAGCACGCGCCATAAAAGAAAAGCAGACACAAATGTTCATAGAAACGCCTTATCGCAACGGGAAATTCATTACTTTGATGCTCAAAACCCTTTCGCCGTCCACACTAATGTGTATTGCGGCGGGCGTTACCTGCAGCAACGAAAACATAAGGACCATGAGCGTTGCGGAATGGCGCAAAGCCGAAATTCCCGACCTCAGCCACACTCCGGCAATCTTTGCCATTGGACACTGATGCCGCACTGAAGCAAAACGAAAGCGCATTCCCCAAACGGGAATGCGCTTTTTCTTTAAGTTGTGGGCAAAACTTACTTTATTGGGAAGTCTTTTTTCAATAGTTTCTTGCCTTTGTTGCTCACAACCTGTATTTTGAGTTTTTCATTGTCGGCTTCGCCGGTGAGATACGAATTGTTGGAATTGATTATTACCGGGAAATTCACGCCCTCAAGGTTGGGATAATAAGCAAAACGGTGATAGTGTGCGCAAAGCATGACATCGACATCAGCGTTATTGAGAATCGACGCGAACTTCTTCTTTACTTCCAAATCGCCATGCCATGCATTTTGTTTGGGTGCGGGCGGAACGTGGCAAATCACCACATGATATTTCGCCTTTTTGTATTCCTCCGAATTTATCACCTTCTTAATCCACTCTGCCTGCGCTGTGCGATATTCGTCATAGACATTGGCTCCGGCATATTCCAAATCGTCGTCGGGTTTATCCTCTCCCGCGTCAAGAGCAAGGAAAAACACAGGACCTTGTTGCCAGGAAAAGAAAATATTGTCCTGTCGCGGGCAGATGTAATTCTGGAAATTCACAGCAGATGCGCCACGGGTTTCATGGTTTCCGCGAACATAATACAAAGGTATCTCGGAAGCGAAAAGATTTACGCTCTCATCGAGAAATCCTCTGAACAGTGCTTCGTCATCGGGCATTATGTTCACCATGTCTCCGTTGTAAATCACCATATCACGCTTTTGGTAATCGCCCTTTTCAAGCATCTGTTTCATAACGTCCACTCGTTCGTGAATGTCGTTGAGAACAAGAAACGATGTTTCGGACTTCGACGCATCGTTTGTGGTGAACGTCAGCGGAGCTTTACTATACACGTTTGTTGCAGCCACATATCCGTAAATGATATGCCAGCCTTCGCGCTTCAGCACCTCTTGCGAGTAGATGCGATAGCGATATTTCGTTCCGGGCTTCAAACCTGTCAGTTTCACGGCGTGCACTTTTCCGGTGCGTTTCACGCCTATGTGGGCGTCATAATACTTGGGACGGCTCTCGGCATAGAAATTTGTTCCGTCATCAGGCGCAAGTTCCACCCAGCCATTGGCTTCGTTGTTGGTGGTCCAAACTATTGTTGCCTCAGTTTCGTAAACATTTTGAAGATATGGTCCGTGGGTTATGGCTATTCCGTCAGCGCATACGGCAACAGGGAGAACTGCCAAAAACACTGCCGCAAGCAGAAATTTGATTTTTCGATTCATCGTTTATTATAGGTTTTTAATTTCATTTCCTTTACAAATATAGCGATTTAAGTGCAACTTCCGGTGTGCCTCGTCGCAAATATTGCAAAACTTACCCGTTGTACAGCCAAAGGGGTTCCGGCTAACAGGCAACCAACACGGCAAAATCAGGCTGCCATGGGTTTGAAAAACTGCGTCAGTTGTTATCGGAGCATGCAAAGAGAACGAATACCACATCATAATATTCACATTTTATTCAATACAGGTTCTCGCGGTCGCACTTCCCCACCCTTTATGCGCCGCAACTCAAATTTCGCACATAACTCCCTGATTTTCATAACAATCAGAGCAATTTCCGAACATTTGTATAACTTATTGTCATTCATATATTTAACTTCGTCAAAAATATAAGCCATATATTTTGAAACAAGTGCCTTGTATTTTAAAATATATGGCTCGTAATTTTTACGACATGCCTTATGTTTTTTGCGATGAGGCGAAAAAACTTTTCCAAAACACTTATCGTAATGAATATATCCATTGATACATGCGGAATAATACGAAAAAAGACTTCCGAAACGAGTTTCGGAAGTCTTTAATTCCAAGCAGTATTTCTTTACTTGCGTTTAGTGGTCTTCTTCACCGTTTTCTTGGCGTTTTTACTCAAATCAAGAATACGGATGTTGCGGAAACGCACACCTGCACCATGACCGCAGAAGCTAACATAGCCATCCTTGTTGAAAAGTCCGGGGTGGTTTTTGTGGTCCACGGTATAAGGATTGTTTTCTCCTCCGTCGGGAGCTACGTTGTGTCCCTTGCAAGCCTCGCGAATGTTGCAATCGGTAATAACTTCTCCGTTCACGGTAACGGTAATACGGTCGCCAACGGCACGAATTTCCTCGGTGTACCAAGTGTTCTGCTTAAAGGTGATGTGCTTTGGCACGCAGATTCCGTAAACCGAGCCGTGCATCTGATAAGGTTGCAAACCGGCATAAATAGGATCGTCATGGTCGAGAATCTGAATCTCCATTCCGTCATAAGCAGCGTCGCTGCCGATGTTTGTACGTATGCCCACGCCGTTGTTTACGCCCGGGGGTTCATAACGGAAGTCAAAGCGATAAACGAAATCGCTATACTTTTTCTTGGTATAAAGATTACCGCTTCCGCCATAGTTGGCTGTTACGAAAATAGTGCCGTTGTCGGGAGTATATCCGGTGGTATTTCCCTGCCAATTATCGAGAGAACGACCATCAAACAGTATTTCGAAACCGGCTTTCTTCTCCTCGTCCGAAAGAGTATAGACCGGAGTTGAAGGAAGATTGCAGACATTGGCATTGCGCAAGTTAATGCTGCCGCTGTTTGCCACAAGTTCCATTGCGCCTGCCACAGGATTCTTGACAGCTCCCACAGTTTCTTTGAGAACCGCGTTAGCCACGAGAGATTCGCCGTTTGAAACAACAAACAAACGATCGGCAACGATGCGAACCTCAAGAGTATTGTATTCGCCTTTGGGATTGAGCGCAAGAGACTTCTTGCCGCCAACGATTTCCACCTTGTCGGTTGTGAGACGAGCAACAGGCACGCCGCGCAAAACCACTGTGGCTTCACCATCTGCAATCCAGTCGAAAGATAAAGCTATGTTCTCGCCGTTTTTATTGAAAGTTTCTTTTCCTCCTGCAGAAAGCTTTTTGGAATTAACGTTCAGTGTGAATCCGCCGTCCGTTGCGTGTTTGCCGAGAATCTCCGTAATTTGGTCTACAGCATATCCTGCGTCGGCATCACCTCCGGCTTTTTTGGCAAGAGCCACTTCCTTAGCCTTGTTGAGAGCGTTTTGCGCATCCTTACCCGCATTCAATTCGGCAGAATGAGCCAGAATGTTTTTCACGGCATTGGCAGCGGCGTAAGCAACATCCGATTCGTTCATTTTTCCTGCAACCACAGCAAGCGACTGAACCTTGTAAATCTTGCCAAGTTCGGAAATGATGCTGTTGGAAAGCTCTGCGGAAGGTTTGATGTCAAGAGCGTTTATAAAACTCTGGTATTTCTTTACTTCATTGCCCTCATATTTTACAACGAGAGACACAAAGCGCGAAAGAAGTTGCTCCTTGTAAGTGGAATTATGTCTGGCTTCGTTCAAAAGCACAGGGATAACGTTGGAATTGTCAACAATGAGCAAAGCCTTTGAAGCAGCTTCGGCAGTGGCAGAATTGTTCAAAGCCTTCTGAAGTTCGGCAAGAGCCTCGGAAGTTCCCGATTGTGCCAAAAGAGGATAGTAATACTCCGGATGAGAAGAGCTCTTGAGATACTGTGCAGCCTTGGCATATTGGGAAGAAGCATTTTGAGCCACGAGAGAATTGCAAAGAGCCGTCTGAAGTTTGACTGTGGAAGCGCCTTTACTCTTTTCGAGCAGGGAAGCCACGTTGTCGGAATAATTACTTGCCGAAGCAACCACACCGGTGAGGGCTTCGTAAGCGGCAGAACTGATTGCCTCGGTTGAAGAACCCGTAAGTTTTGCAACTTCATCGTATGCCTTGTGAATATGACGCTGACCTGCGAGTTTCAATGCGGGAACAAGCACAGACGCATCCTTACCTGTTTTAAGTACATTGAGTACTCCCGACGAAATATCTCCGTTGAAAGCAAGAAGTTGTTTGGAAGCATACTCGCCATTTCTGCCTGAAAGTTGGGCAATCAGAGCTTCGAGAGCCTTAGGCGAGCCTATTTTCGCAGCAGCTTCCATTCCTGCACACGACAAAGCGGAATCGTTGGCGGCAACTGCCGAAAGAATCACGGCTTCTTGCGAATTGACATGATTGTTTCCGAGCCATTTCACAACATCTACCTTGGCATCGCCTGAAAGTTTGGAAAAATTCGAAGCAACTTTGGCAAAAATTCCCTCACCTGCCGTTTCTTTGGCAAAATCCAGGGCTGTGTTGCGATATTCTACGTTTCCGTCCTTCAAAGCTTTCAATATTTCGTTGCCCGAAGCATTGCCCGAAGCTTTCAAAAGCAAAGCCAATCCTGCGCAACGGGTAGCCGGAGCAGAAGATTTGACAAGATTTTTCGCAGACTTCAATACAGTTTTATTATCAGACCTATAGAGAATCTTCAAATAGGCATCAAGCGCACGACTATCGTCAGGAGCATAGCCTGCAGCCTTGGCTGCGTTCTCGAGAACCTTCAAAGATTTCGCAGAACCCACAGCAGCGAGAGCATCATAGACAGCAATCTTCGTTTTAGCGTCTGCGCCGTTAATCCAAGAGATAAGCAAATCCTCAACACCGTTGAGTTTGCGGGCTTCTATTATCTTGGCAAGCGAATAATGCGGAACGTTGCCGCCATTCTTTACAAGATTCAAAGCATCTGCGTCTATTCCACTCATGCTTTCTATTGCAGCAAGCGCAGGAACGGACAGCTTGGGGTTTACAAGGTTATTGGCAAAGAACGAAAAGTCTGCCGGCTCCGCCACACGGCGAATAAGCGTAATAAGGAACGTTTTGTTTGTTTCGTCATTGCATTTGTCGAAAGCCTTAAGCAATCCGGCTTTCACTCCGGGGCGACATTTTGCTCCTTCCCGGCTCGCCGCATAATCGGTAATGCCACTGAGAGCATATTCAAACACTGCGTTTTTAACGTTATCCCCTGCGGGCTTCAAGTTTCCGGCTATCTGCAACACACCTTGCTCTCCCGTGGCTGCCATCTCAGACATGACACGATTGAAAACCTCAAGATTTTTAGCAGGAAGCTGTGCAAGTCCGTCGGCAACTATTGTAGATGCCACGCGATTGCGACTGTCAGTTTGTGCAAAGGCAGTTGCGAAGCACAAAAAGGCAATCAGGAATGATGATATATACTTTTTCATTTTCTGTTTTCGGTTTTGGGTATTTACATTTCAGGTGTCATATTAAAGATGCCACTCTCCGCGCATGGGTTGATTGATCATTGCCGTTGCATCCGGGTCGCCGGTAAAAATTCCTTTTACAGGATCGTAATTAAGTACCTTGCGGTTGAGACGTAAAGCAATAGCCGCCATATTTACAAGTGTACAGCTGCGATGACCATTGACTTCGTTGAGCGCAAACTTCTGACGTGTGCGAATACATTCTATAAAGTCGGTGCGTTGTGGCTCGGGATCGGGCATTTCCGCAATCTTGTTCATAACATCCGGTATGGTGCATTCAAAGCCTTGGAAAACTTTGCCTTTGGGTCCCTCTATGTAAGGAGTTTTTCCCTGCGATTCGAAGCCTTCTCCCTCGAGAACTATCTGACATCCGTCGGCATATGTATAAGTTATCTTGTGCCAAATGCCAACAGCGTCGGGATGCTGCTGGGGAGCGTCAACTTCTATCTTTATAGGCGACTCGTCGTCCTTGTCCAAGAGATATTGCACGGGATCAAGGTAATGTTGTCCCATATCAGTGAGTCCGCCGCCATCGTAATCCCAATAGCCACGGAATGTTTGGTGAGTGCGGTGAACGTTATAGGGTTTGTAAGGAGCAGGACCAAGCCACATGTCATAATCAAGGTTTGAAGGAACAGTTTGCGGCACAAGATTTTCTTTTCCCACCCAAAAGAATTTCCAAGTAAAGCCTGTTGTTCCGGAGACAGTAAATTTCAAAGGCCATCCCAACAGACCGCTTTTAACGAGTTTCTTTAATGGTTCAACCGTTGTGCCGAGTCCGTAGAAAGTATCCTTGAATCGGAACCACGTGTTCAGACGAAATATTCTGTTGTAGCGTTTCACAGCCTCTTTCACGGCGCGTCCTTCGCCTATGGTGCGCGTCATGGGCTTTTCACACCAGATGTCTTTACCCGCTTTTGCAGCTTCAATAGACATTAGTGCGTGCCAATGGGGAGGAGTTGCTATATGCACAACATCTACATTGGGATCTTTTATAAGATCGCGGAAATCGTGATATGTGGCACAGTCTTCGTTGAACTTTTCCTTGGCTTCGGCTTTTGCCTGCTCAAGATGTTTGCTGTCAACATCGCACATTGCCACAAGGCGACAATATTTGTCGCTCGTGAAATGGTAAGACGACCTGCCTATACCGCCAACGCCGATAATACCTTTTGTTAACTGGTCGCTGGGAGCCACTCTGCCCCTGCCGCCAAGCACACTGCTCGGAACTATGGAGAACAATCCTATTCCGCCAACAGCTTTCAAAAAATCTCTTCTGTTAGTCTTCATGCTATTGTGAGTTATTTTTGTTTCGTTGTCTATTGCAAATATAAACAAAAACACACAATTAACGCGCAAATGTGCAAACAATATGAAAAACACCGCCTTAAAAGCAGAGTTTATTCAAAAAAGCAAAAATAGTTCCGCTTTCCGTGCCGAAAAATGGTTCGAAATGCAAATCAAAGCAGTTTGGCGTATGCCTCAACCGCATGATTCACCGTTTCAACCGCTTCGTCCATTGTACAACGAAGCTCTCCGCCCGAAGCATTCTGGTGTCCGCCGCCGTTAAAGAACTCCGCAGCCATTTTATTACAGGGAAAATCGTCCACGGAACGCAGGGAAACTCTTATTTTTCCCCCTTCGGTGTCCTCGCGCAGGGCTATCGAGAGTCTCATTCCCTTTACAACCAGCGGCATATTGACAAGTCCCTCGGTGTCTCCGCGTTGGAAATTGAAACGTCGCATTTCTTCGCCCGTAAGCGTGTAGTAGCACGCACGAAGTTTGGGATAGAAGTGCAGTTTGTTGTAAAGAACATAACCGGTAAGCCTTACGCGGCTCTTGGAATAGTTGTTGAAAACGTTGCGATAGACTTTGTCTTTGTCAAACCCTTTGGTGAGCAATTCGCTTATTATGAAATAAATTTCCGGACTTGAGGAATTGTAGGCAAAGCCGCCCGTGTCGGTCATCATGCCGCAATACACGCACACGGCTTCATCTTTTGTCATGGCGGGGAAGTGTCCTAATTGCCACAATATGCGGAACACCACTTCGGAAGCCGAACTTAAATCGGGGCGACACACGCGGAGTTCGGGTTGAAACACCGGTTCGGGATGGTGATCCACCATTACTTTTCGTGCACAACTGTTTTTGACCATCGTACCAAGGGCATTGATTCGGGAAAGGTCGTTGAAGTCAAGACAGAAAACCGTGTCGGCATCCGCTATAAGGCTTTCCGCCTTTTCGGGAGCCACATCGTGGCACACAATGTCGGATGCTCCGGGAAGCCACATGAGGAAATCGGGCAGACTGTCGGGCATGACGAGAGCAACTTCCGTGTTTCTTGTGTGCAGATATGCGGCAAGGGCAAGCGAAGAACCTATTGCGTCGCCGTCAGGGGCGGAATGGGCGGTTATCACAGCTTTATTTGTTTCGGCTACAATCTTTTCAAACAAAGCCGCCTGGGCTTCCGACATTATATTTTCAAGCATTTTCTGTCTTATTTTGTGGATTGATTTTTTACAATGGCAAAATTAAGAAAAACTTACCTATTTGCAATATTGAGTTTCGGTTCAACACCGGTTTATTTGGGAGAAAAACAACGGCAAACCACTTTTTTTAATGCCGGCATGCTTTTTCCGTGCAAAACCGTGTGTAAACAGCATCCGAAAGGGTGCGAAATCAACCGTTCGGGAAGGCAATTTTTCGCCTTTTGTAAGTCATTGAAAATCAAAGGTCACTTTTCACAAAAAATATAAGGCATATATTTTGAAATACAAGGCACATATTTTAAAATAAGTGCCTTGTATTTTTCACAACAAGCCATGTGTTTTTTCGCACGCCCTTTTCGGACCCCCAAATCAGGCTTGCAGTACTCTGAAAATAGCAACAAATTTTCCTCACGAATCATGCGCCGCACAATGTCTGTCTATCGGAATTTCCAATGCCCCTTGCGCGTCCAAATCGTGCACACGCACTCCCGATTTTCTGCATTCGCGCAAAAACTTCGTCCTGCGTGCAGCCGATATTCCTGTGTCCAAAACAACCAAATCAGACTTTACCTTTTCCAACCACGCCTGCAAATTTCCTTTGAAGCCACGCGATACGAAAACCGCATCAACTTTTACAGTCGAAATTCCGTCATGGCGCGGCGTGGAGGCATCGAGGAAAAGAAATGTGCGGTTGCCGAACAAAAGCAAACCGTCATAAAATTTGGCATAGCGGCTTTCAAAACCGTCATGCAGGCGCACGGGACGGCTCATTCCGCATCTTGCCCAATAGTCATGCGACACGGTGGTCATGGCGTGCCACACCGCCTCGTCGCTCTCGGTTGCAGGAGAATAAAGATAGGATTCGCAGGAAGACACTACAAACTGCGCCGCACTCACACGGGTTCCGCCATAAAACCACACGCTTCCCGGGCGGCAGGCATTGGTTGCGGTAATCGTTTGCACCGCTATCGCCGCAACTATGACGGTTGCCATAAATATAAGGTATATCCTTTTGCGCGAAGCAACCCACCCGAACAGCAGCAACAACGCCACGCATAGCACAGCAACCGTGGGGAGCGACGGATAGAGCGTCAGCGACGCGCCGGGAAGAGAGCCGGCGAAGTCAAGAAAGGAAAACTGAAAACGCAGAAGGGTTTTGAGCAGCCAACCAACCGCTACCGCCACGGGATGAAGCCACGACAGGGCGGCAAGGGCGAACGAAAGGGAGACTATGACCGTTGCCATGGGCACAACGACAAGGTTGGACAACATGAAATAGGTGGGAAAATTGTGGAAATGGTATGCCACAAGCGCAGCAACGCCCGCCTGGGCGCACAAAGACACTGCCATGAACGCCCAAAGCTTTCCGGCAGGCGAAGAAGCAATCACCCGCGGCGGCGCAACAAAGGGCATGAGTTTGAGAATGGACAATACCGAAACGAAAGACATTTGGAAACCCACATCAAAGAGCGACAGCGGGGCGAAAAGCAATATAAGAAAAGCGGCAAGGTAAAGGTTACCCTCGGAAAGGGGATTGCCGCCGGCAAGAGCGGACATGCACACGAGCGTACACATTATGGAAGCCCGGACAAGCGATACGGGCATGCCGGCAACCACAGCGTAAAACCACACAAACAGTATTATAGCCACCTGTGCGGGCACACGCATCCTGCGAAAACGCCCGCCGAACGTAAGAAGATACTGAAGCAACGAAAATATTATGCCAAGGTGCAGACCGGACAGGGCAAGAACATGACTTGTGCCCGTGTGCGAAAAAACATCGCGCATGCGGCGCGACACATGCGACTTTTCGCCCAAAGTCATTGCCGACACCACCGCGAGAAAGTCCCCCTCAAGCCCGGCGTTGCGGTAAAGGCGCATCAACCGCAGGCGTATGTTTTCGCCCCAAAGCATTACGCGGTCGCCCAAACCGAGACACTGCCCGCGCAATCTCGCAGACTGTGCGGAGGACAAGGGCACAACATCGTCGGCAAAAACGAAAGCCGTGCCGCCAACTCCGTGAAGTTTCAGATAAGAAGCATAGTCGAACTCATAAGGATTGCCTGCGTTACGCGGTTCTGCCATTTTAGCATAAATCATAACTGCATCGCCGCTTTTCAAAGTATCAATGCCTTTGGAGCGATGAACTGTGATTTCCGCATTGCGGTTCACGCGGTGAAAAACGCCCCTTTCGTAAACCTCGGCAATCCTTATGCGAAATCTCGCAACGCGCTCCCGCAGCACGGGACAGGATGTTACAACTCCGCCATAGGCAGTCTTTTTCTCCGCCCACGGGTATCGGGGTTTAACAAGAGCGTCAGAAGAAGCGGCAAAACCAAGAATGAAGAAAAACAAAACGGTGGTAATGAAAAACCAGAGGTTTTCCACCCACCGTTTGTTTGATATTGCAAGAATTGCAAGCAGCAAAGCTAATGCCACAACCGCAATCCATGAAACCGTAACCGCCTGTTCGGACACACATCCTGCATATCTGCCCGCAACAATGCCCGAAGCCAGCGGCAACAAGAAACGTAGCACCGGAAATCTGCCTAACGCCGAAAACGAAATGCCCCGCGTTTTGCTATCCGTGCCCATTTCCTCTGTTCTTTGCCGCTCTTATTCCATTGATTTCAGAGCCTCGATTTCCGCTTCCGGGTCGGGAGCGTTGAACACTGCGCTTCCCGCCACGAGAGCATCGGCTCCCGCCTTGACAAGAAGAGGTGCATTGTCTACGTTAACGCCTCCGTCCACTTCGATAAGAGCTCCCGAACCGCAGGAGTCAATCATGCTGCGCAGCTTTTCAACCTTTTTCAGGGAATGTTCAATGAACTTTTGTCCGCCGAAGCCCGGATTTACCGACATAATGAGAACAAGATCGAGATCTTCTATTACGTCTTCAAGCATCTCCACCGGCGTTGACGGATTAAGCGTTGCCCCTGCAAGCATTCCCGCAGAATGTATTTGCTGAATGGTTCGGTGTAAATGCGGACTGGCTTCCACGTGAACATTCATTATGCGTGCGCCAAGATCTTTCACGTTTTCGATGTAGCGTTCCGGCTGAACGGTCATAAGATGTACGTCAAGCGGTTTCCTGGCTACGTTTGCAATGGCTTGCATAACGGGAAAGCCGAACGATATGTTGGGAACAAAAACTCCGTCCATTACATCAAGGTGCATCCAATCGGCACTGCTGCGGTTCAACATCTCGACATCGCGGGCAAGATTGCCGAAATCGGCAGCAAGTAAAGAGGGAGAAATAATCGGTGTCATATTACGTTTCGTGATTTAACAGGATTGTTACAGATTTTTCACCTTAGCCGCCACATTCCTCACCTTTTCGCGAAGCTCGTTTATGTTGCAGTCAACGCTGTCATAGGCAAGAGCCACGCCAAGTCGGCGTTCTCTCCATGCACGCGGCTTTCCGAAGATACGCAAATCGGTGCGCGGCTCAAGAAGTGCGTCGTCCACACCAATAAAATCGGGTTCGACCGCCGTGTTACTTACTGCGAGAATGGGACAACTGGCTCCGGCGCGAAGAAGTTCTATCTCCGGCACGGGAAGTCCGAGCAGCGCACGAAGGTGTAGCTCAAACTCGTTAAGATTCTGCGTTTGCGCGAGAGTAACCATGCCTGTGTCGTGGGGACGTGGGGAAAGTTCCGAAAAATAAACCCCGTTCTCATTACTCAAAAAGAATTCTACGCCCCAGATTCCGTAACCGGTGAGCGCATGAGTAACAGCTTTCGCCATGTGTTGGGCTTCTTTCAGATGTTCCGGCTTTATGACTGCCGGTTGAAAGCTCTCGCGATAATCGCCATGCTTCTGCACATGACCGATAGGCGCACAGAAAAGAGTATTTCCGTTGCGCTGCGTAACAGTAAGGAGAGTTATTTCACTATCAAACTTTACAAATTCCTCAACTATTACTTCCATTACATCGCCTCGGGCTCCGCTGCAGGCAAAGTCCCAAGAAGTTTTAATGTCTTCTTCATTGCGGATGACACTCTGCCCGTGTCCGGAAGAAGACATGAGAGGTTTCACGACACAAGGCATTCCTATTTCCTCTACAGCGTCGCGCAGTTCGTCATAACTCTTTGCATAGCGGTAACGAGCGGTTTTCAGTCCGAGTTCTTTGGCTGCAAGATCGCGAATAGCCTTTCGGTTCATCGTAAAGTTCACAGCTCGTGCGCTCGGCACCACTTGTATTCCTTCACGTTCGAAATCATACAGGCGTTCGGTGCGTATCGCCTCTACTTCGGGTACTATTATATCGGGACGATGACGGTTAACGGCTCCGTAAAGTGCGTCTCCGTCGAGCATGTTAAAGACTTCAAACTCATCAGCCACCTGCATTGCGGGAGCATGTTGGTAAGAGTCGCAAGCTATTACGTATTGTCCCAGACGTTTTGCGGCTATCACAAATTCTTTGCCGAGCTCGCCCGAGCCCAGCAACATTATTTTCTTCATATCTTGACTATTGTTGTTTCGTAGAAAGGGGATAAATTCAATTCATCACCATTGGCGCACCGCCTGCCTCGGGTATTTCCAGCGGCATATAGTTGCGGGCAAAAAACTTTAGAAATTGCAGCGTGGCTTCACGCGGAGTCATTTCGGAGGAGGAGAATTTAATCATAGGCTGTAATATATTTTGTACACTATGATAACGCTCCGCGTTCCGCTTTATTATGATGCAATATATATTTGTTGTGTTTTATTTTTGCATGGTCGCCCTGATAAACGGCGACCATGCTTTGTATTATCGCTTTTCAATCAATAAACCTCGAGCACAATGCCCCGCTCGCTCACCATCTTGCGCAGATTTATCAAGCCGTAGCGCATGCGACCGAGCGCAGTGTTTATGCTCACTCCCGTGGCATCGGCAATTTCCTTGAAACTAAGGTCTTGGTAAAAGCGCATGTACAATACTTCTTTCTGATTGTCGGGCAATTCTTTCAGAAGCCGCCCCACATCGGTAAGCGATTGCTCGGTAATCATTTTCATCTCCACAGTTATGTCGGACAAAGAGGCATCGTTGAAAAGATCGGCATCGCTCGCGTCATTGGATATGACATTCGAGTTGCGATCCTGGCGATATTTGTCAATCACAAGGTTGTGGGCTATGCGGGTAAGCCAAGCCGAGAAACGACCGCTTTCCACGTATCTGCCTTGTCTGATTGTAACGATGGCTTTCATGAATGTTTCCTGAAACAAATCGTCTGCCACCTCGTCGTCGTGTACAAGGAAGAGAATGTATGAGTATATTTTTTGCTGATAACGTGCGAGCAAAGTGTCAAAAGCGTCGCTGTCGCCATTGGCATAGTTCTTAACCAACTGCTCGTCCGAGAGTTTGCACAATTTATCCATTATTGTTTTTAATTCAATTATCTTTTAGGAGTAACGTTGTGCAATAGGCGGTAGAATTTTATGTTAAGCATGACAAAATAAGCAATATTTATTTTAACTGCCAAATTTTTTCGGCTAAAAATTCAATTCTGACGACAATCACACGGGAAAGGCAAAAAAACATAAGGCATGTCGTAAAAAATACAAGCCATATATTTTAAAATACAAGGCACTTATTTTAAAATA
>QAML01000050.1:0-28691 GCA_003150315.1 Prevotellaceae bacterium | reverse complement strand
AGCCATATATTTTAAAATACAAGGCACTTATTTTAAAATAAGTGCCTTGTATTTTCGGGCATTCCAAACCTCTGATAAACAAGAACTTACAAAGCCCTTGCAAAATCAATTAAAAATCTGGTTATTAGCCACTTAGAAAAACAGCCGTCTTTTGCGCCCTGAAAGAAAAAACACACGGGGCAAACTACAAGGCATAAACGAACGAGCAGAGTGGATTACCTGTTGCCGGCAAAACGAATCATTCTTCGGGCATGGCTTCGTCTCCGTCGCACATGTTCTGCGCATACGTGGCACGAAACTTCTTGGGCGAAACATGTGTAAAATTGCGGAAATACCTTCCCAAGCTCGATACGTTTTCAAAGCCCATGTTAAAAGCCACTTGCTTTATGGTGTTTTCGGGCTTGAGGAGTTCGCGTTTTATGTCGCGTATGGCATACTCGGTAATGAGTTGCAGAGCCGTTTTACCGCTTACCCTCACGCATATAGAAGCGAGGCGGCGGTTGGAAAGGTTCAGCTTTTCTGCATAATAGTCAACCTTTCTGCGGCGCGGGTATGTGGCGGACAGCAAATCGAGAAACTCATTGAATGCAGTTTCGCTTTTATAAAAATTGTGGGCTTTCATCTCCATGTGTTGCATAAGCATATCTGTCAGATAGCATGCCGCCGCTCTCATGAGCGACTCCACCACTTCCTTGTGGTGTCTGCGCGGCGCACCGCGTAATGTATTGCGGAGAATAGCCTCGTAAGCATTTATCACATCCGATTCCTCGCGATCGAGATGGATTACGGGATTTTTTTCAATGACCAAATTAAAATCCCAACTGTTTGCCATGAGCATCACATTGCGCATAAACTCCGTGGAAACGCACAAGCAGGAGCACTCGAAGTCCATGCTTTCCATCATGTTCTCTATGATGTGGTTTGGACGGCATATCACAAAGTCGCCAACGCCCACATTATAATCCACACCGTTTATGGTGAGCGCACCGCGCCCTTTGTTGCAAAGGGCAATGATGAAGTTTTCGATTTTAACCTTTTCGTTAAGACATATGTCCCTTATGTTGTCGAAAGCAATTACATCCTCGTCCGCGAAAGTAGCCATACTGAGAATATCTTTGCCGTTTATGTCGAAAATGTTTTTGTCAAAAGCCATGGTAGTGCGTATTTTATGATTTTTTCATGGGTATTTTAATCGGAAAATATCTTTTCAAAAACCAAGGCATCGCAATATTTTCCTTCAGAAAACAGCCATTGCGGAAGCAAAGCCACTTCTTTGTAACCGCCCGAGGCAAACAGCCGGCGCGAAGCCTCATTGCTTTTCGCCACCAAGGCATAAAGCACATGCAAATCAACTACTCTGCGGGCATATTCGCCGAGGATGTCGAGAACTTCGCCGCCTATGCCATGCTTTCTATGGTCGGGAAACACAACAATTCCCACCTGGGCATGCTTATGGCGCGGATCGAAATCCGTAATATCGGCAAAAGCCACGGCAACATCGTCTGTATTTCTGCACGCAACGAGCCTCACCTGTTTGTCGGCGTATATGTCATTGCTGGTAGAGGATATGAAATTCCTTATGGCAAATCTCGAATAAGGAACATTGGTTGAAGAGCACGCCCAAAGCTCCGGTTCGTTTTCAATCTTTGCAAAGATTTCAACGTCTTCCGGCTCAAGGGCGCGGAGATGAATATTATCTCCTTTGAGCAGCATCAGAAAAGGCGTTTATATTTGAAATAAAGATGCACAAGTCCCTCTATGTGCTTCAAACCTATGGGCGAAAGAATTCTGCTTCGCGACATGCGCTGGCAGTGATGAAGCACCGTGAATTCAGGAACGTATGCAAGCGAGAAACCCGCCTTTTTAACACGCAGACAAAAGTCTGCATCCTCCGGTCCGTAGAATATCTTTTCGTCCAAAGGTCCCGCCGCTTCATAAGCATCCCGTCTTATTAACTGACATGCGCCTATAAGATACTCCGGTTCGAATCTTTTTTTCATTTTTTCCAAACCATAGGCATAGCGATAGCCACGCCGGTGTAGAATATTCTTGACCTTTTCGCCCAGACCGGGGTAACGTTTACAACTTTCCTGCAAAAGTCCGTCGGCATCTACGAGGCGGCAACCCGCAAGTCCCACCCCGGGATTATCTTTCATGAATTGCATCATGCCGCGAGCCACAGGTTCGGAAAGTTCCGTGTCATTGTCCAAAATCCAAAGGTATTCGCCGTTCGCACGTTCCAATGCGCGATTGCGCGCATAGGCAACGCCGCGATTTTTGTCAAGTGAAATGGCGGTGATGTCGGGATATTTGTCGTGGAGAAAGTGAATGGTTCCGTCTTCGCTGCCGTTGTCAACAACAATAACCTCTACATCCTCGCGCTGCAAAAGGAAAGACATTGACTTCAAACAGTTTGAAAGCAGTTTCCTTCCGTTCCAGGTTATCAGAATCACAGACAGCAGCATGACGTTATCCGAAAAGTTTTATCTTCAAAGCCTTCAGCGCGGAAACAAATTCGTTAACGCTGTGAAAACGATGGAGTTGTTTAAGAACAAAGGCGGGAGAAAGAAAATAGCAAAGGTTTGCCCTGAAAAGAACTCGCTCCATTTCCTTGGCAGAAAAGTTAGGATAGCTCACAATTGAAGTACGCTGCACATCAGTAGGGGCATATTCTCCCGTAACTATCCATTTGTTTTCTTTCGCAAGGTTATAAAATTCCGTTCCGGGGAATGGCGAAACAATGTTGAACATAATTTGGTCAACTTTCAAGCGTCTTGCGCGGCGAATGGTGTCTTTTAATTTTTCGCGGGTCTCGAGCGGAGAAGTTCCTATAAGGATATTGAGCTTGACAGGTACCTTGTATTTGTTCAGCAAAGCCACAGCCTCGTAAATTTGTTGCCTTGTAAAACCTTTCTTTATGTATTTCAGAATTTCGTCATCAAACGATTCTACGCCGAGGTCCACATATCTGCATCCCGATTCGCCGAGTATTTTTGCTATAGGTTCGGTTATTTCATCCACTCTGGCTTGACATCCCCACACAAAGCCGTGTTTTTTGAGCGCATCACATATAGCTTTCGTGCGTTTCTCGTTCCAGATGAAATTATCATCCATGAAACCTATCGCCTTATAGCCTTGCGCAGCGAGCATGTCCAATTCCTCAGCAACGTTTTCCACAGACCGGAACGAAACAGCGGGTTTTCGTCCGTTTTCTCTGCGATATTCTATCTCGCGTGCAAAGGTTAATGAACTCGGAACGCAATATATGCACTTGAACGGGCATTGTCTCGAAGTCAGCGCGGGAGTATATGGAATTACTTTCAGTTTCGGATTGTGGAAGGTGCGGTTGCCGAGCAGATGACGTGCAGGAAACGGCAACTCATCAAGGTTCTTCAAAAGCGCGTGCGGCTTGTTGTTTATCACCTTCCCGTCCTTGAGAAAAGAAATACCGTCCACTTTCTGCCAATCTCCCTCGCCGCCGCTGCGGAATGCCTGCAAAAGTTCCAAAAGTACCATGTCCGGCTCGCCGCGAAGCACTATCGTGCGCTCGTGATTGAGACATTTGTTTATATAATAGGTAGGTCCGGGACCAAGAAGCAGACAATAGGCATCAGGTTTCATACTGTGAATAATCTGTGCCGCATGCAAATCGGTGTCTATCGATAGATTTACCGTCCAGAACGAGTAAAAATCGCTGTCGTCGCGGGAAAGAAAATCTTCAAGGCTGTCTTTATGGTATGTAAAATCGTGATACGCCACATTGAATTCCCCGGATTTTTCTATGAGAGCCGCTACGGTCAACTCATATATATTAGGTGTGGGATAAACTACGTGAGTGCAGCCCGAACTTCGCTCTGCGGGGCGTTGTCCGTCCAATGTCGGTGGTATCAGAAAAGTTATCTTCATACTCGGATTTCAAAACTTTTTGCGCGGTCAGTCTTTTGCGTCCAAATCGCCCGCAATGCGTTTTTGCGTGGGGGCAAACAGCAGAGACGCCGCCACACATATTAACGCGCAAAAGCCGCCGATATTATTCAGGGTGGCATAATAAGCCCACAAATCGAATATTGTTACAATTCCGAAGCACACTATTCTCACGTTCCAAAGCATGTGGTAACGCTCCATCCTGTCTTTAAGATCCAGAGATTTGTGTTTGGTGAGAAGATGTGCGAAAAGTTTCAGCGACAAAGGCACTGTAATCATGGTTAAAAGCACGCACACCGTGTCGAGAGCGTATTCCGCGACGTCGTTTCCCACAAGTTGTCCCTTGGCTTCGGGCAAAAGTTCATAGACTCCGGCAAAGAATATCACGGCAAACAGATATACCGCATACATAATCTTACATCCGCGCGAAAGCACCTTTATATCGTTGTTCTTCATCTTCTGTCGTTTTTATTTGTTACCTGTAAATTCTGTTCTGTTCAGTATGGAGCGACCGAGCGTTACCTCGTCGGTGTATTCAAGTTCGTCGCCCACCGTAACACCCCGCGCTATGACCGAAAGTTTCACACCTGTGTCGGCAAGACGGCGCGAGATGTAGAAATTCGTAGTGTCGCCTTCCATCGTGGGACTGAGAGCGAGAATCACCTCCCCCACTCCGCCGGCTTTTACACGGTCAACGAGCGACTGAATCTCTATGTTTCCCGGTCCCACTCCGTCAACGGGCGAAATCACTCCCCCCAGCACATGGTAAAGTCCCGTGTATTGCTGCGTATTCTCCACAGCCATTACATCCTGTACGTTCTCCACCACGCAAATCGTTGAAGAATCGCGCCGGGGATTGGAACAAATGTCGCAAACCTCTTCGTCGCAAATGTTATGACACACTTTGCAGTATTTTACCTCATGACGCAAAGTTTTCACTGCCTCGGCAAAAGCATCGCTTACCTCTTCGTCCTGACGAAGAAGATGCAAAACGAGGCGCAAAGCTGTTTTGCGTCCTATTCCGGGCAGATGCGAAAATTCTTCCACCGCACGGTTTAGTAGTTTTGAAGGGTATTGCTGTTCCATTTTGGCAGGCAGGCATCCGAAAAAACCATGCAAAGTTAAGAAAACTCAACCAAAAACCCTAACTTTGCCGATATTTATAAAACATACCGTTAACATGAAGCAAAGCATGCCGCGAAGAAACAAATACGACATTCTGAAATCGGAATTTGTCATAAGCAACACCGACATAAATCTGTGTCCCGACGACGGAAAGCCGGAATACGCTTTCATTGGCAGGAGCAACGTGGGCAAAAGCAGCCTCATAAACATGCTGTGTGGCAGAAAAAAACTGGCAATGACCTCGGCGCGCCCCGGAAAAACCATGCTCATAAACCATTTCCTCATTAACGACAGCTGGTATATAGTTGATCTTCCCGGCTATGGCTATGCACGGCGAAGCAAAACCGACAGAGACAAATTCGGAAGCATTATATCGCAATATGTTAACGGCAGACAGGCTCTCACATGCCTTTTTGTTCTTATCGATTCGCGCGTTGCGCCGCAAAAAATAGACATAGATTTCATCAACGATGCAGGAATGCAGGGAATCCCTCTCGCCATTGTGTTTACAAAAGCCGACCGCCCCAACGACAAAGAGATGAAAGCCAACATCGAAGCCATGCGCAAAGTCCTTGGCGAGACTTGGGAGGAACTTCCCCCGATGTTCACTACTTCATCGCTTAGAAAAACGGGCAGGGACGAATTGTTGGAATACATTCACGGCATTAACACGCAACTCAACACCGCAAAATAACCTTCGACCCCATGACCGAAAAAGAACTGCGCGATTCCGGCAAACTCTACAAGCCGTTCGGCTGCGAGGAACTGCGGGCAGAATATGTCCGGGCGGGAAAACTGGTGTTCAAACTCAATTCTCTGCCGCCTTCGGGCAGCGAAGAACGCCGCGCGGTTATGCACTCGCTTTTCGGAAGTATGGGTAAGAAATGCACCATAATCCCTTCGTTCCACTGCGACTTGGGCTACAACATACACATTGGCGACAACTTTTTTGCAAACACGGGTCTCGTGATTCTCGACACCGCGCCCGTGAATATCGGAAACAATGTCCTGATTGGTCCGCAGGTCGGAATCTACGCCGCATACCACCCCCTGGATGTGGCGACCCGCATTGCTGGTTACGAAGCCGCCAAGCCCGTTACAATATGCGACGACGTTTGGATTGGCGGGCATGTGAGCATTCTCCCGGGCGTTACCATAGGCAGAGGAGCCGTTATAGGAGCCGGCAGCGTGGTTACGCACAGCATTCCGCCCGGAGTTGTGGCAGCCGGGAATCCTTGCAGGATTATCAAAAAGCCCGCCTCCGCCCACAACACGGGGAAGCCGGAAAACGAATAATATGCACATAAAGACAGCACGGTATTCATTTTTCAACCAAGCACCCGTAAATTCCTCCACATTGTACTTCCAAGCCGTAAAACTTTGAAAAACAAACAATTAACCTCTTTTTCTTATACCTTTATAAGTCATTGTTTACCAGAGGTTTGGAATTGCGAAAAATAAAAGGCACTTATTTTAAAATACAAGGCACATATTTCAAAATATATGGCTCGTATTTTTTACGACAAGCCATGTGTTTTTCATGAAATGCGCATACGGTTGCAAAGACAACGGATACAAACCGGAAAATATTCACTTTCGCATCTGCCGCATATCACATGAAATAGTGAAAGAGGTATTGCCGCCGCGCGAAAAGCCTTTTAATTTGGTAAAAATTTCACGAAACCATTTCTTTGTGTTAACTTTGCCCTTAATGTACAATACAATAACTGATCAATTCAAGACCATGAGAAAAATCTTTATCCTGCTGACGGCATTCATAGCCTTATCGGCATTCCAAAACGCAGATGCAAAATGGCGTGCAAAGCACGTGGTGTTTATAGGAGCAGACGGCTGGGGAGCTTACAGCGTACCCAAAGCCATCGGCATACCGAACATAAAATCGCTTATGGAGAACGGCAGCTACACTCTCCACAAACGCAGCGTATTTCCCACGGCAAGCGCAATAAACTGGGCTTCGATGTGGAACGGATGTCCCACGGAAATCCACAGCATCACCGAATGGAACACCCGCAAACCCACCACCCCGCTGCCCGAAGGCACCGCCAACGAACGCGGAATGCTCCCCACGGTTTTCTCACTGCTTCACGAGCAATACCCGAAGGCTGTCTCTGCCTACATAGGCTGGTGGGATGTGATTGCCGACCTTATCGACACCACATGTATCAACTATAAATACATGGTCAAGGGAAAAGAGGCATCGGTCATGGGAGTACTGAACAAAACCTGCGAATATATCAAGCAATACAAGCCCGCCATAACCTTTGCCACCCTTGACGAGCCCGACGGAGTGGGACACGCCATAGGACACGACACACCGGCCTATTACGATTCGCTTAAAGTAATTGACAAAGGCATAGGCAAGGTGATACAAGCCACCAAAGACGCAGGAATTTACGACGAAACAATTTTCATACTTACCACCGACCACGGCGGAGTGGGCAGAGGACACGGCGCACGCTCGTTGCTCGAATACGAAGGTCCGTTCATTATATGCGGCAAGAACGTAAAAAAACTCGGCGAATTCAAGGAAAGCATGATGCAGTACGACATAGCAGCAACCACAGCCTATATATTCGGACTGAAAACGCCGCAGGTGTGGACAGGAAGACCAATGAAACAGGTTTTCGCAAAATAAAAACGGAAAATAACACCTCGTCGTAACAAAACTGCAACACTGTTTTCATAACTTTGCACGCAAGAAAGACAACCAAACAAACATAAATATGAAAAAAAGATTTATTACAACACTTACGTTTGCTTTCGTGGGCATCATGATGTTTGCCCAGCCCAAAGCAAAGTATGTGTTCTATTTCATTGGCGACGGAATGGGTGTGAACCAGGTCAACGCCGCCGAAACTTACCTCGGAGCATTGCAGGGAAAGATTGGAATCGTGCCCCTGTGCTTCCCGAGCTTCCCCAACTCGGCTCTCGTAAACACACAATCGGGAACAAACGGCGTTACAGACTCTGCCGCCGGCGGAACAGCCCTTGCATCAGGCAACAAAACCCACAACGGCACTCTCGGAATGCTTAAAGACCTGACCACAAACGTAAAATCCATTGCCGAAGAGGCACGCGACGAAGGTTATGCCGTAGGTATTTCAACCACTGTATCGGTTGACCACGCCACACCGGGAGCTTTCTACGCACATGTCCAAGGACGCGGCGAATATCACAAGATAGGTTTGCAGCTAATCGACTCCAAATTCGATTTCTTTGCCGGTTCGGAATTTCTGAAACCCGTGGAAAACAACGAAGACCTCTATAAACTCGCAAAGAAAGGCGGATATACCATAGCCCGCGGCTTGCAGGACTTCAAGAAAAAAGAAAAGAAAGCCGACAAAATAATCCTTTTCCAAACCGAAGAGGCTGCAAAAATAAACACAAGCTGTCTGCCATACGCGCTTGACCGCAAGCCCGGCGACCTGACGCTTAAACAAATTGCGGAAAGCGGCATAGACTATCTCATGAAGAAAAACAAAAAAGGTTTCTTCTTTATGCTCGAAGGCGGAAAGATTGACTGGGGTTGCCATTCAAATGACGCAGCCGCCTTTATCAATGAATTGATAGACATGGACGATGCCGTGAGAGTGGCATACGACTTCTACAAGCAACATCCCGATGAAACTCTCATCGTAATAACAGCCGACCACGAAACAGGCGGACTTGCTCTCGGACGTGGTCCGTATGAATTGCACCTTGACAAACTTAAAGAACAACGTAACACAGCTGCCACTTTCTCACTCCGCGCCGACAGTCTTTTCAAAGCCAAAGGAGCAGAAAACACTACGTGGGAAGACATGAAAGCATTGCTTACCGACGGTTTCGGATTCTGGACAAAGCTTCCGCTGAGCGACAGCCAGACCAAGAGACTTCAATCATCGTTCGAAACAACCAAGGAGGGAACTGCCAAACAGAAAAACGAATACGACAGCACAAACGGAATTTCCACGATGGCAAAGAAAATCATAGACGAATGCGCCCTCGTAGGTTGGCAAAGCGGTGGTCATTCAAACGGCTACGTACCTGTTTTCGCCATTGGTGCAGGTGCGGAACAATACAACGGACGTATCGACAACACAGAGATACCAAAGAAAATTGCAAAAGCAATGGGCTTGAAGCTCTAAGCCACAAGTCGAGAAACTACAACCGTCCCTGGGATTTTCATTCCCGGGACGGTTTGTTTTTGTCAATAATTCCAAGCGCGCAACAAGACATTTTTCCTCTGCTTTTGGATGCGAGAAAAAACATAAGGCATCTTGCAAAAAACACAAGGCACTTATTTTAAAATAAGTGCCTTGTGTTTCAAAATATATGGCTTGTATTTTTTGCCTTTTCAGATGTTTGAAAAACAACAACTTACAAACGGGTAAAATTTACTCTTTTTTCGCCGTTGCAAACTGATGCAATTGCGCCTTATGGCGTTCTGCTATTTTCATTTCAGGAAATCCACTATTTCAGATGGTTTGTCGATGATGTCAACTGCCCCGTTCTTTTCAAGATGCTCCCTAGTTCGGAATCCCCAACTAACAGAGAGGCAGTCAATTCCCGCATTTTTTGCCGTAGCTATATCAACTTCCGAATCGCCTACGTAAAGCGATTCTTCTTTTGATACTCCGAGCAGACGCATTCCCAACAGCGCGGCATCGGGTGCGGGTTTGCGGCGCACATCGCTGCTTTCGCCAATGGCAACTTTGATTGTGTTCTTAAAGAAATGCTCCGCAAGTTCTTTTACAGCCGCCATTCCTTTGTTTGAAACTATTGCAAGCTTGTACCCGTCCTTTGCAAGAGTTTCCACAACCTCGGGAATTCCCTCGTAAGGGCATGTGGTGTCCATGCTGTGGGAATAGTAATATTTTTCGAAGTACTCCAGCACTTCGGCAACCTTTTCGTCGGGCGTGTTGTAGGGCACACAGTGGGCTATGAGGTAAAGGTATCCGTTGCCAAGGAATGTGCGCACTTCGTCCATGGTTCTGGGCGGCATGCCGTAGTGGTCGAGGGCTATGTTTACGCTTGCGTGAAGGTCGGTGAGCGTGTTCAGAAGTGTTCCGTCAAGGTCGAACACTACGGCGGAGTAATGTTTTTTAGTCATAATAGGTTCTATTTTTCGGGTGCAAAGATACGAATTTGCATAAAACGCGAAACAAACGAGGCGCATGGAACATAGTTCCACACGCCTCACTATTTAAGGGTATTTTTCCGCCCGTGAGCGTTTTTTATTTCAACAATTCTGCCGGGATTTCCTTTATGGGCTGTATTTCCACAGACTTGACAAACAATTCGGAGCCTTCGCTCTGAAGTTGGAAGCATCCGCCGGTCAGGGGAACCTCTTTGCCGTCTTTAAGAGTGGATATGCCGTTTGTGCGCATGGTTACTTTTCCGTTCACAACGTGCACAGACTGCTGCCCGACGCAATAAATTTCCACGGTGTTCCATTGTCCCACTTCGTTCTCGGCATTCGTTCCGCCGAGAATCTTGCGGCGTTCCACTGTTTTGCCGAATTTAACCGATTCTCCGCCGGGTTTGTAAGCATAGTCCTCGCCTTGTTTTTCGGTTTCTGCGTTAAGAACAATATCTTCTCCTATCATGTAGAGCGCACCCATGTTTCCGTGCTGCAACTGACACTCTACGCACGATTTCCAAGTGTCAAATCCTGCGCCGAAAGGTCCGTGTCCGTAATAAAGAAAGCCGCAATTGAGTTCCTTTGTGATTTTAGTTCCCCATTTCATGACTAATCTTGCATGGAAGTTTTGGAAAGTTGTGTCCTTGGTGGCAAGCGAGCCGAACACCTCGCCCGATATTCTTATTACTTTCTGTCCGTCCATGTCCACAACCGAAAATACGCTGTCGGGCACGGCGTTTGCCGCCAAATCTTCATGACCTTCGAAAGGCGGGCCTATGAATTTTTCCCAGTTATCAAGGTTCTCGCCGTTGAATAGCGGTGTCCAAGCCTCCTCACTCTTATTGCAAGATGCAAAAAGCAGGGCGAGGACACAAAGCGATGCAAAAATCTTTTTCATTGTTCTTGGCTTTTCAGGTTTTGTTTCAAGAAAGAGATGCAGCAAAAAACATTATTTCTGCTGCATCTCATTTATTATTACTGTTGTTTTGTTTCTGTGCCGGATTTTCAGATTTCGCTTTCAAACGGAACGGGCTGAGGAGGATTGTCCCAGCCTAATGCACTTGCACCAAGCACTGCAGTTTCGCTGTCTTTCAAGCCGGAAAGCATGAGTTTTGCCTTGCCTTTGTAAACGCTAAGCACATGTTCGTCGTAAGCTTTCTGCAAAGGCTTCATCAAAAGGTCGCCGGCTTTTGTAAGACCGCCCATGAAAATAAATGCTTCTGGTGAGCAGAAGAGCGCGAAGTTTGCGCAAGCCTCGCCAAGCATGCTGCCGGTAACTTCGAAGATTTCCTTTGCAAGTTCATCGCCTGCAACAGCAGCCTTATAGACTTCAAAAGAAGTTATGTCCTCCGGCTTTATGTCGCGGAGCAGAGACGGCGTGTCGCGTTTGTCGAGATATTCGCGCGCTGTGCGTGCCACACCGGTGGCAGAGCAATATGTTTCAAGACATCCCTTGCGCCCGCATCCGCAGGTTCTTCCGCCGGGAACAACGGTGAGGTGTCCGAGTTCGCCTGCCAGACCATCGCAACCCAACACCAGTTGTCCGTTGATATAGATGCCGCTTCCCACGCCTGTGCCGAGGGTTATCATTATAAAGTTCTTCATGCCGCGAGCCACACCATAGGTAAATTCGCCCACTGCTGCCGCATTGGCATCGTTGGTAACTATAACGGGAATGCCCAAAGCCTCTTCAAACTTCTTGGCTATGGGAACCACGCCCTGCCAAACGAGATTGGCAGCATATTCAATGGTTCCGTTGTAATAGTTACCGTTCGGCGCACCAATACCGAGGGCTTTGATTTTTTCGATACCGCCCACGGTGTCGATAATAGGCATAAGAGCATCTACCGAAGCCTTAACATAGTCGTCGAAATCGGGATAAGCCTGAGTTTTAATGGCAGTGGTAGCCACGATGTTACCACGCGCATCTACAATTCCAAAAACTGAGTTCGTACCTCCCAAGTCGAGACCGATGACATAGGGTTTTGTTATTTCGTCCATGATTTAATTTTTATTTAATTGTTATCTGTATTGTAGGGTTTACAAATGTAGCGATTTTTTATTTCAAAACACACATTCAAAAGCGTTTTTTGTACGAAAAATTTCCATGTACTTTTTCCCTGCGTAATGACGCTGAAAAAACGCTTCCCCTTGTAACGAAAAACATAAGGCATATATTTTAAAATACAAGGCACTTATTTTAAAATAAGTGCCTTGTATTTTTCGCCTTTCCAAATACCTGTATGACAACAACATACAAACGTACAAAAATTCCCTGTTTTTCGGGTCTAAATACAACCTGTTTGAGCGACATGCAGGTTGTATTCTCCACAGTAAACATTACTTCAACTCCGCAACGCCTTGCACCGCGCATCCGCAGCCAATGGAGCCGCCCAACGTCAAAGACTGCCGCATTAGTAAACCGCTATTTGCTTATTAAGCTTATTACGCCATTCGCAAGGCATTTTTATAGTCCATAATTTCGTATTTCTAATAAAAAATGCCAACTTTGCAAATTAGTATGCTTCCTATAGAACCGATAAGTACATTAGAAATCCTCGTAAAAGGAGTGTTCATAGGCATAATAGCCTCCGCCCCCATGGGACCGGTGGGCGTTTTGTGTCTGCAACGCACCTTGAACAAAGGGCGTTTCTACGGATTGGTAACAGGATTCGGGGCTGCACTGAGCGACATTATATATGCGCTCATCACAGGATTCGGAATGAGCTTCGTGATGGACTTCATAACCAACGAAAGAAACATGTTCATCCTTCAGCTGATAGGCAGCGCAATGCTGCTGGTGTTCGGAATCATGACATATCGCAGCAACCCGCGAAAAAGCTTTCGACCCGTGCCCAAGAAAAAGGGTACGTTGGTGCACAATTTTGTTACCTCATTCCTGCTGACGCTCTCCAACCCGCTGATAATATTCCTGTTCATTGCACTCTTTGCCCGATTTGCGTTCATAATCCCCAACCACCCCGTGGAACAGGGTGTGGGATACGCTTCGATAGTGGGCGGTGCAATAATATGGTGGGTGCTGCTTACATATATTATAAACAAGGTGCGCACACGCTTTGAGGTGAAAGGTGTGAAGATTCTTAACCACACCATAGGCATTATAGTAATCCTTGCTTCGATTGCCGGATTTGTATTCACGCTTACCGGACTTCACAACCCGGCATTGCACTAACTTTCCATACATCATGTTCATAGCAGAAAAACTAAGACAGGAGAACATAGCCGAATATCTGCTGTATATGTGGCAGGTGGAGGACACCATACGCGCTTACGCATGCAACGAGGAGCGGATAGCCCGCGAATATGTGCCTATGTTCAAACTCGACGAGGCAAAAGCGGCGAAAATGTCGCAATGGTATGCACAACTTTGCGCCATGATGCGCTCGGAAGGGGTGAAAGAGAAAGGGCATCTGCAGATAAACAAAAACATTGTGGCTGAACTTTCGGAATTGTCGCAACACCTTTTGGAAAGCCACGGCTATGCAAAATATCACTCCGCATACTTCCACGCACTTCCCGACATCATGGAACTGCGCAAAAAGGGAAACGGCAGCACTTTGAGCGACATAGAAGTGTGCTTTAACGCCCTTTACGGAGTGATGATGCTGAGAATGGCAAAAAAGCCCGTTTCGGAAGGCACGGAAACGGCTGCAAAAGAAATTTCAAGCGTAATGGCAATGCTCGCGGCTTATTACAAGCAAAACAAAAAGGAACCGCTGAGCTTTGACTGAGCAAACGGAAATTCCTGACACAAACAACAGAAAACGCGAATATGCAAATGGATATAAAAAAGATACTTGTAACAGGCGCAAACGGGCAACTGGGCAACGAACTGCGCCTTATGTCGGAAAACTTTCCGCAATTTGAGTATTTGTTCACCGATGTTGCAGAACTCGACATCTGTAACGCCGAAGCCGTGAACGCCTTTGTGGAGCAAAACAAAGTGGACGCAATAATAAATTGTGCCGCATATACCGCCGTGGACAAGGCGGAAAACGAAGAACAAAAGGCTGCTAAAATAAACAGCGAGGCTCCCGCAAATCTTGCCGTGGCAATAGGAAAACGCGGAGGAGCTCTTGTGCAAATTTCCACAGACTATGTGTTTCCCGGAAACGCTTTCGAACCCATAAACGAGGACTGCGCCACCGCGCCAACCTCTGCTTACGGACGCACTAAGCTTGCAGGAGAAATTTCGGCGCAGAAAAAATGTAAGAACACGGTGGTTATCCGCACGGCATGGCTCTACTCTTCGTTCGGACACAACTTCGTGAAAACAATGATTAAACTCGGACGCGAAAGAGACAAACTTGGTGTTGTTTTCGATCAGATAGGCACGCCCACTTACGCTCGCGACCTTGCACGAGCCATAATGCAGATTCTCGCAAAGGGTGTTGTGCCGGGAGTTTACCATTTCACCGATGAAGGTGTGGCTTCATGGTACGATTTCACCAAAATGATTCATAAATACGCAGGAATAGACAACTGCAAAGTCTCCCCCCTGCACACTTCCGACTATCCCACGCCCGCCACACGCCCACATTACAGCGTGCTCGACAAGACAAAAATCAAAAAAACTTTCGACATAGAAATACCATATTGGGCGGACAGCGTAAAAGAATGCGTGGACATATTGCTTAAACAGGAAAACAACCAATGAACGAGATACAAAGACGACGCACTTTCGCGATAATTTCACACCCTGATGCAGGTAAGACAACACTTACCGAGAAATTTCTGCTTTTCGGCGGACAAATTCAGGTTGCCGGCGCAGTGAAGAGCAACAAAATACGCAAAACCGCCACATCAGATTGGATGGATATTGAACGCCAACGCGGAATTTCTGTTACGACATCCGTTATGGAGTTTGACTATCGCGACTATAAAGTAAACATATTGGACACGCCGGGACACCAAGACTTTGCAGAAGATACGTTCAGAACTCTTACCGCCGTGGACAGCGCAATTATCGTTGTGGATTCGGCAAAAGGCGTGGAAGCGCAGACACGAAAGTTGATGAATGTGTGCCGTATGAGAAACACTCCGGTAATCATATTCGTAAACAAAATGGACCGCGAAGGAAAAGATGCCTTTAGTCTGCTCGACGAACTTGAAGAAGAACTGCAAATAAAGGTTCGTCCGCTTTCATGGCCCATTAACCAGGGATTTAATTTCAAAGGAGTATATAATATATATGAGAATAATCTGAATCTTTTCGCACCTGACAAACAAAAGGTTACTCAAAAGGTTGAAGTTGACATAAACAGCAGCGACCTTGAGAAACATGTTGGCGAAAAGGATGCAGAACAACTGCGCAACGATCTGGAACTTGTGAACGGAGTCTATTCCGAATTCAATCGCGAGGATTATCTCAAAGCCGAAGTGGCTCCTGTTTTCTTCGGTTCGGCTCTAAACAATTTCGGTGTCAAGGAACTTCTCGATTGTTTCGTAGAAATTGCACCGTCTCCCCAACCTGTTCAGGCGGAAGAAAGACTCGTTAAACCCGAAGAGCCGAAGTTTACGGGATTTGTCTTCAAAATTACTGCGAATATCGACCCTAATCACCGCTCTTGTATAGCTTTTTGCAAAATATGTAGCGGTAAATTCGTAAGAAATACCCCTTACCTTCACGTAAGACAGGGAAAAACCATGCGATTCTCGTCTCCCGCGCAATTTATGGCACAAAGAAAAAGCACAGTTGACGAAGCTTTCGCAGGAGATATAGTAGGACTTCCCGACAACGGGGTTTTCAAAATCGGAGATACCCTTACCGAAGGCGAGCAACTGCATTTCAAAGGACTTCCGAGCTTTTCGCCGGAAATGTTTAAGTACATAGAAAACGCCGATCCCATGAAGAGCAAACAACTAAACAAAGGCATTGAGCAACTAATGGATGAAGGCGTGGCGCAACTCTTTGTCAGTCAGTTTAACGGGCGGAAAATTATCGGCACAGTGGGACAACTGCAATTCGAAGTCATACAATATCGTCTCGAGAACGAATATAATGCAAAATGCAGGTGGGAACCGGTGTCGCTTTACAAAGCTTGTTGGATTGAAAGCGAAGATAAGGACGAGCTTGACGATTTCCGTCGCCGCAAATACCAATATATGGCACACGATCGCGAAGGTCGTGAAGTTTTTCTCGCAGACAGTTCATACGTTCTGCAAATGGCGCAGCAGGATTTCAAGAATATCAAATTCCATTTCACTTCCGAATTCTAACGAACGGCATATAATATGGACAGCAAGAACAATAATTCCGACATAAATCAGTTTGCCGACGACATACGTCAGGCAATAGACGTAATGAATCGCGGAGGAATCATTGCATATCCCACAGATACCATTTGGGGACTGGGATGCGATGCCACGAATGCCGATGCCGTGCGAAGAATATATGAAATAAAACGCCGCGATGACTCGAAAGCTCTGATTACTCTCGTAGATTCGGAAGCCAAAGTGGAGTTTTACGTAAAAGAAGTGCCCGAAGTGGCGTGGCAACTCATAGAAGTGGCAGACAAACCCCTTACAATTATATACGATAACGCCCGCAATCTTGCGCCCAACCTCATTGCCGAAGACGGAAGTATAGCCATAAGAGTTACGGCAGAGCCTTTCAGCCGCGAACTGTGCCGCCGTTTCAAAAAAGCACTTGTTTCCACATCTGCCAACATTAGCGGCGAACCGTCGCCGAAGACTTTTGCAGACATCAGCCCGGAGATTCTTGAAGCTGTGGACTATGTGTGCACAAGCCGTCGCGATGAAAATGCGCCCCAAACCCCTTCGTCTATCATAAAGCTCGGAGTTTCGGGCGAAGTAAAAGTCATAAGATAAAACCATGCCGACCTCCGCACAAACACAAAGTTCTATTTCGCATTTCATAAACAAATGGCGCGAAAAACATCTGTCGCAGCAGCAGTTTGTGCTTGTGTTGAGCTTCTTTATCGGCATATTCACGGCATGTGCTGCCTACTTCCTGCGAAGATTCATTGCCTGGATTCAATCTTTACTCACTGCCGGCTTTGACATAACTAACGCCAACTGGCTCTTCCTTGTTTATCCGGTTGTGGGAATCTTTCTCACGGCTCTCTTCATTAAATATGTGGTGCGCGATAATATCAGCCACGGTGTAACACGCATTCTATACGCCATTTCGCGCCGCCAAAGTCATTTGAAAAAGCACAACTGCTGGTCCAGTCTCATTGCCAGCGGAATAACTATTGGTTTCGGCGGATCGGTAGGAGCTGAATCGCCGATAGTATTAACCGGTTCCGCCATAGGGTCAAACCTCGGGCAATTTTTCAAGCTCGACCACAAATCCATAATGGTTCTCCTCGGTGCCGGAGCAAGCGGCGCAATTGCCGGAATATTCAAAGCCCCGATTGCAGGCGTTGTCTTTACTCTCGAGGTGCTTATGATAGACCTCACGATGGCTTCGCTCATTCCCTTGCTTGTTTCGAGCATCACCGCTTCCGTAATGATGTACATTTTTACGGGCACAAGTTCGGAATTCAACTTCAGTCTCGAAAACGCATTTACCATTGAGCGCGTGCCAACGTCCATTTTGCTGGGACTTTTCTGCGGATTCATTTCGCTTTATTTCACTCGCATGATGAACAAATGCGAAGATGTTTTCCACAAAGTCAAAGGCATGTACGCCAAACTGGCTCTCGGCGGAATAACATTGAGCCTTCTCATATATCTGTTCCCTCCTCTCTACGGCGAAGGCTATCACACGATAACCCTTTTGCTCAACGGAAAGGGAATGGAAGACTGGGAAGGAGTCATGAACAACTCACTTTTTTACGGCGACCCCGAAAAGCTGCTGCTATACCTCGGACTTATCATTTTGTGTAAGGTTATTGCATCTTCGGCTACCAATGGTGGCGGCGGATGCGGCGGTATTTTCGCGCCCTGTTTGTTTTTGGGCTGTATAAGCGGCTTCGTGTTCTCCAGATTTTGGAACATGCACAACCTCGGAGTCTATGTTCCCGAAAAGAATTACGCTCTTCTCGGCATGGCGGGCATCATGAGTGCCGTAATGCACGCTCCGCTCACAAGCATGTTCCTCATTGCCGAACTCACAGGCGGCTATCTTCTTTTCGCTCCGCTTATGATAGTGTCGCTTGTGTCTTATCTTGTAATCATAATCTTCGAACCCAACAGCGTATATGCCACACGGCTTGCAAAGAAAGGGCAACTCGTAACACACCATAAGGACAAAGCCGCGCTTACTCTGATGAGCATCGACTCAATACTCGAAAAGCACGACACACGTGTGCCGCCCGACATGAAACTCGGCAGATTGGTCTTCATCATTGCACGCGAAAAAGTGAACGTATTCCCCGTTACCGACGGTTCGAACCATCTGCTCGGAGTGATTGACCTTTCAAAAATCCGCAAAGTGCTTTTCCGCCAGGAGCTATACGAACAGTTCACAGCCGCACAGCTTATGGAAGAACCGCCGGCAAGACTTAGCATTGAAGATCCGGTAACCGTGGTTATGGAAACCATGGAGCGGACGCACGCCGACACTCTTCCCGTGGTCAACAACCGTGGAGAATACGTGGGATTCATAACACGCACAAAACTATATGCCATGTATCGTCAGGTCATGGTGGACTATTCCGAAGAATAAAAGCTATAATTCATTTTTATGAACAAGAAAGATTTGCGCATAGTTTTCATGGGCACTCCCGAATTTGCCGTAGGGTCGCTCAAAGCCCTTGTCGAGGGCGGATATAATGTTGTGGGCGTAATAACAGCCGTTGACAAACCCGTTGGCAGGCATCGCAACACCCTCGTTCCCTCTGCCGTGAAAGAATACGCACTTTCCCAAAACCTGCCTTTGCTTCAACCGGAGAAACTTAAGGACGAGAACTTCATCAACGAGCTTCGCAACCTCAAAGCCGACCTGCAAATTGTTGTGGCTTTCCGCATGCTGCCCGAAGCCGTATGGTCAATGCCCCGTTTCGGAACCCTGAATCTGCACGCATCCCTGCTGCCGCAATACCGTGGTGCCGCACCAATAAACCTGGCAGTGATGAACGGCGATACAAAAAGCGGAGTAACCACTTTCTTCCTGCGACACGACATAGACACAGGCAACATAGCCATGCAGCAAAGCGTGGAAATAGGACCGGAAGAGACAGCCGGAGAACTGTATGACGAACTGATGACCGTGGGAGCGGACTTGCTGCTTAAGACTGTTGACGCGGTCATTGACGGAACGGTTAAAAGCATTCCGCAATCCGAAATAAAAGTGGACGGAGAACTTCTGCCTGCCCCGAAAATATTCACAGAGACCTGCAAAATAGACTGGAACAAAAGCGCAACCGAGATACACAACTTCATACGCGGACTTGCCCCCCACCCAACCGCCTGGACCGAAGTGGAACACCATGGCACGAAATACACAATGAAGATATACGGCGCACGCCTTGTTGACAAGCAGCCCTCGCAAGCCGCTGGCACGTTTGTGGTGGCTGAAAACAAAAAGCACCTGTACATTGCCGCGAAAGACGGCTACATAGACATTCTGGAGCTTCAGCTATCCGGCAAAAAGCGCATGGCGGCAAACGTGTTCCTTAACGGTTTCCATTCGCCCGAAGACCTGAAACTTTTGTAATTTCCACAACAACATCACCCACCTGTAAAACCATTAATCATGAAAAAGCTTTTCACTTCAAAATTGCACGTGCTGTTCACCATAATATTTGCGGCAGCATTGGGCGCACTTACTTCCTGTGGCGACTCAAATTCCGAGCCTGACAAAGGCGGAACTGTTGTTGACGACAGCCGTTTCGCCAAAAACACGTACTACGCTGTTCAAGACACAACCAACGGCTGGGACGAGGGAATGTATTACAACGGCAGGTTCATTATGGCACACGCAAACTACTCGCAGGGCACCGCGCTCTATTATATGAACGACACAAAGTCGGAGCAATCAAAAGGAATTCTCATTGAGTATGACGAGGACGGAAACGTTGTGGCTTTCGGACGTCCCGGAAATTTGGCGACCGTATGCGAGAAAGACGGAAAGTTTTACCTGAGCAAAGCCACCGGCAAAGACGAAATCACACTTGCGGAGATTAAGGCGGAAGAAGGCATCGCCTCAAAAGCCGTTTCCAAACGCAACACAAAGGCACTTGGAGACGTAGTGAGCGGAGTTGTGGGCGGATTTGACAAAGGAAAGCTTATAGACATTTTCATAGATTTTGCAGACAAATACGCCGAGAAGAAATGGGGCAGCAAAGTGTTCAAGCCTCTCAAAGAAGCTTTCGAGTATCTTGACAAAAACGAAAAGTTGGCGAGAGACGAAAAGTGGTTTCAGCTCGGGGCAAACATCTTCGCAACTGGCATCTCGCAAGTAAAAGGCGGCGAAGTGCTTGGTGTAGGGGTGAAAATGCTTGCCGACGAATACGCAGAGCTTACAGAACTGCAACATAATGTATTCTACGGCATGGCAACGCCGGAAATTACAGGCATAAAGGAACGCACAGACGGCGCGGTTGAAGTAGCCGTAACAATCCGCAACACCCAAACGCTGCCCGCCACACACTATGAAATCATCGTGTCGGCAGACGGAAGCGAAAAGAGGGTTTCCGTAGAAAACAACGTTTACTGCGGCGTATTGTCGCGGGAGGGAGGGCTGCCCAAGTACAACCATTGCGACACACGCTCGGGCGAAATCCTCATAAAGACAAAAGATGCCCTTTACGAGAAAGACGACCTTGAATACAGCTTCATAATCTACGCTGACGGCAAAAATGGGGCTAACATACGCCCGTTCCTCATGGCCGACCTCGACCTTTCCTTAAAGCCGTCAATGAAGAAAAGCCGCAACTACATACGCTACGGTGAGACCGTTCCGTATGCAAAAGCCGAAGTTGACTACACCTACACGCTTGACGGCGCGTTTTTCTCCGACAACACAATGTCGTACTCACTTAAATTCGATGCCGAATGCAAGCGCGACGGCAACGCAAACATAAAAATGATACGCGACTGGGGGGTGGTTATCCTGAAAAACGGTGAGATTGACAGTAAAATCTCCCTTATGCAAGAACAGGACGACCAAGGGAACATCGGAGCAACGACCTCGCAATCCACGCAATGGATGAACTTTGAAAAAAAAGATCTGGAGATAACGCCGTCCTCATGGAAGGCAACGCCCAAGGATTACGAAATCGCGCCCTACATCACATACGCCGCAGACTTTCTGCTGGCCAGTTCATATACATCCTACGGAGTGGCAGAACCTTTCGCGCCCGCCTACATACAAAAGCCGGAGCTGGAGTTCACAAACGCAGAATACAGCGACAGCTATGGTACGGGGAAAACAACGACTGCCCTTGTATGGGACGATTTCATAAAACAATACCGCGAAACCTCTGTTGACATTGATGTCAGCGTAAACTATTGCGAATTCAAGCTGCGTGGCTGTTTGTTCATCGACTCTTTGGTTGTAAGGCAATCGGGAAGCGGTTGGGACAAATACTGCCTGACATACCTTGTCAACGATTTCGGGCAGAAATCAAAACGCTACAACAAGAAAATATACGACGGTCTGATGAGGGACGGCTTTATGTTGGAATATCGCGAAGACAGCGTTAGTGGCAAAGACCACGATATGGAAATGGAGCTATGGTCAAACGGCTCCAAAATCAGCGGTAACAACAAAATTGGATACCAGCCCTTGAAAAAGGACAACTACGGTGCCAACGTATATCACATATACGGTTTCAAGGCATACATAAAGAAATAAATGGCGATTACACAATAAAAATGCAGCGAACGGCTTGCAGGCAAACAGCCCGCAAGCCGTTTTCATTTGCCCCCCCCAACCAGAAATCCGCCCCAAGCGTGGCTTTTGCCGTAAATCCCTGGTTTTCACAGCATTGCATTGTTTTGAAAAGATTTTATAAGTTATTGTTTTTCAAAGGCTTGCAACGGCAAAAATTATGTCTGATGTAATTTGAATTATGTCTGATATAATTTTTTCTACATAGGACATAGTTTTTCCTACATCCGATGTAGTTTTCGCGGTGTTTGGGGATGCACCGCGCCAAGGGCGCAAAAACGTAATTGTGTTCATTTGTTCCTAAATTCGGGTAGTATGCGCACTTTGCGCTTTTTGTAATTTTGCACCGTAGAAAATATAAAATAAAACACAAGCGTTATGTATTTGGAAAATATCAACTCCCCTGCCGACGTAAAGGCTGTCGGCATTGACAAACTTGATATTCTGGCGGGCGAAGTGCGCAAGCACCTGCTGCAAAAGCTTTCCGACCACGGCGGACACATAGGTCCGAACTTGGGCATGGTGGAGGCGACGGTCGCCCTGCACTATGTTTTCAACTCGCCCATTGACAAGATGGTGTTCGACGTGAGCCACCAAAGCTACGCCCACAAAATGCTCACAGGGCGCAAGGACGCATTCCTCAACCCTGCGGAATACGACAAGGTTTCGGGCTACACCGAACCGTCGGAAAGCGAACACGACCAGTTTGTGGTGGGACACACATCCACGTCGGTGAGCCTTGCCTGCGGTCTTGCAAAGGGACGCGACCTGAAAGGCGGCAAAGAAAACGTGATAGCGGTTATCGGCGACGGCTCGTTGAGCGGCGGCGAGGCTCTCGAGGGGCTTGACATGGCTGCGGAGCTTGACACGAACATTATAATTGTGGTGAACGACAACCAAATGTCGATAGCGGAGAACCACGGCGGACTGTACAAAAACCTGCAACTGCTGCGCGAGACAAACGGCGAAGCACAGTGCAACCTGTTCAAGGCAATGGGGCTGGACTATGTGTATGTGGGCGACGGAAACAACGTAAAGGCTCTTGTGGAGGCATTCCAAAAGGTGAAAGACACCACCCGGCCTGTTGTAGTGCACATCAACACCGTAAAGGGCAAGGGCTACAAGTTTGCCGAAGAGCAAAAGGAGCGTTTCCATTGGGGCTTCCCGTTCGTCATTGAAACAGGCGAGACAAAAAAGGAGTACCAATTCGGGCCGGACTTCGGAGTTCACACCGCGCAACTGCTGCTTGACGAAATGCAGAAAGACCCGGCTGTGGTGGCACTCACCGCAGGCACGCCCGGAATATGGGGCTGGAGTCCGGAAATGCGCAAAAAGGCCGGCAAGCAGTTTGTTGACGTGGGCATTGCCGAGGAAACGGCGGTGGCAATGTCGAGCGCAATCGCCAAGCGCGGTGCGAAACCCGTGTTCGGCGTTCACAGCTCGTTCATACAGCGCACCTACGACCAGCTGTCGCAAGACCTGTGCATTAACAACAACGCAGCGTCAATAATAGTGTTCGGCGGCACAATCACAGGGCTTAACGACGTAACCCACCTCGGGTTCTACGACATCACACTGCTTTGCAACATCCCCAACATGGTGTATCTCGCCCCCACCTGCAAGGCGGAATACGACGCCATGCTGCGCTGGTCGATACACCAGACGGAACATCCCGTGGCAATACGAGTGCCGAACGTTCCGCTCGAAGCCGCCAACGACACCGTTACGGAGGAGAGCTACGGCGACCTTAACCGCTATCAGATTACGCACAAGGGCAGCGAAATTGCCATACTCGGGCTTGGCGGCTACTACGCGCTCGCGCAAAAAGTGGCGGAGAAATACAAGGAAAAAGGCATTGACGCAACCGTAATCAACCCGCGCTTCATAACAGGTCTCGACACCGCGCTGCTGCAAGACCTGCAAAACGGACACCATACCGTTATAACCCTCGAGGACGGACAGCTGGACGGCGGCTGGGGCGAAAAGATTGCCCGCTTCTACGGCAACACTTCTATGAAAGTGCGCTGCTACGGCGCACGCAAGGAGTTTGTTGACCGATTCGACTACAACGATTTCCTGAGAGGCAACCACCTTACCGCCGAACAAATAGCAGAAGACTGACCCCTGCAATAATTTTGCACATCGCTTGGATATTTTGCAATTATCCCCGCCGTTCACAAAGAATGGCGGGGATTTTCTATGTTGTCCGGCTTGAACTTTATCGCAAAAGCCTTTGCTAAACAAATATCATTATAAGCATTTGGGCTATGACCACCCTCACGAACATTCCCAACGGATAAACCGAGGCATAACTCACACTTGCCATGTCGCCTTTCAGTGTGTCGTTAGCATAGGACAACGCCATTGGATTAGCCATGCTTCCGCACAGTATGCCGCATATCGTTCCGAAATCATAGCGTTTGGTTTTGAGCGCAACAAGCCCCAATATCACTACGGGCAACACTGTTATCAACAAACCCAACGCCACCCACATTGCACCCTCCGGGCGAACCACGGTGGCAAAGAATCCTTTTCCCGCATCAAGTCCCAGACAGGCAAGATAGATTGAAAGTCCGAGCTTTCGAAGCATTAGCGATGCGCTGCGAGTGGTATAGGAAATGAAGTGCAGTTTAGGACCGAGCGCACCCACCAAAATTCCCATAATGATTGGTCCGCCGGCTACGCCGAGACGTATAGGAGTGTCCATTCCCGGGATGTTTATGGGAATTGTGCCCAACGCCAAACCGAGAACCAATCCGAGGAAAATGCTGCCTATATTCGGTTCGTTGAGAGTCTTGACCGAGTTTCCGAAAAACTGCTCCACATTGTTCACAGCTTCGTGTTTGCCCACCACAGTTACGCGGTCGCCGTATTGCAAACGCAAGTCGTCGGTGGCAAGGAGCTTTATGTCTCCGCGCGTAATGCGACTGACGTTAACGCTGTATGTATTTCGCAACTGCAGTTGTCCTAAAACTTTTCCGTTGAGTGCCGTGCGCGTAACCACAAGAGTGCGGCTTTCCACATCAGCATCTATTGCGTTCCAGTCAATCTTGTCTTTGTTCCAATCGGTTTCAACTTTCTTTCCGAACAAAAGCTCCATTGCCCGTTCGTCCTCGCGTGTCGTTACCACCATAACCTTATCGTTCACCTTCAAAACCGTATCGGCTTTCGGAACAATTACCTCCTTATCGCGCCAAAGACGGGAAATAATGAATTTGCGGTGGGTCATCTGCACCACCCTCTCTATTGTTTTTCCCTCAATGGCAGGGTTTATGATTTCCAACTCGGCTATGTATGTTTTGTTGTCCTCCGTGAGCGGTTTTGATTCAAGGTCTGCCGGGCGCACAAAGAACTTGCGCAAAAACATCATGGCGAAAATCACTCCCACAACGCCCAGCGGGTAGGTTACAGCCGTTGCCAGCGCAAGGCTCTTGCCCGAAATTCCGAAATGTTCCAAAGCCTGATTTGCAGCACCAAGTGCGGGAGTATTTGTAGTGGCTCCGCAGAGAATTCCAACCATGTCGGGCAGCTTCACACCCGTTACAGGTACGAGCATAAGGGCAAGCAGAGTGCCGGCAACAATCACGCCGAGCCCCCAAAGGTTCAACGCAATTCCTTCGTGCCTTAGCGAACCGAAGAAGTTCGGTCCCACGTGCAGTCCGAGGGTATAAACAAAAAGCGCAAGCCCGAAAGTTTCGGCGTAATCGAGCACGCGGGCATCAACATCCAGTCCCACGTGTCCCGCAAGAATACCTATGAAAAAAACGAAAGCTATGCCGAGAGAAATGCCCCTGATTCTGACTTTTCCCAAGCCTAATCCCACGGCGACGATAAGAGATATTACCACCACCGTCTGCACTGAAGAATGAATGCTAAAAAGCTGTTCCAGCCATTCCATTGCTCAAAAATAAAAACTGTTTCTTGTGTCGTAAATCGTCATGCTATGCGGCGCAAACGTACCGCATTCGTACAAACGGCTGCAAAATTACAAAATTATCTTATACTGTTCAATAAACATTCAATGCCTATTCACGAGTAACGTAATACTTATGTTTTTTCGAATGTGCGCAAGCAGAAAAACAAACATCGGGCATGTCCTCTCCGCAGTGCGTGAACCGTCCGAAAATACAAGGCAATATATAAGGGACATGGGAATTGCGTCATCCCACGTGCCGAAAGGAAAAACGAAAACAGCCGCTGCAGAAAAATCTGCGGCGGCTGTTTTGTATAATATTATATTGCGTATACCCGCGAATTACTTTGAAACCAACTTAAGAATGGTGTTGGCAAGTTTATCATTGGGATCAAGAGCAAGAGTCTTTTCGCAATATTGTTTTGAAAGGTCGTTGTTATCCTTTTTCATGTAATAGAATGCAATATAACGGTTTGCCTCTTTCTTGAACGAAACATTGCCTTCGCCGTCTCCGAGACGTTTGATAGCTTCTTCGTAATAAGTCTTGGCATCATCGTTTGCGCTCGAAGGATCTACGAGAAGATTAATACGGGCTCTCCAGAAAGGACCATAGTAGAGGTCTTTTTTGCGATCGGAAAGCTGAGCGAAAATCTTGTCGCCCTCCTGAATGTAAGCAGTCTTCTTGTCGGCAGCAGTAGCTTCGTCGCTGGCAGCCTGATAATAGATTTTGCCAAGATTCAAAAGGTCAATGGCCCCAAATTCTGCGCCGGTTGAATCGGCATATATCTTATAATATTTAATGGCATTGTCATAATCGGGAGCTTCTGCGTAAGCGTCGGAAAGATCTTTGTAAAGAGAGATATCGCTCTTCTTTGCCTTGTCCTTAAGTTCCACAGCTTTCTGAAGATGTTCGATAGCTTCCTTAACCATCTTCATGTTGCTCTCCAAACGACCGAGATAGGTGTAATCGCGATAGTTGTAGAGCGTATCATTATGCTGTCCGAAAAGTTTGTCTTTGTCAGCAAACGCCTTGTCGTACTGTTTTTCCTCAATCTCTGCATAGAAACGAATACGGTTAAGCGCAAGATTCTTGGGATCTTTGGCAAGAGTGCTTTCAGCCACTTTCAAAGCCTCAACATAATTGGTATCGGCAAAGAGAGATATGGCATATTCCTGCATAACAGCCACCGAAGGATTTTTTACTACCTCGAGATATTTTTTGTATGACTCAACCGCGCCCTTCATATCGGCAGTTTTGTAATAAAGCTGCGCAAGACCGAGATTGGTTTCGGGAAGATCGGGAGCAAAGTTCTTAAGTTCCGAAAGAGCCTGCAAAGCGGTCTGCGGATCACCGTTCTTGAACACATCAGCTTTCTTAAGATACAAATCTACTATCTCGGGATCGTAGTTAAGAGCCTCATCGTATTTCTGCGCTGCCTCACCCCATTTCTTTTGTTCGCTTGCCAAATCGCCGGCAAGTACAAGTCCGGGGATATATTTGCTGTCTTTGCTGTAAAGACGGTTAGCGGTTTCCTGAGCAAGTGCATATTCTTTCTTGTCAAGGAAATAGTAACCGATTGCTGCGAGAGCTTCGTTGTCTTTCTTCTTAGACATTTGCTTCACTGCATCCTTTATTTTCTCGGGATCAGCTTTATAAGCCTGCAAAGCAGCATCTGCCTCGGTTGTAAGCTCTGGGGTTATCGACGGCTTGGTAAAACGTTTCTGAGCCGACACGCTTGATGTTGCAAACATTGCAAAAGCAGCGAACGCTGCCAAAAACAATTTCTTCATATTATTATTGTATAAACTTTTCAACTGATTATCGTGTGAATGCTTTGAGCACGCAAATATAATGATTTTATTCTTATCGAGAGCCATTTGACGGTTTTTTTTAGATAAAATAGCATTTTGCACTATATTGCCGCATGTGGTAATCAGCTGACGCATTATTTTCACCGCAGCGGGGCAAAATTCGCGGTTTAGGATATTCTTAGTAATTTTGCAGTCGGACAAAACATTAACAGTTTACCGACATGCCGGACGGGAAAGCAGACAGACACATACTTCCAAGCAACAGCTATCGCAGCGGACTGCGTGCGGGACGCGCAGCAGAGCGAAGCCGCGCCGTGGAAACCTTTGCAAAAATCATTGAATCGGAGAATCTCGCCGACGGAAGCAAGGCGGAACGCCTGAAATTGCTTTTCGCCGAAATGCTGAAGTCGGAAGAAACAAAATTATAAGGAAACCGTGTATAAAACTATAATTGCAGTGGGACTGGGGGGCTTCATAGGAAGCGTGCTCCGCTATTTGGTTTCGCGCCTTACGGCAGGTGTGGATTTTGCAAGCCTTCCGCTCGGCACATTAACCGTAAACGTTCTCGGATGCTTTGTTCTGGGACTTCTTACAGGGCTTTTCGAACGCACGGGCAACCTTTCGCCGGAATTCAGATTGCTTCTCACAACGGGGTTGTGCGGCGGATTCACCACCTTCTCCACTTTCATGGGCGAAAACTTCAGTATGGCACGAAACGGACAGTTCATGCTCATGGCGGCATACCTCATTATAAGCCTTGCATTGGGCTTCGTTTTGTTCTTTGCGGGATATGCCTTTTCTGCAAAGATTCGTCTCTGAATAAATATCCAATTCCGGGGTTCACAAACGGGTTTTCGGAGGACTTTCGTAAGTCATTATAAACCACGCATTTATTTTGACGAAAAATATAAGGCATATATTTTGAAATAAGTGCCTTGTATTTTAAAATA
>QAML01000017.1 GCA_003150315.1 Prevotellaceae bacterium | reverse complement strand
ACGCAATGACCAGCATCGGCGGTTTCTGCATCGACATCGACCGCGTGGACGATGAGAAGGGCCAGCACTTCCCCGCGTGGACGGTTGTGAACGCGCTGCTCCGGGCGTTTGGCAAACATCCGGAGGCCCGTCCGAACTATCTCATGCTGTCCGGAACCGGCATCCAGCTCTGGTACGTGTTCGGTCGGCAGGTCCCCCTGCTGTCGGCCAAGAAGTCCCCACGACGTGACAAGCTTGGTCGGCTGCTGAAGCTCATGTACGCGTGGTTCGATGCCGAGCTGCCGCCGAATCGGTGCAAGGTGGACGTTCCCTGCGCGACGATCAACCACGCGTTCCGCGCGCCGGGATCGCCTACGAAGCACCACTACCCCACCCGCCTCTTCGCGTATGGAGGGCGCGGGCGAGCGATGATCGATCCGCTGGCCCTGTCCGAGTTCTTTGGCGGCGATCTCCGGCCCTACGACTTGGAGGACTGGGACCAGCAGGACTACGAGCGCATAAGAGCGGAGCGCGATGCAGCGGGCAACGGGCTCCGCTCCAAGGCGAGCGCGAAACAGGTCGCCTACATCGAGAAGCTGCACGCCATGGGGTGCCTCGGCGACGATGTTCTGGAAGCGGCGGCGGCCATGACCGTGGCAGACGCCGACGCGGCGATCAAGGCTGGCGAGACGGTGTTCACGCGGCGTCGGCAGTATGCGGCGATCAAAACCGCGACGGGCCGCGTCGTGCCGCGCAGGCCGCGAGCGCGCGGCGTGTACGACGCCACGCTGGCCCGGTTGCAGGTCGAGACGCCCATTGGCTCGCGCTACTGGGCGCTGTTCGGGCTGGCTGGTCTGGGATGGAACTGCTGCGTTCCGAAATCGCAGGTCAAGCGCGACATGACGGGTCTGCTCGAAACCGAATGGGCGTCGAAGAAGTCCACCGATGGCAAGCCTCTGTCGAAAGAGGACGTGGAAGCGGCCATGCGTGGGTACAACGAGCTAGGAGCGCTGCGCACGCGCGACCAACTGGAAAACCTTCTGAAATGGTCATATGGCCCGCCAGCGAAGCGCAATGGACGCAAACAAAAGGATCATTTAGAACGTGCGAGGAAGTTGCAGGAGTTCGACTATCCTAACGGCGAGTGGCGGCACGTACCGCCCACCAAAGCCGAGAAAATACGAGCCTACGCAGTAGAGCATCCCGAGGAGAATCACAGCCAGATCGCGCGGGCGCTGGGCGTGTCGCGTCCGACCGTGATAAAGTGGCTCAAAACCGATGGAAGCGGGGAAAATGGCAACCGTTAAGGAGCTTGCGGAAGAACTTGGGGTGTCTCCGCAGACTGTCAGGCGCTACGTTAAGGACGTGATGGGTGTTGCAACACAGCCACGTAAAACGTTGCAGCTTGATGCAAACCAGGCTTCGCTCGTAGCGGCTCATTTTTCAGGTAAAACAATGACATCTGCAACAGAATCTGCAACACCTGTTGCAACAGAAGTTGCAGATTTGTTGCAGGATGTTGCAACACTTCGTGAGCGTGTTGCAGGACTTGAACGCGAGAACGAACTACTGAAAGAACGCCTTGAAATTGCCGATGCCGCACTGGAGCGCGAGCAGATGCAGGCGCGCGGATTCTGGTCGAGGTTGGGGCAGAAACTGCTCGGGGGATGATTGGAGATTCGCTAGAAAAACCGTGGATGCACCGAGTGCGGGACACTTGCGTGGTTGATACCTGCTTTAGTGTCCGCAAGGAGCTTCGCGACGAAAGGGGCAGACGATGGAGGGCGTGCAGACGAAGATCGTGCCGCAGCCGGTGGTCGTGCAGGAGGTCGGCGGCGAGAGGACGTGGGAGGCCGATACCCTCAACGAATGGGACAACTCGTGGCACGAGACAACCCCCGGCGCGAACCGGGCGAAGCGCTGGGCAAGGGTCGATGGCCTGATGATGAGCTTCGAGGACGCCGAAGCGCTGTGATTCGCAGCACCGCGCCGGGGATCCCCGGCGCGGTGCTTCATGACAGGTCGGCGGTCTTGGCGACGGCGATCCTGTCAATTTCCTCGTATATCGCCTGTTCAAGATCGCAGACCTCGGCCTCTGTCGTTGCCATTGCGAATATCGCGGCAGCGCCATCGGCGATTGCCTGCAGCAGCGCTTCGTAACTTCCCAATCACGTCACCCCTTCGCGTTCAAATCGTAAACTGATATACGGTGAATCAGTGTACATGCTCGCATAGCGTTGTGGGCATGTCGAACACGAACGCACAGATCGGGCAGCTGTTGAAAGACCTCCGCGAGGATCGCGGTTGGTCGCTGCGCGAATTCGGCTTGGTGGTCGGGTTGAACAAGACGTACCTGGGCGACATAGAGCTGGGGAAGAGGAACCCGACGATCAACAGCCTGGAGAGGATCGTCGCTGGCTACGGGTTGTCGCTGAAGGAGTTCTTCGCGAAGATGCCGGATTGATGAACGCGCCCGGAGCGTCGCTGGAGCGCGTTCCGGGCGCGTGCTATAATGCAGGTCAATCGGTGCCCCGCCTAAGCCGGGCAGCATCGGTTACCTAGTTAGGCCGGGCTACTTTCCAGGGTGTCCCGGCCTTTTTCGTTGTCCCAACGCCGTCCGTCACTCATCCTTCCTCGCCAGGGTGACGATTCCGATGACCACCAACAACAACTCGCACACGGCTATGACTGTCTGTGTGTCCATGAGCTTCTCCTTTCGGATGCTGCCCAGGACATGACGGAGCACCGCCCGCGATTCTACCATGGGCGGAGGTGCGGAACCCGCGCAGGTGCGGGCGTTGGTGGTATGATGGGGCGGTAAAACCTTCGGAATGAACCAGGCAATTCGAGCCTGGAGTTCGTCCGGGGGTTTTCTTTTTCGCAGTAGCGGAAATCCTCGCCGCAAGCGAGGTTTCCCCGCGACTTCAGGCGCGCCCCCGCCGCAAGCGGGGCCGCCGGCGGGCCGCAAGCCCGATGGCCGAGACGGACGCCGACCCGTAGGGGAGGCGGCCGGCATGGCGTTGTCGATTGCCAACAATTGACAACGCCATGCGGCTCTCGCAACCATGCAAGCATGGTTTTTGAAAACCCGCGATGAAGGGGAGGCGGCGGGGGCGGACCGGAACGGTTCAGGTGCTTCGAGGTCCAATGCGACGAGCGCGGAATCCGGAAATTTCGCGCAGTGACAGGGTGCGAGCACCCTGTACCCTCTTTTCGTTTCGAGCGCAGCGAGCGAGCGGCAGCGAGGGGCGGCTTGCCAACCGCCGGCGTGAGCCGGCCCGTGCTTGCACGGCCCGGAGGCTCGCCTCCGGCTTACGCGCCGCGCGCGGCGCGTTCCAGGGTTCGGGGCGGAAGCCCCGCTGCACGTTGTAGCGCAAAATTTATTTTGTGTTACAACGTGCGTCTCTTGCTAACCTCCCTGCTGTGTTCGAGCCGCATAATGGGAGCGGTTGACTTCGGAGAGGGGCGGTGCCATATGGACTACCGGGCGTTGTATGAAAACTTGGTCGCAGAAGCCGAGGAAAGCGGCCTCGGAGGAGAGTTTGTGGATTGGGAGATCTCGATCAGCGGGTGGCGTTCCGACCCGGTGGCGTCGGCCTTGCACGGGTGGATGGTCGAGAACGACCCGGAGGGCATGGCCGTGAAGCCGGCAGAGCTGATCGACTGGGAGATGGGGATCGTCGCGACGGCGGCGGGGGCGCGCAGGGAGGAGGCGGTGAGCTCGTGGAGGCGGGACGCCGAAGCCATGGGATCGCCGGCGAACCTGGGACGCTTTAACGCGCTGCGCAGCGCGGCGAACGAGGCGATGATCGAGGAGATCCCCGAAGTGGCGTTCTGAAGCCATCCAGGAAGGTACTCAAAGCCCCGTCGGGGGCAACGAGAGCCGTTCTAAGGCGTTGTTTTGCCCTCGAAGCTCCCAGGATAGGCTTGAGACGGAATCGGAGCGCGAGCAGAGCGCTCCGTGGCTTTGAAGCGCATCGCCGGCGCCCGTTTCCGCCATTCACTGCGGGGTTTTTGGGCTTCAGTTTTGCGGGGGTGGGGCTTTCTACGACCCCCACCCCTGGGGCTGCCGATATCCGATATCGTGTTGAATAATTCATTTGACCAGTTCAATCATTGAAAATGATATCGGCAATGAATAATCAAAAAACATGAGATTTTGCATCAAAAAACCCGCCGGCGGCGAGGCGGGCGGGTTATGTGATTTCGCAGTAAAGTGTAAAAATACCTATTGTTCATGTTAAACGGGGGTCTGCGAGACCCCTTCGTTTTGTGGTAAAGTGTAAAATACTGTATTGTTCATATTACACCCCCCAATATGAAAGGGGGCCTTTTTTGGGTGATTTTTCGAGCGCGTGGGGCGGCGGTGAAAAACCTCGCATAAAGCCTGATGAGCCGGTTATTTCCGTCGATGCGTCCATGCTTGAAGAGCTGCCGCCGGAGTTGCGGGATGCTCTGTCCTCGCTGTATGGGGAGCAGGAGCAGCGCCGGGTGCGCGAGCGCAATGCGATGGAGCGCGCGTACCAAAGCGAGCAGGTGAGCGCGCTCGTTGATTCTGGGGGGTGGGTCGAGGTTCTGACCGATCCGGAACTCGACCGGGCGCAGCTTGCTGCATCCCGCGACTTCCAAGGCAAGGGGTGGAGCGAGGAGCCGGATGCGTGGAGATGGCGCGAGCAGGAGGAGGGCGCGCCTCCGTGGGATTCTCCTGCGGTGCACCAGTTCTATGATGACCTGTACAGCCTCGGAGAGTCCAGTAGCCACCAGTACCGGGAGAAGGGCACGCGCATCCTCGTCAACCATCGTGACCGGGAACACCCCTTCCAGCTTTACGAGGACTATCAGGAGTTTATCGACGGAGTGGCGCGCGAGACTTCGTTTATCTACATGGGAGACTTCTGGGTGCCGCCGAACGGCTTCCTCACGTCAAAGCGCAACGCAATGACCAGCATCGGCGGTTTCTGCATCGACATCGACCGCGTGGACGATGAGAAGGGCCAGCACTTCCCCGCGTGGACGGTTGTGAACGCGCTGCTCCGGGCGTTTGGCAAACATCCGGAGGCCCGTCCGAACTATCTCATGCTGTCCGGAACCGGCATCCAGCTCTGGTACGTGTTCGGTCGGCAGGTCCCCCTGCTGTCGGCCAAGAAGTCCCCACGACGTGACAAGCTTGGTCGGCTGCTGAAGCTCATGTACGCGTGGTTCGATGCCGAGCTGCCGCCGAATCGGTGCAAGGTGGACGTTCCCTGCGCGACGATCAACCACGCGTTCCGCGCGCCGGGATCGCCTACGAAGCACCACTACCCCACCCGCCTCTTCGCGTATGGAGGGCGCGGGCGAGCGATGATCGATCCGCTGGCCCTGTCCGAGTTCTTTGGCGGCGATCTCCGGCCCTACGACTTGGAGGACTGGGACCAGCAGGACTACGAGCGCATAAGAGCGGAGCGCGATGCAGCGGGCAACGGGCTCCGCTCCAAGGCGAGCGCGAAACAGGTCGCCTACATCGAGAAGCTGCACGCCATGGGGTGCCTCGGCGACGATGTTCTGGAAGCGGCGGCGGCCATGACCGTGGCAGACGCCGACGCGGCGATCAAGGCTGGCGAGACGGTGTTCACGCGGCGTCGGCAGTATGCGGCGATCAAAACCGCGACGGGCCGCGTCGTGCCGCGCAGGCCGCGAGCGCGCGGCGTGTACGACGCCACGCTGGCCCGGTTGCAGGTCGAGACGCCCATTGGCTCGCGCTACTGGGCGCTGTTCGGGCTGGCTGGTCTGGGATGGAACTGCTGCGTTCCGAAATCGCAGGTCAAGCGCGACATGACGGGTCTGCTCGAAACCGAATGGGCGTCGAAGAAGTCCACCGATGGCAAGCCTCTGTCGAAAGAGGACGTGGAAGCGGCCATGCGTGGGTACAACGAGCTAGGAGCGCTGCGCACGCGCGACCAACTGGAAAACCTTCTGAAATGGTCATATGGCCCGCCAGCGAAGCGCAATGGACGCAAACAAAAGGATCATTTAGAACGTGCGAGGAAGTTGCAGGAGTTCGACTATCCTAACGGCGAGTGGCGGCACGTACCGCCCACCAAAGCCGAGAAAATACGAGCCTACGCAGTAGAGCATCCCGAGGAGAATCACAGCCAGATCGCGCGGGCGCTGGGCGTGTCGCGTCCGACCGTGATAAAGTGGCTCAAAACCGATGGAAGCGGGGAAAATGGCAACCGTTAAGGAGCTTGCGGAAGAACTTGGGGTGTCTCCGCAGACTGTCAGGCGCTACGTTAAGGACGTGATGGGTGTTGCAACACAGCCACGTAAAACGTTGCAGCTTGATGCAAACCAGGCTTCGCTCGTAGCGGCTCATTTTTCAGGTAAAACAATGACATCTGCAACAGAATCTGCAACACCTGTTGCAACAGAAGTTGCAGATTTGTTGCAGGATGTTGCAACACTTCGTGAGCGTGTTGCAGGACTTGAACGCGAGAACGAACTACTGAAAGAACGCCTTGAAATTGCCGATGCCGCACTGGAGCGCGAGCAGATGCAGGCGCGCGGATTCTGGTCGAGGTTGGGGCAGAAACTGCTCGGGGGATGATTGGAGATTCGCTAGAAAAACCGTGGATGCACCGAGTGCGGGACACTTGCGTGGTTGATACCTGCTTTAGTGTCCGCAAGGAGCTTCGCGACGAAAGGGGCAGACGATGGAGGGCGTGCAGACGAAGATCGTGCCGCAGCCGGTGGTCGTGCAGGAGGTCGGCGGCGAGAGGACGTGGGAGGCCGATACCCTCAACGAATGGGACAACTCGTGGCACGAGACAACCCCCGGCGCGAACCGGGCGAAGCGCTGGGCAAGGGTCGATGGCCTGATGATGAGCTTCGAGGACGCCGAAGCGCTGTGATTCGCAGCACCGCGCCGGGGATCCCCGGCGCGGTGCTTCATGACAGGTCGGCGGTCTTGGCGACGGCGATCCTGTCAATTTCCTCGTATATCGCCTGTTCAAGATCGCAGACCTCGGCCTCTGTCGTTGCCATTGCGAATATCGCGGCAGCGCCATCGGCGATTGCCTGCAGCAGCGCTTCGTAACTTCCCAATCACGTCACCCCTTCGCGTTCAAATCGTAAACTGATATACGGTGAATCAGTGTACATGCTCGCATAGCGTTGTGGGCATGTCGAACACGAACGCACAGATCGGGCAGCTGTTGAAAGACCTCCGCGAGGATCGCGGTTGGTCGCTGCGCGAATTCGGCTTGGTGGTCGGGTTGAACAAGACGTACCTGGGCGACATAGAGCTGGGGAAGAGGAACCCGACGATCAACAGCCTGGAGAGGATCGTCGCTGGCTACGGGTTGTCGCTGAAGGAGTTCTTCGCGAAGATGCCGGATTGATGAACGCGCCCGGAGCGTCGCTGGAGCGCGTTCCGGGCGCGTGCTATAATGCAGGTCAATCGGTGCCCCGCCTAAGCCGGGCAGCATCGGTTACCTAGTTAGGCCGGGCTACTTTCCAGGGTGTCCCGGCCTTTTTCGTTGTCCCAACGCCGTCCGTCACTCATCCTTCCTCGCCAGGGTGACGATTCCGATGACCACCAACAACAACTCGCACACGGCTATGACTGTCTGTGTGTCCATGAGCTTCTCCTTTCGGATGCTGCCCAGGACATGACGGAGCACCGCCCGCGATTCTACCATGGGCGGAGGTGCGGAACCCGCGCAGGTGCGGGCGTTGGTGGTATGATGGGGCGGTAAAACCTTCGGAATGAACCAGGCAATTCGAGCCTGGAGTTCGTCCGGGGGTTTTCTTTTTCGCAGTAGCGGAAATCCTCGCCGCAAGCGAGGTTTCCCCGCGACTTCAGGCGCGCCCCCGCCGCAAGCGGGGCCGCCGGCGGGCCGCAAGCCCGATGGCCGAGACGGACGCCGACCCGTAGGGGAGGCGGCCGGCATGGCGTTGTCGATTGCCAACAATTGACAACGCCATGCGGCTCTCGCAACCATGCAAGCATGGTTTTTGAAAACCCGCGATGAAGGGGAGGCGGCGGGGGCGGACCGGAACGGTTCAGGTGCTTCGAGGTCCAATGCGACGAGCGCGGAATCCGGAAATTTCGCGCAGTGACAGGGTGCGAGCACCCTGTACCCTCTTTTCGTTTCGAGCGCAGCGAGCGAGCGGCAGCGAGGGGCGGCTTGCCAACCGCCGGCGTGAGCCGGCCCGTGCTTGCACGGCCCGGAGGCTCGCCTCCGGCTTACGCGCCGCGCGCGGCGCGTTCCAGGGTTCGGGGCGGAAGCCCCGCTGCACGTTGTAGCGCAAAATTTATTTTGTGTTACAACGTGCGTCTCTTGCTAACCTCCCTGCTGTGTTCGAGCCGCATAATGGGAGCGGTTGACTTCGGAGAGGGGCGGTGCCATATGGACTACCGGGCGTTGTATGAAAACTTGGTCGCAGAAGCCGAGGAAAGCGGCCTCGGAGGAGAGTTTGTGGATTGGGAGATCTCGATCAGCGGGTGGCGTTCCGACCCGGTGGCGTCGGCCTTGCACGGGTGGATGGTCGAGAACGACCCGGAGGGCATGGCCGTGAAGCCGGCAGAGCTGATCGACTGGGAGATGGGGATCGTCGCGACGGCGGCGGGGGCGCGCAGGGAGGAGGCGGTGAGCTCGTGGAGGCGGGACGCCGAAGCCATGGGATCGCCGGCGAACCTGGGACGCTTTAACGCGCTGCGCAGCGCGGCGAACGAGGCGATGATCGAGGAGATCCCCGAAGTGGCGTTCTGAAGCCATCCAGGAAGGTACTCAAAGCCCCGTCGGGGGCAACGAGAGCCGTTCTAAGGCGTTGTTTTGCCCTCGAAGCTCCCAGGATAGGCTTGAGACGGAATCGGAGCGCGAGCAGAGCGCTCCGTGGCTTTGAAGCGCATCGCCGGCGCCCGTTTCCGCCATTCACTGCGGGGTTTTTGGGCTTCAGTTTTGCGGGGGTGGGGCTTTCTACGACCCCCACCCCTGGGGCTGCCGATATCCGATATCGTGTTGAATAATTCATTTGACCAGTTCAATCATTGAAAATGATATCGGCAATGAATAATCAAAAAACATGAGATTTTGCATCAAAAAACCCGCCGGCGGCGAGGCGGGCGGGTTATGTGATTTCGCAGTAAAGTGTAAAAATACCTATTGTTCATGTTAAACGGGGGTCTGCGAGACCCCTTCGTTTTGTGGTAAAGTGTAAAATACTGTATTGTTCATATTACACCCCCCAATATGAAAGGGGGCCTTTTTTGGGTGATTTTTCGAGCGCGTGGGGCGGCGGTGAAAAACCTCGCATAAAGCCTGATGAGCCGGTTATTTCCGTCGATGCGTCCATGCTTGAAGAGCTGCCGCCGGAGTTGCGGGATGCTCTGTCCTCGCTGTATGGGGAGCAGGAGCAGCGCCGGGTGCGCGAGCGCAATGCGATGGAGCGCGCGTACCAAAGCGAGCAGGTGAGCGCGCTCGTTGATTCTGGGGGGTGGGTCGAGGTTCTGACCGATCCGGAACTCGACCGGGCGCAGCTTGCTGCATCCCGCGACTTCCAAGGCAAGGGGTGGAGCGAGGAGCCGGATGCGTGGAGATGGCGCGAGCAGGAGGAGGGCGCGCCTCCGTGGGATTCTCCTGCGGTGCACCAGTTCTATGATGACCTGTACAGCCTCGGAGAGTCCAGTAGCCACCAGTACCGGGAGAAGGGCACGCGCATCCTCGTCAACCATCGTGACCGGGAACACCCCTTCCAGCTTTACGAGGACTATCAGGAGTTTATCGACGGAGTGGCGCGCGAGACTTCGTTTATCTACATGGGAGACTTCTGGGTGCCGCCGAACGGCTTCCTCACGTCAAAGCGCAACGCAATGACCAGCATCGGCGGTTTCTGCATCGACATCGACCGCGTGGACGATGAGAAGGGCCAGCACTTCCCCGCGTGGACGGTTGTGAACGCGCTGCTCCGGGCGTTTGGCAAACATCCGGAGGCCCGTCCGAACTATCTCATGCTGTCCGGAACCGGCATCCAGCTCTGGTACGTGTTCGGTCGGCAGGTCCCCCTGCTGTCGGCCAAGAAGTCCCCACGACGTGACAAGCTTGGTCGGCTGCTGAAGCTCATGTACGCGTGGTTCGATGCCGAGCTGCCGCCGAATCGGTGCAAGGTGGACGTTCCCTGCGCGACGATCAACCACGCGTTCCGCGCGCCGGGATCGCCTACGAAGCACCACTACCCCACCCGCCTCTTCGCGTATGGAGGGCGCGGGCGAGCGATGATCGATCCGCTGGCCCTGTCCGAGTTCTTTGGCGGCGATCTCCGGCCCTACGACTTGGAGGACTGGGACCAGCAGGACTACGAGCGCATAAGAGCGGAGCGCGATGCAGCGGGCAACGGGCTCCGCTCCAAGGCGAGCGCGAAACAGGTCGCCTACATCGAGAAGCTGCACGCCATGGGGTG
>QAML01000071.1 GCA_003150315.1 Prevotellaceae bacterium | reverse complement strand
ACAAGGCACTTATTTTAAAATAAGTGCCTTGTATTTTAAAATATATGCCTTATATTTTTCGCCTTTCCAAATATTTGAATAACAGTATCTTACAAAAATCTTTCGGAAAGCCGTAATGGGTTGTGTTTCAGCTGTTTGGAGAAAAACGTTCTTTTGTGCCTGTTTTTGCTGCGGAATGCGCGTTTGCAAGAAAAAGTTTTGGGGAAACAAAAGAAGACATACGCGATGTTTCGTGTATGTCTTCTTGAAAAAGTAGCGGGACCCAGGATTGAACTGGGGACCTCATGATTATGAATCATGCGCTCTAACCAGCTGAGCTATCCCGCCATTTGTGTTCGCAATGCGCAAACGCGGTGCAAAAGTAAGAAATTCCTGTTTACGGACAAAGCTTTCGGCAGTGTTTTTTCGCTATCTTTGCAAACAAATTACGTTTCAACATTAAAAAAATCGATTTGCGGAATGAAAAAAGCGATTCTCGTTGTTCTTGTATTCATTATAATGCAGGTTGTGGTGCCTATCGTTGCCACATATCTTTTTGGCGCGTATGACATGAGCTTCGGCAAAACGGGCAAGGTGGCTGAACAGATAAGCAATCCCTATGTTCTTTCTGGTATGATGCTCGTTTCTTATGTGTTAATAGTGGCTGCGCTCTACGGTTGGCGTTTGCTTTCGCCTTCTGCGGGACTTGTGCGCCGCAACAGGCTTTTGCCGCTTGCGGTGGTCATAATGCTTTTGGTCATTGTGCCGATGAGTTACGTTGAGGAGCTTTTGAATTTGAACGATGTAACGGGCGGTAGCATGAAGATGCTTATGTATAATCCTTTGGGCGTGTTTTGTATAACCATCATAGGACCTGTGGTTGAAGAACTCGTGTTCCGTCGTGCTTTCTTAGGTTCGCTTCTCGAAAAAAACATCAGACCGGTGATAGCAGTGCCTGTGAGCGCACTCGTTTTCGGACTTGTGCATTTCAATCCGGCACAGATTCCTGCGGCTTTCGTGTTGGGAATCTTGCTGGGGTGGATGTACTTGCGCACGGGAAGCCTTGTGCCTTCCATAGTGTGTCATGTGGTTAACAATGCGCTGTGTGTGGCACTGGCTTTGTGCTTTCCCGACGACATAGGATTGTCGGGACTTTTGGGCGGAACGGCTGCCGCCGTGTGGATGTCGTTCGGCTGCGCCATTGCTGCCGTTTATCTAATAGGAATATATAACAAGAAGACCGCGGTTTTGCAGGAACCGGTTCACGAAATAAAGAATGATGAAAATTGAAGACTTTGAAATAATGGCTCCCGTGGGTTCGCGCGAATCGCTTGTGGCAGCATTTCAGGCGGGTGCGGGGTCGGTTTATTTCGGCGTGGGAACTTTGAACATGCGTTCCCATTCCGCCAATCATTTCGACATATCCGATCTGAGGGAAATAGCTTCGCTGTGTATGGAACGCGGAGTTAAAAGCTATCTCACGGTAAACACCATAATATATGACGAGGATATGGTTCAAATGCGTGAGATTGTGGACGCGGCGTGTGAGGCCGGAATCAGCGCAATCATAGCTTCCGACCTGGCAGTAATAATGTATTGCCGCGAAAAAGGGATGGAAGTGCATTTGTCTACGCAATTGAACATAAGCAACACCGAGGCTTTGCGTTTTTATTCCCGTTTTGCCGATGTGGCGGTGCTTGCCAGAGAATTAAGTCTTGACAAGGTAAAGCACATATACGACAACATTCAAAACCAAAACATTTGCGGACCGAAAGGCAAGCCGGTAAGGATAGAAATGTTTTGTCATGGCGCGCTTTGTATGGCTGTGAGCGGAAAATGTTACATGAGTCTTGACAATCTTAACCATAGTGCCAACCGGGGACAATGCTTGCAGGTTTGCCGGCGTGGCTATACGGTGCGTGATAAAGAGACCGGCACGGAGTTGGATATAGACAATAAATATATAATGTCGCCTAAGGATTTGAAAACAATCCGCTTTCTTGACCGAATGGTTGATGCCGGCGTGAGAGTGTTCAAGATAGAGGGGCGTGCACGCGGTCCGGAATACGTTCTGACGGTAGTGAAGTGCTACAAGGAGGCATTGCAGGCAATAGTTGAAGGCACATTCACAGAAAAGAAAAAGGACGAATGGGACGAACAACTCGCCACGGTGTTCAATCGCGGTTTCTGGGACGGATATTATCTGGGACAAAAACTCGGAGAATGGAACAAGAAGTACGGAAGTCTTGCCACGGAACGAAAAGTATATGCCGGTCGCGGTGTGAAATACTATTCGAACCTCGGGGTGGGAGAGTTTGTGATTGAAGCAACCGAGATTCATAAGGGCGACAGGCTTCTGGTTACCGGTCCGACCACAGGCGCGGTTTATTTCAACGCATCCGAAATAAGATATGACATGAATCCCGTGGACACAGCCCGGAAAGGTTGGCACGTTTCGCTGCCTGTGGATGCGAAGATAAGGAAGAGCGACAAACTGTTCAGAATAATTCCCGCAGAAGAGGCGCAACAACAATAAAACATTACTCATGGAAATAAAGAAAAGACTTATGGAAATAAAGAAAAGACTTATACAGACGATGCTTTGCGCAATTGCTCTCGCCGCAACGGCACAAGCGCAAATACATAAAACCATTGTTTTGCGCGACGGGTGGACTTTTTCGAAAGACGGAGGTACTTTCAATGCCGTAACACTGCCTCACGATTGGGCTATATCTGGAAAGTTTGACAAAAACAATGATGTGTGGAGAAGCGAAAGCTTTGTTGACGGAAAGAAAGTCATTAACGAATCAACAGGAAATACAGGTGCGCTGCCGTGGACGGGAAAAGGGGAGTATCGTACCAAATTTAAGGTGGCGCGTCCCTATTCTCATGCCGAATTACTCTTTGACGGTGCAATGGCAGAGCCGGAAGTTTACATAAACGGCAAACTTGCGGGACAATGGAAGAATGGTTATAATGCTTTCAGGGTAGATGCCACGCCGTATCTCAAGAATGGCGAGAATAATGTAGTGGTAAAACTAAACAATCCGGGACTTAGCAGCCGTTGGTACCCCGGTGGTGGAATTTATCGCCCGGTAAAATTGATTCTTACGGGGAAAGATGCTATAGACACCTGGGGAGTTTGGGTTACAACGCCTGAAGTTTCCGAAAACATGGCTACCGTGAACGCCGAAGTGGCTTTGCGCAGTGGCAGCAACGGGAATCTTGATGCGGAAATCACCATTCTCTCGCGCGACGGAAAGGAAATTTCTTCTGCAAATGCCGCTTTTACCGCCGGAAAACTGAATGCGCAACTTAAAATACCCAATCCCGCGCTGTGGACACCCGAAACGCCGAGCCTTTATACCCTTCGCACGAGATTGAAAAGGGCAGGGAAAGTGGTCGACGAGAATCTTACGCGGTTCGGAGTGAGGAGTATTTCTTTTACAAAGGAAAATGGCTTCCAACTTAACGGTAAAACACGGAAATTCAAGGGAGTCTGCCTCCACCATGACCTTGGTCCGCTTGGCGCAGCGGTGAATGAGGCGGCGATAGCCCGACAAATCAGAATAATGAAGGATATGGGTTGCGACGCAATACGTACTTCGCACAATATGCCTTCGACTATGATGATGGACTTGTGCGATTCTTTGGGAATTTTAGTCATGGCAGAATCATTTGATAGCTGGATGACGGGAAAGACACCCAATGCTTACAGTCGCTTTTTCAAGGATTGGGCGGAAAAGGATCTTATAAACGAGTATTACAACCATCGTAATCATCCGTCAATAGTAATGTGGAGCATCGGAAACGAGATTCCCGACCAAAAGACCAAAGAAGGTGCGGAGGCTTGCCGTCGTCTTGTGGATCTTCTCCATAAACTCGACCCCACACGTCCCGTTACGGCCGGAGTAGATGACGTTGAGGGTGCAACGCGAAGCGGATTTTTCAATTCACTCGACGTTCCGGGATTCAATTATCACACTCATTGCTACGAAACTTTCATTGATTCTCTGCCGCAAGGCTTTTTGATAGCAAGCGAAACCGCTTCCACGCTCAGCAGTCGCGGAGTTTATCATTTTCCGGCTATACACACCACTAACGGAAGCACTAATCCCGACCGGCAAGTGTCGAGTTACGATTTGTATAGCGGTTCTTGGAGCAACATTCCCGATTATGATGCCTGGTATCAGGACAGAAAACCGTGGATAATAGGAGAATTTGTCTGGACAGGCTTTGATTATCTCGGCGAGAACTTTCCTTACAGCAACATGTGGCCTTCGCGCAGCAGCTACTTCGGTATTGTGGATCTTGCAGGTCTGCCCAAGGACAGATTCTACTTTTATCGCAGCCGCTGGAATACAGAAGAAAAAACTCTGCATCTGCTTCCGCATTGGACGTGGCAGGGTATGGAGGGCAAAACAGTCCCTGTGATGTGTTACACAAGTTATCCCGAAGCCGAGTTGTTTGTCAACGGAAAGAGCATGGGGCGTGAAAAGAAAGACCCGACAGAGCTTTTCGATGCCAACCGCATAAAGTGGATGAACGTTAAGTATGAGCCGGGTGAACTGAAAGTTGTGGCGTATGACGAAACCGGAAAGCGTGCTGCGGAAAAGGTTGTGCGCACGGCGGGAAGGCCTGCAAAAATAGAACTTTCCCCCGACCGGAAAACCATAAAGGCAGATGGCGATGACATATCGTTCGTAACGGTGAGGATGCTCGATGCCGACGGAAACGAATGCCCGAATGCCGACAACGAATTGCTGTTTTCGGTGAAAGGCGCGAAATACCAGGCTGCCTGCAACGGCGATGCTTCATCGCTCGAGCCTTTCGAAATGCCGCAGATGAAACTTTTCCACGGTGAACTTGTGATTTTGGTGCGCTCCAACCGTAAACCGGGAAACGCAGTTCTCACCGTAACGTGCAAAGACGAGCCTTCGCTCACGGCGCAAACCACGATTAAAGTTGTAAAACCGTAGTGATAGGAACAATAGTAAACACCGCCTGCATAATATTGGGAACAATAGCGGGCGCATTGCTTCACAGAGGCATAAAGGAGGAATACAAACATACGCTTTATACTGCGTTGGGACTTGCAAGTCTTGCAATAGGTCTCAATGCCACCATATCTCATTTTTCAGAGAGCAAATATCCCGTGTTGTTCATTATTTCGCTCGCAGTGGGCGGTGTTGTGGGCACGGCACTCGATATTGACGGTCGCTTCAGGCGTTTGGTCAACAGGCGTTCAAAGTCCGGTGAATCCTCAAAAAATCTTGCAGAAGGGCTGTCCACTGCAATTCTTCTTTATTGTATAGGTCCTTTGTCTATGCTCGGACCTGTGATAAGCGCATTGAAGGGAGACAACACATTTCTTTTCACAAATTCCACGCTTGATATAGTAAGTTCCATGGTTTTTGCCTCCACCTATGGCATAGGTATGCTTCTTGCCGCGCCCGTACTGTTTTTGTGGCAGGGGATGTTCTATGCAGTGGCAACTTTTTCAAGCACTGCCATAAGCAACGCCCTCATGGCGGAACTGCTTATTGTTGGCGGACTCATGATAACGGCTTCGGGACTTTCACTTCTGGAACTTAAAGACTGCAAGACGCTCAACCTGCTTCCGTCGCTCCTTGTACCGGTGATTTGGTTTGTTATAAAAGGATTTTTCGGCATGTAAAAACAAAATAAAACCCCGATGAAACCTGAAAAAACTGTCATAAGAACGGCAACTCCCGATGATGCCTCGAGGTTGTTGGAGATATATGCGCCATACGTGCGAAATACTTCTATTACGTTTGAATATGAGGTTCCCGGCGAGCATGAATTTCGTTCGAGAATAGAAAATACTTTAAGGAAATACCCCTATCTGGTTGCCGAATGCGACGGAAAAATCGCGGGATATGCTTACGCGGGAGCATTAAAGGAAAGAGCAGCCTATGATTGGGCAGTTGAGCTTTCGGTGTACGTAGATGCGAGATTTCATCGGCTAAACATAGGCGCGGCATTGTATGACAGACTCGAAGATATACTGAAAAAGCAGAACATAACCAATTTATATGCCTGCATAACCTATTCCGATATAGAAGATGCGGTTCATGACAATGGCAGCATACGTTTTCACGAGAACAGGGGCTTTGTTCTTACGGCACATTTCCATAATTGCGGCTACAAATTCTCGCGTTGGTGGGACATGGTATGGATGGAAAAATTCATAGCTACGCACAACGCGAAAACCGAGGCTTTCATTCCTTTTTCCGATTTGTAAATTCAGGCACGTGAAGGGTTGAAAAATTCCCTTTTCCCGATGTGCCGAAAAATACATGGCTTGTCGCGAAAAATACAAGGCACTTATTTTAAAATAAGTGCCTTGTATTTTAAAATAT
>QAML01000088.1 GCA_003150315.1 Prevotellaceae bacterium | reverse complement strand
TATTTTAAAATAAGTGCCTTGTATTTTAAAATATATGGCTTGTATTTTTGAGCATGTCAAACATCTGATAGACAGCAACTTACAAAGGCTGTTCAAAACATGCTTATTTTGTTGATATACAGACACTTGAAGGGGAATACGTTCTTTCGGCGTGTTCGGACATAAAACCGGCATCGGAGCATACGGTACGGAGGCGAACCCAAACGCCGCGCAAACATAAAAACAAGCCACACGAAAATCACAAACACAGAACACCGCACCGCATTCTATGTTTTTTTGTAACAACATCATAGCCATAATTTTCTTATATTTGCATACTATAAAAAGAGTAACATGGTAAAACGTATATATCTGCTTGTGCTGGCGGCTTTTGCCCTGACACTTTCGGCGCAAAACAAAGAACAGGAAAACAACGCCATTCGCAAATTGGGAATAGCCCAATATGCCATTTCACATCTTTATGTCGATTCGGTAAATGCCATGAAACTTACCGAAGGAGCCATAACCGGCATGCTCTCACAACTCGATCCGCACTCCACATACACCGATGCGGCGCAGACAAAAGCATTCAATGAACCCCTGCGAGGCGACTTTGAAGGAATAGGCGTGCAGTTTAACATGATAGAAGACACCTTGGTGGTGATACAACCCACCGACAAAGGACCGTCTCAGAAAGTGGGAATTATGGCAGGCGACAGAATTGTGCGCGTGAACGACACGGTGATTGCAGGAGTTAAGAAGTCCACCGATGTGATCATGAAAATGCTTCGCGGAAAGAAAGGCACAACCGTACACCTTGGCATAATTCGTCCGGGAGTAAAGGAAGAAATAAAGTTTGACGTAGTGCGCGACAAGATTCCCCTTCACACACTCGATGCATCCTATATGATTGACAGCAAAACGGGCTACATACGCTTCGGTTCCTTTGGTCAGAAAACACCGGAGGAAATACGTACAGCCATGAAGGCACTCAAGGAAAAAGGCATGGACCGCATTATCATAGATCTCCGCAGCAACGGCGGCGGATTCATGGAAGCGGCGGTGCAGATAGCCAGCGAATTTTTGCAGGAGGGCGACATGGTGGTTTACACAAAGGGGCGCGCAGTTCCCTCGGCGGAATATAAAGCACGTGGAGGCGGAATGTTCACAAAAGGAAAGATTGCCGTGCTCATAGACGAGTTCAGCGCGTCGGCGGCAGAGATTTTGGCAGGCGCATTGCAGGACAACGACCGCGCGGCAATAGTTGGCGTTAGAAGTTTTGGCAAGGGTTTGGTGCAGCAACCCGTTCAGCTTCCCGACGGATCAATGATTCGCCTCACGGTGTCACGCTATTACACTCCGGCAGGGCGTTGCATACAAAAACCATACAAGCCGGGCGAGAAAGAAGCCTACAGCCGGGACGAGTTGAACCGCCTGCGCAGCGGAGAACTCTTTCACGCAGACAGCATTCACCACAACGACTCTCTGAAGTGCTACACGCTCAAAAAACATCGCGTTGTGTATGGCGGCGGAGGCATTATACCCGATTATTTCGTGCCTCTCGACACCATGACATACACAAAATATTATCGCAATCTCTCACGCAAGAATCTCATTCTCCCGACCGGAACGAAATACATAGACAAAAACCGCAACAATCTCATGGGAAGTTATCCTGATTTCAACAAGTTTAAGAGCGATTACAAAGTTCCTGACGAACTTGTGGACAGTATTTTCGCCGCCGGGGCAAAAGATAAGATAACTCCCCAAGACGACGAAGAAAAAGTCAAAACTGCCACGCTCATTGCCAAAACTATTAAAGCTCTTGTGGCTCGCGACCTTTGGGACACCTCACAGTATTTCCAAATAATCAATGACGACGATGCCACAATAGAGAAAGCTCTGCAGGTGATAAGGAAATAACAACAAGCAAAACCTATATGCCATGACACGTATTTTATATATTACAATTTTATTGCTGCTCCTGCCCCACACAATACAGGCAAGTTTCGTGGAAGGAGGCAAACGTGAATTTCCAATTCTGTGCAACGGAGTACCGTGTGCCATTGACAGCGTGAACAGAGGACTTTACTGCAGCGTGAAGCCCGTTGAGGGCGACTCCATGAAGCTCGTGTTCTCCTCCAACAACATTACATATCTGCGCATAAACTATAAACGCTACAATATGGGCGATACCGTGAAAGTTGTGAACAGTTTTCGCCGCACATACAAGCTTTATATCGGCGGAAAAATCCAGATGTGGACACTCTATCTCACTTCCCTGCCGATTGTAATGATAGAAGCCACGAGATACGAGCATGAAGTTTATCACCATGGCTATCTTAACGTCATAGATCCTTGGAAACGTACGAAAAATTCGGTACTCTTCCGCCAATTCATAGGAGCAAGGATTCGCGGAGCCTATACTGCGGGACTTCCCAAGAAACCTTACGCCATAAAACTCTGGAATAGTAATCGCGAAGGCAAGAATGTTAGCGTTTTGGGCTTAATGAAAGACGAAAATCTCATACTTGATGCGATGTACAACGACAAAGCGAGGATGCGTAACAGACTTTGCTATGACATTTGGAATCAAATTGACAGCCTTCCCTATGAAGTTTCGGAGGGACACTCGAAAGTTAACGGCACACAGGGTCGCTATGTGGAAGTTTTCGTAGACGGCGCGTACAACGGGGTTTATTGCATAACCGACAAGATTAACCGTAAAAAACTCGACCTTGTTAAAACAGAAAGCGACGCAAACGGCAAACTCAAATTCCATGGTGTGCTGTACAAAGCCACGGATTGGACGAACGAGACCACTTTCAACAACGTGGACAACAATGCAAATACAACCAACACTCTTGGTTGGAGAGGCTGGGAGCAGAAATATCCCGACGACAGTGTACAAATGGCAAACTGGAACCCGCTAAAAAAACTTCTGAAGTTTACCACGCCCGCCACTAATCCCAACAAAACGAATTTTGCATCGCTTTTGCGCAGAAAATATTACCAGCAGAATCTCACGAACTTCATGTTGATGATTAACTTGTTCAACATAAACGACAATCACTGCAAGAACACGTACGTCAGCTTCCGCGACGTAAATTCCGCAACCTCCGTTGCGCTCATCACACCGTGGGATCTCGATGCTTCATTGGGAAGAAACTGGGACGGAGGCATTCTAAACAGTTTCGGATTTACCAATCAAATCACGGCATGCGGTCTGTTCAGACGCTTGTTTGACGGCGGACCATATTATTACCGCGAAAATTTCCGCGACACGTGGATAAGGCTTAAAAACAGCGTCCTTTCGCCCGACAGCATCAATGCCCGCATTCTTGCTTACAAAGAACTTCTTTACAAATCGGGAGCCTGGGGACGCGAAATGGCTCGCTGGCCGGGTTCAATGGAAGGTATCGACACCGAGACCTCGTATATGATGGACTGGTATGCCCGCTCGGTGAACTTTACCGACAGTGTTCTCGCCGATTTCCCGAGCGACATTAACGATGTCCGAACTCTTCCTGACGGCAACCTGTATGCCACAACCGAGGACGGATGTATTATCGTGAATTCCCAGTCGGGCAGCGCGAAAATAGCCATTTATTCGTCCGACGGAGCCTTGATTGAATCTGCCGATGCCCAGACGCCATACCGAAGCAGGCAACTTGAAAACGGCGTATATGTCGTGAACGTGAAAACAGGTAATGCCACACTGCGCAAAAAGGTTCTCATAAGATAGACTAATGATTATAGTAATAGCGGCTCTGGTAGCAGGGGTGCTGATTGGCTTCTTGATAAGCCACAGCCGCAGTTCCGCAAAAATTTCCGCGCTCACCGTGGCGCGGGATATGGAGGCACGCAATGCCCAAACGCTCGAGGAGCAATACAAACGCAACCTCGAGCTTATGCAAACGCGCCAAAAAGAACAGTCAGAGCAACAGATAAGGCTGATAACCGAACAGTTGCGTACTTCATCGGAGGAAATTCTGATTAAAAGGCAGGAGCAACTTTCGGCATCGAACAAGGAGCAGCTCGCATCGATTCTGAATCCGCTCAATGCCAACATTGCTCAGATGAAAGAGGCTGTGGAGCACAGCAAACTCGAACAGTCAAAGACAATGGCAAGCCTTCAAACCGCCATAAACCACAGTTTCGAACAGGCAAAGGCTGTGGGAGAAAGTGCTGACCGACTTGCTTCGGCACTTACGGGCGAAAACAAGACGCAGGGTAATTTCGGCGAACTGAAACTTAAGGAACTGCTCGACGGAATGGGACTTACCGAAGGCTTGGAGTATGAAACGCAACAAACTCTAAGAGACAACGACGGCAACATAATAAAAGACAACGAAACGGGGCGCAGAATGATTCCCGATGTTATTCTTCATTTTCCCGACAAGCGCGACATGGTGATTGATTCCAAGATTTCGTTCAAGGCTTTCGAGGATTATCAGAACGCCAACGGCGAAAAAGAACGCGCAGAGGCTTTGAAACGCCATATAGCCTCGGTTCGCAGCCATGTAAAGGAACTAAAATCGAAGGACTACAGCAAATATCTCACAAAAGGTTCGGCACGGTTGGATTTCGTAATAATGTATGTGTTCAGCGAAGGCGCATTGCAGCTCGCACTCTCGAATGATGCCGCACTATGGCGCGATGCTTACGACGACGGTGTGCTTATTACCGGGTCGCAAAACATGTATGCACTGCTTAGAATATTGGAAATAAGTTGGAAACAGACACGCCAGGCAGAGAACCAGGACAAAATAATTGCCGTAGCAAATGAAATGGTTAGCAGAGTGCAAATTCTCTGCGAAAGGCTCAACAAAGCGGAAGCATGTCTCAAGAAAACGCAGGAAGCTTTCGAAGATGTGCGCACCATGGCGCAGCCTGCGGGGCGCAGCATCACTTCTTCCGCCAACAAACTCCTGAAATTCGGTGCTAAGAAAGACTCTCGCCACGCCGCACTCCCATCGACGGAAGAATAGCTTCCCTTACCCATTCACAAGCTCCGGTTAAAAATCGTCATGCAAGACATTTTTTGCATAAAAACAGGCAAAAGAATTATGCGTTTAGGGACATGAAAAAAAACATAAGGCTTATTGTAAAAAATACAAGCCATATATTTTAAAATACAAGGCACTTATTTTAAAATA
>QAML01000094.1 GCA_003150315.1 Prevotellaceae bacterium | reverse complement strand
CCTATTTGGCCAATACGTTCACATATCGTATCAACAGCATGAGTTTCAATGCGCTGTTCGATCAGAACGGATCGCCGATCGTCTATCCGTTGGTCAAAGAGATTCTTCCGGACGGCTCCTACACGCTTTACCGGTACTCGTCTTTCGCCCAGTATCCGGATTCCTTACCGGACATATACACGCCCTACGCTGCCGGTATGATGCACGAACCTCCGAGCTATTCGTCACGCACCTACCTTCCCCGAACTTCTTATGCATGGCAACGTGGTCTGTTGCTGGAACAAAGCCTGTATTCAGCCGACGGGACCCTACAAATGCGGCAACGCAATCGTTACGATATGAATGCGCCGGCTAAAGCGGAGATCCTGTGCGCGACGATGGAAAACAGTCAGTATCCGATCTTCGGTACGCCGACCAAACGCATGGCCACATATAAGTGGATATCGCAACCGATCTATCTGGACAGCGTGATCGTCGAGCAAAGCGCTTATTCATTGCCGTCGGTAACCACCTATGTATATGATACGACCTACCTGCATATCAAGGAGTCGATTGTGAAAGACGCCGCGAACAATATTTACAAAACGACGTTCAAATATCCGTGCGACTATGATATATCCTCCAATAGCGGTAATATGTATTCCGCCCTGAAAACGATGCAGGACAATCACATGGACGCTTTCCCCCTCGAAGTGCTCTCCTATAAAAACGGCAGGATCACCGGAGGACATCTGACAACTTATAAAGACGCGAGCGTCTCTTCTTCGAAGATCATTCTCAAACAGTCCGATCTGTCCCTCAAACTCGCTCAACCTTTAGCCGATGCCGATTTCGTCCATTCCAACCACGGCGATGGGCTGAATGCGGACAACCGGTACGATACGCTGGCGATCAACCTGAAATTCGACGGCGGATTGAACCCCATCTACATAAATGATCGCACGGGCGGTCAATTGTCGTATATCTACGGCTATAACCAAAGTCTACCCATCGCCATCGTGCAAAACGCGATGACCTATGAATCGTCGGCCGACTATACGCCCTCGGTTTGTAAGGAGATATTCCATACCAGCTTCGAGGAGGATACCTCTTCGAACGTCGTAATTCTGCCTTTAGCCAAAACCGGCAGGAAAGCGTACCGGGGTAGTTATAAGCTCGCTTTTAATCCCTCCTCTTTGACGGACTCATTCATACTGAGCTATTGGATCAGCCGGGACGAAGGTCGAACATGGACGAAAGTGGATGCCGTACGCAATCTCTGGGGAGGGGCGACCATAGGCGAGGAGAACGCATACATCGACGAAGTGCGCGTCTATCCGCAAGATGCCCGCATGACTACCTACACCCATCTGCCGGGCGTCGGCATGACCTCCCAAACCGATCCCAACGGCCATACCGTCTACTACGAATACGATGCGCTCGGGCGTCTCTCGGCTATCCGCGATAACGAGCGCTGCCTGCTCAAAAGCTATCAGTACGAATAACGACTCAACCCTCAAACGCATTCGACATGAAAAAATATATCGTTTTGCTGGCTCTGCTGCTGGCCGGCACCTTCGTCTCGCACGCACAGCAGATGGTCACCCTCACTCCGCGCAGCATCACCGTGCCGCAGCAGGGAGGGACCTATACCCTGAAAGTCGATTACGCGCCTTCTCCGGACTCTCTGTTCGATTGGAGAATGGCCCGCTACACCGCTCCCTATTCCGATATCCAGGTGTCGGATAACGGAAACCTGACCGTACAGGTCACCTTCCCGGCCAATACCGGATATACGCCCCGATCGGGCAACATCATGCTGTACTATCCCGATCCGACGAACTACGGCAGTCAGGTTTGGGGCTCATGCTCCTTCTCGCAACAGGGGCTCACTCCCGACTACAGCATCAAAATAGCACCTACATCTGTCAATCTTCCTGCCGAAGGGGGATACAGCAATCTACAAGTATCCTATAAGAACCGGACCGAAGCCGTCAACACCACCTTTCTCGGAGCCAGCGGCCTGCCTGCGGGATACCGGATTACGGCCGGGGCCAACGGAGCGCTGAGTCTGTATGGCGGAGCGAACAAGACCGGGGCGGTCGTCTCCGGGACCGTTACGGTCAGTTACTCCAATCCGCTCAATGCCAACCGTCCCGAAACAACCTCGTTTACCGTCAGCCAACAACCGATTCCCTCATGGATAGCTCTCTCTCCCAAAAGCCTGTCGGTCAGCGGAACTGGAGGGAGCTATTACTGCAACGTCGCCTATTCCAATCCCGACACGCTGTTCAATATCGACTATCGTAGTTACAGCGGCGGGGCCTCGCAGCTTAATTCGGTAGGCGCGTTCGGATCGAACCAGATTCACTTCAACTTCAAAAAGAATCTGACCCAGAGTACGATCACAGGTCAGATCACCGTCTACGTGACCGATCCTATCAACTCATCGCGGCAACTTTCCGATGTCGTCTCTTTCACGCAGCCTCCGGCAACATACGATATTCGATTCGCTCAAAACAGCGCGACGATACCTGCGGCAGGAGGATCGCATAATTTTCAAGCCAGCTACGTTCATCGGGACGGCCCGGTAACCTTGACCTACCAGAGTTGTTCGGGGGTGCCCTCATGGTGTACCCTGACGGCCGGTGCGAACGGTGCTTTGTCCATTTCCTGCACTGCCAACACAACTAATGCGGCCCGCAGCGCGACCGTTACCGTTTCCTATAACAATCCGCTCAACGCTTCGCAACCCGTCACGGCATCGTTCTCGCTCTCCCAACAGCCGCTCAGCTACAATATCACCATCCCGAATAATAGCCTGAGCATTGCGGCAGCGGGTGAGACAAAAAACCTGTCGCTCGCCTATGTGGACCGTACCGGCACGGTCGGCCTTACCTATCAGAGCTGTTCGGGATTGCCCTCCGGTGCTACCGTAACGGCAAACGGCAACGGGACCTTCTCCGTTGCCTTTCCCTCGAATACGACTTCGGCCACCCGCAGCGGGACAGCGACGATTTATTACACGAATCCGCTCAACAGCAGCCAACCGGTATCGGCCGCATTTACCTATTCCCAGCAGCCGCTCAGTTACAACATCACCATCCCGAATAATAGCCTGAGCATTGCGGCAGCGGGCGAAACCAAAACCCTGTCGCTCGCTTACGTGGACCGCACGGGGACGGTCAGTCTCACGTATCAAAGTTGTTCGGGACTGCCCGCCGGGACTACCGTAACGGCAAACGGCAACGGAACCTTCTCCGTGGCCTTTCCTGCGAATACGACAAACACGACCCGTAGCGGCACGGCAACGATTTCTTACAACAATCCGCTGAACAGCAGTCAGCCCGTATCGGCAACCTTTACCTATTCGCAGCAACCGCTACCTTACGACATCACTATTCCCAATAACAGCTTGACGGTAGCTCCTTCGGGCGAAACCAAGACCGTCACGCTGGCATACTCGCAACGCCCCGGAACTGTCGGTCTCACCTACCTGAACGCTACAGGCGTACCGGCTTGGTGTACGCTCACTCCCAACAGCGGAGGCACCCTCTCGGCGGTATGTACGGCCAACAGCGGCAATACGGCCCGCAGCGCCACGATAACGGTGACCTATACCAATCCGCTCAACAGCGCTCAGCCGGTTACGGCCTCGTTCAGCCTTTCACAGCAACCGCAAAGCTATGCTATCCGCGCATCATCGTCCTCATACTCTATCCTCTCCGAGGGAGGAAGCACGATGGTGTCCATCGTTTATGCGGAACGAACCGGGAGTATGAATCTCGAATATATAAACTGCTCCGGCGTACCCGCATGGTGTACGCTCTCACCGGGAAACGGAGGACGCCTTACGTTTTCCGCAGAGAGAAACATCTCCGGGCAGAATCGCAATGCCAATCTCACCGTAAGCTATGCCAATCCGCTCAACAGCACCCAACCCGTAACGGCCTCCTTCTCGCTATCGCAGGAGTCGATGAGTTCATGGATTACGATAACGCCCAAAAATATCGAAATCGCCGGGGACGGAGGAACCGAATATTTCGATTTGGGATATTCCATCGATTCCATGTTCACTTTCCAATATTTGGGTTGCAGCGGCGATCTGGGACAGGTCCGTTCCGGACGGATCGTCGGAGACAACCGACTGGCTGTCGAATTCGAGAAAAATCTGGCCAGCACGGCCGTTTCCGGAAAGATCACCTTCAATTTCCGCGACCCGGCCAACTCCTCCGGGACGCTTTCCGATGTCGTGGCATTTACCCAGCCTCCGGCACCCTACGACGTCAGTCTCGCTCAAAGCTCATTTAGCATACCCTCCGGCGGCGGCACACAGAATATCCAAATGAACTACGTTCACCGGGATGGTCCCGTGGCCCTCTCGATCCACAGCACGTCGGGGTTGCCCGAGGGTTGTTCGCTGTCTACGGCCGCGAATGGAGTGCTGGTGCTGACCTGCAATGCCAATCCGACCAATGCCACCCGAACGCCCACCGTAACGGTCCATTTCAACAATCCGCTCAACGCGAACGCTCCGATCCCGGCCTCTTTTTCGTTCAGCCAGCTTTCGAACAACTATGCGGTGAGCTTGCCGCAAAACAGTATCTCGCCCGCGCCGGGAGGCGGTTCCACGACGCTGGCCGTCAACTATCAGTACCGTACGGACCCAGTAACGCTCTCGATCCACCACACCGAAGGGTTGCCCGAGGGCTGCACGCTGACCCATAACGGCAGCGGGACCCTGACGGCCGCCTTCCCGGCCAATCTTTCCACGGAAGTCCGTTCAGGTACGGCAACCGTTTACTTCAACAATCCGGTAGACGCCGCCCAACCGCTCCCGGCTGTCTTCACCTATTCGCAAAACCCGGCGAGCTTCAATATCAGCGTTCCGCAAACTACCTTTACGATAGCTCCTGAGGGAGGTACCGTTACCGTTCCGCTCTCCTATGTCGACCGCCCGGACAAGGTGGCGCTCGACTATCTGGGTGCAGAAAACTTGCCCGGAGAATATACGCTCACCCAATCCGGAGACAAAGCCTCACTGACCCTACAAGCCAAACCGAACCGCACGAATATGACCCGCTACCACAATATCACGGTCAGCTTCTCCAATCCGCTCAATGCCTCGCAGCCCGTGAGGACGAGCTTTTCGGTCTCTCAGGAACCCTTGAGCTCGTGGATCATGATGACGCCGCAAAGCACTGAGGTGAGCGGTAGCGGAGAGACCAAGTATTTCGATCTGAGCTATTCGGTCGATTCGATCTTCACATTCCAGTATCTGGGTTGCAGCGGCGATCAGGGACAGGTCTTGTCCGCGAGAATTTCTGACGAAGACCGACTGGTCGTCGAGTTTGCGAAAAATCTGAACGACGTGCCCATCACCAGAAACATCACTTTCAATTTCCGTGATCCGGCCAACTCCTCCGGTACGCTTTCCGACATCGTCACCATCACCCAGCAACCGGCACCCTACGACATCCGATTCCAGCAAAGCGAGATCGAATTGGCTTCGGGAGGCGGTACGCAAGCCCTCGGCCTCGTCTATACGGTCCGTCCGGGAACGGTCGCACTGAACTATCTGAGATGCTCCGAGCACGAGGATTGGTTTACGTTAACCTCAGGCGCAAACGGGGCTCTGTCGTTGGAATTCTCTCCGAATGAAGACTCGACGGAACGCACCGCTTCCGTAACCGTGTTCTATGAAAACCCATTGGATGGAAACAATCCAGTTTCGGCAACTCTTTCCCTCAGCCAAGCTCCATTGAGTTACGACATCGTTCTTCCGGCTCAGAATATCGTCGTACCGAAAGGAGGGGGAGATGCCGAAATCTCTGTTTCCTATGCACACAGAAGCGGACCAGTCTCGCTGACTTTCCAAGGAGCATGGTTTCCGCAAGGGATATCCCTACCTAAAGCATGGTCGGTCAGCGTGAAGGAAAACCGCAACCTGAACTTTCATATGGATGCCAACGGTACATGGGAGGACCGAACCGGAACCATCGAAGTGTCGTATGTCAATCCGCTGGGGACGATGCCCGTCAAAGGAACGTTCACGTATTATCAGCAACCGTTGGATTATAGCATCCGCTTTACCTCGCATACACAACTGACGGCTGCCGCTGAGGGCCGAACGTACACTTTACAACTCGGATATGTTTCGCTGGACGAACCGATCAAGCCCTATCAGATCATTTATGACGGTACAGAGGGACTGCCCCAAGGCAGTCAGGTCATGGCAGGTGAAAACGGACAGTTGCAAGTTTATATACCCGGGAACAATACCGGAGCAGAACGCTCCGGAACGATGACGGTCGTTTATATCGATCCGAACGATAGCGACCATACGGTGACCGCTTCACTTCCTTACGTGCAGCCTGCGCTCGATTTCAGCCTGCAGGTCGATACTCCGTCCTTTACCGTAGCACCCGAAGGAGGCGAGAAGCATCTGCAAGTCTCTTTCTCGAATCAACAAACCGATCTGCCGTTGGTCTATGCCGGGAGCTCGGATCTACCCGAAGATTGTTCCTTGCTGGCGGCCGACGACGGAAATCTGATCCTGAAAGTCGGTGCGAATCCATCGTGGAGCGCCCGACAGATCGAATGTCAGGTCTTCTACTTCCTGCCCGACGATCAGACGGCGACGATCTCCGCTTCGTTCTCCTTTACGCAGGCGGCTATGGACCACAGCATCTCCGTAACTCCGCAAAGCGTGACGTTCTCGCCCGGAGGGGAAAGCAAAATCCTGCAAGTGACATACAACTCCCCAAACAAGCCGTTAACGCTCGTTTACAAAGAATGCACAGGACTTCCCAATGGGGCATTCGTAACCGTGCATCCCGACGTTCCGGGCTTACTGACCGTAACGTTCCCGGATAATCCGGGTGCGGCCGCAAAAAACGGCCGGGCCACGATCGTCTATATGGATGCAGCGAACGAACACCGGGAAGAGACTTACTTCGACTATACACAGGGAAGCGCCACTCAGATGGTAATTCTAAGCCCCAGAGCTCTGTCCGTTTCGCCTGCGGGAGGAAAATACTTGGTAAACGCCGAGGTATTCCTTCCCGATTCGCTGGATTGCACGGCGAATTATCGTGGTATTCGCAATCTGCCCGACAGTGTCCAAGCTCAGGGAAGCGGCGCTATGGTCAACCTCACCTTCCCGGCCAATGAAACAGGACAAGCCAAATACGGAAGTATCGAGATCATCTACGCGAACCCTGCCGACGAGACGCAGGAGATCAGCAACACGCTGACGTATGTACAGCCGTCTTGTGTACTTTCAGAACACTCCTCCGGCAGTATGACCCAGCGTATCTACCGAAACGGCAACGGCAGCCATTACAACACGACCGTCATCTATCAGGACGGCCTGGGGCGGCCCGTACAGTCTGTGACTGTCGGCGCAGCGCCTGCATCGTCCACGTTGCCTCAAGGGGGCGACTGGGTATCTTTCATGGAATACGACTGCATGGGACGTGCGGACTCGGTCAGCTATCTGCCGTATGTCCGCGCTTTCTCCGCCGGAACGGGAACGGCGCCCGATGCCGATCCATACGCTTCGCAACAGACATTCTATGCCGGAAAGTTCGGAATGTCCGTAGCGCCGTATGCCATGCAACGAACAGTTTACGGCAGCGGTCTCGGATTGGTGCAGGCCCGCAATACGCCCGGCGAAACACACCGCCTCTCCGATGGCTACTACACCCGTTACGACTACCGCCTGAACACGGCAGCCGATGCCATCGTCCGATACGTCGTTCAAGCCGACGGCTCATTGCTCTCCCAAGGGGTGTTCGCCGCAGGACAGTTATCGGTACGCCGGAGCGTCGATACCCAAAACGGCGACCAGACCCAGCGGCACGAAACGCTGGAATACACTGACCCGAACGGTCGCACGATCGCCCGGGAAGTGTACATTTCCGCTTCCGACCGCCGGATCACCTATTATGTTTACGACGATCTGGACAGACTGCGCTATGTACTTCCGCCGATGGCCGATACGTTCGACTGTTCGACGGCCAAAACGGCGCAGGAACTCGGCTCGTACTGCTATTATACCGAATACGACGACCGGGGCTATGTCGTTCGCAGCCAAACCCCCGGTGCGGAATACACCCTTTCGATATACGACCGCCGGGGACGGCTCGCCATGAGCCAAGACGGCAACCAGCGCGCTAACGGCCAGTGGTCGTTCGTCAAGTACGACGTCTTCGACCGCCCCGTTCTTTCGGGCGTCGTCACGGGCGGAACGTTCGAGTCGCACCGGGCGGCGCTGGAAGCGGCGACCGTGCTGTACGAGGAAAGAGGATCGGCCGTACACGGCTATACGAACCGGTGTTACCCATCCGTTCCCGATGAGAGCGCCTATCTGAAGATCAGTTATTACGACGACTACGGCTGGCTCGAACCGGATGATGCACACGCTTTTGCAGCCGCCGACGCCCTCCACCAATCGCCTTCGGCCGACGTTCGGGATATGCTCACCGGAACGAAGAACAAAGTGCTGGGTATCGACACCGCCCGATGGCTGACCTCGGCGACCTATTACGACAACTTCTATCGTCCCATACAGTCCGTCTCCGATCTGTATCCGTCCGGTGTGGAGATTACCTCCAATACCCACAACTTTGCGGGACAGGTGACTCGGACGAAAGTCAAGCAGACCGTGGGCGACCAGACCTACGGCTACGACAAATGGCTGCTGTACGACGGTTTCGGGCGACTGCTCTCCATTCGACAGCGTGTGGATGGCGACGATACCAACGGTACGGTCACCCTCGCCTCGTACACCTACGACGAGCTGGGGAACGTCGCTGCGAAATCGATCCACGATCAGACCGAAACCGAAACGTATGCTTACGACCTGAACGGTCGCACGAACGCCGTCGCCTCACCCTCGTTCAGCTACGGCCTCGATTACGAACAAAGCACCGTAACGGGAACCGTTCCTCGTCTGGACGGGAACGTCAGCGCCCTGCGCTGGGGTACGGGAGCGGCGCCGGACAAAGCCTACGCCTACAATTACGATGCGGTCGGGCAACTCGTTGCTGCGGCCTATAAAACGGCGGCGGGCGGCGCATGGAGCGCCTCGGAGGCTTATGCCGAAAAGAACCTGAGCTATGACCGGCACGGGAATATCCAAACCCTGCTGCGCACCGGTGAAGACGGCTCCCCGCTGCACGAGCTGACGGAGATGACCTATGACGGCAACCGCCTCCAGTCCCTGCGCCTGAACGGAGCCGCTGCGGTGAGCTATGCCTACGATCCGAACGGCAATATGAGCTCGGACGGACGGCGCGGCGTCACGATCGGGTATAATATCTTGAATCTTCCCGAAGAAATTGTTGCAGGAGGTCAAAAGATTAACTATATTTATAGCGCATCGGGCGAGAAGCTGGCCTGCGATGCGAACGGTTCTTTGACCTACTACCGCTCGGTGATGGTCTACGGCAGCGACAACAAGTTGCTGTACATGCTCACTCCGGAGGGGACGGTGTCCCGCACGGAGGGTTCCGCCGGAACGTCCTACACCTATAACTATTTCAAGAAAGACCATCTCGGAAGCACGCGGGCCGTACTCTCGGCAATCGATGGGACGCTGCAAACGGTTCAGACCACCGACTACTATCCGTTCGGGCTGGCTTTCTCGACGAATAACCTGAACAAGAACAAATATCTGTTCTCAGGCAAGGAGTTGCAGGACGGAACCCTCGGCGGTTCGATGCTGGGCCTGTATGATTTCGGCGCACGGCATTACGATCCGATGATCGGGAGATGGACAACGACCGATCCTTTAGCAAGAAAGTATATCGGTTTATCTCCATATAACTATTGTGCCAATAACCCGGCCCGTTTTATGGATCCGAGCGGCATGACAATAGACACTCTTTCGGAGAAAGAATTTGCATCGATTTGGTCTTCTTTGCGGAACGATATGTTGAGTACCCAAAACCGACTGAATACACTAAATACAGCTGATCACGAGTGGCAATCCATTGGCATGCAAAATAATATTGCCTCATTGGAAATGCGAATAGCCAGTATTGACTATACCTTGCAAACCATGAATATCATGCACAGCAGTTCACAACTCTATTCTTTGAATCGTATCGGTCCGACCGACATCGGAGGTTTGAGATTGGATGTTGTATCGGGCAGAAATGCTATCGTAGTTAGCTATGGTTCAATTCCCAATTTTGTTCATGAAGCGGTTCATGTACGTCAATTTGAAGAGGGAAGAGTCGCATTTAGTATGTCTTCTGGCAGTCCTATGCTGAATGATATTTATAAAGAAGTAGAAGCCTATCAAATACAATATGATTATGATCCTCTTTCAGTTCAAGGCTTAATAAGTTCAGTAGGGTCTATTGTATCCAGAGAGGGTATAACGCCGGCATGGGTACAGGGATTGTATGACGGGAATGCAAACCAACCTTATAAACCAGGAGGATATGCGAAGACAGCAGAAATAGCTTTAGATAGGAATTCCACTTTAAAAGATCTCATACCAGCTTATCCAAGCATGGGGCTAACTTATTCGCCAGATGTTGACCTGAATACAAACCTATTTGATTACTTTAATTTGTATTATAAAAATGGACCTATAAAATGAAAAAGATTCTTTTTGTTATAATATTTCTATGGACAGTAAGTTCTTGCGGGATATCTAAAAGAATGGCTGATGTATCTGGAATATATCAGAGTATTCGATATGAGGAAACGACTCATGAATTTGTCCCTAACAATTATTATCTCTTAATATTGAATAAAAATGGAACTTTTCTCGATGTAGAATATTGTAGCCGGTTTATTGGCACATGGACTTTTGTGCAAAAGAATGTAATCGAATTAAAATATACTCCAGGATCAACTATGGAAGAATTAAGAAAACAGTTTGATCCGGGGTATGTGAAGCCACCTCTCGATTGGAAGATTGAAGTCCTTAATAAAGATAGTCTGCGTATGAAAGGAGGTATATTTGAACGGATTAAATAATCAATCCATTCAGTTTAGTAATAAAAGACGGCCAGAAAGCCGTCTTTTATTACATATAGATAGTGAGGTATCATCTCTTCTCACAAAAACTGCTTGAGTGATTCTTGCAGGCAATCAAAAGATTAACTATATTTATAGCGCGTCGGGCGAGAAGCTGGCCTGTGATGCGAACGGTTCTTCGAGTCATTGTCTTTCGGTTCCTTTAATTTAAAATAGCTTTTCTCCTCCCGACGAATCGTGCCGTTTGTTTACCCGATGACTTTGCCGCACACCGATATACAGGGGGCCTTTTCTGGTCCCCTGTAATTCATTTCCAGATCACGGGTCACTTACTCGTCTTTCAGGTCGGCATCCCGTTCGATCTGCTCGCAGAGCCATTTCAGGAACGGGGTCCGTCCGTTCTTGCGGTTTCGGATGGCCAGCAGCCGGTTGTAGATATGCGGTAGCCTGACGCCGAACAATTGCTCGAAACCAGCTATGATCTCCTTGATGTCACACCGGCCGCCATTAATACATCGGCTGACATAAAGACCATAGGCGATCTCGACCAGATCGATCAGTTTGCCCGACCAACTCAAACGCACAGGTCTGTCCCCGGCCGGCAACATATCCAAGCCGCACGCCTGGGATATGAGTGTTAAAACGATCTCCTCTTCGTTTTTCAGCAATCGGATAATGTACTCGGTCTCTTTGCCGGTCACCTCGTAAACTTTTTTTGCCAACGAAAGCCTGATCCGTATTTGACGTAAAGTGCGAAGCTGCTGAATCGCATTTTTTTCTTTCGTGTAATAGTCCTTTGTCAAGCGGTTGAACTCAGCCGTAATTCGTTCGTAATCTTGCACATCGGCCAGGTCGATCACTTTGTTGGAAAATGCTTTGATGGTCTTCATACGATTTAGATTTATGGTTAGACTTACGGGTGAGCGTCACAGGGATTCGCATATTGAATTTACCGAATAATAGGCTAAATTTCAACACATTAAGGAGGTAAACGCTCGTACCTCCCATCACATTACGGAGGTTTGCACGCCATGGCGTATTCGTTTGCCCGATAACTGCCACTCCGCCAAATCGCGCCAAACAGCCCTAAACGGTATCAGGAAACCTACGGATAGTTACTTTCGCGTCGAGGCCGGTGTACGAACCCGAATCGATTATCAATCAATATTTATCCTGTAGGGCAAAACAAACAGAACAGGCGCCGGGACAGTCCGCGCCGCAGGAATCCAAAGACGTGCTGCTGGCCTTGAACAAAGGCACCAAAGAGTACGGTTTCTGACCGAGATGAACCCGCAGACCGGGGAATTCGCATGGGAGCGGCCTCAGGGCAAAGAGTACAAGAAGAAGATGTTCCAGATTCCCACGAACACCTGACTGGGAGCGTTTTTTCAGGAGTTCGCTGAGCAGTACGGCCAGCCTTCGCGCATCGGTTTCGACTTTTTCCGCGTACCGTTCGATTTGGCGGACAAGATTCTCGACACGATCGTCAAGGTCCGCATCGACGAGCAGGGCACGACTCAGGACCTCCGCAAATGGAACGCTATCTGCTCAACGACGAGGGGCGCTACGCCAAGCAAGGCCGCGCGCTCCCGAAAAATCGCGGCGGAACTGATATCGAATGCCGATACCGTGCAAAGGGCAGAAAGCGTCGAGGAACCGGAACACATTCCCCTGAGCAGGCCCCTGATCCCGGAAGAGGAACTCAGGCCGGCCAGCGGCAGCGACATAGTCCCCGTCTATCGTTCCAGACCCGCGCATGTTCCCGGCCGGGTCCATATGGTGCGACCCGAAAGGCGCAAGCTATAATGCCTATCGATACGAAATACCCGGCTCCCAATGGAAGCCGGGTATTTTCATTCTATGTCAAGTAGAAAACGGTTAAATCTCCATACGATTCCGGACGACGACAACTGTATGGCAGAAAGAGAGAAGTGCAGACTGCACGAGAGCCGCTTTTATAAGCGAAGTCTGCGTAGCTCGGTTTCGATCCGTTTTTATCCGAGGCCGGCTCAATTCATATCGGACAAACGCTCGTATACGAATTTATACGTCTCCTCGCAGTCGCGCTTTTCCGTTACCGGTTCATAAATGACCACCGCCATATACGATGGCATAAGCGAAACGATATGGTGCTCGCATCCCTCCCATGTCAGTGTCCCGCGCTGAGGATCGAAGCGGTAAGAGCTGCGAATCGTCGTGAATTCGGCTTCGTATTCTTCCAACGTACCGTTTGCATCGAAACGGGTACGGACGTCGTCATGCAGATGGGAGATAGGAGTAACCCACGATCTTCTCTCCGGATCGTACCGGTAGGAATGGTCCAGTCGCCACAAGCCTGTGATCTGCGAGAGATCGATCCGTGC
>QAML01000101.1:68622-103832 GCA_003150315.1 Prevotellaceae bacterium | reverse complement strand
TAGCTCAGTTGGTAGAGCGCAACCTTGCCAAGGTTGAGGTCGCGAGTCCGAGTCTCGTTTGCCGCTCACAATTTATTGAACAAAGGAAGCCCAGGTGGCGGAATGGTAGACGCGCTAGTTTCAGGTACTAGTGTTAGAAATGACGTGCAGGTTCGAGTCCTGTTCTGGGCACCTGGTAGTTCCTTAATATTCGGAGAGATGGCGGAATTGGTAGACGCGCTACTTTGAGGGGGTAGTGACAATTGTGTCGTGGGAGTTCGAGTCTCCTTCTCTTCACACCGAATAGCGTGCGGCAATAGCTCAGTTGGTAGAGCGCAACCTTGCCAAGGTTGAGGTCGCGAGTCCGAGTCTCGTTTGCCGCTCCTAATTTGAAAAGGAAAAAACATTGCTATTGAAAATGTTTTATCTTTCGAAGATTAGGTTATGTTTATTTTTTATTTCAACAACAACTTATGAATTTATATTTAAGATATTTCAATCAGGAAACTCTTGTACATAGCGTAGAAGATGCTTACGAATTTCTTGCTTCCATACCCGATGTGCACATTGACAATGCAATGAAAAAGGATTTGAAAGCCTTTGCCGAAAGTACGGTTGTGTATCCCAAAAGATACAAAATCATGCCTAAGGTTTACTTCATTGTCATTAAAACCACGGCAGAAACGATGGAAGAATTCAAAGCCAATAACAAAAAAGGGCAACAAAGCGTAAGCAGTCAAATAAAGAACGAACGCCAAATGGAATTGAACGAGGAGAAACCTGGATGGTACGAAGGTTCTCTGACTTTCAAGCGCGTAATTCCCATTCCCGGAACCGGCAAATTCCAATATCGCGACACATTGTTTGTTGCTCAAGTAAAAGCAGCGAATCCCCAAGAGTGTTATTCACGAATAATTCAGCATCTGCGCAATCGTCAGGACGTGGATTTGCGTTCTCAGTTCCCTTCCGCAAAAGGCAAGAACTTCAGCTACAAATATCTTGGCGAGAATCCTGTATTGGGAACACCCGAAAAATAAAAGTTCAATAGTAATATAAAACAAAACTCGTTGCACTTGGTTTTAACCGTATTGTGCAACGAGTTTTGTTTTTCTGTAATAACACCTACCGATTATTTCGTAACTTCGGCATTTTCTATAAAGAGTTCTTTCTTGCAGCCTTTTATTATATTATTGCGTACTTTTACTTTTCGGGCATTACTTACAAGAATGCCGCACTCGCTTTCAGTACACGAAGTTATTTCGTTGCCTTCTATTACAATATTCTCATGAAGTTTTGCATTCTTCACATCGTCTGCAATAATATTCAACGCAATTCCCGCGCCGTGATAATCGCCGTTAACGGCACAATTCATAATTTTGTTGTTACGAATAACGACATTCTTGCTGTGCCAACCCTCTTTCCAATTAGCTTCACTACTTAGCGCAATAGCCGAATGCGTCAAGCCTTGGAATACATTGTTTTGTATTAAAGCTCCTCCTGTTGTTTTCAGCAATATTCCGCGCGCCATATGTCCCCAATCCACACAATTTTGAAAAACGACATGTGGCATCAACGTGGAATTGATGAAATAATAATCTTTGAAGTTTGCAGGAAGCTTTCCGTCAACCTCAATACTAAAAGGAACTTCTTTTTCTTTATGTTCAACGCTCCTTACCTTGAAATTGCCGACAGGAACCAAATCCGCAATCCTTACAAGTGTCATAACATCCCCTACCCTTGGTAAATCTGACATTTGAGCATGAGTAAACGTAGGAGCTTTTAATTCAAGCGTAACCATGTTTCCTTCCACGGCTGTTATATCGTGATAATAACCATGTACATTCGTGGCATCATCTCCCTCTCCGTAAAAAGTGCAATGATCAAACGTTATTTTCCCTTCGCAGGCAGCAAAATGCGTAGCGTCCGTATTGGTGCTGAACTTGAAACCACTTGCAGGAACAACGTTCAGATGATTCATTGTTACGGTATTTGTATGGAATCCTACAATGCCCATTCCGCAGTTGCCGTTTATCGTTACATTATCAAGAGTAGTGTTCACACTTTCGTGAATGAATATCGCAGGACGATAGTGAAATGTATGTGGCGCACCTACTGTTGCTCCAACAAGATACTTTGGTAATTGTCCCTTAAACCGTACCGTATTCGGGGCAACCACTGCTTCGCGATTCATTCCATGTGTATCGCGATAATGACCGTCTATTTTATTGTCCCATATATTTACACGGGGAAAAGGTGTACCCATCGTAATTTCGCGTGCAGGTTTATCGAAATAAACGGTATAGTTATCATTTTGTATGTCGGTTATTATCCCTTCCGACATTGGTTTTCGCAAAAAATCTATGCAAAGTCCTTTGATTTTGGAATTGTTTGTCTTTTCTAAGGATACACCTTCCATCCAACCGTCAAGAAGTAATGTAGCTCCGTTTGCCATTATCGTAGCATTTTTTGCCCCTGTAAAATCAAGTCCTCGCACATAGTCGTGATAAGGAATGAACATTTTCCTCTCGGGATTCTGACCATAGGCTCCGGACATTACCGTATTTTCCAATTCCACCGCTTTATCATCGTGCAAAATATAAGTACCAGAGGAAAAGACAAGGACTGTTCCTTCGTTGTTACGAACATATTCCGCAGCTTTACGCAACGCAACGGCATCATCTTTATTATCGTTTGGTATTGCTCCGAAATCTGATACGAAAACCGTTTTTTGCGCATAGCTACTCACACACATTCCAATAAACATGAAACATGCAATAAAAAACCTATTTATCATATCCTCGATTCTTTATTTGTCTAACCTCGTAACGACTATTTAATACCGATATAGTTTTGAGTCTGTAAAGACAATCTCCAACGAGGATCTTTCAAACATACATTTACTGTGGCATGGGTTATTTCTCCATCATTCTTTACATCTCCACTTGAACACGGTTGCAGGAAATAATGCTTTGCCTTTATTGCAAAATATTTCTCCAAAGGCTGCCCTTCATAAATAACTTTCAATTCATCGCACTCTTTTAACTTCGGATTCAATGACTTGGGCGACATTGTTATCCAATCTATGTTTTCAGGCAACTCATTTGTGCCGTTCGTTTCTATTTGTACATAATATCCTTCGGCATGAAGCATTTGCAATAGTTCCTCATCTGTTTGCAAAGAAGGCTCTCCACCTGTAAGAACCACATGTTTGGCAGGATACTGTGCAAGTGTCATTTCCAAATCTCCTAATGTCATTTCCAAACTTTCCTTAAAGTCCGTGTCGCAAAAATCACATCTTAAATTACATTCTGCAAAACGTATAAAAATGGCAGGAACACCAGTATAAAACCCTTCACCTTGGAGAGTATAGAAAATATCGTTTACCTTATAGAATTTACTCATATTTATCTTATTTCAAAATTCCACATCTTTTGCAGAGTCCTTAATATAACAAGCAACATTACCCTCGGTTTCTTGAAATGTTACTTTATAACACTTATCAATACTCTCGCATATATATTTTGCCAGATTTTCTGCAGTCGGATTAAACGTAACAATATCGTTTACCACACGATGATCAAGCATATCCTCTACAATGTTTTTTATTTTTTTGAAATCAACAACCATCCCGCTTTCGTTCAACTTTTCCGAACAGCAATAAACAGTTATTATCGCATTATGACCATGAAGACGTGTACACTTGCTTTCATAGGGCAAAGTAAGTTGATGCGCCATGGCAACTTCCAAACGTTTCTTTACGTAATACATTTTGATATTTCCTTGTTATACTACTTAAAGAAACAAATTTATGAAATAAATCTCGATTCCAATGTAAGAACACAAGAAAAAGGCATCATACCACATTTGTAATAAGAGGTATGATATACACAAAAAGAAACTTTAAGGACGTATTTGACCGTCTCCGCGAATAACCCACTTATATGTAGTTAATTCTTCAAGTCCCATAGGTCCTCTTGCATGTAGTTTTTGAGTAGAAATGCCTATCTCTGCTCCTAATCCGAATTGCGCCCCATCCGAAAAAGAAGTTGGAGCATTAAGATATACACAAGCCGCATCCACAGCCGATAAAAAGAAATCTCCTCTGTTTTTATCTTCCGTTATTATAGATTCACTATGACCCGACCCGTAAAGACGTATATGCTCAACCGCCTCTTCTACCCCATTAACAGTTTTCACAGACATTGCATAATCAAGATATTCTTTACCATAGCTATCAGAAGCAGCATGGTGAAGCAGAGAATCATTGTACTTTCCTTTTAGAGCATGATAAGCCTGTTCGTCCGCATAAATAACAACGTCCTTATCCTCCATAGGTTTGCACAAATCTGCTAAGTCTCGCAATCTTGACTCATCTATAAGTAAACAATCCAAAGCATTGCAAACACTGACACGTCTCGTTTTGGCATTATATATTATAGCAGCCGCTTTATTCTTGTCTCCATACTTATCCATATATATATGACAAGTTCCGGCTCCTGTTTCTATTACATTTACCGTGGCGTTGTGTCTTACATAATCAATAAGTCCCCTACCACCACGAGGGATAATCAAATCCACATACTTTTCCGCCTTTAGCAATTCCGCAGTTACTTCATGCGAAGACGGAAGAAGAGTTACGGCATTTGCAAGAACTCCGTTCTTTTCCAGAGCTTCGTGAATCAAAGAAACAATAGCCTGATTAGAATTGTCTGCATTATGGCTGCCCTTTAGCACACAAACGTTACCCGACTTCAAACATATCGCAGAAACATCAAAAGTAACATTTGGTCTTGCCTCATATATAATTCCTATTACTCCAAACGGAACGCTTATTTTGGAAATATCGAGACCATTTGGACGAACCTCACGAGATAAAACCCTGTTTAGCGGCGAAGGTAATTCTACCAGCTTTCTTATTTGCGACGAAATATCATCCAAACGTTTGTTTGTAAGCTCAAGTCTATCATAAAGAGGATTTTTCTTGTCCATAAGAGCAAGGTCTTTTTCATTCTCTTTTAAAAGAAAAGATTGATTTGAATCACATAAATCGGCAATATCTAAAAGTATTTTGTTTATAACATCCGGAGACAACATCTTAAGTTGTTCCGAAGCATTCTTTGCTTTTTCAAGTAGTTCGGCTATCATCATTTATTTGGAATAAAATGTGTAGAGGGAGTTTCTGATGGTCTTTGTAGTAAATCACAAATTATATTTCTTCGTCTTCCGTTGGCAATAAAAGTTTCTATTCCACTCTCTGACGATTTAACAGCAATGCTTTCTTTTGAAAGCATTCCGCCACGACCTCTTGAGGATTTCTTTTTCTGTATATATTTTTCAACGTCATCGCCATTCCGTACCTCGCGAATCAGATTTTTGGAATCAAGTGTTCCGTCTTCTTTTGTTCCGAATATACCATCTACATTTGTTAGAAGCATAAGCATATTGGCATTCATCATTTTTGCTACAAGTCCCGCAAGTTCGTCATTATCCGTAAACATCAATTCGGTTATGGCTATAGTATCATTTTCGTTGATAATCGGAATTATTCTGTTACGAAGCATTACATTCATACAATTATACTGATTTGCCATTTGCTTTTTACCTGACAAACTTTCCTTTGTTGTCAAAACCTGCCCCACCGTTATCCCATGTTCACGAAACAAAGTATAATATAGGTCTATTAGTTTTGCCTGCCCTACAGCCGAAAACAATTGTCTTTGGTCAAGACTGTCAAGCTCTTCCTTGTTTTCATGAATCAAACTTCTTCCACACGCCACAGCACCGGAACTTACTATTATTACTTCGTTATCGGAATTATATACTTCAGCTATCTGATCAACCAAAGAAGACATTTGGGTAATATCAAGATTACCGTCGTGCCGCGTAATTACGTTTGTCCCTATTTTTACTACAATTCTCTTCATACAGATGCTTTCAATGCTTTGATTACTGCTGTGGTAAATCCATTTTCTTCTAATGCGTTAAGTCCTTTTATTGTCAATCCGCCGGGAGTTGTAACCTTGTCTATCTCTGCCTCCGGATGATTTCCTGATTTTTCAAGTAATTTGGCAGCACCAACAATTGTCTGCTCTATTATTTCAAGAGCTTTTGCAGGCTTTAAGCCAAGCTCTATGGCTCCTTCCATATTTGCTCTCACATATCTCATTGCATAGGCAATACCACACGAAGCAAGTGCCATGCAAGCCGGTATTTTCTTTTCTTCTACGAGCATTACTCTTCCCATTTTTCCAAACAAAGAGACGACCTCTGCAAGTTCACTTTCTTCTGCATTGCTATGAGCTATAAAGGTCATACTTTCTCCTATGCTTATAGCCGTATTAGGAATTACATAATAAACAGGCATACACGTATCATCAAGCCATGATAAGATTTTCTCCGTGCCTATACCGGCAGCAATTGATACTAATTGCTTGTCTGAATTCAAACATGTTTTTATTTCAGACACCACAGTTTGCATCACCCACGGCTTTACAGCAAGAATTATAATATCTCCCCACGTGGCAGCTTCGCAGTTATCTGTTGTTACAGAAACATCCGGAAGAATCCTCTTCAGAGTTTCCAATTTTCCTTTGGTGGGGTTTGAAACTTTTAATTCTATATTTTTATCTTTTGCCAATCCGCAGGCTATAGCCATGCCCATATTTCCTGCGCCTATTATTGATATTCTCATGCTTTTATAACTTAACTACAAGACAAAGGTAAAGATTTTAGCCAAACAAAGGTTTATTTGTTTTTGTTTTATGCCTGTTTGTCGAATATCTGCTTCGCATTTGCAATCTTCTTTCACACTGCATTTGTTTATTGGCTTCCGCAGTTTACTTTTTGCTCTACCTTTCACTTTGGTAATACAGTTATTATGGCTAATTTTGCTACATACATAAAAATTGTTGCTTACCATTATGCAAACAGAAAATAATTTGTCATTCCTTGACTTAGTAAAAAAGCGGAGAACCATCAGAAAGTTCACAGAGCAAGCTTTAACTCAGGAAGAAGTTGTTGATTTGATGAAAGTTCCGCTTTTAGCACCAAGTTCAAGAAACAGACAACCACTGCAATATATACTTGTAGATAACAAAGACGATTTATCCCGCCTTTCAGAATGCAAACCTTCGGGAGCACAACCTTTGAAGCATGCCGCACTTGCTGTAGTAGTTTTAGCAGATTCCAACCTTTCCGACACATGGATTGAAGACGCATCAATCGCTTCAAGCATGATTCTCCTGCAAGCTCAAGCTCTGAATCTCGGAGCTTGCTGGATACAAATAAGACTTCGCTCTTTCCCCGACGGAACAAGTGCAGAAGAAATAGTAAGAAGCATATTAAATATTCCCAACGATATAAACGTTCTTTCAATCATTGCTATCGGACACAAAGCCGCAGAGCTTCCTGCCTATAATGACGAAGATTTGAAATGGGAGAAAGTTCATGTTGACAAATTTTGAGCCATGAACCAATGTAAAACTTTTTTTATGATTGGTGCTGGTAATGTTGCCTGGCATCTTTCGCAAGCTCTAAAAAAAGCGAATTATATTCCCATAGGTGTTTATAGTCGCCATAAAACTAAAGCAGAAGCACTGGCAGAAGTACTAAATTGCCGTGCTTTCGACAGTTTGGATAATATAATCGAATCGGCAAATTTGTTTTTTATTTCAGTAAAAGACGATGCCATCGCCGATGTCTTTGAAAAGATACGTATTCATGCAAAACACTCCTTAATTGTTCATACAGCAGGGAGTGTTTCCATAGATATATTCAAAGACAAAACCGATAACTACGGAGTACTCTACCCTCTTCAATCTTTCAGCATAAAACGCAAACTAGATTTTAGCAACGTTCCCCTTTTTGTCGAGGGCAACAATGCAGAAACGACTTCACTGCTACTTAACGTGGCAGAAAACATATCTCGACACAAAGCTACAATCTTAGATTCGGAACACAGAAAAAAGATGCACCTCGCCGCAGTCTTTGCATCTAATTTTACAAACCATTGTTATGCTTGCGCCAAACAACTGTTGAACGAATCAGGAGTAAGTTTTGATGCCATGTTACCATTGATTGATGAAACTTGCAGAAAAACACACGACTTATCGCCCGAAGAAGCACAAACAGGACCTGCCGTGAGATATGACAAAAACGTTATGGCAATGCAAGAAAGCATGTTGCAAGGTGCCAAACTTGATATATACCGCTGCATGAGCCGCAGCATACATGAAACCGCAATAAAAATAGAAGATAAAAATGATAAACTACGATTTGAACAAAATCAAAGCACTCGTATTTGACGTTGACGGCGTACTAAGCAGGCAAACTATTAATCTTGATGCCTCAGGAGAACCGGCACGAACCGTGAACACAAAAGATGGATATGCTCTTCAATACGCAGTGAAGCAAGGGCTAAAAATCGCAATAATTACCGGTGCACGCACAGAATCAATTAAAATAAGATACAACAAACTCGGCATTGAAGATGTTTTTCTTGCTGCACAGATTAAAATAGATATTTTCCAAGATTGGGCAAAAAAGAACAATCTCAAGCCGGAAGAAATATTATATATGGGCGACGACATTCCCGATTATGAAATAATGCAAATCACAGGGTGCCCCTGTTGCCCGGCAGATGCCGTGGTGGAAATAAAGCAAATCTCTAAATACATATCATGTCATACAGGCGGAGACGGATGCGTGAGAGATGTTGTGGAAACTGTGATGCGTGCACAAGGCAAATGGATGTTTGACAAAAAAGCTTTCGGATGGTAACGCCCTTTGACAATCTAAAAAAATATTCAGTCATACTTGCCAGTGGCTCTCCCCGTCGCAAGGAACTACTTTCCGCCATAGGAATAGACTATGAGGTAAAGGTTATAAAAGGCATTGATGAAAGTTATCCAACAGACATGGATGCAGTGGAAATACCGCAATTCATTTCACGCCAAAAAGCCGCAGCTTATAAAAAAGATATGTCCGGCAACGAACTTATTATAACGGCAGACACCGTGGTTTCGGTAGAAAATAAAATATTAGGCAAACCCCAAGACAAGGAAGAAGCCGTAAAAATGTTGAATCTTCTTTCGGGCAGGAAACACCAAGTGATAACAGGAGTAACAGTCTTGTCAAAGGAACGGGAAGAAACTTTCGCAGCTATCAGTCATGTAACCATAGCACCACTGTCTGAAAAAGAGATAGACTATTACATCGAAAAATACCAACCGTATGACAAAGCCGGAGCTTATGGTATTCAGGAATGGATAGGGATGATTGGTGTTACGGAAATAGAGGGAAGTTTTTTTAACGTAATGGGACTCCCGGTACAAAGACTATATTCTCTGCTGAAAACGTTCTGAGATTGTCTGTCATCGAAAGAAACAGAAGCAAAAAATCAAGGCATTTTTGCAGACTTTATAACTCCCTAATTTTCCGACATTTGAACAGAGCAAAAATACAAGGCACATATTTTAAAATAAGTGCCTTGTATTTTAAAATATATGGCTTGTATTTTAAAACATTCCCTATATATTATTTTTCGTCATTATATACCGCATTCGGCACATAGGATATATGATAAACAAAGCCGCGCTTCATATATAATGTATCACATTAAATACAAGCACATTTTCTTTTAATTCTTAAGTATTTATACCATATCATTACCTAACTGCTTATTCTACGTTTCTTTTATATGGCTTACTTCTTTATATTTAGCCCGTATATATAAAAAAGTGTCAGGACTAATTTATTGTCCTGACACTCGTTATGTATTTTTTATTTCGCTCGAAAATTACTCGCCTTTTTCCATCTTAGCTTTCAATGCTGCAAGTGTGTCATTGTCGCCGAGAGAGTTGGCTGCAGCCTGATTCTTTATCTGAACATTGTCATCTTTCTTTGGAGCCTTTACATTGTTATGCTGTTTCTCCTCGTGTGCATTCTCTTCGAATGTACGGCTGTGAGAAAGAATAATACGGTGGCTGTCTTTGTTGAATTCTATAACCTTGAACGGAAGTTTCTCGTTAAGCTTAGCCTTTGAGCCGTCTTCTTTGGTGAGATGTTTAGGAGTTACGAAACCTTCAACACCATATTCGAGCTGAACGGTAGCACCTTTGTCCATGAGATTTACAATTGTTCCTTCGTGAACAGAACCTACGGTGAACACTGTCTCAAACACATCCCAAGGATTGTCTTCAAGCTGCTTGTGTCCAAGGCTAAGACGACGATTTTCTGTATCTATTTCAAGAACAACAACATCTATGTCCGCACCAATCTGAGTAAACTCTGACGGATGTTTGATCTTCTTTGTCCATGAAAGATCTGAAATATGTATAAGACCGTCTATGCCTTCTTCGAGTTCAACAAACACGCCGAAATTGGTGAAGTTGCGAACTTTTGCAGTATGCTTGCTTCCTACAGGATACTTTGCTTCGATGTCTTTCCAAGGATCCTCCTTGAGTTGTTTCAAGCCGAGAGACATTTTACGTTCCTCGCGATTAAGCGAAAGAATAACAGCCTCTACTTCATCACCGACCTTGAGGAAATCCTGTGCAGAACGAAGATGTTGACTCCAACTCATTTCACTTACGTGAATAAGTCCTTCAACACCCGGAGCTATCTCTACAAATGCACCATAATCTGCAAGAACTATAACCTTACCCTTTACATGATCGCCAACTTTGAGGTTTTCGTCAAGAGAATCCCAAGGATGCGGAGTGAGTTGCTTCAAACCGAGAGCAATACGCTTCTTCTCATCATCAAAGTCAAGGATAACAACATTGAGTTTCTGACCGATTTCAACGAAATCATGGGGATCGTTAACGCGACCCCAGGAAAGATCTGTGATATGTATGAGACCGTCAACACCACCCAAGTCAATGAATACGCCGTACGAGGTAATATTCTTAACAATACCCTCGAGTACCTGACCTTTCTGGAGTTTGCTGATGATTTCTTTCTTCTGGGCTTCGAGTTCTGCCTCGATAAGTGCCTTATGTGAAACTATAACGTTACGATATTCCTGATTGATTTTAACAACTTGGAATTCCATTGTCTTTCCAACAAATACATCGTAGTCGCGAATAGGTTTCACGTCAATTTGCGAGCCGGGCAAGAATGCTTCGATGCCGAATACATCTACGATCATGCCGCCTTTGGTACGACTCTTAATATAGCCTTGTATAACTTCTTTGTCATCGAGAGCCTGATTAACGCGATCCCAGGCCTTGAGAGCACGAGCTTTCTTATGAGAAAGAAGAAGCTGACCTTTCTTATCCTCCAAACTTTCTATATAAACTTCTACTACATCACCAACTTTTACATCGGGATTGTAACGAAAGTCGCTGATGGGAATTACGCCGTCGCTTTTGTAACCTATATCTACAATAGCCTGACGTTTGTCAAGAGCAATAATTTTGCCTTCTACAACTTCGTGCTCACTAACCTTGTTTAGTGTCTGGTCGTAGGCTTTCTCTTGGTCTTCTTTCTGAGCGGCGGTTTCTACCGTGCCGTTCTCATAGGCATCCCAATCGAAGTTTTCGAGCGGAGTGTTTTTGATTTCTTCCATTTGTTTTGTTTGTTGTTTATTAAACATGTTAGACTTTATGTTTTGCATCTCGCATGGCTTAATGCGGTCGCAAAGTTAGGCATTTTATTTCATATCATTCATATTATCAATAGTTTTTTGTGCTTCACAGGAATATATTTCACGCAAAAATTACTTGTTTTATGCGATATCCGCCGAATATGCTAACTTTGCGTTATCAAAAAAGGCATTTCAAGCGTGTTTCGATACATTATATATATACTGTTGTTTGCAGCCATACTTTCCTGTGGCGGTAAGAACGACAATGTGCAACAGAAAAAGCAAGAAGCTACGAATCAAAACACGCACTATGATCTTGACGAGATAGAAGAATCGGGCGAAATCATAGCTGTTACAATGTACGGGCGCAATACTTATTACGATTATCACGGTAAAGAAACTGGTATCGCCTATGAAATGCTTCAAAATTTCGCAAAAGGCGAAGGCATGGGCGTAAGAGTGGAAACGGCAAGCGACACGGCTGCTATGATAAAGATGTTGAAATCTGGCGAAGCCGACATCATTCTATCGCCTCTGACAAAGAAATTCGCAGACACACATAAATTAATAATATGCGGCATGGGCAAGCCCAAAGGTGCCGATGCTTTCGGATGGGCAGTGAGAAAAGACCAACCGGAACTTGCCGCTGCTCTAAACTCTTGGTACAAGCCCGGCATGGAAAAGTACATAAACAAAAAAGAGAGCGGCAGTTTCGGCATTACAATGGTGAAACGCCACGTCAGAGCCCCATATATTTCCCGTAGCAAGGGCATTATTTCACAATACGATGCAGAGTTCATGAAAGGCAGTCGCCACATTGGTTGGGACTGGCGGCTTATAGCGGCGCAATGTTATCAGGAATCAGGATTCGACCCCAATGCCGTTTCATGGGCAGGTGCGAAAGGACTTATGCAAATCATTCCGTCCACGGCGGCAAGCCTCGGAATAAAAAACATTTACGATCCTAAGGAAAACATTGACGCAGGGTGCCGCTATTTGAAAAGATTGCATGGAAGTTTCAATGATGTCAGAAACCGCATTGACAGGATTCGTTTTGTTCTTGCGGCATATAACGGAGGACCGCGCCATATTCGTGATGCCATGAACCTTGCAAAGAAATATGGGAAGTCGCCTACAAGTTACAACGACGTGAGTTTCTTTATCCGAAATCTTGACAAGCCACAATATTATAACGATCCCGTGGTTAAATACGGCTTTATGATTGGCAGTGAAACCTATAATTATGTCGAATCTATCATGCTTCGTTGGGGAAAATACAGAGGCGGAAAAGCAGTTGCCACATTAACCGACAACGTGTCAATATCGCCGTTTACGCCACAGCAGTCTCACCATCGAAACAGGTTTACCGGCGGAAAACACGAGATAATAAATTTGAAAGATTCCATATAGAAACTTCTATTCGTCTCGTTACGAAATTACTGACGGAATAATAAGCCGCCTCAAGCCATCTACTTCTTTTCATACTCAAAGTTGCATTTATAAATATGCAAAAAGACACTCTTTCCGAGTGCATAAAACCCTTTTTGTAAAGCATTGAATTACACATATATACAACAGTCCAAAATACAAGGCTCTTATTTTAAAACATAAGGCACATATTTTAAAATATATGCCTTGTATTTTTTGTTAAGTGCCTTATATGTTTTCCAAGGTCTGCATATTGCTCTGATTATATGCATAGTCGCATTCACTTCGGAAGCATCCACGAGCCACAAAAACATAACAAAAACATGCAAACTGCTTTATATAACATGTTATTTTTGTAATTTTACACAGAAAACAAATCAAAAAGAAACAGATGAAAAAGATATTCTCATTTATGAGCATGGTCTTCGCCATAATATTAAGTATCCATGCCAACTATCAGCCCAAGTTTTCCACCGCCGGCTTTTTCCAGTTATCCAATACGGGACGCGAAGTTTTCTCTATGAATCCAGCATGGAGAATGCACAAAGGTCATGTGAAAGGTGCCGAGAAAGAAGATTTCAACGACAAAGACTGGAAAGTTTGTTCGCTTCCCGATGGCACGGAATTGCTGCCAAGCGAAGGAAGCGGCTGTGTAAATTTTCAAGGAGAAACGTGGTACAGAAAACATTTCAAGCCTCAAGATTCATGGCGTGGGAGCCGTCTCTCTTTGTATTTCGAAGCCATAATGGGAAAATCGAAAGTATGGATAAACGGAAAGCTTCTTAAGGAACAAAAAGGAGGTTATCTACCTGTAATAATCGATGTAACAAACGAATTGAAATACAATGAGGACAACGTAATTACAGTTGTTTCCGACAATAGCGATGATGCCTCATATCCTCCCGGAAAATTTCAGGACGTTCTCGATTTCACTTATGCGGGAGGCATATATCGCGACTGCTGGCTGGTAAAGCATGGCAGCGTTTTCATTACCGATCCGAATGAAGAAGACATTGTTGCCGGAGGCGGACTGTTTGTTGCTTACGACAATGTATCCGAAAAATCCGCAGACATAATACTAAACGCCAATATACGCAATGCTGCCGCAAAAAATTTCAAAGGCAAAGTACAATATGAGCTTATAGACAAAACGGGAAACAAAGTTGCTTCATTCGCAATGCCTTTGGCTATTAATTCCGGAAGTTCTCAGACGGTTTCTACCAAACGCACCGTGAAAAAAGCACATTTATGGTCACCCGATGACCCGTATCTTTACAAACTGAACGTACTCGTTAAAGACAACAAAGGGAAAACCGTTGACGGATTCTATCAAAGAATAGGAATAAGGAGTTTTGAGTTTAAGGGAGCCGAAGGTTTTTGGCTTAACGGCAAACCTTACCCCGAGCCTCTCATAGGAGCAAACCGCCACCAAGACTATGCCGTTATAGGAAATGCCTTGTCAAACAGTCTGCATTGGCGTGACGCAAAAAAACTTCGCGATGCAGGATTGCGCGTAATACGAAACGCACATTATCCACAGGACCCTGCGTTCATGGATGCCTGTGATGAACTGGGCTTGTTTGTTATTATAAACACACCCGGCTGGCAATTTTGGAACAACGAGCCATAATTCGCAAACTATGTGTATCGCGACATACGCAACATGGTACGCAGAGACCGCAATCGCCCATCTGTATGGCTTTGGGAACCGATTCTGAACGAAACATGGTATCCCGATGATTTCGCAAAAAAGGTAAAGGACATAGTACATGAGGAATACCCATACTCTTCCTGCTATTGTGCCTGCGACCTTACCGCTAACGGCAACGAAAACTACGACATACAGTTCACACATCCCATAGGCGGCGAAGCAGAATACTCCATAAAAAAATTAGACCCCAAGAAAACATACTTTACACGCGAATGGGGAGATAATCCTGACGATTGGAACGCACAAAATTCCCCAAGCCGTGTAAGTCGTGCCTGGGGAGAAGTGCCAATGCTCGTTCAGGCTGAAACTTACGCCCATTTGGATTATCCATATACTACATACGACGTTTTATATAGCTTAAGCCGCCAACATGTAGGCGGATGTTTGTGGCATTCTTTCGATCATCAGCGCGGATATCACCCCGATCCTTTCTACGGAGGCATTATGGATTATTTTCGTCAGCCTAAACTTTCCTATTATATGTTTTGTGCACAAAGATCTCCACAAAAGAATGAAAATCTTATAGCAGAAAGCGGTCCCATGGTCTATATTGCCAATTCGCTTACCCCGTTCTCTCCGTCCGACATCACTGTTTACAGCAACTGCGACGAAGTAAGGTTGACTTATGCCGCAAAAGGAAAGACATACAATTATGTTAAGAAGAAAGATTCCAAAGGCATGCCCTCGCCTATCATAGTTTTCAAGGACGTTTTCCATTTTGTTGACGACAAGACGCTTGCCATGAACAACAAAGCTGGAGAATCTTATTTACTTGCGGAAGGTATTATTGACGGTAAGGTTGTTGCCACGCACAAAGTCAGACCCGCACGCCGTCCTACGAAACTTGTACTCAACGCCGACAATGAAGGCATGGAAATGATTGCGGACGGTTCTGATCTTATGACGATTGTTGCTTCCGTTAGCGATGATTACGGCACAATTAAACGTTTAAGCAATCAAAAGGTTATATTCAACATCGAAGGTCCCGGTACTTTGGTAACGGAAGAAGGCACATTTACCAATCCTCGCGACGTGCAATGGGGCACAGCACCTATCATAGTCCGCAGCACAACAGAACCGGGCACAATAAAAATTCGAGCGTCGGTTGTTTGGAAAGGAAAAGCTACTCCAATAGACGGAACGATAGAAATAAAAACCGTAAAGCCGAGCGTTCCATTGGTTATGGACGAAAACGAATTGAAAGCAATGCCAAAGACGCCAGTTCAAAAAACTCACGGAACAGTTGACAACGATGACAATTCCGTTTCAAAAGAACGTTTGAAAGAAGTTGAGAAGCAGCAACACGACTTTATGTAAAATTAGTTCCACATCGATAAAAATACAAACGGTGCAATTTTCTGATTCAAAGCCTCATTATCCACTTCTTGACGGATTGAGAGGCGTGGCAGCCTTTCTTGTTGTGTGGTATCACATTTTTGAAGGTTTTCAATTTGCCGGTGGTAAACCGACAATAGATTTCATAAACCACGGTTATCTTGCCGTAGATTTTTTCTTCATCCTTTCCGGTTTTGTAATAGGATATGCTTACGATGATCGCTGGGGAAAAACGCTTACATTAGGTGGTTTCTTCCGCCGTCGCCTCATACGACTCCACCCAATGGTTGTAATGGGAGCGACAATCGGTCTTATATCTTTTCTTTTAACAGGAATGGAACGCTGGGACGGGACAACATCAACATTATCCATGACTTTCCTCGCATTTATATGCTCATGTCTCATGATTCCCGCATTGCCGGGAATGCCGCGTGAAGTACGTGGCAACGGAGAAATGTTCCCTTTCAACGGACCTTGCTGGTCGCTGTTCTTTGAATATTTAGGCAACATTATATATGCTTTTATAATCAGAAAACTTCCCACAAAAATCCTTGCTTTTCTTTCATTTCTGTTGTGTTGTGCCCTTGCATGGTTTGCCATAACCAATCAATCGGATTAACGGGTCCATTGGCGTGGGTTGGACAATTGACAGTGTAAATGTCATAGGCGGTTCACTGCGCATGCTATGCCCGTTCACAATGGGCATACTCCTTTCGCGTGTTTTCAAACCCGCGTCTAATGCACGTGCAGCCTTTTGGATCTGTGCAATTGTACTGCTCGTTTTGTTCCATGTACCGTTCATCGCCGGCGACACGAACTTCTGTTGGAACGGAGTGTTTGAAGCTGTGTGTATCATTGGGATATTTCCTTTGATTGTATGGTTTGCGGCTTCGGAAAAACCACAGATGCGGTTTCGACTAAGGTATGCCGTTTCCTCGGAGACATATCTTTTCCACTATATATAGTACACTATCCGCTGATGTACGCTTTTTACATGTGGCTGATAAAAACAAAACAATACACATTTGCCGAAACATGGCATGTAGCCGTTGTCGTGGTGATTGCAAGCATAATTCTTGCATGGTTGTGCCTGCGTTTCTATGACATGCCCATTAGAAAATGGCTTACAAGCAAAACAAAAAGTTGTAAATCCAAAAATAAAACTGAGTGAATCCGCTTACAAACATATACTTGCAGAAAAACTCCTTTGCATTGCAGTTTGTTATTTGGAGCACAGCACGTATTCTTGACAATAATGCATGTTTTCCCGCTTTTGAAAGTTATTGTATTTCAGAGATATAAAACAGTCAAAAATACAAGGCATATATTTTAAAATATAAGGCACATATTTTGAAATATGTGCCTTGTGTTTTTTTGTAAATGCCTTATGTTTTTTGATAGTCCGCAAATCGTATAAAATTCGAAAGACCAACTTACGATTTCAAACCGTCAAATAGTTTTCTTTTTCTGTTTTAATTCAACTATCAACAAAGAGATTCTATTTCTTTTACGAATCGTTCTCCCAAATCCTGTGCCTCTTTTGCTGTATGCGCCTCGCTGTAAACACGAATTATGGGTTCAGTATTGCTCTTTCTTAAATGTACCCACTTATCTTCAAAGTCTATTTTCACTCCGTCTATTGTGGTTACATTATCTCCCTGGTATTTTTCCTTCATCTTCGCAAGAATTGCATCCGGATTGCTGCCTTCTTTCAAATCAATCCTGTTCTTTGCCATTTCATAATGCGGATACATGTTGCGAATTTCCGAAATTCTCTTGCCGAGTTTGGCAAAATACGTAAGTAATAGTGCTATCCCCACCAAAGCATCGCGTCCGTAATGAGCAGCAGGGTAAATGACTCCGCCATTTCCTTCGCCGCCTATCACAGCACCCACTTCTTTCATCTTGGTAACGACATTCACTTCACCAACCGCCGAAGGCGTATATTTACATCCGTATTTTTCGGTAACATCTCTTAATGCGCGTGTGGAAGACAGGTTTGAAACCGTATTTCCCGAGGTGTTCTGCAAAATATAATCAGCCACCGTTACCAATGTATATTCCTCGCCATACATCTTTCCCCTTTCGTCTATGAGGGCAAGCCTGTCTACATCAGGATCAACAACAAATCCCACGTCATACCCGCCTTTGGACATGAGCGACATTATATCTCCGAGGTTTTTTTCCAAAGGTTCGGGATTATGTTTGAAATCTCCGGTTGGTTCAAGGTATAAACCGTTGACAGTTTCTACGCCTAACTGTTTCAGAAGTTCGGGTAAAATCACACCGCCTACGCTGTTCACCGTGTCAAGTGCCACACGGAAATTGGCTTTCCTTATAGCCTCAACATCAACCAGCTCCAAAGACTTCACCAAATCTATGTGTTTCTGATTATACGAGGAATCAGCCTTGTATTTACCGAGATGATCCACATCGGCATAGGAAAAATCACCAATATCAGCAACCTTTACAACTTCTGCAGCCTCGTCTTTATCGAGAAATTCACCATGTTCGTTTAGCAACTTCAAAGCGTTCCACTGACGAGGATTATGGCTCGCTGTAATAATGATTCCGCCATCGGCTTTCTCCATAATGACAGCAAGTTCTGTGGTTGGAGTTGAAGCAAGTCCGATGTCCACCACATCATATCCCAATCCGAGAAGAGTGCCGCAGACAACTTTTGAAACCATTGGTCCGGAAATTCTCGCATCCCGCCCAACGACAATCTTATTTGCTCCGGCTTTTACAGCCTGTCTCCTTAATGTGGCATAAGAAGAAACAAACTTTACAATATCAAGCGGATTGAGAGTATCTCCGGGCTTTCCGCCTATCGTTCCTCTAAATCCCGATATACTTTTTATAAGAGTCATTTCTTTATTTAGCCTTTACGTCAAATTCCTTTTTGATAAGTACATTGCAAATTGTGGGAGCCGTTGTGTAAGTAACGGTTGTATGTCCTTGTAAATCCTCTGTTTTGGTGGAATTTCCTATTTTGCCTGATACATTATAGCTTGCATTCAGCGTCAAAGTATAACGTCCGGGAGTTTCCGGCAGTTTTACTTGGCACGAAGGATCGCTTTTGTCACTATCATAAAAGACACCGGATTTACCGCCACTGACTTCAGCTTCAGAACTCGAGCAACTCCAAATATAAGTTGTGCGATCCAAACGTTTACCTTTCTTGTATTGAACAGCTGTTGCGTTCACGGTTTCTCCGGCATACAATGTTTCCCTGCTAAACTCTATTCCCGAAAAGCGGGGAACAGACACATTGTCTCCAGAATCCTCCGAACACGAAACAAAAAACGATGCCGCGATAACCACGCCAAATAACGCAGACACTACGTAGCTTAACTTTTTCATAACTTTTTGATTTTTACTTGCCGCAAAGGTAACGAAAAAAAACGCCGTATAGCGTTAACAAACAAAAAATAAAAGATATCATACAGAAAACCTCATCACGAGCAACGCAGAACAATAAGATTTATTTACATTTGCATCATGTGCATCACTACATAAGTAGGTATTAAAAACGAAAACATCATGAGAAGTTTCGCAAGCGATAACAATTCGGGAATAAGCCCAGAAGTAATGGAAGCCATAAGCAAAGCCAACATTGATCATGCTCTCGGTTACGGAGAAGACCAATGGTCAATAGACGCAGAACACAAAATAGATATGGCTTTCGGCGGAGGAACACAGGTTTTATTCACTTTCAACGGAACAGGTAGCAACTGTCTTGCTCTTGAGCTATGCAGCAAACCGTGGGGACTGATATTATGCGCAGAAACTGCACACATCGTTGTGGACGAATGCGGTGCGCCGGGAAAGATGACAGGTGCTTCAATAAAAACAATACCTACGACAAACGGCAAACTCTGTGCAGAATCCATAAAACCCTATCTCGTGGGATTTGGAGAGCAGCATCATTCGCAGCCGCAAGCCATATACATTTCACAATGCACCGAGCTCGGCACAGTTTATACGCCCGAAGAAATAATGGAAATCACTTCCCTTGCCCACTCTCACGGAATGTTTGTACATATGGACGGTGCAAGACTTGCCAACGCCTGTGCGGCATTAAACAAAAGCCTGCAGGAACTGACCAAATCCTGCGGTGTTGATGTGGTAAGCTTTGGTGGAACAAAAAACGGACTTATGATTGGAGAATGTGTCGTAATAATTAACGACAAACTCAAAAGTGGCGCAGCTTTTATACGCAAACAAAGTGCGCAGCTGGCTTCAAAACAGAGATTTCTCGCCTGCCAGTTCTCCGCATATATGGAAAACGATTTATGGCTAAGCAATGCCAAACATGCGAACGCCATGGCTGCGTTGCTACGCATGGAATTGGAGAAATCAGACCAAGTATCATTCACACAGAAAACCGAAAGCAACCAACTGTTTCTAACTCTGCCGCACGACTCTGCGGAAAAATTGGCATTGAAACACGCATTCTTCTATTGGAATGAGGGTATTAACGAAATTCGTCTCGTTACTTCTTTCGACACTACCGAAAAAGATGTTCACACACTCGTAAACGATATAAAAGAAGCACTGTTGTAACAGAAACAACTGTGTTTTGCAACGGAAAAACACGGCAAATTAGCAGCTCAAAACTGTACGATTTTAGCTTCTTTACAAGATATTATTTTTCAAACACTTATAACGAACAAAAACACAAGGCACTTATTTTAAAACAAGTGCCTTGTATTTTAAAATATATGGCTTGTATTTTTCGCAACATGCCTTATGTTTTTTCCAATGATTTGAAAGCATCTTCTTTTATGTCTTCAACAGTATGTTTTAGAAATTAAATTTCTTTCTTTTGAAGGACATATTTCACACACTTCATTATATAGCAAAAAACAAAATTCAACCTTCAAAAACCAAACTGATATCTATTTCGATTCATGTACTATAGTATAAAAGCGATATTTGTCAAACGATATAAAACAAAACAAGCGGAACAAAATGTTCCGCTTGTTTTATTTGTGAAAATACGCTTATGCGTTAGCTTCTTCTGTCTGAGCTGGAGCTTGTTCCTCTGCCGGAGCTTCAGCTTCTGCAGCTTTTGCTGCTTCTTCAGCCTGTGCAGCAGCTATGCTGGCTTTTTTCTCAGCTACACGCTTTGCAATTTCTTCGTTTACTTTTACCTCTGCATCTTTGCGTTTTGCTTCGTCATTACGCTTGTCTGCCTGAAGTTTTGTTACTACAGCGTTGATACGTGCATCCTTGTCTGCTTTCCAAGCATCGAAACGCTTTTGAGCTTCTGCCTCGTCGAATGCGCCTTTCTTAACACCGCCACGGAGATGCTTCATCATCAAAACACCTTCACGCTTCAAAATGAAATTAGCAGTATCAGTGGGCTGTGCACCAACCTCAAGCCAATAAAGAGCACGGTCAAAATTCAACTGTATTGTGGCAGGATTCGTATTAGGATCGTAACTGCCAAGACGTTCAATGAACTTTCCGTCACGCGGAGCTCTGGAATCAGCAACCACAACGGTGTAGTGAGCGTAGCCCTTGCGTCCGTGGCGCTGCAATCTGATTTTTGTTGCCATAATTTGTTTTTATTTATTTTGAACATACCGCCAACTCGTAGCGGTGCTGCAAAATTACAAATTTATTTTCAATTAAACTGTCAACGACTGCTGTTTTACAATCCGAAATTCTTGGGTTTTACGACAGACATCTTTACAAAAACAGCCACAAGTGCCACATAAGCCACCAGAGATACCAATTCACTCATAGTATTTGCGAGCCAGGAATCAAGCACAAGGTTTATTCCGCCAAATCTAAGGGCTGCGCTCACAACTCCCATTAATGCGCCACCGGCAATGAAGCCCGAAGCAATCAACGTGCCACGTTCGTTATAAGCGTTACGCAGTTTCTCATCGTTCGTGCGGTTCTTTACGTACCAACTGACAAGACCTCCCACCAAAAGAGGCAAGTTTAATTCCAAAGGAATGAACATTCCCAACGCAAAAGCCAAAGCAGAAACATTGCATGCGGTTAACACTATGGCTATCAAGCAACCTATTCCGTAAAGAAGCCATGGTGCACTGCCACCATTCATAAGAGGTTCTATAACTGCAGCCATAGCGTGAGCCTGAGGTGCCGCAAGAGCATCTCCCGTAAAGCCATAAGTTTTGTTTAACACTATCATGACTCCGCCAACAGTTACTGCTGCAACGAGCGTTCCCAAGAATTTGAAAGATTCCTGCTTTGCAGGAGTTGTTCCGAGCCAATAGCCGATTTTCAAATCGGTTACAAAGCTTCCCGCCATCGACAACGCCGTACATATAACGCCTCCCATAAGAAGCGAAGCCACAATTCCACCCGTTCCTTTAAGACCTACGGACACCATTATTATAGATGAAAGTATCAATGCCATTAATGTCATGCCCGATACGGGATTACTTCCCACTATTGCTATGGCATTTGCAGCCACAGTCGTGAAAAGAAATGCAATGACAGCCACAAGAAGGATTCCGGCTATGGCATACATTATATTTCCCTGCATTGCGCCGAACCAGAAAAACAAGAAAATTATTAACAACGTTATTATCGTACCCACTACAATGAGTTTCATGGGAAGATCGCGCTGTGTGCGCACGGTTTCCTTGCTTTCTTCGCCTTTTTTCTTCATCTCGCGTCCAGCAAGAGATACCGCACTTACAATAATTTTGCGGCTCTTTATTATACCGATTATACCAGCCATGGCTATGGCACCTATTCCTATTGAACGAGCATAGGAAAATATTTGTTCGGGACTTGCCGAAGCTGCCGATACACCGTTTGCCACTATCAGTTCTGGGAATATCAGTGAAATCAGAGGAACTATCACCCACCACACAATTACAGATCCGGCACATATAATCGTTGCATATTTCAGTCCTACGATATATCCCATTCCCAATACCGCTGCTCCCGTGTTTATTTTGAAAACAAATTTGGCTTTATCGGCAACTGTTTCACCCAAGGAGCATACACGACTTGTAAAATTCTCGTTCCACAAACCGAATGTGGCTACTATGAAATCGTACAAACCGCCGATTATTCCTGATTTCAGAAGCAGTGTGAGACTTCCACCTCCTTTCTGACCGGAAACGAGTACTTGCGTGGTTGCCGTGGCTTCGGGGAATGGATATTTGCCATGCATTTCCTTAACAAAATATTTTCGGAAAGGAATCAGGAACAAAATTCCCAACGCGCCACCAAGAAACGATGCAAGGAAAACCTTTGCAAAATCAACAGAAATATCGGGATATTTAGCCTGCAATATATATAATGCGGGAAGGGTGAAAATTGCGCCGGCGACAACGTTTCCCGAACATGCGCCGATGCTTTGTATTATGACGTTCTCACCCAATGCGCCTTTACGCTTTGCCGCTCCGGATATTCCAACTGCGATAATGGCAATGGGAATGGCGGCTTCGAACACCTGACCTACCTTAAGACCGAGATAAGCTGTGGCAGCCGAGAAAATTATTACCATTACCAATCCCCATATCACCGACCACGGCGTTGCTTCACGAGGATTTATATCGGAAGACATTATTGGATTGTACTCCTCTCCGGGCTTTAACTCCCTGAAAGCGTTTTCGGCAAGTTTTATTTCCGGCGCTTCGTTTACATTTGAATTTTCCAAATCTTTATTCATCGTTGTTATAATTTTTCAAAGGCAAAGTTAATATAATGCAACAAAAAAGACTTTCTTCGCAACGATTTTATTTCAAAGCCAAACGCAAAACGCATAAACATGCGTAGGCTTCTGCATGAATCTATTGCTTGTTTTTCGGTCAAAACAGGACTTCGAAAAAAACATAAGGCACTTTACAAAAAATACAAGGCACATATTTCAAAATATGTGCCTTGTATTTTAAAATATATGGCTTGTATTTTTACGCTTTATAAGTTTGTATAATTCAGCATCTTATATTTTCCTTAAAAAACGGTGTTTCAAATCCTGCTTTTTTGCTTTTCTGCAGCCCTTATATCCGCTTTTTATGCACATATTGGAAATATTTATCCAAATGTTGCCTTTGAAATTTTTATTATTATTTTAATTCCGTCAAACAGTCAGGTCCTTCATTTGTACAAAAGCACTTGAGAACGTTTAATTATATGCCAAAAACCGTCTTCTTCCATACGAGCCATACCACGTTCCACTGTTTTGCACCCTGATGCAGAAGCCAACATACAACTTCCAGAACTAAAATCAACGGCATCACCAATTCCGTCATACGAAATCAAACGCGGCAAATTACATATTTCAAATTCAACACAATCCTCGGCTTCGGCAGGAAAAACTGCGAAGGCACTTTTCGCGCTTTTGCTCGTACACAATTCCACGAACACGTCCGAGCGATTCAAATCAAAGAAACCGTTGCGAACAATCTTGACAGTTTTACACCTGAAAACTTCCGGTTCTTCCGCCTTTTCCTTTTTTACAGGATTATTCACTGATTCCGCAACGGCATTTTCGAGTTCCTTAATTCGCTCTTGCAAAGAAGAAATCGTTTTGCGGCATTGTTCTATTTTTTTTTCGCATTCCGCCACCTGCTTCGTCATTCGCGAAAACTCTTCTTTTAACTTTTGTCCACCTAATAAGAACAACATTTACTCGCGTATTTTATTTGTTTTGGTCATATATATTTTTGGTCAGCGCATTCAACGCTCCCTTAATAGGACCGAAGAACAAAGTTTCCTCTATGCCTTTATTCTTTTCGCCACCCTCAGACTTGGCAACAGCTTTATCCAAATAGGTATGCAAATCAGCAAAACAAATCTGCCTGGCATTGCTTACAGATTTTCCGGAAACGCCGAAAAGGTTCTCAATATCAGTTATGGAGGGTAATTTTTCCAATGCAAAATCAAAAAAATCCTCAACGGCCTTTACAACACACTTCTTGCTTTCGTCGGTTATATCACCATAAGTTTCTCCAAAGCATACAAATTCATTTCCTTGTGCTTTCAAAATAATCTCTTGCGGTTCTGAATTTTTTTGAGAATCCTCTGCAATCAAACCACCTTTGCATGTAACAGTCTTGGGATTGCTTCCATATTCAAGACCAACGATATCCAAATCAAAATCAGCATCATTGCCGGTAACTGCTTTGATAATGTCCTTGGTGTATCGGGACACACTGCGATTGTCGGAAGAGAGAATGTTTACTACATACCCACCGTTTCCACTGAAAGCTATATGCCGCGGCATTCCCATACCTTTTGCTTTAATTATTTGAGCCACATGATAAATAACAGCTGTATAGAAAAGCAGGAAAACAATCTTAAATTCACTGTCGGTTTCAAGGATATAATCAAAATCAATAAGTTTGGAATCCAAATTCTTTACCATTTTGTTATCCTTCAAAGCAAACAGGAACGCAGCCATATTCTCCGGGCGACGATTTCCATAGCTATCCATTACGGCAACAAGCTCCGTAAGTCCGTTTTCCTCCAACACTTTTCGAATATTGTGCTTAAAGCTGTCTATTATGCCGTTTTCAAGATTGTTTTCTGCAATTGAATCGCTAAACAAATCGTTCATTGCATATCGGAAAGAGGTTACATAGCGCACATCATTGTCTTTGGCAAAAGCAATGTCGGTTGTGCCACCGCCAATATCAATGTTGACAAATTCCGAAGAGGATGCAATTTTGTTGAAATAGTATCTGACGGGCGCAATGCTCTCAAGCATGTGTTTCGTTTGCGCAGGTGCCGGCTTGAAATATTTGTTATATTTTTCATCCCATACCCTGCACAACAGATTCAAACGGTTCTGCGGCATGCTTTGAGGATAGAACCATTTTATTATGGTCTTTGAAAGATCGCCATTATTTGATACAACTTTGTTTCTAATCATTAGCATAAGACACTCCACGTATTTGTCAAGTGCGATACGCTCCTTGTCCGTTCCCCACTTTATATTAAATTCATATTTGTCATGAGGCAAATCGCGACGTTTGCCATAAGCAAAAGGAATGTTCACGAGCGAAAAAGCATTTACGGCTTTATCCCATGACAATGAACGCGCACACGACAGCACAGTCTGCGTGGGGAAATAAAAATCTACTTCCTGATTTTTATGATTTCGGGAATCTTTTCCAAGACTTACCGGCAAATAGTCTTTTTCTATAAAAGGTCGTTCATCAAGTAAGTCCCACTGCATGGACTTTCCGTTCTTTTCCACAAATAAAGGCAAAAACATTTCACTCATCATGGATTCCGTTTCATCATAAGCAAATGCCCTACTCTCCGCATCGCTTTTCTCCTTAAATTCAATATGAGTGTAACTTGTTCCCAAGTCTATTGCGAATTCGAAAACGTTTACCGCGCTGTTTTTCTTCAAATGCGGAACAATCAAACCGGCACATCGATTTCCTACATTCACACGTATATAATCGAAACGCTTTTGTGCCAACGTATATGTTTGAGATTTGGTTACGTCTTCGCTTGTAGTTCTTGAAGCTTTCGTAATATCGGTAATAAAGGAACTTCCCTTGTAAAATTCCAAATCAATATCTTTATCATTATCTGTGGATACCCAAGCAGCGGTATAGTATGCCTCATCATCGGAGTCAAACTCTACGTTTGGCATAAGAATTCCTGTTGCATCTATCTTGGTTATACCGTATATTGATTCCGATTTGTTGTTACTGTATTTCCTTACATATTCCATATACGACACACTTCCGTTCCCCCGTATGGGTATACGCAGAGTTACTCTCACTTCTCCGTCTTCGTTTACGTGTAATTCTATAGTTTTCTTCCCGTCCGGCATAACGCCACACAAGTCTTTAACAGTAAAGAAGTCGAAATACATCGGTTTTACAGGCAAAAGGAAAGCAATACATTCGTCCGCCTTTTCCATTTGTACATTACCGTCAAAATATCCCCTATTGTTAAGATTATGAGGAACCGTAACTATGGAATCTTCCAGCAAATCGCCAATCGTAAGATAAGGTTGTTTTATTCCGTCATAAGGTAAAGTGCGTTCTTCTAACTTGCGTTTGTCGTTCAAAGGAGCAGCATTTCTCGCGCCCCACTTAGAAGAAGTATATTGCAAGTCTTTATAAACATTTCCAGGGGTTGACGGCAGAACCAAAGGCTTTTGAGACTTGCAAGTAGCCTTTATTTCAAAATCACTTCCCTCAAAGCGGCGCAACTTACGGGAATATATTTTATATCCGAGCACTTCCACAAAATCTGCACTGGCATCCGGCAAATTTATTGTCCCGAAAGTTTCGGAAGTTTCCTCTTGCTCCAACAAAGAATCCTTTAATGCTTCGTCTTTTATGGCTGCGAAAGTTTGATTGAGGTAATCATTTATTTCAGGGAAAAGACTTGCGAAACCCAAAATGCTTCTTCTAAAAGCGAACCATGCCTTTATATATTCTGCATCACGCTTATACAAAGGTTCGAAAGAGGTTCCGAAAGGTTTATGTTGACCGAAATTTATATTATCGCCGACATATTGCAAATCGTTAGCATTGGAGAAAAAGACAGTAGCAGGTGAAGTAGCACCTATTATATTTAATATTTCAGGACCACGTTTATAATTCAAAAGATACATGCTCTGCATTTTCTCAAAATTGTACGCGGAAGAATCAGATTTCAAATATTTCGTCAGAACATCGGCAAGACATTCATTACCTGCGATGCCGGAACGCATAAGTCTTTCAATATCCTGCTTAGGATTCCATTTTATTATTTCTATATCATTTCGAAATTTGGAAATATTGAAAAAGACTTCGCCGACATCCAATGTTTCCGAAACAAGTTTATGATATATCGTGTTACCATCAAGATATGATTTGTTATTATTCTGACGACAAATATATCTGAAAGCATTCTTTACCAAATCTATTCTTGCAAACGGCGAAGGTATTGAAGTTATTTCTTTTGAAGCCGTGGCACCTTCCGGATCTATTATAGTATCTCTGTTAGTAGAATCGTAAGGATAATCCGGCGAAGCATTCCAATCATTATAAGTATTGGCACCGTCTTTGAATAATCTGAAAACTTTTCCCATCTTAGAAATTTATTTTCTCGTCCACAAGTTTATTGGTGGCTTCATAAAACATTTTTACGAAATTATTCTCGCGATTAGAACTACGTTTAAGCTTTGCCGCCGCAGTATTCAAACGATCATAATAAAGATTGTAGTTGCTCTTTATACTATGTACCGACTTCGGAGAAACATTGGGCACTATATCAAACGGTGTTCTGCCACTTTCCACTTTGAACATATTCAAACTGCGAACATTATCTCTCATTTCCATAAGCCATTCCAAATAAGAAGACAAGAAACTCTTCAAATTACGCAAGAATTGTCCCTCGTAGAAATCACTTTTCATATCCAGCAGATTATTTGCATTGAAGTGTGGAGACGAAATAAATTCGTATTTATACCTGAGGCAATTCGCGAACAAAAGCATGCGCGCCAAAGTTCCGTCAACCATCTCGGAAATTTCTTTATAAAACTTTCCCAAATTCACTTCGTCAATTACGTCCTTTATTCCAAGTTCCAAATTTTGCGTTGGTTCGTAATGATTATTGCAAAAGTCTACAATTGCCGTAGCAGCTATGAATTCTATTAAATGAGCCTGGTTTTTCTGTAAATGCCCGCCTTCATTATTGTCGTAAACATTGGCAACGTCATCGCCGGCAAAGTAAAAAGCGTTTATGAGTTTGTCTCTATAGATATTGTTTTCATAATAAGCGAGCGCAGCCACGGCTTTTGAAACAAATGTCGAAGAATCTATTTCGCTTTCTTTCGAACTTCTTACACGAAAATAAGGGAGCACGGATATTGCTCCTATCTCCGCGTTGTTTATAATGGAATAATTTGGAAAATCCGTGCTTTTCCTCAGGGTTTTCAAAAGAAGCGGAAAACCACTTGCACCCGTTCCGCCGAATATTGAGCTTATAATAAAAATTTTGTCCCCTTCCACAAATGTATTGGCGAATTCCGCGAACTGCTTTGACTTTATTATTTGGTTCAAAACCACACATCCCACGTTTGGATTGCCCTTAAAACCTACTTTCATGGAACTTTTCAGATTTTTTTTGCTGAAAAGCATATTAACAAGTGCCTGATTCTCCTTGCTCATTGAAGCCACGTCCATGAAGTTCTCAAATGTCATATCGCTTGTATTCGATACAGGTATGGAATAGTTCGTATTCAGTTTGGAGAGTTTCTTATTAAAAAATCCGCAATTGCCTTCTCCTATACATTCTTTTATGCTGTTATAACAATCCATGAGTTTCACCGCACGGGTCAAATCGGCATTGGAAACGTCCGGGTCTATTATAATCGGCACTATCTCTTCCGTGTTGATTTTTACATTTCCTGCAAGAAGCATCGTAAGTGCCCGCAGCACACGCGAACCTGTTCCTCCTATTGCGAACACATAACACTTTGACATATTATTTCTTTATTTTATGTGGGGATAATGAGAACAATTCACACTTTTGCGTTTTATAAAAAACGAAATCAATACATAGAACACCGCTGATACGATTGCCGTTGCCACTCCGAAATTTACAATGTCAAAAGTCGATACATCTATAGGTACTGCCTCTCCATTTGACAAATTTGTCTCGACCATTGCTCCCGAATTATAAATTCCGAGCACACGCAACCATGACATTAAGAAATTTATCACGGAATTTATCAGCAAAGACATGCCCCAACCTTTCCAAGAATTCAAAGCCGGATGGTTTATTACGTAATAAAACACCGCACATACTACAATGCTCACCACTACCATCGCCATTCCTATCTGGGAATATAATCTCCCGTCTTCGTACATAAAATTTGAGAGCGGTATTCCATATATATTTTGAAACAGCCCGAATATACTGCCAAACAAATCGTTCATACTAATTCTTTTTTATCGAAAATTTCATCTCAACTATATCTTCGTCCGTATAAGCACTGCCAATGCCGTTGAGCACATACTTTATGCCAGTGGTCTTACGCCCTATGAAAACTCCGGTGTCGTCATTTGCCTGATCTATCCATATAGGAGTTTCCTGTTTTCCTATGCTTATTCGTTCCTTGGTCGGTTGCACACTTTGCGGGGTGCTTACCGTCAGAATATGCGTATAGGGACTTTCCGGGTCTTTTATCTTTTCAACATATTCCAATTTGAATTGTCTGTCGGAACTTTTGTAAAGATTCTTATTTGCAAGCGAATCTTCCTGTATGAAAGCGGAACTCAAATCCGCAAGAATCTTTATTCTGTAATTGTCAGAGCCTTTCTCTGGAAGCAAATTACATTTGTTTTTCTTGAAAAGTCTTCCCGTTGAATTTGTAATGGTCATTGCAGGAACATGATTGTTGATATATGCCACCATACAGGTTACTTTGGCATTGGGTATGTCAGCCAAAGGAACTTTCCTCATCAATTGACTCACAAGACTGCCGTTGCCTATCAGGAACACATAATAAGGACGCATGGCATTGACTGTGGAGCTTCCTGTCGAATTGTAATACTTGCCATAAAAGCGAGACATAAGTCTGAATACCACAAAAGTCAAGTCCTTCTGCTTTTTTAATTTCTTGCTTACTATGGCTTCTATGGCTATTTGGTTGTTTATGAAATAATTCTTGGCTGCTCCTTTGGGCAAATCCAATATGCAATCGCTCACAAACACAGAAACCGTATTCTTTTGCTGTTCCTTCAAAATCATTTTCAACATTGCGGCAAGATTAGTGGAACTTCGGTCTCCGCCACCAGCCTTGAAAGCAGCAGCATCAAACGAACCGGTCAAGTTTTCCAATGAAATTCTGTTAGGAACTATTTTGCTGTTTATATAAAAGAACCGCGTATCATCAACATACTTGTTTATTGCCGTAACATACCCGAAAACAGCATCCTTAAACTCAAATCCGTCGTGCATGTATCCTTCCATGCTGCCCGAATTCTCAACATACAGATTCACCTTGCATTCTTCCAAATTTTCTTTTTCACCCGAATCCCACGAAATCTTTGTTTTATCACAACTTGTTAATAGAAAAACACATACTAAGAGGATATAATGTATTCTCATTGGTTAAGGCAAATCTTGTTTTATGAATGTTTTTATATTTGGTTACAAAAGTACTAATTTAATTTTGCTTTTTAATCAGACACATGCATTTTATTGCAGCACACATGTTTTCCACGCATTTTTACAAGCGTTTTTACAGTGAACGAATCTCTCGCAATTGCATATGAGACGACATAATTTTATACACTGTGCTTTATTGCAAAAAAACATAAGGCTTGTCGTAAAAAACACAAGGCACATATTTTAAAATAAGTGCCTTGTATTTCAAAATATATGCCTTATATTTTTAGCCGCGTCAAGCCTCTGATAAACAACAACTTACACCACTCTTCCAAATTCATGTTATTTGTTTGATTTTTAACCCGTTAGCTTCTTTCGCGACTTTTACGTAAGATTTTCCGGCATGACATTAAAAATTCAAAGTACCCGTTGTTTTTTGTTCCTACATAAAACTTCTCGTTTATCGGCAACATTCTTTCTTACATCCCCAAAATGCCGCAACTGTTCCCTGCTCCTGGGATTTTTGCCTCTTTTGTTTCATAATTAATTCAATAAGTTGTAATTTTGCGTTCGAATTGCGTATGTGCAGCTCAAACAACTTTCACAGCGCAAACTAACACTACTGCAAATAATCAGATTATGAACATTTCATATAAATGGCTTAAAGAGTATGTGGACTTTTCTCTTACTCCGCAACAAGTTGCCGATGCTCTGACATCGGAAGGTCTTGAAGTAGATTCCCTTGAAGAAGTTCCTGCTATTCGTGGCGGACTGAAAGGTATCGTAGTTGGCGAAGTTTTGGAGTGTGATCCCCACCCCGACAGCGACCACATGCACGTGTGCTCCGTGAATTTGGGAGAAAAAGAACCCGTTCAAATAGTATGCGGAGCGTCAAATATTGCAAAAGGTCAAAAAGTAATGGTGGCAACCATAGGATGCGTACTCTATGACGGCGACAAAGAATTCAAAATCAAGAAATCCCGTTTGCGCGGTATAGACAGCTATGGAATGATTTGCGCAGAAGACGAAATTGGCGTGGGAAAAGACCACAACGGAATCATTGTGCTTCCTCAAGACACCAAGCCCGGCACCCCCGCAGCCGAATATTACAACCTCGAAAGCGACTATGTAATAGAAATAGACATTACTCCCAACAGGGCTGACGCATGTTCACACTACGGAGTGGCACGCGACCTTTATGCATGGCTTGTTCGCAACGGTTATGAGACGAGTATTCACCGCCCTTCGGTAGATGATTTCAAAATAGACAATGAAGATTTGAACATCGACATAGAAGTGGAAAACAGCGAGGCTTGTCCGAGATATTGTGCCATAACCGTAAAAGACTGCGAGGTAAAAGAAAGTCCCGAATGGCTGAAAACAAAACTCGAAACCATAGGTTTGCGCTCCATAAACAACATTGTGGACATAACAAACTACATCATGATGGCTTACGGGCAGCCCTTGCACTGCTTTGACGCAGACATGATTAAAGGCAACAAGGTTGTTGTTCGCACAATGCCCGAAGGCACACCGTTCATAACCCTTGACGGTGTGGAACACAAGCTTTCCGAAAAAGATCTTGCCATTTGCAATGCAGAAGAACCCATGTGTATTGCCGGCGTTTTCGGAGGAAAAGGCTCGGGAACCTATGACACAACAAAAGATGTGCTTTTTGAGAGTGCCTATTTCAATCCTACCTGGATTCGCAAGAGTGCTCGCAGACACGGACTCTCAACTGATGCTAGTTTTCGCTTTGAACGCGGAATTGATCCCAATGGTCAGATTTACGCTCTCAAACAAGCGGCAATGCTTGCCAAGGAACTTGCAGGCGGAAAAATATCCATGAGCATAAAAGACGTAAGAAAAGAAGAAGCAAAAGACTTTATCGTTGACTTGGACTACGAATACGCTTTCAACTTAATGGGAAAGGTAATCGACAAGAATATAATCAAGGAAATCGTTACGAGCCTTGAAATGAAAATTCTCGAAGATAGTGACAACGGTTTGAAACTTGCCGTTCCTCCATACAGAGTTGACGTAACCCGTCCCTGCGATGTTGTAGAGGACATCCTTCGCATTTACGGCTATAATAATGTTGAGATTCCTACTTCCATAAACTCAACTCTCACAATAGAAGGTGAGGAAGACCGTTCGCATAAACTTCGCGATTTGGTCAGTGAACAACTCGTGGGTTACGGTTTTAACGAAGTAATGAACAATTCTCTGACCAAAACTTCTTATTACGAAACTCTCGAAAACCTGTCGCTGAACAAGGCTGTCAAGATAATGAACCCGCTAAGTTCCGACTTGGGTGTAATGAGACAGACTTTGCTATTCGGAGGACTGGAAAACATTAAACGAAACCTCAATAGAAAAATCGAAGATCTGCGTTTCTTTGAGTTTGGAAACTGCTATCATTACGATGCTTCCAAACTTAGCGACAACCACATGACAGCTTACAGCGAAGAACTCCACTTGGGTATGTGGCTTGCAGGAAAACGAGAACACAATTCTTGGATAAAAGAAAACGAGAAAACGAGTATTTACGAACTTAAGGCACATGTGGAAAATGTTTTCCGCAGACTCGGAGTACAGGCTCAGGCTTTGAACATAAGTGAAAACGCAGAAAGCGATTTGATGAGCGTTACATTGAAATACACGGCGCATAACGGAAAAGACATTGCCGTTTTGGGAATTGTAAAGCACGGAATTCTGCAAAAACTTGATATATCAGGCGATGTATTCTTTGCCGACATAAATTGGACAAACCTCATGAAGCTTACACGCAAAAACAAGGTGGTTTACTCCAAGCTAAGCAAATTCCCGCCGGTAAGCCGTGATCTTGCTCTTCTTGTAAAGTCAGACGTAAAATTCGCAGACATCGAACGCATTGCACGCAGTACCGAAAAGAAACTGCTGAAGAGTGTTGAACTTTTTGACGTTTACGAAGGCAAAAACATCGGCGAAGGCATGAAGAGTTACGCTGTTAATTTCATTCTTGAAGATTCAGAGAAAACGCTTACCGATGAACGCACCGACAAGGTTATGAAAAATATAATGAACAACCTTGCACGCGAAATCGGAGCACAACAAAGATAAAAACATTCAAATATAAAAACACAAAAATTTCAAACCAATGGGAAGAGCATTTGAATACCGCAAGGCAACAAAACTGAAACGTTGGGGGCATATGGCTCGCACGTTCACCAAAATCGGAAAACAAATCACCATAGCAGTACGCGAGGGCGGACCGGAACCAGAAAACAATCCGCATCTACGTGCTATCATCGCAAACGCGAAGCGTGAAAATATGCCCAAAGACAATATTCAACGCGCCATTAAGAACGCTTGCGACAAAGATCAAAGTGATTACAAAAATATGACTTACGAAGGATACGGTCCTCACGGAATCGCTATCTTCGTTGACACACTTACAGACAACCCCACCCGCACAGTGGCCGATGTACGTTCTATATTCAACAAATTTTCCGGGAACCTCGGAACAATGGGTTCGTTGGCATTCCTTTTCGACCATAAAAGTGTTTTCTCTTTCCATAAAAAGGACGGATTGGATATGGACGAACTTATTCTTGACCTCATTGATTACGGAGTTGAAGACGAGTATGACGAGGACGAAGAAGAAAATTCAATCACCATATACGGAGATCCTAAAAGTTTCGGACAAATTCAGCAATATCTTGAGGAGAAAGGCTTCGATGTAATCGGTGCAGAATTTACATATATTCCCAATGATCTCAAGGATGTAAAACCCGAAGAGCGCGAAACCATTGACAAGATGGTAGGTTTACTTGAAGATTTTGACGATGTGCAGAATGTATATACAAATATGAAACCTGCGGAAGAACCTGCCGAATAATATTTTCGAAAAACAAGAAAATGCGTTGGAGGTAATTCTTCCAACGCATTTTTTATATATTCTCCCAAAAACTTTTCTTTTTATTTTGTGTAATCACAACCGATGTTTTCTACCCTGCAAAGACATACAAAAACCGGTTATGTATATCCCCAAAAACACATAAGGCATGTAATGAAAAATACAAGCCATATATTTTAAAATACAAGGCACTTATTTCAAAATAT
>QAML01000101.1:24861-65212 GCA_003150315.1 Prevotellaceae bacterium | reverse complement strand
CATATATTTTAAAATACAAGGCACTTATTTCAAAATATATGCCTTATATTTTTTACCTTTCGGAACGTCTGAAAAACAACGACTTACCAAAGCGTTCCAAAAGCATGTCAAAGCGTAAAGAAAAAGCAGGAGACAAACGCTTTCATCGTAGCAATTTGCCCCCTGCTCTTATTTCGTTATATTCTTATCTTAATCGTTGGTTATCATATCAAAACCTGTGTAAGGGACAAGAGCCTTAGGTATGCGAATACCCTCCGGTGTCTGATTGTCTTCAAGCAAAGCAGCCACTATACGCGGCAAAGCCAATGCCGAACCGTTCAATGTATGGCAAAGTTCTATTTTCTTGTCGCTTGCACGGCGATAACGACAATGCAAACGGTTTGCCTGATATGTATCGAAGTTTGAAACCGAACTTACTTCAAGCCAACGTTTCTGAGCTTCGGAATACACTTCGAAATCAAAGCATATAGAGGATGTAAAACTCATATCACCGCCACAAAGACGCAGAATTCTGTAAGGCAGTTCCAATTTTATTAAAAGCCCCTCTACATGATCAAGCATTTCCTTATGACTTTGTTTGGAATGTTCCGGTTTGTCTATTCTCACAAGCTCCACCTTCGAAAATTCATGCAGACGATTCAAACCGCGCACATCCTTTCCGTAAGAACCGGCTTCACGACGAAAACATTCGGTGTATGCACAATTTTTTATAGGCAAATCTTCTTCTTTCAGAATTTCATCACGATAAATGTTCGTAACCGGTACTTCTGCCGTAGGAATAAGGTAAAGATTGTCTACTTCGCAGTGATACATCTGACCTTCTTTGTCGGGGAGCTGACCGGTACCGTAACCGGAATCTTCGTTAACAACCGTAGGAGGTTGCACTTCACGATATCCGGCTTTCGTTGCCTCATCGAGGAAGAAATTGATGAGAGCACGTTGGAGTCTCGCGCCTTTTCCCGTATAAACAGGGAAACCTGCTCCGGAAATTTTTACACCCAAATCAAAATCAATCAGCCCATATTTCTTGGCAAGCTCCCAATGTGGAAGAGGATTTGGGGGCAACGGTTTTTCAGAACCACCCATTTTTTCAACAACATTGTCATTGGAATCCTTGCCTTCGGGAACTTCCTGATACGGAACGTTTGGAATTGTGAGCAGAATGCGTTTCATTTCGTCAGCAGCAGCACTCATTATGCCGTCCAACTTCTTTGACTCTTCTTTTTTAGCAGCTACTTCTGCCTTTGCAGCCTCTGCTTCCTCACGTTTTCCCTCACGCATCAACGCACCAATCTCTTTGGATTTTGCATTCATAGCCTGGAGAAGAGTATCAAGTTTACCTTGAGTCTCACGACGCAAATCATTCTGACGAAGCACCGCATCAATAGCCTCACGTGCCCCGGCAAAATGCTTTTTCTCCAAACCTTTTATCACACCTTCTTTATCATCGGTGATTTGTTTTATTGTAAGCATAGTTTATGTTGTTTTATATTCTAATTGCAAAGATAAAAACTAATGTTTTACCATTACTTTTTTACCGCCGATAATGTAAATGCCATTAGAAAGATTATTCAAAGTTGCCGAATCCACTTTACTTTTGACTTTAACACCTTCCGTATTGAATACATCCGACTTTATGTTTTTATTGTTCGTTTTTATTTTTTCCACCTCGTTTATCACGCCATCAAGTTCAAGAACTCTCGAAGCTGCCTGCGATGCAGTTTTATCTATGGTAAAATAAGCGCGGAAAGGTTTGAAGTTTACGGCATCCTCGTCCGCAGTTCCAACATACACAAACCGCCCTCCTTGAAAACCGTACACACTTCGCGTATCGCTACTTTGCATTTTGTCCGTTTCAGAAAAGGTTCCGTGGAATTGATATTTCTTATTTTCACTCAAGTCATTCGTAGAAATTCCTTTCTCGCACTTGAAAATATCCAAAGGAGTCGTTCCGCAAACAAAGACATCGTGCAAATTCATAAAAGGTTGGGGAGAAAATACCTCAACCACATATGGTTTGCAAGCTTCTATCTTGTCTTGAGAGGAAAAAGCCACAGAATAGCTACTATTGTTGTATTCGGAAAAGCCATATATGTTTCTCAAGCCGGTTTGTGCTTTTTCAACAGTAAAAGGCAGGCAAACTGTTGACATATATCCGCTGTCCGTATTCTTAAAAGTACGGTCGTAAGATGCTTCCTCGGCAGTAAACGAATACATTGCGTCAAAAGGATAACCGTCTCTTATAACGAGATTCTCGCATTTGTAGTTGTTTATAATATCAAACTTTTGGTCGCTTGTATCTGTGGTTTTAACCACATTTTCTGTGTTTGTTACTATCGCAGCATTAGGGTCGTATATAAGACAATTAGGGTTTGCCAATGTCAATTTTACTTTTTCTGCTCCCGTAGCCATACTTGCGGAAGCCAAATCAATGCTCGTTAGATTTTTATTCTGTGCAGCTATCTCCTGCAAGTCTTTAAGCATGGCATTATTAAGTTTTCCTGCAACCAAAAGCCTCGAAGCCTTCTTATATAAATCAGCTTTATTATTGCTCAAAGAGTACAAGAATACATCATCCAAGTAGAAATTATGATTTTTATTCCCATTTCCAGACGTTATTTCAAACGAAGTTGCGTTATCTACGCATTTTCCGCGCAGAAAACTCGTACCTTTAACAACAATTTTGTTGTTTTTTATATAAACAGGCTGATAATCGTACAACATCACGCGGTATGTATAATACTTTCCTGCTACACTATTTCCACTTATTGTGAACGCACCGACAGAATTACTATTTCCTACTTCTACACACTGATAGCCATGTTTGCAATTAGAAAAAGAAGTATTTTCTCTCTTTAGTGTCTCCTGGGTGTAGTCTTCCAAGCTAGAACCTCCGTCGTTTCCGCCATAATTAAACGACCAATCAAAACGTTCTTCAAAAGATGGGATGTAAACACTCAAGCCTGATGTTATCGTTTCGCTTTGGGCTGTACAATGAAAGGCACATGCCGAAAGAAATACCAATAAAAACGATAATCTTATTCTGTTCGTTTCCTTAAACATTCTTATGTTGCTATTTTACAATGCGAAGTTAATGATTTTTGCTTTTATAATGCTATTTAATTGTTGTTTGTTTTTACAGACATAACCATGTACCCGAAAAAGTACATTGGAAACGGAAAAAACATAAGGCACATATTTCAAAATATGTGCCTTTTATTTTAAAATACATGGCTTGTATTTTTAATTATATGCCTTATATTTTTTCGACCTTCAAATGCCGCAAAAAAAATCCCGCCAATTCACAACTGATATGGCGGGATTATACTGATATTTGTCTATTCTTGCATTATTCTTCTTTGCCGTATTCGCTCCAGCTCTTGATTGGCAAATCCTCTTCCTTTATTGCGCAGAACGCATTTATGAAAGCGGACGCAAGACGTGTGTTGGTTATAAGCGGAACATTGAGATCTATGGAAGCACGACGTATCTTGTATCCATTGTCAAGTTCTGTTTCTGTGAGATTTTTGGGAATATTCACAACAAGATCTATCTTATGGTTGTGAAGCATGTCAAGAGCCTGTGGTTCTCCCTTCTCGCTCGGCCAATATACAAGGTTGTTTTCTATTCCGTTCTCTTCAAGATAGCGCGATGTGCCACCTGTTGCATACAATGTATAGCCGTGTTTCTGCAATTCTCTGCAAGCGTCAAGCATTTCGGCTTTCTGTTTTGCAGAACCCGTGGAAAGCAGGATATTCTTCTTGGGAATGCGGTGTCCAACAGACAACATGCTAAGCAACAACGCAGAGTAAGCATCATCTCCAAGGCATCCTACTTCACCTGTAGAAGACATGTCCACACCAAGAACCGGGTCGGCCTTTTGTAGACGGTTGAACGAGAATTGACTTGCCTTTATTCCTACGTAATCAAGGTCAAACAAACTCTTTGTAGGCTTTTCGACGGGAAGACCAAGCATAATCTTGGTTGCGAGTTCAATGAAATTAAGTTTCAAAACCTTGCTCACAAACGGGAACGAGCGTGAAGAACGCAAGTTACACTCGATTACAAGAATCTTATTATCGCAAGCCATGTATTGAATATTGAAAGGTCCGTTGATATGAAGGGCAGCTGCTATTTCGCGGCTTATTCGTTTAATTCGACGAACAGTTTCAACATAAAGTTTCTGAGGCGGGAATTCCAAAGTAGCGTCTCCCGAGTGTACTCCGGCAAACTCTATGTGCTCTGATATGGCGTAAGCCATTACTTCTCCCTTGCTTGCCACAGCGTCAAAGTCTATTTCCTTTGCGTGCTGTATGAACTTGCTTACAACAACAGGATGATCTTCACTTACATTTGCTGCAAGTCTGAGGAATCTTACAAGTTCCTCTTCATTGGAACAAACATTCATGGCAGCACCAGAAAGAACGTATGAAGGACGAACAAGAACCGGGAATCCTACACGGTCAATAAATTTATGAATATCGTCCATGTTTGTAAGTGCACTCCACTCCGGCTGATCAACACCCATGCGATTTAGCATTTCAGAGAACTTCTCGCGGTCTTCCGCATTATCAATGTCCTTTGCAGTTGTTCCGAGAATTGGCACACGCTGTTCGTCGAGACGCATGGCAAGATTGTTCGGAATCTGACCGCCCGTGGAAACAATCACACCATGAGGACACTCAAGATCAACAATATCCATTACGCGCTCAAAGGTAAGCTCATCGAAATACAAGCGGTCGCACATGTCATAGTCGGTAGAAACTGTCTCCGGATTGTAATTTATCATTACGCTTAAATAACCTGCGCGACGAATAGTCTGCAATGCCTGCACTCCGCACCAGTCAAACTCTACGGAACTACCAATACGGTATGCACCTGAACCCAAAACAACTATAGAACGGTGGTCATGCTCGTATTCTATATCGTCAGAGCAAGCATTATATGTAAGATACAAATAGTTTGTCTGCGCCGGATATTCAGCTGCAAGTGTATCTATTTGTTTTACATGCGGAATAATACCTGCCTGCTTGCGACGTGCACGGACAACGAGGATAGCTTCCGCCATTTTCATCTCTTTTCCCATGCCCAAAGCACGAGCTATTTGGAAATCAGAGAATCCTTGCAACTTGGCACGGCGCAAAAGATCATTGTCTACAACATTTATATTCTGACATTTCTTCAGTTCCTCATTAGTGGAATATATATTGTACAACTTCTGAAGAAACCACTTGTCTATCTTCGTCAGTTCATGAACTTTGTCAATAGAATATCCCTCGGCAAACGCCTCGTAAATAACAAAGATACGTTTGTCTGTAGGTTCTTTAAGCGAAGTTTCAACGTCTTTTATTTCCAATTCCTTATTATCGACAAAACCGTGCATGCCCTGTCCTATCATTCGGAGACCTTTCTGAATAACTTCTTCAAAGGTACGTCCTATTGCCATAACCTCACCAACAGACTTCATGCTTGAACCAAGTTCCTTGTCAACGCCACGGAATTTGCTCAAATCCCAACGAGGAATCTTGCAGACAACATAATCAAGCGCGGGCTCAAAGAAAGCACTAGTAGTTTTGGTTACAGAATTTTTCAATTCAAACAATCCGTAACCAAGACCTAATTTTGCAGCCACGAACGCAAGAGGATAGCCTGTTGCCTTTGAAGCCAAAGCAGAAGAACGACTCAAGCGCGCGTTCACTTCAATAACACGGTAATCGTCAGAATAAGGATCGAAAGCGTACTGTACATTGCACTCTCCGACAATACCAATGTGGCGAATGATCTTTATACTAAGTTCGCGAAGTTTGTGATAGTCGTGATTCGTGAGAGTCTGCGAAGGAGCAACAACGATACTTTCTCCCGTATGTATGCCAAGAGGATCGAAATTCTCCATATTACAAACGGTGATGCAGTTGTCATACTTATCACGCACTACTTCGTATTCTATTTCCTTCCAACCTCGCAAGCTCTTTTCAACAAGTACCTGCGGAGAGAAAGAAAAAGCTTTTTCAGCGAGTTTGTTAAGTTCTTCCTCGTTATCGCAAAAACCAGAACCCAAACCGCCAAGGGCATAAGCAGCACGAATAATAATAGGATATCCTAATTCCTTTGCCGCTTTACGAGCAGCTTCAATTGTTTCACACGCCTCACTCTTTATAGTACTAACGTTAATCTCGTTGAGTTTTTCTACAAAGAGTTCGCGGTCTTCGGTGTCGATAATGGCTTGAACGGGAGTGCCGAGAACCTTTACATTATACTTTTCGAGTACACCACTTTTATATAATGCCACACCGCAATTCAAAGCAGTCTGCCCGCCAAAAGCAAGCATTATGCCCTGCGGACGTTCTTTTTCTATAACTTTTTCAACAAAGAATGGAGTTACCGGAAGAAAATAAATTTGATCAGCCACCCCCTCACTTGTCTGAACCGTAGCAATGTTAGGATTTATAAGCACGGTTTTTATGCCTTCCTCCCGCAATGCTTTTAGAGCCTGCGAACCGGAATAATCGAACTCTCCCGCCTCACCAATTTTCAAGGCACCGGAGCCCAACAACAATACTTTCTTTATTTCTGCGTCCTTCATGCTAATATGTTCATTTAAAAAGTTTCAAATATTCATCAAACAAAAATTCGGTATCAAGAGGTCCACTGCAAGCCTCCGGGTGAAATTGTGCACTAAACCACGGACGATTTTTATGGCGAATGCCTTCATTTGAACCATCATTCATGTTTACGAAAAGTTCTTCCCATTCGCTGGGCAGAGTAGCAGAATCAACTGCATAACCATGATTCTGACTCGTAATAAAACATCTGGTTGTACCAACTTCTCTTACTGGTTGGTTATGGCTGCGATGACCATATTTCAACTTATATATTTTAGCTCCGGCTGCCTTTGAAAGAAGTTGATTGCCCATACAAATGCCCATACACGGGCGAACTGTTTTATTGCCTAGAAATTTACGGATGTTATCAACAGTCTTGGAACAAGTATCAGGGTCGCCAGGACCATTTGCAAGGAACAAACCGTCAAACTCCAATTCGTTGAAATCATAATCCCAAGGCACACGAATAACCTCTACTCCTCTTTTAATAAGACAACGCAAAATATTATTCTTTACACCACAGTCAACAAGAACAACCTTCTTATCTGCGCCAGGATTGTATCTTATCACTTCTTTACAAGAAACTTTACTAACGAAATTTACTCCGTTATAGTCTGCAGTAGGAATGTTATCGGGTTCATCATCAAAAAGAATTTTACCCATCATAACTCCATGCTCACGCAAAACTTTGGTAAGTGCACGAGTATCTATACCTGTAATTCCCGGAACATTCTCACGTTTGAGCCATTCTGCAAGACTTTCCACCGCACTCCAATGACTGTAATTTTCGCTGTATTCGCTTACAATGAGGGCGGAAACATATATTTTATCGCTTTCCATATAGGTAGCAATACCATTTTTCTCTACACTGAAAGGTGGCACTCCGTAGTTACCAATTAATGGATAAGTAAGAGTTAACAATTGTCCGGCATACGAGGGGTCTGTCAAACTTTCCGGATAACCTGACATTGCCGTATTGAAAACGACTTCACCTGCCACCGGATGTTCGGCTCCGAACGAATAGCCTTGAAATTTCGTTCCGTCGTCTAAAAGAAGTGTTACTTTTCTCATTTCGTAATATTTAGATAATCCCGCTTTCGCAGTCTTTATTTTTTCTGTTTCAAATATATGTTTTCAAAATAATCCACAAATGCTTGGTTCACTCGTTTCACTCCACCGGGGGTTGGATAATCACCACTAAAATACCAATCTCCAGGAGAATTGGGACAAGCCTTATGAAGTCCGTCAATAGTTTGAAAAACTATAGAGATTCCGGCATTCACATCCTTGGCTTTAAGCATATCTGCCATTTTGCAAGAAATATCTTCGTCTGTAAACGGCGCATATATATCTTTGACACAATTCTGCATTTGACCATTCGGCAGAAGGAGTTGTTCCTTACATTTTCTATAGGTCTCGGAAATGACATAACGTTTGCCGGTATCGTCAAGAAGTCCCATTGCTGCTCTGAAAGCAATAAATTCCTGAAGACTCGGCATATCTATTCCGTAATAATCGGGATAACGTATTTGAGGAGCCGAAGAACATATTACTATTTTCTTTGGCTCAAGCCTGTCAAGTATTCTTATTATGCTTTCGCGCAAAGTTGTTCCTCTTACAATACTATCATCAATAATCACAAGATTATCAACATTCGGACGAACACTACCGTATGTTACATCGTAAACGTGCGCAACGAGATCATTACGACTATTTCCTTCCGCAATGAAAGTACGCATTTTAATATCTTTCCACGCAACTTTTTCCTGACGAACACGATGATTGAGAATCTCCAAAAGTTCTTCATGACGCGGATTGTGCCCCAAAGCTTCTATCTGCTCTGTTTTCTTTTTGTTGAGATATTCATTGAATCCCTCCATCATTCCGTAAAAGGCAGACTCTGCCGTATTAGGAATAAAGGAGAAAACCGTGTGATCAAGATCTCCATCAACAGCTTTTAGTATTTGATCTTGCAAACCAGCTCCGAGAGCCTTACGTTCTTTATATATATCAGTATCGCTTCCGCGACTGAAATATATTCTTTCAAAAGAACATGCGGCATAACGTTTAGGCTCTATTATCTGTTCAAAACGCACCTCGCCCTTCTTGTTTACAATTATGGCTTGCCCCGGTTTCAGTTCGTTTACCTTATCAACGTTTACATTAAACGAAGTTTGAATTACCGGACGTTCCGAAGCAACCACAACCTGATCTTCATCTTTATACCAAAAAGCAGGACGAATTCCCCAAGGATCTCTCATAGCTATAGTATCGCCGCTTCCGGTTATGGCACATATTACAAATCCTCCGTCCCATAAAGGAGATGATTCTTTGAAAACCTTGGCAATATCAATGTTGCTCTCTATGTATTTTGAAAGTTCTTTACCTTCATAACCTTTGGCAACACCTTCCTTATATATTCTGTCATTTTCGCGGTCTAAACGATGTCCGAGCTGTTCAAGCAATAAATAAGTATCGGCGTTATATCGCGGATGCTGTCCTTGTGAGGTAAGATGTTCGAAGACTTCATCAACATTTGTAATATTGAAGTTTCCACACACACAAAGATTTCTTGCAGGCCAACTATGACGACGCAAAAAAGGATGTATGTATGCAAGTCCTGCGCGTCCTGTTGTGGAATATCGCAAATGCCCCATATATATTTCACCTGCATACGGTAAATGTTTCTCGGCATAGGCGGCATCAGCTTCTTGCTCTGCAGAAATTCCGTTAAGTTTCTTAGCCACCGTACCGAATATTTCCTGTATTGCAGTATTTCCTATAGCCCTTTCGCGATAAATATATTCTTCTCCCGCAGGAGCATTCATTTTAACGCAAGCAAGACCGGCACCCTCCTGACCACGGTTATGCTGTTTCTCCATCATAAGATAGAGTTTATTCAAACCATAACGCCAAGTTCCGTATTTTTCCTGATAATAAGCCAGCGGTTTCAAGAGGCGAACCAACGCCACACCACATTCATGTTTAAGAGGCTCCATATTTCATTTATATTTTGACACGCATCACGAAGCACGTGTCTTTTTATTTGAAAAACGCCCGGACTTTCGGGCTGCCGTTATCATTTGCAAAGTTACTCAAAATAACATAGCAAGGACTCGCGAGAGAGCATAAAAAAAGCAAGAATCACGTTTCGCAAACCAACGCTTATTCTTGCTTCCTTTATCTTTCTAAAACAGTTACCTATTTCCGATTACTTCTTTAGATGTTCTTTTACTTGTTCATTAGGAATCATCTGCTCGTCAAAAATGTAAGCACCTGTCTTGGGACTCTTAACCATTTTGATAACTTTGGAATAAGAGCGACCATCTTTCTTACCCTCATGAAGGGTTGCGACTACTTTCTTTGCCATTTTCTAACTATTTTTACTTGATTTCCTTATGAATTGTCATTCTTTTGAGGATGGGGTTATATTTCTTCAACTCCATACGATCGGGCGTATTCTTACGATTCTTTGTCGTAACATAACGAGAAGTACCGGGCAGCCCACTATTCTTCATTTCAGTGCATTCAAGAATCACCTGCACCCTATTGCCTTTAGCTTTCTTGCCAGCCATTTTTATATTCCCTTTCTATTATTATTAAGCTATAACTCTGATGTCTTTCAACTCGCAATATCCTTTAGCGAGTGCGCTACGAAGAGCGGCATCAAGTCCTACTTTATTGATTAAACGCAAACCTGCTGCCGAGATAGTAAGACTAATCCAGCAGTCCTCTTCGGGATAATAGAATTTCTTTGTAAACAGATTCGCATCAAACGTGCGCTTTGTACGCAATTTTGAATGCGCAACGTTATTACCACGCATCGCGCGCTTTCCTGTGATTTGACAAATCTTAGACATTGCTATTTCGTTTTTATTTTTTCGCTACACTACCGTTTTTTGTTATCAACGGCTTTCTTTCGAGGCGCAAAGTTACGAAGAATATATTGAACCACAAACTTATCTAACAAAAATTTCCCCACAAAATTCATGTTTTTAAGTTTTTCTCCGCTGCCTTTTATTATTTACCGCCTTTTTGTCTGTTGCAACTGCGACACAACATCTGACAGTTCTCTTCTACAGTGCGTCCACCATCGCACCAAGGTTTTATATGATCGCCCTCCATAAACTCGTAATCGAATTCCTTGTGGCATATGGGGCAAACATGTTTCTGTTTCTCCCACACGGCAAGTTTTATATTCTCGGGAAAAGAGCGCAAATCGAGACAACGTTCGTCTCCTGTCAGCACGTAAGGGATTATCCCTGCTTTACGTTGTATTTCGCCGTCGGTCATTAGCATTGAAATACGTTTTGCCATAGCTTCTACGTCAAGAGTTTTTCTGCTGTTTTCATCGTAAAACTTTGCCCAGTCAAGACCTTTCATAATTGTCTTGAACTTTTTCATGTCGAAGTTTGTTATTGCCCAGTTCAGCACATTCTGAAAATATGTCCACAGATTGTTTGCATTGGGGTCGTGCTGGTGTTCCGCCATATATCCCACCGCACTTTGCCTTTTTCCGTTGCGCGTTTCGTGGTCTGCTATCCATTCAAGGGCTTTCTTCAAATAATCCTGTCGCAAAGGTGTGCCATTCACAAGATTTCTTCCCAAACGATAAGCACCACAGTTGGACTTTGAGAAATGACGCTTCGCATCGGTTACAAACGGTCCTGCATAAACGGCATTGTTTATTTCCTGTTCGTTCAAAGGCTTGCCTGCTATGTTTATTGTCTTGAACCATTCCAGTTTCTCCGAGGCTTTTCCCTCACATACGTATATTGTAAGTTTATAATCAAGAATTCTTTTCTGTATGTCGGCAGGTTGGTTGAAGAAGTTCCTGAATTCGTAACTGAATTTGCCTGCCACATATTCGCAAAGCGATAAAGTACGTTGCTGTCCGTCCATTATTTCATAAGGACACTCGGCATCTTCGCTACGTTTCACCCAGTACATCACATTCAGCGGATAACCGTTCAGCACTGTAGTTATTACAGCCTGCTGTTCTTTATCATTATATATAAACTCTCTCTGATAAGGTGGGCGTATGTCAAGTCTGCCGCCATAGCCTCTTACTCCTTGTTCTTCATTGTTCACATAATCTTTGGTAATTTCTCCTACCGTTACTTCTATTTGTTTTATTGTCATCATGGCTTTTGAGGATGTTTATTTCTTATAAGAATACGAAAATATGGACATTTTCCATTAACACATAAATCTCTACCATCATCACCCTTTCTGAATCGAACTATTTCGAATTGTTCGGGATTGTATTTATCAAGGAATGTAATAGGTACTCCCATTATTCCTTCATAATCACAAGGGATGTTTGCAGTCTTTGAAACTTCTATTGCATCGTAATTATCGTAATGCGGATATTCTTCAGGAGAATACTTACAAACCAAATCCATGACCTCTTTTCTTTTAGGAATTTCAAGATTGGTAAACCAATTTACCCCGGAAACTCGTATCATGTGCTCTTTGTGGTCTCCCGCTGTGGCAATATCTTTATACGGAGAAAAGAAATGCGCAGCAGCTCCTTTGAAACCATAACCTAACCAAATCTTATTTTCTTTGATTAGCGGAAAAATCTCTTTATACGTTATCGCATTCTGATGCCCTATTATCAAAAACTTTTTATCATTATTCATGAGTTGCCCAACATACTCCCGAAACAGTGAAAACGGTGGATTGGTAACAACTAAGTCTGCTTCTTTCAACAAATCTACGCATTCTTTGGATCGGAAATCTCCCGTTTCAAGCAACGACATTACATTTTTGTCGTTTTGAAGCAAAATCTTTACATCCGACAGGTCAACAGCCCCGTCGCCATTCATATCTTTCACCTCGGTTATCTCTGCTTTATAGGCAACTTTCTTTGGTTCTTCATTAAACTCCTTAAAAAATGTAATCAACTCACCACCCTGCACCGGAGAACCGTTATAACAAGTACATATCAGTTTTTTCAATCCAAGTTGATTGAAATTCAATGCAAAATATTTGAAGAAATTGCTCTCGTATGGGTCATCGCAGTTGCACAGCACGGTCTTCCCTTGAAAATGCGCCCAATAATGCTGCAATTCCTTCTCAATGTCGGAAATCTGAGTATAAAACTCGTCTTTCTTTGCCTTTCGGGCGGAATTTAGATTCTTGTTAGCCATAAGATTGACAGTCTTTTTTGCACCGACTATCAATCACGCCAAGACGCAAAAAGGGCGTGATGCTCTTATTGCGTTCAGCTTTGAGGCAGCCTCGGATGGAAACCTCAGACCATCATTAAGAAAACACCACGCCTATGCGTTGGTGCATTTGCTAACAGATGGTCAAAGAAGTCCAAACCGAACTACTTTTTTCACAATTATTCCTGTAACGTTTATTTCCAATAAGTTTCCGAGGCTTTTGGCTGAACGCGAAATAATAGCGAATGCTTTTTTGTTTACCGATAAGATTTTGCCGCCACATAAAGAAGCGGCATCACAAAGTTATGAATTATTTCAAGAACGCGGTGGCATCGTCCGCCAAATTTTCCGCTCTTACAGAACCCACTTATAGAGAGTATGAAAATCCACCTCTTTTGAATTTTTCCGCAACTCCTTAAAATCCAAGAACATACACGCTTTTACCCTGCTTTTGTAAGACTTTGTTTTTCAGAAACTTATCATAGCAAAAAATACAAGGCACTTATTTTAAAATAAGTGCCTTGTATTTTAAAATATATGGCTCGTAATTTTTGCGATAAGCCATGTATTTTTTCGAGAATCAAACAACCATCCTTCGACAACGGCTTTCTGCTTCATAAAAACACCTGCCGTTTCATCGGTTTACGACTCCATACAGTTTCAAAAGAGATTCAGTTTGCGCTTTCTTGCTTCCTCGAGCGAAATTTCAGTAGGATTCTTTTCTTTTTGTTCATGCTCCTCACGCAAACGCGCATACAATTCGTTCAACTCGCTTATATATGCAGCCGACGTGCGCGGATTTATAAGTTTTTCGGCAACTATAGCCGCCTGCGAGGCATCCTTGGTCCACGCCACGGGACCTGAATAAACCGAAGCTATCTTCAACGCCGTATGAAGTTCGGAAGTTGTGGCACCACCTACCATTATGGGCATTTTCAGTCCGGCAGCTTCCATCATTTCGGCTACTTTGGTCATTTCTTCAAGGCTCGGCGTGATAAGACCACTCAAAGCAACAATCGCAGGATTCTCTTTTTTTGCGGCATCAACAATTTTCTCCGGCGGAGTCATTACTCCGAGATCTATTACATTGAAATTGTTGCACGAAAGAACCGTTGCAACTATGTTTTTGCCAATGTCGTGGACATCGCCCTTTACTGTGGCAATCAGAATTTCAGGCAACGAAGATTTCGAATCCTCTCCCCCTTTTTTCTGCGCCTCAATAACGGGTTGTAATATAGCTACGGCTGCTTTCATGGTGCGGGCGGTCTTAACAACCTGGGGCAAAAACATTTTGCCGGCACCGAAAAGAACGCCCACTTCGTTCATTGCGTCCATCAAAGGTCCTTCGATTATATCTACAGCCTTGGGATATTTTTCAAGAGCCTCCTTTATGTCCTCTTCAATATGGTCGGTTATGCCTTTGCGCAGGGCATACGCCAATCGTTTCTCCACACTTTCTGCACGCCAGGCATCGGCAGCCACATTATGATTGGATGTCAGAGATTTTCCACCCCCTGCATTCTGCTCCTCGAGCAACTTGTCTGCCAGCTCAATCAGTTTTTGGGAAGCCTCTGGCGAGGTGTACATTATTGCATCGTCAAAGATTTTCAGTTGGTCTTTGTCTATGTCGTCGTATGTTACAGAAGTAGACGGATTGACTATACCCATATCCATTCCCTCACCTATGGCATGGTAAAGAAATACTGCGTTCAGTGCCGCACGTACATAATTGTTGCCACGGAAAGAGAAAGAAAGGTTGCTGACACCGCCGCTGACATGGGCATAAGGAAGATTCTTGCGAATCCAACCCGTAGCCTCAATAAAATCGAGCGCATAGCGGTCGTGTTCCGCCATACCTGTGGCAATGGAAAGCACATTGGGGTCGAAAATTATGTCTTCAGGCGGGAAATGAACCTTTTCGGTAAGCAGTTTGTAAGCACGTTCACAAATTTCTATTTTTCTTTCAAACGATGTAGCCTGCCCCACCTCGTCGAAAGCCATTACAACGGTTGCCGCGCCTATCTTGCGCAATTCGCGGGCATGGGAAAGAAACTTTTCCTCACCCTCTTTCAAAGAAATGGAATTGACAATACACTTACCCTGCACACATTTCAAACCTGCCATGACCACGTCCCATTTGGAAGAGTCTATCATCAGCGGAACACGGGCTATGTCTGGGTCGGAAGTAAGAAGGTTCAGAAAATGAATCATTTCTTCTTTGGCATCAAGCAAACCGTCATCGAAATTTATGTCGAGAACCTGCGCACCGTCCTCTACCTGTTTGCGGGCTATGGTAAGAGCCTCTTCGTATTTCTTTTCTTTTATCAAACGCAAGAACTTACGGGAACCGGCAACGTTGCAACGCTCACCAATATTCATAAAATTACTTCCGGGCAAAAGACGTTTGCTTTCAAGTCCCGAAAGCCACAGATTGTGGTCTCGCTTTACGGGAACATGAGGTGTTTTGAACGTTCCGTCATGTCTTATGATTCCTTCATATTCAGCTATGAATTTGTCAGTAGTTCCGCAACAACCGCCGATAATATTAACAAGCCCTTCGTCAACAAACTCCTGCACCTGTACAGCCATTTCCTTCGGCGTTTGACGGTATTTGCCCATTTCGTCTGGCAATCCTGCATTGGGATATACAGATATATAATAAGGTGCGAACGATGCGAGAGACTCAAGGAAAGGTTTCATGTCCTTTGCGCCAAACGAGCAGTTCAAGCCAACAGACATTACTCCCGCGTGGTCAATTGAAGCCACAAAAGCCTCTAATGTCTGCCCCGACAGAGTTCTCCCTGCTTTATCGGCAACTGTTACCGAAAGCATTACAGGCAGTTCCACGCTCATTTCGTCCATTGCCTCGCGGGCAGCAAACAATGCAGCCTTGGCGTTAAGGGTATCGAAAATCGTTTCAATAAGCAGAATATCCACGCCGCCCTCTATAAGAGCCTTTATCTGGTCTTTGTAAGCCGAAGCAAGTTCATCGAAAGTAATATTGCGAAGTGCGGGATTGTTGACATCGGGGCTGAGAGAACACGTTTTGTTTGTAGGACCTATGGAACCCGCCACAAAACGTGGTTTTTCGGGATTCTTGGCTGTAAAATCGTCGGCATATTTGCGTGCGAGCCTTGCCGCCGACACATTCAACTCATGACAGTAATCGCACGCGCCATAATCTTCCATGGAAATACGCTGCGAACTGAAAGAATTAGTTTCTATAATGTCGGCTCCCGCCTCAAGATAGCGTCTGTGTATATCGCCAATAACATCAGGACGCGAAATAACAAGCAAATCATTATTGCCTTTTTGAAGTCCCGGCAAATCTTTGAAACGTTCTCCGCGATAATCCTCTTCTGTAAGATTGTAACTTTGTATCATTGTGCCCATGGCACCATCGAGAATCAATACTCTTTGGCGCATCAGGCTTATAATTCTTTCTTTTGTTGTCATCGTCTCATGTTTATGGCTTTGAACTTCTCCGCCATCATTCTTTTGTCTTCCTTTTCCTTTAGTGTCTGTCGTTTGTCGTATTCTTTTTTGCCACGCACCAAACCAATTTTAAGTTTCGCCCTATTGTTTTCATCTATATAAAGTAAAAGCGGAACTATGGAAAGACCCGGATTTTTTGTTTCCTGTGCCAATCTTCGAATTTCTCTGCGATTGAGTAATAGTTTACGGTCACGCCGAGCCTCGTGATTATAAAACGAGCCGTAAAAATATTCTGCTATATAAACATTCTTGACCCAAATTTCGCCATCGCGGATGTAGCAGAAAGAATCAGTCAGTCCCGCCTTTCCTGCACGTATGGATTTAATCTCGGTACCACAAAGCACAATACCTGCATTGTATGTATCGAGTACGAAATAGTCGTGTTCGGCACGTTTGTTCTTTATTTCTATCTTCTTTTGCGTCAAAGCCATTGTCTTTCTTACCTTATAGTCAAAAACTCATCTATATTTGCTTCTATATAAGAACCCACGGCTTCGGTATATTCTGTTTCACGCTCTACATATTCATCATCGTATTCGTCATACTTTTCGAATTTCTCGTAAAGAGCCATGAATTCTTCATCGGAGCAATCGCGTGTTATTTCTCCTGCTGTCTTTTCGTACAAACGTCTCACATCGTACAACATGTTGCACAATTCTTTCAATCCCATCTCCCGCATGGCTTTTGCGAAAGGATTCTCAAAGAAAAAAGGACCGTAACCATTGTGAATGAGTTGCACAAAGCCTCCCTCAAGCAATTCGCGACGCAATATTATATATCCAATTATAGTTATCTGCGAAGAAGTAAGTTTTGGCATAGATTCCGAATCGAGTTTTCCTCCTACGCTTTCCAACGCTTTCCGGGACACAAGTTCACAAAGAGAACCCGAACCTGCTTTCTTTGCAGCTTCGAGTTCTTCTCTGCTTATTTCGGGTAATTTATTTTTGTTTTCTTCCATTTTTATCTTCTTGAATAGTGCAAAATTGCAACAAATTAGCAGAACAGCATACAAGCTCCGCTATTTTCAAGACTTTTATTCGCAATAAACATAATTGAATCGCGCGGAAGGAGCAACATCCCCGTTTACATAGAAATCCATAGGATTACCCTCTTCCTGCATATTGTCGCTCCACTTAAATTCAAAGTCAAGTTTTTTACCCTTGCACTCCATGAGTTCTCGCGGAACGCTTATTACTATTGCTTTGTCATATACCGCAACCTTAGCCTTGCCCACTGCTTTCCAATTCCAATCATTTCCTGCACCTTTTTCCACAGAAACATATCCGTCAGACGAAGTTTGACGATTGATAGCAAAGTCGTAGCCTTCCCAGCCAGTATTTTTTTCACGATCTATGTCCACAAACAAAACCATCCAATTCTTGTCGGAGCGCGGAGAAAGCAAACTGTCGGTACGCACATAGAAATAAACATTCTTATTATCACGCGCCACACGCGCTTCCACTATATCATTTCTACCCGTATTGTTGGTATAAGTAATATTAAATGCGCCACTGCAATACCTGTGCATAACATCGCCGCGATAATCTTTATATACGGGTTTCACATCTTTCCATTCGTCAAGGCAATCAATTTTTATTGTTTTTGCTTCTGATACTTTTTCGGGCTTTTCTATTCCTTTGAAACGCCTTACCTTGTCCACAAGCATATAATAATAGACATCACCTTTACTACCCCAACCTTTATTGGGTTCTATATCGCGGCTGTGATCCCAATCAAACTGATCAACAAAAGCAAAATTGCGCCCTTTCCAAACTTCTCCGTTCTTGAACATATCCGCTACGTACTCGTTCCAACCAGTTACAAAAACCATTTTAGGATCAAGTTCAAAAGCACGACTCCATTGTTCGTTAAAATTCCATCCATAAAGATAGGCATCCTTACGAGTATCGAAACCCTTTAATTTGGAATAGCTTCTGCCATAACTGCCATCAACATTAAAAGCAGAACAATGTCCGTTTGTGGCATCGCTTGTATTTTGCGCCATTCCCACCGTAACTTGTTCGTAGCCTTTTTCTGTCTTTACGTAACCGTGTTGTGGGTAAACCTCGAGCCATCCCCATTGTTTCCAATTGGGATTGTTGGCAGGACCGTTAACGTAATCAGGTTGTCCCGGGCGATATGTAAAGAAATCAAGTATTTCTTTTTCTTCCGGTACATTCTTATCAAAATTATCGCAATATGCCATAATCACAGGCTTTCCGTCCCAATAATACCACAGATCCTTATACAGTCCGGGCTTGTACAATTCATTATAAAGACGCGTGAGTGATTTTTTTGAATTATCGCTGTATCCGAACGGAAGCATAAAAGCAATTTTGGGAGTATTTACCCCGTCAAGGCGTGCCTGGTGCCATACACGCAAAAGTGTTTTATATGACTTATCCCAGGTCAAATCGCCATTGGTACAATCAAAAAATACAGCATCTACCTTTGCATCGGCAAGCATTTCGGCATGTTTACGAAGTACCCAAGGATCAAAAGTACTATAATATCCCAATAACGGTTCTTCCCAAAAATAATGTGCCCGCCAATTCTTCCAAGCCGGATGATCATAGCTTTCCATAGCCTCCGGCTGTTCGCGTTGTATTTTACTTACATTGCGATCTGTTATTCCCTGCGGATAATTCCATTGATGCCATGTCCAATAGAATATGGCGACCTCTTTTTCTTTACGCAGTTTCACACTATCGGGATCTTGCAAAGCTTTTCTGCCAAGAGCATCGGTTACAGCCCACGTGTCCGACTTCAAAAACTGCGCATCAGCCACTGCTGCAGAAACACATGCCGCAACCAACACGATTTTTCGCACAAACAACCAAATATTTGTCATTATTTATTGTTTTTACGCTTTAACAAAAGAACAAAGAAACTTCTTACTTATTTTTCAGTATGTCTCGAATTTCGGTAAGCAATAGCTCCTCTTTAGACGGAGCAGGAGGAGCAGCCGGAGTTTCGTCTTTCTTTTTCCTTGCCATGATGTTTATTCCCTTAACAAGCAAGAAAACACAAAAAGCAATAATCACAAATTCTATGACAGTCTGTACGAACACCCCGTAATTAATAGTTGCCGAAACTTCAGGGTTTATGGGATTGACAGGCAGCTTCACCTTGAGATCCGTAAAATCCATCCCGCCAATAAGCCATCCTATAGGAGGCATTATTATATCCGAAACTATCGATGAAACTATCTTTCCGAAAGCTGCACCTATAATTACACCAACAGCCATATCAATGGCATTTCCCTTAACTGCGAACTCTTTGAATTCCTTTATAAATTTGCTCATATCCAAATTAATTGCATTAAAACTCGGCAAAAGTAAAAACAATTTCGTAATTTTGCGCCAAATAATTAAACAAACAACCTAATTAAAACATCAAAAACATGATTAAAGTTGGTATTAATGGTTTCGGTCGTATCGGCCGTTTCGTTTTCCGTTCCACACTTGAGGACGCAAACAAGAATGACGTTATAGTAGTAGGTATCAACGACCTTCTTCCTGTAGACTACATGGCATACATGCTGAAGTATGATACCATGCACGGACAATTCAACGGCACTATCGAGGCTGACGTTGAAAAGAGTGAACTTATTGTTAACGGCAACCACATCCGCGTAACCGCAGAAAAGGATGCTGCAGACTTGAAGTGGGACGAAATAGGCGCAGAATACGTTGTAGAATCAACAGGTTTCTACCTCACAATGGACCGCGCTGAGAAGCATCTCCAGGCTGGTGCTAAATATGTTGTTCTTTCTGCTCCTTCCAAGAAAGGCGAAGACGGTCGTCAGGCAGATATGTTCGTTTGCGGTGTAAACACCGACAAATATGCAGGTCAGAAAATCGTTTCCAATGCATCTTGCACCACTAACTGCCTTGCTCCTATTGCAAAGGTATTGAACGACAACTTCGGCATCGAAACCGGTTTGATGACTACCGTTCACTCAACAACCGCTACACAGCGCACTGTTGACGGTCCTTCTTTGAAAGACTGGCGTGGTGGTCGTGCTGCTTCCGGCAACATCATTCCCTCTTCCACCGGTGCTGCAAAAGCAGTAGGTAAAGTTATCCCCGAACTTAACGGCAAACTTACCGGTATCTCTATGCGCGTTCCGACACTTGACGTTTCTGTAGTTGACCTTACTGTTAACTTGAAGAAATCTGCAAGCAAGGAAGACATCTGCGCTGCAATGAAGGCTGCTTCCGAAGGCGAATTGAAAGGTATCCTCGGCTACACCGAAGACAAAGTCGTTTCTTCTGACTTCCTCGGCTGCCCGTTGACATCAATCTTCGACGCTGACGCTGGTGTTTACCTCACCGACAAGTTCGTTAAGGTTGTTTCATGGTATGACAACGAGATCGGTTACAGCCACAAGGTTGTTGACCTCATCAAGATCATGAACAAATACAACAGCAAGTAATTTGTATTTTTTCAAATCATAAAACCACCCTCGCACAAATAATGTGCGAGGGTGGTTTCTTTTTATATGCTTCCGCATATCTCTTACAAAAATGTAGTAACAAAAATACATGGCAATTCTTTGAAAAATCCAGCTCCGACATGGGGATATAAATTATACTCTAATGATGGAACTTTTTTGAAAAAAGGAATTACTTCAAAGCCTGTGGCAGAATCTCATTATCCAAAATGGTACATGAGTGATAAATATATGATAAAGCAACTATTCCATAATAGGCGAGCTGCTTATGAATGGGAATACAAGCAAAACACCATACAAAGAGGATCGTTAAATAAAAATATGCATTAATATGGAAGATATGAATATCTTAGCATTCTTCCTTTCTTATCCATCATTGCCTATAGATGCATCGGATGAATCATCAGAAGAAGCAATTAAGAGAGGAGATGAATTTCGCACCTATATTTGGGGTGAAAAGGGTATCGATATACTCCTAAAATCACTTTCATATATCGATTATGGTAAAGATTTAAAACGAATTCTTTTCCAATTTTACATTATGCCTTGTGATTATGAGCGAATACATATAAAAGAGATCGAACAATACAGAAAAAAAGAAAAAGCAATAGGAATACCTATTATTGTAGAACGCTCTTTTTTCCAGTTTTCAGAAACAGAGAGAAGAGAATTTCTTGTATCTTCAATGCTCTCAAAATTTAACATATTGGGAAATGTTGTCAAAAACAAGAAACTTGACACCAACATGACAAAATTGGTTCATGATTTCAGCTATAATTTGAAAACATTTGTATAAGTAGATACAAAACTAAAAAGTCTTTCTACTTGAAAGCTGATTATTGTTATTTAAAAGAGCCGTATTCATACTCTAAAATATAGTTGAATAAGGCTCTTTTTACATGATTCACATCTTTCATTTTTTGAGTCATATTGAAAAGGTACTATCAAAAAGCGAATACTTACAATTTAAGACCTAAAAGCATGAAAAGAGCCATTACACGATAATTTTAGCTTTTATCCTTAAATTAAATTATTGGTGTCCGCTAAACGCATGAACAAAATGTTCAAAAATAAAGGCTGGAAACCTCGCTTGGTATCCAGCCTTTTGGTTACTTTGGTATATGCAAAAGCAATGCAAATCCGCCCAAGCTGAATTTGAAAGCATCACCTTTCAAACACAGTTCCCTTTAAGTAATGCCTTTCTTATTTGCCTAAAAATGCAGCATGCAATAACTCGCACAGAACCCGGCAAAACACAGAAAATACACCCATAAAAATACCTCTTTATAAGTTTCTATTTGCCAGATTCTTATAAAGTTCAAAAATACAAGGCACATATTTCAAAATATATGGCTTATATTTTAAAATACATGGCTTGTATTTTTCACAAGATGCCTTATCTTTTTTTTCGACATTAAAAAGCGATAAAAAACAACCACAAAATTGCACTTGTTTACACCTTTCCGGCACTTCCATATCGGTAAAAATGATTTTTCATTACGCATTTAATCATGCCAACAAAGGTTTATATCGCATTATATGGTTAACTTTGGTTGTTCGAAATCACTACCGGTAGAACAGCAATGCAATGGAACATAAAGACAAACACAACATACTAACCATAGTAGGACCTACGGCATGCGGCAAAACATCGCTTGCAGTAAGAGTTGCCGACAAATTAAACGGCGAAATCATAAGCGGAGACAGCAGACAGATTTATCGCGGCATGACACTCGGTACGGGAAAAGACATAGAAGAATACAATATAAATGGGAGAAACATAAGATTCCACTTGATAGACATTGTAGACCCGGGAGTGAAATACAACATATATAATTACCAGCACGATTTTTCGCAGGCTTATGAAGATATTATTTCTCGTGGAAAAACGCCGATATTATGCGGAGGTTCGGGAATGTATGTAGAGTGTGTGCTCAGAGGATACAGAATGACTCCTGTTCCCGAGAATTCCCGATTGCGTCAAAGCCTTGAAGGCAAAGGACTCAAAGAACTCACGGAAATACTTAAAAGCTACGGTAAAAAACTGCACAACACAACAGATGTTGATACTCCCAAACGCGCCATAAGGGCTATAGAAATAGAAGATTATTATAGCAAGCATCCTGTTGAACCTGAAGAATTTTCCAAACCGGAGAGTATCAATTTTTGTCTTGAAATCCCTCGCGAACTGCGTTGGCACAGAATTACCAAACGATTAAAAGAACGACTTGACGCAGGAATGGTAGATGAAATAAAATCGCTCATAGGACTGCAAAGTCCAAACTGCCCAACAGAAAATTTTCCAGAACCTATCACCCCCGAAGAATTGATGTATTACGGATTGGAATACAAATATGTTACTCTCTACGCCATAGGAGAAATGACATACGAAGAGATGTTCGAAAAATTAAACATAGCCATACGACAATTTGCAAAACGACAAATGACATGGTTCAGAGGAATGGAACGACGCGGCATAAAACTTAATTGGATTGACGCATCTCAACCTTTGGAACAACAAGTATCAATGGTGATAGAGACTTGGGAGAAACAGAATTAATATGAACTGACGCAAATAACGTATTCAACCGTTTATACACACCCGTTTCTACAAAAAAACATTCGATGTGTAAAAAAACATGTTTGCTATGTCTGCTTTTCAATAAAAAACGGTAACTTTGAAAAACAAAACAAGACTAAGACACCATGAGCTACTTAAAGTTCGATAAGCCCCAGATGACAAACCTTCAGGAAAGTCTTTTCAAGGAAGTTTTGCTGACCAACAAAGGCGGTTCTTATGCCTCTACCACTCTTACCGGTTGCAATATCCGCAAATACGACGGGCTGCTTGTAGTTCCAATTCCTACCATGGACGACAAAAGCCACGTGCTTCTTTCTTCACTTGACGAAACTGTCATACAGCACGGTGCGGAATTCAATCTCGGGCTTCATAAATATCAAGGCGAAAACTACAGTCCCAAAGGACACAAATACATAAACCGCTTTGAATGGTTCAAAGTTCCGATTACCACTTACCGCGTGGGAGGTGTTGTGCTGCAAAAAGAAATAGCATTTCAATCCGGAGAACCGAGAATTCTGATAAGATACACATTAGTTGATGCGCACTCAAAGACAAAGTTGCGTTTCAAGCCTTTTCTTGCATTCCGCAGCGCAAATCAATTTACTCACGAAAATTGGGCGGCAAATCTAAACTATACTCCCGTTGACAACGGAATAAAAATGTGTCTTTACAGCGGCTATCCCTACCTGTATATGCAGCTAAACAAAAAAAGTGAATTTGTTTACGACCCGCAATGGTACCTCGGGCTTGACTACCCGCGCGAACGCGAACGCGGATACGAAGCAAACGAAGATCTTTTGGTGCCTGGATATTTTGAAGTTGACATTCGCAAAGGAGAACAAATAGTTTTCAGTGCGGGATTGAGCGAGATTCGTCCCACTTTGATGAAAAAGCAAATGGATAAAGAAGTGGACAAGCATGAAGGAATAGGTAACTTCTATCAGTGTCTTGTACATGCCGCTCACCAGTTCAAAATAGAAGAAAACGGAGAACACTATATAATTGCAGGTTGGCCATGGTTCAAATGCCGTGCAAGAGACATGCTTGTGGCTATGCCGGGACTGACTCTAAATATAGGAGAGAACAAACTTTTCGAATTATACATGGAAACTTTTGCCAAAGCCATGCGTGATTTCATGAACAATCGTAAGCTTTCCGTAAACATATATGAGATAGACAAACCGGATGTCCCTTTGTGGGCAACGTGGTGCATACAGCAATACGCCAAACTTGTGTCCGGCAAAGAATGTTATGCAAAATACGGCACACTGCTCAACGAAATTATGAGTTATGTTCTTGCTGGAAAACATCCGAATTTGTTCGTACACGACAATGGTCTCGTATATTCAAGCGGACATGAAAAAGCAATTACATGGATGAACTCCACAATTGATGGAAAGCCGATTGTACCGCGCTCCGGATATATTGTGGAATTCAATGCTCTTTGGTATAATGCTCTTAAATTCCAAACAGAACTTATAAAGGAATTCGGCACGGAAGAAGAGATAGCGTCTCTGTATGAAATATCTTCCGTTACGTCAAAAGTAGAAAATTCTTTCAGCAAAACTTTCCTGAACGAATACGGTTACTTATTTGATTATGTTGACGGCACAACGCCCGATTGGAGTGTTAGACCTAATCAGATATTTGCAGTTGCGCTTGATCATTCACCTCTTTCACCGACAGCCAGAAAGACCGTGCTCGATATTTGTACCCGTGAACTTGTTACGCCCAAAGGGCTTCGTTCTCTCAGTCCCAAAAGCGGAGGATATAATCCTATTTTCGCAGGTCCGCCGCAACAGCGTGATCGCTGTTACTATCAAGGCACGGCATGGCCTTGGCTTATGGGTTTTTATCTTGAAGCATATCTAAGAGTATATAAACGCAGCGGGCTATCTTATATAGAACGTCAATTGATAGGCTTCGATGAAGAAATGTCTTATCACTTTATAGGCACACTGCCTGAATTATTCGACGGAGATCCACCTTTCCACGGGAGAGGTGCGTTTGCTTTTGCCATGAGTGTGAGCGGTATTCTGAGAGCAGAAAGACTGCTTGAGAAATACAATGAAAACAATCCTTATAAAGAGGAAACAATATGAAAGTTCTAATGTTCGGTTGGGAGTTTCCTCCCCACATCCTTGGCGGACTCGGAACTGCAAGCTACGGCATAACCAAAGGACTTGCAGCGCAGGGAGACATGGACATAACTCTGTGCCTTCCCAATCCGCATGGAGACGAAGACCACTCTTTTCTTAACATAATACCAATGAACAATGTGCCGGTAGTTTGGCACGATGTTAATCGCGAATATGTAGAACAACGAATAGGGCATCGCATGTCGCCGGATTTGTATTACGACTTGCGCAATCACATTTACGCAGACTTCAACTACCGATATACAGACGATCTTGGTTGTATTAATTTTTCGGGAAGATATCCAGACAATCTTAACGAGGAAATAAACAACTATTCCATAGTGGCAGGAGTTGTTGCACGTCAGCAACAGTTCGATATAATTCACGCACACGATTGGCTTACTTACCCTGCCGGCATACACGCAAAGCAAGTTTCGGGAAAGCCACTGGTCATCCATGTTCACGCAACAGATTTCGACCGCAGCAGAGGGCATGTTAACCCCACGGTTTACGGTATTGAAAAAGACGGAATGGATCACGCCGACTGTATAATGTGCGTAAGCGAGCTTACGCGGCAAACGGTAATAAATCATTATCATCAAAGCCCGGACAAATGCTTTGCCGTGCATAATGCTGTATATCCGCTCGAGCCGGGAAAAGAAGAAATTATTGCTCATCGCCTTCCTCTCAAAGAACGTAAGGAACGTGTAGTAACTTTTCTCGGAAGAATTACTATGCAGAAAGGTCCTGAATATTTCGTAGAAGCCGCTGCACTCGTACTTCAACGCACACGCCATATAAGATTCTGCATGGCAGGAAGCGGAGATATGATGAATGCAATGATAGAACTTGCTGCACGGCGAGGCATAACAGACCGTTTTCATTTCCCTGGTTTTATGAAAGGTAACCAAGTCTATGAAGCTTATTGCAAAAGCGATGTTTACGTAATGCCATCCGTATCCGAGCCTTTCGGAATCTCCCCGCTCGAAGCTATGCAGTGCGGAGTTCCTTCTATTATCAGTAAACAATCCGGCTGCTCCGAGATTCTTAAAAACTGCATCAAACTTGACTATTGGGACATAAATGCCATGGCAGATGCCATGTATTCCATTTGCACCAACGATGCTCTTTATCAATATCTCAAAGACGAAGGCAAAAAAGAAGTTGACCAAATAACCTGGGAGAAAGTCGGATTAAAAATCCGCAATCTTTACGAACTTACATTCCACAGATATTATCACAACAACTGAATAACAATACGGACATGAAAACGATATGTTTATATTTCGAAATACATCAGAACATTCACCTGAAACGCTATCGCTTTTTCGACATAGGTACTGACCACTACTATTACGACGATTACGAAAACGCCCGCAGTATTACCGAAACCGCCGAGAAATCATATATTCCCGCTTTGAAGACTCTTATTAGCATGGCGGAAAGTAACAAGCGTTTTTTCAAATGTGCCTTGTCGCTTTCGGGTTGTGCCATAGAACAACTTGAAAGCCACGCACCCGAAGTGCTTGATCTGATAAAACGTCTTTATGATACGGGCTGCTGCGAGATTTTGGCGGAACCGTATTCGCATGGTCTTTCTTCGCTTGCCAATGCAGAATGTTTCAAAGAAGACGTTAAATTGCTTTGCCACAAGGTTAATTCCATCTTCGGAGCCACTCCCAAAATTTTCCGTAACTCTTGTCTTATCTATTCAGATGAAATAGGCGAACTTGTAGCGGGAATGGGATTCAAGGGAATGCTCACCGAAGGTGCAAAACACATTTTAGGTTGGAAGAGTCCGCACTTTATTTACAACTGTTCCATTGCCCCGAAACTGAAACTTCTTTTGCGCGACCATCGTCTCTCCGAAGACATAAGTCTGAGGTTTAATAATCCTTCGTGGAGTGAGTTTCCGCTTTTCGCAGACAAATATATGGACTGGATAGCCAAGATGCCGGAAGACGAACAGGTAATTAACATATTCATGGAGCTTTGCGCTCTCGGCATTTTCCAACCTTTGTCATCCAACATACTTGAATTTTTCAAGGCTTTGCCTGAAGAAGCCAAAAAGCGCGGCATAACTTTTTCCACACCTTCGGAAATTTGTTCAAAAACAAAGAGTGCCGGAAGTCTGAGTGTGCCATATCCTATTTCATGGGTTGATGAAGAAAGAGACACAAGCGCATGGCTCGGAAACATAATGCAGCGCGAAGCCTTTGAAAAGCTATACAGCATTGCCGACCGCGTCAGAATTTGCGACAACCGCCAGATAAAACAGGACTGGAACTATCTGCAAGCCACAAACAACTTCAGATTCATGAACACAAAGCCGAGCGCAAAGGGCGGATACCGTGGCATTTACGAAACACCCGAAGATGCTTTTATTAATTACATGAATATTCTCGGCGATTTCATGACAAGAGTTAACGATTTGTATCCTGACATTGACAACGAGGAGCTTTCTTCGCTTCTTACTTCAATAAGAAACCAGGAAGAAGAGCTTGAGATGAAAGACAAGGAAATTGTGAAACTCCACGCAATAATAGATAAATTGACACGTGAAAGCGGAAAAAGCAGCAAAAAGACCACTCGCACTGCCAAAGCCGACGAGAAACCGGCAAAAAACGCCAAAAGCAAAGCTACAACAAAGAAAAAAACAGCCACACCACCCGAAAAAAAGTAGATTCCATGAAAGCCTTTTTCAAAAATCTGATATTCGTCTGTGCTTTCTCGTTTGCAGTTCACAGCGGAGCGCAAGTAACCACGATAAAATACTTCAACCCCGCACCCAAAGGCGAGATTCCCATTATGGCGTGGGCGAGCATTCCCGCCAACGAGCTTACAGACACAAATTTCATGGCTTTGAAAGAGGCAGGAATCAATATAAATTTCTCTTTTCACCGTTTCAAAAATTTGAACGATGTAAAAAAACTGCTGAAGCTCAGTGCAAAATATAATATAAAGTCAATCGTTACGTGTCCGGAGCTGAAAAGCAATCCCGACAGTGCCGTGAAAATTCTGAAATCTTGCAAAGGGCTTGCCGGATATTTCCTTGTTGATGAACCGCCAGCTTCAGATTTTGAAAAACTCGCCGAATGGGCAGAAAAAATCAAGAAAGCAGATTCAAAGCACCTTATATATTTGAATCTCTTTCCATATTTCGTTGACCCCGTTACTTTCGGAGGAACATACGAAGACTATGTAGAGGCATTCATTAATAAAGTTGCGCTTCCTTTTGTTTCTTGGGACATCTACCCAATTACCACTGCGGGGATAAAAACGGAATGGTATAAGAATCTTGAGATAATGCGCACCGTTTGCATGCGTCATAATCTTCCGTTCTGGACTTTTGCGCTTGCCACTCCCCATACCACGAGCATAACCTATCCTACTCCGACAATAGAGCAACTGCGTTTGCAACTCTACACAGGGCTTGCCTATGGTTCGCAAGGCTTGCAATACTTCACGTTTTGGTGTCCGCCGAGATACGACCGCGCATTCGATTACCACGAAGCTCCTATAAGCGACGAAGGCGTGCGTACACATGTTTACGAACTTACCAGAACCGTAAATCGAGAAATACAAAACAGGGCTTTTGTGTTTCTTGACGGGACTGTTGAAGCTGTTAATCATCTTGGCGAGCCCCTTCCCGAAGGCACACATCCGCTTACCACGCTTCCAAAAGGAGTTGACACGCTCTACGTAATCAACGGCGGAATCACTGTTTCGCAGATAAACAACAAGGGACGCCGCTTTCTTGTCCTCGTAAACCGCAGTTGGGAAGAGCCTGCAGACCTGAACCTGCATTTCTCCGCCAAAGCCAAACTGATAAGGCGCGACGGGACGGAAACATCAGCAAATCTTTACGAGACCCTTACACGTATTGCCCCGGGCGATGCATCAATTTACGAGATTTTATCTAACAAATAATCCCCATTAGGAGTAAAACCCCATACAAATATTCATCTTATATACAAGAAGCATTCATAAAAGTTGCGTTTTGCACCTGTTTGTGCTTAAAGTCTTGATACAAAAGGAAATAAACCTCGCACTGACGATTTTATAAGTCGCTATTATCCAGATATTTGTAAAGTCAAAAAATATAAGCCTTTTATTTTAAAATACGAGCCATATATTTTGAAATACATGGCTCGTATTTTTTACAATTTCCCTTGTGTTTTTTACAAAATCCCATTTGGAGGAAAAAATCACTATTTTCTGCGCATATATCCACAGAATATACAATTATTATAAGTACTCGTTTTACAGCAATCCAAAACACAAAACCCACATGTGGGGCTTTGTGTTAAAGAATGTTTTGCCATGTTGAAAAATCTTCGTACTTTTGCACCTCATTTCAGCAGGCACTCACAAGGAGCAGCCTATTTCTTAATCACAATATAACTTTCAGATGAAAGCATTCTCGTTAAAATCCAAACTGTTTTACTCTCTCAAAGACTACAACAAGAAAACATTCATGTCCGACCTCATGGCGGGCATAATAGTGGGCATAGTAGCCTTGCCGCTGGCTATTGCTTTCGGCATAGCATCGGGTGTAACTCCCGAAAAAGGCATCATCACCGCCATCGTAGCCGGTCTTGTCATTTCAATCTTCGGCGGAAGCAAAGTACAAATAGGAGGACCTACCGGCGCATTCATTATAATTATTTACGGAATCATACAAAAATACGGCATTGAAGGACTTACCATAGCCACACTCATGGCAGGTTTGTTTCTTGTGCTGTTCGGATTACTGCGCCTCGGCACTATCATAAAATACATTCCCTATCCCATTGTTGTGGGATTCACAAGCGGAATTGCCGTAACCATTTTCACAACACAGATAAAGGACTTCTTCGGGCTGACACTGCCTTCCAACCCGTCTGATTTCATTGAGAAATGGGGCGTGTACCTGCAAAACTTCAGCACCATAGACATTTGGTGCACCATAATAGGTGTGGCAAGCGTCATAATCATTGCCATAACGCCGAAATTCAGCAAAAAAATCCCGGGATCGCTGATAGCCATAATTTTAATGACAATAGTGGCTCTGTTGCTCAAGAATTTTGCCGGCGTAACCTCTATAGAAACCATAGGCGACCGTTTTGCCATTAGTAATGTGCTTCCAACGGCAAAAGTTCCCGACATGAATTGGGACACAATCAAAAGTCTTGTCTCTCCAGCCATAACCATCGCAATTCTCGGGGCAATAGAGTCATTGCTTTCGGCTACCGTTGCCGACGGTGTCATTGGCGACCACCACGATTCCAATACGGAACTCGTGGCACAAGGGCTTGCCAACATAGCGTCTCCCCTTTTCGGCGGAATACCTGCCACAGGAGCAATAGCACGAACCATGACCAACATTAACAACGGCGGGAAAACGCCAATAGCTGGGATTATCCACGCAATAGTTCTGTTGCTGATTTTCCTTTTCCTCATGCCGTTGGCAAAATACATACCCATGGCATGCCTTGCAGGCGTTTTGGTTGTGGTAAGTTACGGCATGTGCGGTTGGCGGTCCTTCCTTGCTCTGATGAAAAACCCCAAAAGCGATGTAACTGTGCTTTTGATAACTTTTTTCCTTACCATAATCTTCGATTTGACGGTTGCCATAGAAGTGGGTCTTATTATTGCGTGTCTGTTGTTCATGAAGCGAATGGCGGAAACCACTGATGTGAAAGCCATAACCGATGACGAAATAGATTTGAACAAAGAATTCGATTTTCTTGCCACGAATCTCGACCACTACACCATACCCAAGGATGTGGAAGTGTACGAAATAAACGGACCATATTTCTTTGGTGCGGGAAATAAGTTTGAGGAAGTCATGGCAGCATTCGGAGATCGTCCGAAAGTTCGCGTCATACGCATGCGCAAAGTGCCTTTCGTCGATTCTACAGGCATACACAACCTTACCAATTTATGCAACATGAGCAAAAAAGAAGGCATACAGGTTGTGCTGTCGGGCGTAAGCGAAAAAGTAAATGCCCAACTGGAACACGCAAGATTCTATGACCTTCTCGGCAAAGAGAACATCTGCGACCACATAAGCAAGGCTTTGAAACGCGCAGAAGAGATTACCAAGGAAAAATAACCTCTTAAAAACAATAAAACCATGTCTGACTTTTTGGAATTGAGCGAAAAACGTTTTTCTGCCCGTAAATTTACCGACCAAGCCGTAAGCGAGGACGATCTTGAGTATATTCTCAACTCCACACGCCTTGCTCCTTCGGCATGTAACAGACAACCGTGGAAATTCATAGTGGTTGCTTCTGAAGAAAACAAGACCAAGTTGCAGGAATGTTACGACCGAGAATGGTTCAAAACAGCTCCTGTATATATTATATGTATGAAGAACACGGCGGAAAACTGGATTCGTCCTTACGACAACAAGCCTCACGGCGACATTGATGCAGCCATTGCCACCGAACATCTTTGTCTTGCCGCCGCAGAACGTGGATTGGGAACCTGTTGGGTGTGTAATTACGACACGGAAAAGATGTCGCGCTACTTTTCACGCCTGGATTTCGAAGCAATAGCCATAATCCCCGTGGGACATATAGCCGAAGACTGCCCGCATGCAGCCAAAGTCCGCAAGAAACTTGAAGACATCGCGGAAACAATATAATTGAGTAACAGAAAATCCCCGGAAAGCCCTCTGTGAGCTTAAAATTTGTATAATACGCCACAAATCCACACAATAATAATTAAAAACATTCATGCACAAAGCGTCATTCTGTTTTTTATTTATACTTTTGGCGTGATTAATAACGAATTAAAAACAAAGAACAATGAAAAAGAACACTTTATTGTTTGTCTCGCTCATAGCAGCAGCCATAATGATGAGCAGTTGCGCGAGCAAGAAAAGTTTGGAAAATTGCCAGAACGAAAATAAGGTACTATCTACCAACTATCAGAACACGAAAGACAAACTCGCCGACGTGCAGTCGCAGTTGGCAGCGAGCAAAGCACGTGTGTCAAGTTTGCAAGACCAGCTTGCACAAGCCCGCAAGGACTACGAAAAACTGCAATCGTCGCTTGACAAGAGCCTTACGGCAGGAAGCCAGACCAATATGAACATCTCGAAGCTCGTTGACCAGATTAACGAATCAAACCAATACATTCGCCACTTGGTGGAAGTTAAGAGCAAGAGCGACTCGCTGAACATGGTATTGACTAACAATCTTACCCGCTCCCTTTCGCAAAGCGAACAGAAGGAAGTAAACGTTCAGGTATTGAAAGGCGTAGTTTATATTTCTCTTGCCGACAACATGCTTTACAAGAGCGGAAGCTACGAAATCAATGACCGCGCCGCAGAAACACTTAGCAAAATCGCCAAAATCATTCAGGATTATAAAGACTATGATGTTCTCGTGGAAGGTAACACTGACAATGTGCCCATCAGCCGTCAGAACATACGTAACAACTGGGACTTGAGTTGTCTTAGAGCATCAAGCGTTGTGCAGTACCTGCAAAACAATTACGGCATCGATCCCAAACGTCTCACAGCAGGAGGACGCGGAGAATATAACCCGCTCACCGCTAACGACAGCGAACTCGGCAAGCAGCGCAACCGTCGCACGCAAATTATCATTACTCCCAAGCTTGACCAGTTCATGGATCTTATAGACAAAGCTCCGAAAGAGGATAACAACGAGTAAAAACCGGCGAAAGCCAACACATTTACAAGAACGCCCGTCTGATTTTGGCTTACAGACGGGCGTTTTTATTTTGTCTTTATAAGTCGTTGTTTTTCAAAAGTCTGCAACGGTCAAAAATACAAGGCATATATTTTGAAATACAAGGCACTTATTTTAAAATATGTGCCTTATCTTTTTTACAAAATGCCTTATCTTTTTTTGCACGATGGGAAACACTCTTTTTTCTCCCCGTTATTTTTACATTTCTTGCACGAAAACCTCAATCTTAAAACAAAATTATCCTTAGCCCAACTGTTTGTTTTGCCTTTTATGTTATCTTTGCAGAATAATAAAAACATATACAACAAAAAGTAAACACATGAAAACCTTCAGGTATTTTGTCGTATTGGCTTTGCTTGGTCTGTTTTTCACTGCGTGCAGTGATAATGTTGACGAAAGCAACCTTTACGTTTTCAAAGGTAAAAGTGCGTACAAATTTCTTGAAAGCACAGAGGATCTCAGTAACTATGCCTATTTATTGAGTAGAGTACAAATTAGCAAAAAATCACCCTCACGTTTTTCCGAATTACTTTCGGCAAGAGGAAACTATACGGTTTTTGCTCCCACCAATGAAGCATTGCAGACGTTCCTTGACTCAGTTTACAATACAAAGAACTTTGACATAACTCAAACCGAGGATACTATTGCCGACTTCATTGTAAGAAACAGTATTATTGACAATGGCGAAAGCAACGCTTATCTTTCTACACAGTTTAATGTAGGTACTTTGGACAAAGCCAACATGAACGACAGATATTTACAGGTAAGCTTTGAAAATGATAGCGTTACCGGCAAGGCAACTATCGTTATAAACAACAAATCACATTTGGTTTCCGAAGACAACGAAGTATCAAACGGATATGTTCATTCCATAGACAGAGTTATAGATATGAGTAATGCATCTCTGCCTGACCTCATAAAACAAACTCCCAACCTCAGGATTTTCTCAAGAATGCTTGACGCAACCGGCTGGGCAGATTCTCTGGTGCAGTATATAGACCTTGTTTACGAATATGACCATCCCGAATTCGGATCAATAGACCCGGGTAATACTTCGGGCGGAGAAGTAGGTCCGAGTCCCGAACATCGCTACATAGGTTATACAGCTTTTGTTGAAACCGACAGTGTATTTGAATCACAGTGGGGAATTCCCACTCCAATCGTGGATGAAAACGGAAACGTTACCAATTATAACGAAATAGAAAGCAAATTCATAGAAAAATGTAAGGAAGCATATCCTAACGCAACTGACGAAGATCTTACAAGTCAGAACAATGCGGTGAACCAATTCATATCATACCATCTCCTTCCCGAACGTATAACATGGAATAAACTTGTTGTACACAAAAACGAATTGGGGTACTCATGGAATAACCCAACAAAACTTACCATTGACTGTTGGGAATATTACGAAACAATGGGCAAGCCTCGCCGTCTTTTGAAACTTACCGAAGGAAGCCAAACCAATGGCATTCGTTTGAACCGTCATTGCACATACGATAACTCTTTCTTCGGAACTTACGACGAAATTGCTGTAGATCGTCCGGGAGCATTGGTTACACAACTTAATGGAGGAAGTTCTACCAACGCACTTAACGGCTTCTATTATCCGATTGACGAGGTTCTTGTCTATGACAAAGACGTTCCCGGCAAAGTTCTCAACGAACGCCTGCGTTTTGACTTCGCATCAATATGCCCAGATTTGATGACAAACGGTTTGCGTCAGGTACAAGATAACACTTGGAGGTTTATTCCGCCTGGATATCTTTCTACATTCTGGTACACCGACGATACCAAATGGCGTTACGTACCTTATTGGGGCGGTGGAAACGACAACATGCAGTGTGATGAAATTAATATTCTCGGACAATACGATTTCACTTTCAAATTACCTCCCGTTCCTTTCGAGGGTACTTGGGAACTTCGCATGTGTGCGCCGGAAATACAGCACTTTGGTATGTTCCAAGTTTATCTTGGAACAGACAAGAACAACCCCACTCCTATCGGTTTGCCTCTTGACTTCCGCGTAGCCGCATCCAACGCAAAAATAGGTTGGAGAGCAGACCCGACAGACGGAGATATGGATGTTATAAGGGAAATTGATAAAACAATGCGCAATAACGGTTACATGAAAAACAATAAGCATAACGGACGTCCCACGAGTGGTGGCGTAGTTAGCATGCCTTTGCGTGCAGCCGAAGGAGATTACATCCGTTTGCGCAAAATTCTGTGGAACGGGAACATGAAACCAGACGAAACATACTACGTAAGAATAAAATCAGTGCTTAACAACACGAGAACATGTTGTATGCTTGACTACTTTGAAATGGTTCCGAAATCTGTTTATAACGGAGAACAAGGAGAAGATCCGTGGTAAATAACAGCAAAATCCACGAATAATATAACGGAGAAAAAGGAATATCACCTTTTTCTCCGTTTTGTTTAACGCCATTATTCACATGAAAAATTTTGTTATTGCTTTATAAATCGTAATTTTGCAAATTGCAATTCAGATACAGAAAACAATTTATCATGAACAGAATAATTGACAAGCAACAATTTTCAGAGAAAGTATTCAAACTTGTTGTCGAAGCACCACTTATAGCAAAATCGAGAAAAGCCGGTAATTTTGTTATTGTAAAGGCTTCGGAAAATAGTGAACGTATTCCTCTTACAATAGCTCAAGTCGATAAAGAAAAAGGAACAATTACTCTCGTCATACAAGAAGTGGGATTCTCCACCACAAAGATTTGTGAAATGAACGCAGGAGACTATCTTGCAGACGTGGTAGGACCTCTTGGAAAACCGACAGAGATAAAAAATTATGGAACTGTAGTATGCGCCGGCGGTGGTGTAGGAACTGCTCCTTTGCTTCCAATTGTTGAAGCATTGAAAAAAGCAGGCAACAGAGTTATCACGGTAATCGCCGGACGCTCGAAAGAACTAATTATTCTTGAAAAAGAAATGCAAGAATACTCCGATGAAGTTATTATAATGACAGACGATGGTTCTTACGGCGAAAAAGGTCTCGTTACCCAAGGCATTGAGAAAGTAATAAATCGCGAAAAGGTAGACAAGTGCTTCGCAATAGGTCCCGCAATAATGATGAAGTTTGTTTGTCTGCTCACAAAGAAATATGAAATTCCAACAGACGTTTCTCTAAATACAATAATGGTTGACGGAACCGGAATGTGCGGAGCTTGTCGTGTAACAGTGGGCGGAAAAACAAAGTTTGTTTGCGTTGACGGTCCAGAATTCGACGGGCACGAAGTAGACTTCGACGAAATGATGATGCGACTTCGGGCATATAAACCCGCAGAAGCCGAAGAAATGCAAATGCTCGGCGAAGAAAAGCAAGACGAAGGCAGAGATGCACAATGGCGTGCGGATTTGAGAAAAGCCGTAAAGCCAAAAGAAAGAATGCAAATTCCACGTGTAGAAATGCCGGAACTACCTGCGACATACCGTGCCCATAGTCTTAGAGAAGAAGTCAATCAAGGACTGAACAAAGAGCAGGCTCAAAAAGAAGCAGCACGCTGTTTGGACTGCGCAAATCCCGGTTGTGTTAAAGGATGTCCCGTTAGCATAGATATTCCCGGCTTTATAAAAAACATTGAACGCGGAGAATTTGGTGAGGCAGCGCGCACATTGAAGCGCACAAGTTCACTCCCTGCAGTATGTGGTCGCGTTTGTCCGCAAGAAAAACAGTGTGAAGCAGGATGTATTCATATAAAAACAGGAGGAAAAGCCGTTGCAATTGGTTATTTGGAACGTTTTGCCGCCGATTATGAACGTGAAAGCGGACACAGCGAGCTTCCTAAATGCAAACCTTCCAATGGCATTAAAGTTGCTGCGGTAGGTTCTGGTCCTTCCTCACTTTCTTTTGCGGGCGATATGGCAAAAAACGGATATTCCGTTACGGTGTTCGAAGCTTTACATGAGATTGGAGGCGTTCTAAAATACGGTATTCCCGAATTTCGTCTGCCAAATAAAATTGTAGATGCAGAAATAGAAAACTTGCGAAAGATTGGTGTTAAATTCGTAAAGGATTGCATTGTAGGCAAGACCATAAGTGTTGAGCAACTTGAAGCAGATGGTTACAAAGCAGTCTTTGTCGGCAGCGGCGCAGGTCTGCCACGTTTTATGAATATTCCCGGAGAAAACTATATAAACATACTTTCTTCTAACGAATATCTGACACGTGTCAATTTAATGGACGCTTCCAACAAAGAATCTGCTACACCTGTTCCTTTTGGAAAGCACGTACTTGTTGTTGGCGGTGGAAACACAGCTATGGATTCCGTCAGAACAGCATTAAGACTGGGAGCTGAAAGCGCAACAATAGTTTATCGCCGTTCTGAAAACGAGATGCCGGCGCGCAAAGAAGAAGTAAAACACGCCAAAGAGGAAGGGGTGAAGTTCTTAACCCTACACAATCCTATTGAATACCTCGCCGATGAAAACGGAAAAGTAAAAGCTGTAAAACTTCAAAAGATGGAACTCGGCGAACCAGATGCTTCAGGACGCAGAAGCCCTATTGCCATTCCCGGTGCCATAGAAACTCTCGACGTGGACCTTGTTATTGTCAGCATCGGGGTACGTCCCAATCCCATAATCCCCCACTCTGTCAGCGGCATTGAAATTAGTGCCAAAGGTACTATTGTTACAGACGAGAACATGCGTTCTGCCCGCGAAGAACTTTATGCCGGTGGAGACATTGTAAGAGGTGGCGCAACCGTAATATTGGCAATGGGAGACGGAAGAAAGGCAGCAAAAGCCGCAGACGAAGCATTGCAAGAGAAATGACAGCCATACAATTCCTCATTAGATATAAATCAGAAAATTACTTACGGAACATTAGAGAAGCTCTCGAATCAGGGTGCAAATGGATTCAACTTCAGGTAAACGATAACGAAAACAACGACGAAGCCATTAAAGCAGTTGCACACATAAAAGCCATGTGTCGCAAACACGAGGCAATGATTATCGTAGAAGGTTGTAATTCGCTTGCACAAAAGGCAGAAGTTGACGGAGTTTTCAATGATAGTGCCAATCCCGAGGTAATAAGAGATGCGAGAAAATCACTTGGCGAAGGATATATCATAGGTGTTTTCGCCAACAACTATTCAAGTATTTCTTCCGCCCAAAAGTCGGGTGCGGATTACGTTTGTGTCGGTCCTTTTGGCAAATCTTCCGAAGCACTTAATGCTGAGGATTACCAAAACATTACTTCTCAATTGCACGAAAACGGACAGAGCATTCCCGTTGTTGCATTCGGGGAGATTGCAGTAGAGGATGAGACTTTCCTCGTTGCTTCCGGTATTGACGGTGTTGCTTTGAATGCCGAAACCAACTGCAAAAACGGAATAAAAGAAACGTTGGAAAGTTTTTTGAACTGCTGAGATTTTTTACCTACTCCATAATAAAGTGCCGGCAACTCTGACAACAGAATTTCCGGCATTTTTGTTACCTTCGTCATAAGCACCTTCAAACACTCGGATTTATAATAAAATCTCTGCAAAACACTCCACTCCGCATGCAAAGGCAATGAAGACTTGTGAAGACTGACTAAGAAATAAGCAACCAAAATTTTCTCTACATTTTTACTTTTTTATATCAACACACGCACGGTCATTACCAAGAAGTTATACAAAAAGATATTAAAGAATTCCAATCCTGTTTTTTTGAAAGCGGCTTTTCATATTGCTTTTTTCTGTACCTTTGCAAAAGATGAACGAGCTATCACACCATATTATCTGTCTGCTTGCCGAGAATGACTGCGTTATTCTTCCGGGAATAGGAGGATTTATAGCACGCTATGAATCTGCGAGCTACGCATCTAACGATGAAGAATTTCTTTCACCTCAAAGAGTAATAGGATTTAATAGCGCGTTAACAATGAATGACGGTCTTATAGTTCAGTCCTACATGATAAAATTCGGGCTAAACTATCCCGACGCATCAAAGCTTGTTGACAAGGACATCGAAAAGCTTCTTGAAGAAATAAACCGTAACGGAAACGTACATATAGAAGGTTTGGGAATGCTTGTAAAGCAAGCGCAGGGAGCTTACAGTTTTGAAGTGTCTTCGTCAAGAATTATTACTCCTGAGCTTTATGGTCTAACAGATTTCGCAGTTGCTTGCAAGAAAGAAAAAACGCACGCCACCGAAATTGTTCCGCCTTTCGTTCCGCAATCCGAGTCCGAAGAAAAGGAAGCACCTCTGGACGAAGAACCGAAAACGTATTCCATTTCAGTAAAACGCTCTGCCGTTCATAAGATAGCAGCTATAGCGGCAGCCATAATAGTATCGTTTCTTCTCACAACGCCTGCAGGAAATGTAGACAAGCACGATATTCAAACATCTGCAATGATTGGTGTTTTGGATTTCCCTTCAAATACAGAAAAGACGGCAGCTCCGAAAGTTGAAAAGGTTCAAAAGACAAATGAAGGCGCAGAAGAAGTAAAAACCAAGCCTGCCGAAAAAGTTTCTGTGGTTGTAAAACCTTATACCATAGTACTTGCAAGTGCAGTTTCCAAAAGAAATGCAGAAGAATTTATAGAATCTCTCAACAAGCAAGGCTATCCTCATGCCGAGATATACAAGACTTCGAGCATGAGAAGAGTTATCTACAATCATTTTGAGACAGAACAGGAAGCACGTGAAGCTCTCAAAAAATTAAACGACAAAGATTTTGCCGCCGAAGCGTGGGTTCTGAAAACCAAAATCTGACATGAACAGGATTCTTGCAGTATTACTCTCTCTTTTCATGGTCTTTTACGCAAATGCACAAAAGCATTCTGTTTTTTCCGGGCTTCTTTATAACAGCGACACCAAGATGGCTATTCACTTGAACCTTGATTCCGCCAATGTAAAAGTACCCGGTCTTCCTTTTTTGGGAGGCACTAACGGGTACATGAGCAACGGTATCCTTTATGGCACTTGGATTGTTACGGATTTCAAGGTTGATAAAAACAATGCCACCATACGCCTTACAAACGACTTCGGTGCCGACACACAAAAACTCTTGATTTCCCACATCAAAGCCGACACTTTTTCCGTAGAACTGCAGCAGCCGATAGTCATGCGCCGTGTTGTAAAAGGAAAATTGGTTAAAATCAATCCCAAATACATCTTCATTAAAAGATAACCCTATTTTTTGAAGACATACGACATCAGAAAAAAGACATAAGGCATGTAATA
>QAML01000101.1:0-24703 GCA_003150315.1 Prevotellaceae bacterium | reverse complement strand
GCATATATTTTAAAATATATGCCTTGTATTTTTGCCGTTTATAAGTATATGAAAAATAATGTCTTACAAAAGCCGTTTTTCTTGCACTTTTTCATCCGCGAATAAGGCACTCCGAAATGCAGAAATTGCTTTTCACATGCACTTTTTATACGATTCAGGATTCCCATGTAGTATCTTCCAATTTGAATCTTATGCGAAACGATTTCTTTTCTTCGTCCCAATTCGTCCCGAGAAGCACAACCTTGCCTATCTGTGCCGTGTGCTCCACATGCAAACCTATGCAGGCGCATTTATCATAGTCGCCCACTCTTACTATCCTTATGGTATCGCTCGCATTTTCCGGTAATTTATCGAGAGATATGCCTTCCTCCAAATCATTAACCGATTCGAAACTATAAGTTACCGGCAAATCCTCGGCAATTACTTTGTTTACCGCGTCAATCAGGTTTTCTACTTCCTCGGGAGCCGGGCATTGCGAAAGAAGAAAGCTCATTTTGCTTTTCTTTCGCTCTATGTGAGTATTGCCACTGCGTTTGCAACCGAAATGATTCACCATTGCACGATTCAAAATATGTTCGGCAGTGTGCATGGGAGGATATTCCTGCTTGTTATGAGGATTCAATACAACTTCTTCCATTGATTCTATTCTTTATAAGGCAAAATTAAGGAAAACAAACCAAAAACACACTTCCACTCCCCTTTTACTGCAAAGTTTTACGTAAATTTGCCATATAACAAACCCAATAACCAGAAAACAAGACATGGAACAGACTCCGATGAAACAAATCGTAGAAAAATTCAATATCTTAGGAGATATAGAAAGCGTAAAACCGTTAGGAAACGGTCTGATTAACTCTACATACAAAGTAAACACGGTTGGCAAAGAAACGCCCGACTACGTTTTACAGTGCATTAACCACAATGTGTTTCCCGACGTGGACATGCTGATGAACAACATTATTGCGGTTACAGACCACATACGCAAGAAACTTGCGGATCAAGACGACATTGAACGCCGGTGCCTGCGCTTTATTCCATTAAAAGACAATGACAAGAAATATTATCTTTTCGACGGCAACGCTTACTGGCGCGTCATGGTGTTCATACCCGATACAATAACCCGCGAAGATGTTAGTCCTGAAGGATCATACGCTGCAGGAGAAGCTTTCGGTGATTTCCAATCTATGTTGGCAGACATACCTGTTGAGTTGGGAGAAACCATAAAAGACTTCCACAACATGGAATTTAGATTGCAGCAGTTACACGATGCCGTGAAAGAAAACAAAGCAGGCAGATTGGGTGGAGTGAAAGACCTTCTTGACGAAATAGAAAGCCATGCAGAAAAAATGACATTTGCAGAGCAACTGCACAGAGAGGGAAATTTACCCAAAAGAATCTGCCACTGCGACACGAAAGTCAACAATATGCTTTTCGATGCAAATACAGGTTTGCCTTTATGCGTCATAGACCTCGACACAGTCATGCCTTCGTTCATCTTTTCCGATTACGGCGATTTCCTGCGCTATGCCGCAAACGCTTCAGCCGAAGACGAACCCGATCTTTCCAAAGTTTACTTCAGAATGGACATTTTCGAGGCTTTTACCAAAGGCTATCTTAAGGCAGGAAAGGCATTCCTCACAAAAACGGAAATAGAAAACCTGCCGCTTGCCGCAGAACTTTTCCCATACATGCAGGCTGTGAGATTTTTTGCCGATTATCTGAACGGCGACACCTATTTCAAAACGAAATATCCGGAACATAATCTTGTTCGCACCAAAGCTCAGTTCAAACTTTTCCTTAGTGCGCAGGAACATGAAGAAGACATGAAGAACTTCATAAAGGCTTCAATGCAAGCATAACAACAATGGGAGGCTTGAATACGGGAAAGCCTCCCATTGTTTCAAACAAAATGCAAAAGTCAAGACTATATTTAATAATCTGTCTTGTTTTTATATTCGCAAACGTCCACGCCCAAAACAAAGAACACACTCACAGTGTTTACGGAATCAAGCCTTGTACGTGGGATGAGTTTGTGGATTTGTACTCTTCCTCATGTTTTGACGAAAACAACGATTCTCAAATCAGCGAAGAGCGTCTTGATGCGCTTCGCAACATTTACGACAACCCGATAAACATAAATAAAGCATCGCGGGAAGACTTGCAAGAGTTGCCATTCCTGTCAGACGCGCAAACAGATTCCTTGCTTTCATACGTAAAACGTCACTATCCCGTAATATCATTGGGAGAATTGGCGCTTGTTCCCAGATTTGACTACCGCACACGCTTTTTCCTCACGGCATTCCTCACTTGCGACACGACAATAGTGCAAAAGCAAACCGTGAAAGACCTTCTCGTTAACGGCAGACACGACATTGCCGCAAACTTTCTCGTTCCGCTCAACACCCCAGAGGGGTGCAAAAGCAACACAACTCTTAGCGTTCCAAACAGATACCTCGGAGACAAAAACAGGATAGGATTCAAATATTTCTACAACTGCAACAACGAACTGAAATTCGGCTTTACCTCAGAAAAAGACCCAGGAGAACCTTTTGCTTGCAGGGGAAACTTTTTAATGGACTCTTATTCATTCTGCATTTTTCGCAAGCAAAGAAACGGGAAATACGCTTTTGCCATTGGTGATTACAGAATAAATCTCGGCGAAGGGCTTACCATTGGCAACGTTTTCTTTTCCGGGAAAAAAGGTGTGCTTTACGACACATACAACAATCCTAACACCATAACGCCGCATCTGTCATATTCCGAAAGAGATTTCTTTCGCGGCGCAGCAGGAAGCATCCGTTTCGGAAAATCCCTGCTAACGGCAATGCTTTCATATAAACCTGACGATGCCGTAACAAATTCCGTCAACGAAATAACCTCTCTGATAAACACCGGATACCACAGAACATCTGTGGAACAGAACAGAAGAGGAAACGTAAACGACTTTACCGCAGGAGGAGACTTTACGTATGGCACGAGATTGCTTAGCGCAGGCATTTCTGCGGCTTTCGTACACTACGACAAGTACATGAACCCGCGCCAAGCCGACTATAACAGATACGCAATGCGCGGAAAAAATTTCAGAACGCTCGGTCTGCATTATTCATTCTGTTATAAAGATATAAAATCAAGAGGAGAAATTGCCACAACGGAAAAGAACGCGCTCGCATTTGTCAACACTATTAAATATACCATTGGAAACCAGACAACACTTACCAGTATACAGCGCAGTTACTCTAAAAAATATAATACGCCCTATGCTGATTGCTTCAAAAGCTCTGGAACTGTGAGCAACGAGCAAGGAGTTTATTTCGGATTCTCCACCGAACCTTTTCGTTTTCTGAGTTTTCGCGGGTATGGTGATTTCTATCGCAGACCATGGTCTACATTCCGCTACCGCGCACCATTGAACGGGAGCGAATTATGCTTTGAAGCAGAAATACACAACTCGAAAAAAGCATTTATTTCAGCAGAATGGAAATATACAAAGAAAAAATGCGACGCAGGATACTCTACCGACTCCACATCTCAGAACAGAAATCAGATTAAACTTATGTGCGGAGGCACATTCGGTAAATTTTCCACAAAAACTCAAATTACGGTAATTACAACTTCTGATAAAGGAGTAAACAATCACGGTTGGGCTGTTGCAGAACGCGCTTGCTACAGGAACAACAAACTTTCGGTTGCAGCCTTTGCAGCATATTTCAAGACGGACAACTATTCCACAAGAGTATATGCCTATGAAAACACCGTGAGATACATATATAACAATTTCACATCGCTCTACGGAAACGGCATAAGGGCATCTTTGCTGTGCAGCACCAAATTTGCGAAGCGGCTCACCGCCTATGCGAAATACGGACTTACAAAATATTTTGACAGAAACAAAATAGGTTCGGGCGCACAGCAGATTTCTTCATCCGCAAAGAGCGACCTCACATTTTGCATAAACATAATAATATAAAATATGGAAGTTATAAACCAACACAGAAGTATAAGAAAATACTCAAACAAGGAAATCAGCAACGATCTCTTGAAAAAGCTCGTAGAAGAGGCTGAACGCACACAGACCATGGGGAATCTGCAACTATACAGTGTAGTTATTACGCGCACAGAAGAAATGAAAAAGAAACTTGCCCCGCTTCATTTCAACCAACCTATGGTTGAATCGGCCCAAGCAGTGGTTACTATTTGCGCAGACTTTAACAGAACGGTGAGATGGTGCGAGGAAAGAAAGGCGCAACCGGGATATGACAATGAACTTTCGTTTATAAATGCGGCAACTGACGCACTGCTTTTTACACAGACATTTTCAATTCTGTGCGAAGAGCAAGGTATTGGACTTTGTTTCCTTGGCACGACGGTATATCAGCCTGACAAGATAATCGATGTTCTGAAACTTCCAAAACTTACCTTTCCAGTTGCAACGCTTACGCTTGGTTATCCCGATGAAAGCCCGACACAAAGCGACCGTTTGCCTGTTGAAGCCATTATCCACGAAGAAACTTATAAAGATTATAGTAAACAGGACATCGACAAACTATATGCACCGAAAGAATCCTTTCCCGAGAACAAGGATTTCGTAAGAATAAACAACAAAGAAACACTTGCGCAGGTTTTCACAGACTTAAGATATACACGAAAAGACAATGAAGCCATGTCGGAAACATTAAAAGCCACACTGAAAAGACAAGGTTTCATAAAATGAGCGATTTGGCGAACGAAAAAAGCTACAAAACGCCATCACTAAAAGGCAAAAAACACGCATTTGTAACTCTTTGCGTTTCATAGACTTATAAAGGGCAAAAATACAAGGCACTTATTTTGAAATATAAGGCACTTATTTTAAAATATGTGCCTTATATTTTTTACGATATGCCGAATGTTTTTTCGGACATCCGAAAAACAAAAAGATTTCAGCATCATAAGTACAAAAAATCCCGGCATTTTTTAATTGAGTGCCGGGATTTTTATGATATAAACTTTCAGCCGTTTTTACCAAATGCTTTCAACTTTTTCTCCATTGTATATGGAACGTGGAACAAGCTCCAAGTAGTCGCAGAATAACTGACCGTAAGGGTTGGTAAGCACGTTCTTGAAACGCACGTAGTAAGTCTTGTCTGCTTTCATAAGACCGCGGTAAACGATATAACGCATTGAAAGCATGTTAGAACCGTTACCGTCGCGGAAAGAAGTTGACACTCCGCTCGCACTAAGCAAACCGTAAAGTTTAGGACCTTTCATGTAGCCGTGGTTACGCATAGCTTTGTCATTTTCCTTAGCCGAATACGGATCATCCGGGTTATCTTTCTCCCAACCAATGTTTGGAGAAGTATATTCTGCACGCATGTCCAAAGGAACACCGATAGCCGGCAAGTTATCCGGATTATCGCCGAAATAAATCTGGGTCATACCACGCCAAGAAGCGTTTGAAAGTCCCCAACGGAACTCATAAGTACCATCAACCGGCACAGGAGGAAGCTGGAAAGTAACGTCGTACTGACCAAGAATTAGAATTTCATTACTGTTAACGTCTACCCAACTGTTAGGATTAACCTCGTTGAATACAATCTGCCAAGATTCGTCGGTAATCTTATAAACCTTACGCAAATATCCGTTAGGCAAATTAAAGAAATCCAATGAGCGGTGAGGGTTACCGAAACCGTTGGCACCACTTTCTATCATGTAGTCGGTTAAGTCGAAACGCAAACGATCGTTCAAGACATAATCTCTAACGTGTGAATCATAAACAATGATTCTGTCTATCGGATAATAAAAACCATTCAGTGCATTGTTTGAATTATTCCCATTATTGGAAGTAACAAGAGCACCCTGATCGTGAACTGTTATCTCATCGTATGTATCTTCATCGTATGACGACCAACGGTTCAAGCGTTTTCCGTCTGTACTTTCGCCTTCTGTTATACGGAACAAACGACGCTGCGGACCCATACTCTCATAGTTACGAGTAACATTAGCTGCCAATTTGTTAGGATTCTTAAATGAATACCCCCATTCATTCATGTGAATCACAAGAAGGTCGAAAGGAATCTGATCTTCATAAAGGTGATAGGCCACAAACTGGTTTACAACATTATCTTGATTGGTCCAATCTTCAGGATTACCGGCTTCGTTTGCTGTTTGACGGTAAATGTCCACCTGATTACAATGTTCTTCGATGCTCTTCTTGACTTCGTCCCAATTTTCTATCTGACCAAAATTGGAAACCTGAATTTTGATTCCCCATTCTTTCTCGTAAACACTATCAGGTTCTACAAAAGCCGTATAACCAAAGTATCTGTGTTCGGGACATTTGTATTGGGCAACATTACCACCCGTAGAACCAATGGCATTGCCATATTCGGGGTGATTCTCTTCGTAATCCTCATCACGATACTTGTTCAATTTCTTTGCCCAACCGGTTTCCTGAAGAAGACGTGAGAAAATTTTGCAATTGTCCGCCTGACTGATTAACTGAGAAATCTCATCGTTCGACATAGCTACGACTTTGTCCATGACATGAACATAACCGTTCTCGCATTCATTGTCAGGTTCCACAATACGTGATTCGGAATTTATGACAACTACAGCCTTGCCATTAATTGTATCGTAAGAAACCGTAACATAACGGTCGTTAAGATTCTGATAAGGCAAAGCACCCTCATTAAAATCGCTCTGCTCATAAGCTTTGTTCTGATCGGTATCAATGATACTGTTCTTTACAACCATTTCGGCAATTGAGTCAGAAACTTGATCAATCGGAAAATTCTTTTGATCCATTATACTGTCAACGAAAACCTGCACTGCCTCATTTGTGGGCGCAAAAACAGTATAATTACCACGAGTTGCGAGCAATTCCATAACTGTTGATTTGGTTTTCTTGCTCAGCTTTGTACGCTTTGCCAAACTTATGTAATCTGAAAAACGATCACTATTGTTTGTCAAAAAGGACGAAACCATCTCACCCTTGAAAACGTAAAGATTTGAATCGTCCACAGAATCACTACAGCCGGTAAAAGCAAAAAGCAATGCCCCTACCATAGTAATAGTCTTTAGAATATTACCAAATTTCATATCTATTTGTTTTAGTTTTTTATTTTTTCCACGCAAAGATACATCACTTCCAGAAAACAAAACCCGTAGAAAGGCAAAATTTTCACATTATACTACTCTATATGTTTTATATTGTCATGGAAAGACCTTATATCTTTTATGCTTTTATCTCACAATAAATTCCACAGTGTCTCCGTATGAAACACCCATACCGTTTTTGGCATAAGCCACACAGTAATAATCTCCGGCTTCAAGGCTGTCTGCTTTTACCTCAAATATCTTGGTTGTATCCGCTTTGATTTTTACAGAAGCAGCTCCTGTCTCGCCATAAAAGAAACCGCACTCTCGCAGCGAAGAATTGTGACTCTCCACAACAGTTCCGTTCATTGTGCAACTGTTTCCGTTAACCGTGGCACTAACAGTGGAAACGACGGGAATGCGAGGCATCTCATCGCTACGATCTTCACCACTGCAAGAACATAGCACCATGCAATTCGCACATAAAAAGGCACTAATTATGAAAGATACTTTCATTTTCAAACTCAGACTCATTTTTTCACCTGCAAAACTTTGGCATTCTGCAATCTCGGAAGCTCATGTTCCTCCAACATGTCCTTACCATTTATAATTGCCATATTCTTACGGGCAATATACAGGTATTCTTTCACGTAGGGATTGTTCAAGAATTTCTTAGGAGCATTTTCTACGATTTTCTTTATTTGCGGAGTTATTATGGGATAACGATATTGATTGCATATACGGCTGAACACCTCCGGTCCGAGCACGTTATTATAATTGCTTTGAACAAAATCTACCACAAGACTATCACACGAGCGTGAAAGTTTGTCTGCTTTTTCGCGGCACAACCTTTCAGCTTCAAAAGGCATAACACCACGCATCATAAGCCTTGCCTCATCGAGCGAAGTATTTCCCAATTCGTTGTCAAGTCTCGACTTTGCATCGATAAACTTATAGAGTCTTTCGTTTAGAGAACCGCCCGAAACTCTTTGGTCTAAAAGATTTATATCTACGTTTATCTTTCCGTTTTCTATTACCACGGGCATAACGCTGACATTATCCAAATAAAGTTCCGCCATGCAGGTTGAATCTATTTTTCCGTCAAACACAAATTTGCCGTGAATCACTTCGCAGGAGTCTATATTCTTTATTCCCTGAAGCGTTCGGTTTTTCAAATACAGCGTTTTGCCGTCAAGCATGGGCAGAGACGTATTGCCTACTATTGAATACTGTTCCAAACACGACGTTGCAAACAGCATCCAAGCCAAAAGGCAAAACAGACTCTTTATTCTTAATCTTGCTATATGGGGCATATTCAGCTTACATATTTGAAAACTCATAGCAAAAATAATAATGAAATCAATAGAAAGAGCGTTTAAGACAAATACTCTCCGTTTTTTTATGTATTTTTATCAATCCGAGACTTTTTTGTAAATAAATCGTACCGTTTTTTCTTTTTTGTAACTAATTTTAGCCGGCATCTCCGAGTTCTTCTGCTGCATGTTACCGCAAGAAAGTGACGGCAAACACCTTTCTTATCAACGAAAATCGCTACTTTTGCGCAAAATAAAGCATCAAATAATGGCAAAAGAACTATCCGGACTAACAAAGCGCAGTGAAAACTACTCTGCGTGGTATAATGAACTTGTAGTCAAAGCCGGTCTCGCGGAACAATCAGATGTCAGAGGCTGCATGGTGATTAAACCTTACGGCTACGCTATATGGGAAAAAATCCAACGCTCTTTGGATGACGAATTCAAGAAAACTGGCGTACAAAACGCATACTTCCCCTTGCTTATCCCTAAATCTTTTCTTTCAAAGGAGGCAGAACATGTGGAGGGTTTTGCAAAAGAATGCGCGGTTGTTACTCATTATCGTTTGAAAACCAACGAAGAGCATAACGGTGTTGTGGTTGATCCCGCTGCGAAACTTGAAGAGGAACTCATAATACGTCCTACTTCGGAGACAATCATTTGGAACACGTTCCGCAATTGGATTCACTCTTACAGAGACCTGCCTTTGCTTGTCAATCAGTGGTGTAACGTGATGCGTTGGGAAATGCGTACACGTTTGTTCCTTCGTACGAGCGAATTTCTCTGGCAGGAGGGACATACTGCCCACGCCACACGCGAGGAAGCCGAAGAGCGTGCAAAAATGATGCTGAAAGTTTACGCCGACTTTGCCGAAAACAAAATGGCGGTTCCTGTCATACAGGGTGTGAAGAGTGAAACCGAAAGATTTGCGGGAGCACTTGACACATATACAATAGAAGCAATGATGCAGGACGGCAAAGCTCTGCAAAGCGGCACTTCACATTTCCTCGGTCAGAACTTCGGCAAAGCATTCAATGTGCAGTTCCTTGACAAGGATAACAAGCCTCAATTTGCATGGGCAACTTCCTGGGGTGTTTCCACCCGACTTATGGGTGCTCTAATCATGGCTCATTCCGATGACAACGGTTTGGTTTTACCGCCCGAGCTTGCACCTACACAAGTTGTGATAGTTCCTATTTTCAAAAACGGAGAACAGGAGAAATTTGACCAGACTCTCATTCCTCTGAAAGAGAATCTTGAGAAACGCGGCATTTCCGTGAAATACGACAACAGCGACAACAAACGCCCGGGCTTCAAATTCGCCGACTACGAACTGCGCGGAGTTCCCGTGCGTCTCGTCATGGGAGGCAGAGACCTTGCAAACGGCACAATAGAACTCATGCGCCGCGACACGCTCGAGAAAGAAACTGTTCCGTTTGCCGGCATAGAAGACCGCGTAGCGGACTTGTTGACGGAAATGCAAAAGAACATTTTCCAGAAAGCCAAGAAATATCGTGATGAACACGTATATACCTGCGACAATTACGAAGAGTTTAAGGAGCGTATAAAAGATGGCGGATTTTTCCTTTGTCCTTGGGACGGTACAGAAGAAACCGAGGCAAAAATCAAAGAAGAAACCCAAGCCACAATACGTTGCATTCCTTACGGTTACAGTCAGGAAAATCTCGGCAATGATATGGTGAGCGGCAAACCTGCCGTTAAGCGTGCATTGATAGCCAGAGCTTATTAATATCCCTTACATATAACATATGTGCATCCTTACGTTTCGGCGCAAGGATGCGCTTGTTTTTTGGGCATTATCACACATCCGAACTCATACAAGAAACGCATTCAAAAAAAGTGGGCATTTTGTCATTGCGCCACGGTTTTATAACCGTTCGTCATTCTGTTTTTCCCGGCATTTCAAGCCCTAAAAATCGTTCCACATAAGTTTCTTTTTATCACGTACTTATAAATCAGGAAAAATACAAGGCATTTATTTCAAAATATGTGCCTTATATTTTAAAACAAGTGCCTTGTATTTTGAAACATTTGCCTTATGTTTTTTTTCGAAATCAGGAAGCATTTTTCTGCAAGCAGGAAACAGTGTGCATTTTTACATGAAAAACAAGCAGGATTTCTCTCTTTCAAAACGGCGTTTCCGACACGAATCATTCCTGTATTCTTTAGTTTTGCCATGTCAACGATAATAATTAAATTTGCTTTTGCAATATATCCTTACATGACGAATGCGTAAAAAATTCATTCATTTCCTCTGGGGACTGCTTTTCGTAACGGTTTTGCTTACGGGACTTGCATTTTTTGCAATTTCCGAAGGTTGGATCGGATATGTGCCGGAACTCAAGCAACTTGACCGTCCCATAGACAAATTTGCGTCTCAAGTGCTCACATCCGACGGGCAATCGCTCGGAACTTATGCACGCTCAGAAAACCGCGTATTCGTTTCATACGACAAAATATCGCCCTATGTAACAAAAGCTTTGGTTGCCACCGAAGACATAAGGTTTTACGACCACTCGGGCATAGACTTCCGCTCGCTTATGCGTGCCGTTGTGAAACGCGGAATACTCGGAAAAGAAAGCGCGGGCGGAGGCTCAACGATAACACAGCAACTTGCCAAGCAGCTTTATTCTTCCACGGCAAAGAACTACATGAAGCGTATGATTCAAAAGCCTGTGGAATGGGTCATAGCCGTGAAATTGGAACACTATTACACTAAAAACGAGATTCTAACCCTTTATCTCAACTATTTTGACTTTCTTCACAACGCCGTGGGCATAAAAACTGCGGCGGAAACCTATTTCGGCAAACAGCCCAAAGACCTTACGCTCACCGAGAGTGCAACTCTTATCGGAATGTGCAAGAATCCGTCATACTACAACCCTGTGAGAGAACCGGAACGCTGTATGGAGAGGCGCAATGTGGTACTCAAGCAGATGGAAAAGGCGGGATACATTACGCAAAGCGAATATGAAGAAAACGCTGCAAAACCCATAAGTTTGAATTTCCATAGAACCGACCATAAAGACGGACTTGCAACATATTTCCGCGAATTTCTGCGTCAAAGACTCATGGCAAAACGTCCCGACAAGGGAAACTATGCTTCATGGCAGAAACAACAGTTTTACGACGACTCTTTGGCATGGGAAACCGACCCGCTCTACGGATGGTGTAACAAACATACGAAAAAAGACGGCTCAAACTACAATATTTATACCGATGGTCTGAAAATATATACCACCATCGATTCGCGCATGCAGAAATATGCGGAAGAAGCAATGCACGGTCATGTGGAAGGATTCCTACAACCGATGTTCAATCGCGAAAAAAGAAATTCGCGCACCGCACCTTTCTCAAACGCTTTGAGTAAAGAACAGGTAAATGCCATAATAGACAAATCAATAAAGCAGAGCGACAGATACCGCACCATGAAAAATGACGGCTATTCTGAGAATGAAATAAAAGAAGCCTTCAAAAAGCCGGTACAGATGACGGTATTCACTCCCCACGGAGAAGTTGACACAATAATGACGCCTTACGATTCTATAAGATACTACAAATCGTTTTTGCGCTCCGGCTTCATGGTCATAGATCCTCACAACGGAAACGTAAAAGCCTATGTCGGCGGATTGAATTATACCCATTTCCAATATGACATGTGTACGGCGGGCAGACGACAGGTGGGTTCTACCATAAAACCTTTCCTATACTCTCTGGCAATGGAGAACGGTTGGAAGCCCTGCGACATGGTTATGAACACGAGACACACTTATAAAGTGGGAGATCAGACTTGGTCGCCAGACAATGCCAATCATTCGAGATACGGACAGCTCGTAACTTTAAAATGGGGCTTATCTCAATCGAACAACTGGATTTCCGCTTATCTCATGAGCAGACTCAGTCCTGCTGCATTCGTAGAACTTATCCACAACTTCGGTGTTACCAATCAGGAAATCTATCCATCTTTGTCGTTATGCCTTGGTCCTTGCGAAATATCGGTAAGCGAACTTGCGAGTGCCTACACGGCGTTTGCAAACAAAGGAATCCACGTTTCACCTTTATTCGTAACGAAAATAGAAGACAGTGAAGGAAATGTGGTTGGAGAATTCTATCCCAAAATGAACGAAGTTATAAGCGAAGAAAGTTCGCTACGCATGCTCGAAATGCTACAAAGCGTCATAGACAACGGCACCGGCGGCAGAATAAGATACAAATACCACTTCACAGCTCCCATGGCAGGCAAAACAGGAACCACCAACCGCCACTCGGACGGATGGTTTGTGGGAATAACTCCAAGGCTTGTAGGTGCATGCTGGGTGGGAGGAGAAAACCGTGATATTCACTTTGACAATATGACCTACGGACAAGGAGCGTCAATGGCTCTGCCTATTTGGGCATATTTCATGAAAAAAGTTTATAGGGACAAGAGTCTCGGATACACGGAACAAGAGCAATTTGATTACCCACCCAACTACAGTTCGTGCGGACAAACGGCAAACGACAGCCTTCAATATTCCGTTAACGGCATAGATCGTACTTTTGAATAGAAATCTCAGAAAAAATGAACAATATAAGTTGTATAGCAATCATACCGGCGAGATTCGCTTCTACCAGATTTCCAGGAAAACCTTTGGCAATCTTGGCAGGAAAACCGATAATAGAACACGTTTACGAAAGAGTTTCCGAAATAGTTGACGATGTTTACGTAGCAGTCGATGATCAAAGAATTTTCGATTGCGTGGAAAGTTTCGGCGGTAAAGCCATAATGACTTCTCCGAACCATAAAAGCGGAACAGACCGTGTGGCAGAAGCTTATAAGAACATAGGAAAGAATTTCGACGTGGTTATAAACGTGCAGGGAGACGAGCCCTTCATTCACAAAGAGCAAATATCGGATTTGATAGGATGTTTCGAAAAAGAAGACACAGATATAGCCACAATAGTAAAGCCTTACGCTCCAAACGAAAATCTTAATGCGCTTTTGAATCCCAACACACCGAAAGTTGTAATTAGTAAGGATAAAAAAGCACTGTATTTCAGTCGTTCGGTGATTCCTTACCTTCGCGGAGTGGAACAGAAAGATTGGCTTGCCTCACACACCTATTATAAGCATATAGGAATCTATGGTTTCCGTTCCAAAGTGCTTGAAGAAATAACACTACTACCTCAAGGCTCGCTTGAGAAAGCAGAATCACTCGAGCAATTGCGTTGGCTTGAGAACGGATACAATATTCGCGTGGCAGTAAACAATTTTGAAACCGTGGGCATAGATACAAAAGAAGACCTTGAAAGGGCGGAATTGTACATAAGCCGGAACTCGTAACAAAAGAATCAATCATGAGTAATATCATAAGCAAATATATCTTGCCGCTTTCCCTTTTCGTTTGTACGCAACTGCAAGCGCAGACATTGAAGATAGGTACATACGAGTTCAAAGACGGTGCACAATATAACGGCGAAATAAGAGCCGGCAAACCACATGGTAAAGGCAAAACCGTGTTCAAAAACGGAGACACCTATGAAGGTGAATACGTAAAAGGAAAACGTCAGGGACACGGTGTATATCAATTCACCGACGGAGAAAAATACGAAGGACAATGGTATCAAGACCAACAACACGGCAAAGGCGTTTTTTATTTCAAAAACAATAACCGCTATGACGGACTTTGGTATAGGGATTATCAGCAAGGAACCGGCAAAATGTATTACTATAACGGAGACGTTTACCAAGGCGATTGGAAAGCGGACAAACGCGAAGGACAAGGTACTTATACGTATTCTACCGGTGCTTATTATAAAGGTTCTTGGCTTGATGACAAGAAATCCGGTAACGGAGTTTTCGATTGGAATGACGGCTCACGCTATTCCGGTTCTTGGAGCAATAATCAAAGAAACGGAAAAGGAACCTTTACTTATTCCGACGGAGATACATATATAGGCGACTGGAAAGACGATATACAAAACGGACGCGGTATTTATAAATTCCGAAACGGAGATACTTACGAAGGACAATACGTAAACGGCGAACGTACAGGCGAAGGTATCTTTACCTTTGCAAACGGAAACAAATATACTGGTAATTTTCTCGGAGGAGAATTCAATGGTCAGGGAACATATATTTGGAAAAACTCTGCACGTTACGAAGGTAATTGGAAAAACAATCTTCGGGACGGAGTTGGCAAATACACTTGGAAAAACGGAAATACTTATGAGGGACAATGGAAAAACGGAGAAATGAACGGCGAAGGTATTTTGCGCTTTGCTGATGGAGGAAAATTCAAAGGAAATTTCAAAAACGGGAAAAAGGAAGGTGTCGGAATTGAAGAAAGAAAAGACGGAACACGTTTTGAAGGACATTTCCACAACGGCATGAAGGACGGAGCTTTTGTCGAAAAGGATGCCAACGGTAACACTACAAGAAAAGGTACTTACCGTAATGACGTTTTACAATAATATCACCACTGTAAAAACTATCTCATGAAAACGCAGGAAGAAACACTTCAATTAATAAAAAGCGACAAATGGTTGCAGCCCTATGGGGAAGCCATTACAGGAAGGCATTTGCACGCTTTGAACCAAATAAAAGAATTGACAAACGGGGAGAAAACCATTTCGGATTTCGCTTCCGGATATTTATATTTCGGACTTCATCACATTAATAACAAAGGTTGGACTTTCAGAGAGTGGGCTCCAAATGCTGCAAAGATTTTTATTGTCGGTGATTTCAATAATTGGAGAGAATCGCAAGAATACAAATTAAAGCGCATTGAAAACGGAATATGGGAAATCTTTTTGCCGGAAAACTCCATGAAACACGGCGACTTTTATAAACTGCGCGTTTATTGGAACGGAGGAAGCGGAGAAAGAATTCCAGCATGGTGCAGAAGAGTTGTACAAGACGAAAACACAAAGATATTCAGTGCCCAAGTGTGGAATCCCGCAAATTCTTACCAATTCAAGATAAAAGATTTCAAACCAAGCACAGATCCTTTGCTCATATACGAATGCCATATCGGTATGGCGCAGGATGCTCAGGGAGTTGGCTCTTACGAAGAGTTTCGAAAGAACATTCTTCCAAGAGTTGTTGCAGACGGCTACAATTGTTTGCAGATTATGGCAGTACAAGAGCATCCATATTATGGCTCTTTTGGCTATCATGTTTCGAGTTTCTTTGCCCCTTCAAGCAGATTCGGAACACCTGAAGAATTAAAACGGTTGATAGATGCCGCACACGAGAACGGGCTTGCCGTTATTATGGATCTTGTTCACTCTCATGCGGCAAAAAACGAAGCAGAAGGCTTGGGTAATTTCGCAGGCGACCCAAATCAATACTTTTATCCCGGCGACAAACACCTGCATCCTGCATGGGACAGCCTGTGTTTTGACTACGGGAAAAACGAAGTTTTACATTTTCTATTGTCTAACTGTAAATATTGGATAGAAGAATTCAAATTCGACGGATTCCGTTTTGACGGAGTTACTTCAATGCTCTACTACGATCACGGTCTCGGAAAATCATTCGCAAGCTATGCCGATTATTACAACGGACACGAGGATGACAATGCGGTATGCTATCTTACGCTTGCCAATAAGGTTATACACGAAACAAATCCTAATGCAATAACAATTGCCGAGGACGTTTCGGGAATGCCGGGTCTTGCTTATCCTTTCGAGAAAGGCGGCTACGGTTTCAATTACAGGTTGGCAATGAACATTCCCGATTTTTGGATAAAAACCATTAAGGAACAGAAAGACGAAGATTGGAAACCAAGCTCCATATTATGGGAACTTACAAACAGACGCAAGGACGAGGAGAACATTTCATATTGCGAAAGCCACGATCAAGCTCTTGTTGGAGACAAGACAATAATTTTCCGACTTGTTGATGCCGACATGTATTGGCACTTCAAAATTTCCGACAGAAATACTACAGTAGATAGAGGAATTGCCTTGCACAAAATGATTCGCCTCATAACTCTATCCACACTCAATGGCGGTTATCTTAATTTCATGGGCAATGAATTTGGTCATCCCGAATGGATTGATTTTCCACGGGAAGGTAACGGTTGGAGTTACAAATATGCGCGCCGCCAATGGAATCTTGTTGATAACAAAGAATTATGTTTCCATTTCCTCGGTGATTTTGATAAGAAAATGCTCAAGCTCATTAAAAGCGAAAAGCATTTCGGAGAATCACAAGTTGTGGAAATATGGCACAATGACGAAGATCAAATTCTCGCTTTCATGCGAAAAGATTTGCTTTTCATCTACAATTTCAATCCCACAAAGAGTTTCGAAGGCTACGGATTCCAAGTTCCCGAAGGCAGATACAATGTTGTGCTCAACACAGACGCTCGCGAATTTGGCGGTTACTCTTTGGCTGATGACAGTGTGGAACATATCACTCTTTTTGACAAAGAACTTCATGAATACGGCAAAGGTTGGATGAAAATTTACATACCTGCCCGCTCCGCCGTAGTATTAAGACATTCGGAAACCAAATAACAATGCAATATAAATCAAACAGCGGCTCTTCAATACCACGCAGCGTTACACGGGCGTTGCTTATGCTGCTGTTTGTGTCTTTCACGGTGTGTTACATTCACTATATGGAGTGCAACTTCATAGCACTTACGCAGCACATTCTCTCGGAAGGACACACGCATTACAGCCGTTTGGTGGGAACAGTTGCCATAACAATTTGCGCAGTTGCCATACAAATCGGCGTATCAAGGTTTTTCCGCCTCCCCACCATTGTATATGCGGTTTCATACGTACCTTCGGCTCTCTTCCTTGCCGCAATCACCGATTTGATTCCCGATTTCAGCTTACTCAAACTCGCTGTCTATATTCTGATACTCATTGCCTGCGTTTCTTTTTGCATTTACCGACAGCAGCGAAGCCGGCAGAGACAAAGAAACCACACCTTTATAAATGCGGCAATCCCCAACACGATTATCATAACGGCAATAATGCTTTTCACGGGCTTTGCGGGAAATACGAAACGAATTATGCACTACGAGATGAATGCCGAATATTTTCTCGACAGCAACAACTTTGACAAAGCACTTGGCGTGGGCGCAAAATCATCGGAAACAAGCCAAACGCTGACCATTTTGCGTGCTTACGCATTGGCAAAGAAAAATCTGCTTAACGAGAAACTGTTCGAATATCCCATACCCGGCGGCACCACCACCCTTCTTCCTGCGCTCGGCGACAGTACAAAAATGATTTTCAACCCCAAGAAAATTTATCATTTCCTTGGAGCGATGCCATATCCACGCACTACTCCCGATCAATTCCTTAACACAATTTCCGCCCAACCGGAACTTGTGAAAGCAAGACCGCAGATATTAGAATACAAACTTGCCACTCTGTTGCTTAACAAGCAAATAGACAAATTTGCAGCAACCATCAAAAAAGCGCAAAGCGACAGTTTGAAAAGCAATGACCTTCAAAAACATTGCAGAGAGGCACTTGTGCTGTATCAACACCTGCGCACAAAGCCTGTGATTACTATCAAGGACAATCTTACCGAAACAAATTACAACGATTTCATAGAAATGATGCACGCCACTCCTAATCCGCGTGCCAACGCCAATGCTTTGCTATCGCAATACGGAGATACTTATTGGTGGTATTATTATTTCGTAAAAACTCCAAACAACAAACAACAGCAATGAACACAGAAAACCTGACCGGCATATCGAAGATATTAATGAACGCGGCGTGTGCCGTGAGCAAACTCTCACAAGAATCTCCCGCCCCTCTTGATGCGGACAAAATTTACGAAACACTTTCACTATTCAAAGACAGTTTGCTCGAAGAACAAGCATACGTAGTAGAAAAGCGTCCCGAAATCCTTGCCTGTGATGTGGTACGTTTTCAAAACAACAAAGACAAATGGGTGGCATTCGTGGGATTGCTCAACGGACATCCCTATGAAATTTTCACAGGTCTGCAAGACGACGACGAAGGAATACTTTTGCCCAAAACCGTAACGAAAGGAAACATCATAAAAGTGGTAAATCCGGACGGAACCAAAAGATATGACTTTCAATTCGAAAACAAACGCGGATATAAAACCACGGTGGAAGGACTTTCCGAGAAATTCAATAAAGAATATTGGAACTACGCAAAACTCATTTCGGGAGTACTGCGTTACCGTATGCCTTTACGAAACGTCATAAAGCTCGTAAGTTCGCTTTCATTGGAGAGCGAAAACATCAACACGTGGAAAAACGGTGTGGAACGTGCATTGAAAAAATATCTGCCCGAAGAAAATCAGGCATAATATAAGCCACGGAAAAAACATAAGGCATGTTGTAAAAAATACAAGCCATATATTTTAAAATACAAGGCACTTGTTTTAAAATAAGTGCCTTGTATTTTTCGCGAAAAATGACATCTGATTTTCAATAACTTACAAAGCCTGTTTTTTAAGGATGATTTTCCAGGAAATGCGCGATGCCAAAACTCACCGATACGTACTTACATACAAATAAAAAAGACTGCCATAAGTAAAATTAAATCATAATATTATACGGAAATCCCCGAAAACTATTCTTACCTTTGCAGATTGAAAGAAAATCAAAATATGAACAATAGGAAACAATCCAAATATTTGGCTTTTACCGTAAAGAAAAACGACGAACTGTTACCGTTCATCGAAAAAGCCCTCAATGGCATAAGCCATACCAAAGCAAAAGCAATACTTGCCAACGGTGGAGCAATGGTAAACAAAAACACCATAACACAATACAACTACCCGCTCACTCCGGGCATGACCGTTGAAATAAGCCGCCACAAACAGTCGGGAAATATTAACAGCAAATTCATACGAATAGTATATGAAGACCACGACATCATAATAGTGGAAAAGAATCCAGGAATACTTTCGGCACCCGCCCCACACCATCCGTTCAATGTTAAAAGCATTTTGGACAATCACTTGAAAATGTCCCATCAAAAATGCACATCACACGTGGTGCACAGGCTTGACAGAGAAACCTCAGGGCTTATGGTTTACTCAAAAAACATTGAAACAGCCAAAATGCTTACGGAAAACTGGCAAAACATTATAACAAACCGCCGCTACATAGCACTCGTGGAAGGAAAAATGGAACAAAAACAGGGTTCAATAGAAAGTTGGCTGACCGAAAACGAGGATTACATAACCGAAAGCTCTCCCGTTGACAACGGAGGCAAATATGCACTCACCCATTTCAGAACCCTGCGCTCAAACAACAAATATTCGCTTGTGGAATTCAAACTCGAAACTGGAAGAAAGAATCAGATTCGCGTACACATGCAAGACATGGGGCACCCTGTATGCGGAGACATGAAATACGGAAGCAACACCGACCCCGTCCATCGCCTCTGCCTGCACGCATATATGTTATGTCTGTTTCATCCGCGCACACGCGAAAAAATGTGTTTCGAAACTCCCGCACCCGATACTTTCACCAAAGTATTTGAAAGCCCGGGAACAAAACAATAGCATAAGTACAACAAGCCGTATGCAATATAGGGCAAGAGCAAACCAAAAACAGCTGCAAACGCCAAAAATAAACAGCGCATACTTCTATATATCAAGATAAAAATATAACTTTGCACGCAAATTCAAATCAACGTGCAATAAATATACAAACAAATATACGACAATCGTTATGACTAAAGCAGAAATTGTAAACGACATTTCAAAGAAGACAGGTATAGACAAAGCCACCGTTCTCACTACGGTAGAAGCTTTCATGAACTCTGTTAAAGGCTCAATAGAAAACGGCGAAAATGTTTACCTGCGCGGATTTGGAAGCTTCATCCTCAAGAAGCGCGCCAAAAAGACAGCTCGCAACATATCAAAGAACACAACAATCATCATCCCCGAGCACAACATTCCGGCATTCAAACCGGCAAAAACATTCGTCAATTCTGTAAAAGCATAAGAAGCACGCAAGTGCATCTCTGCCCCAACAGCAAAATAACATACCAAGAACTTAAAACATTACAACTATGCCAAGCGGAAAAAAGAAGAAAAGACATAAGATGTCAACTCACAAACGTAAAAAAAGATTGCGTAAGAACAGACACAAGAGCAAGTAAAAACTGTTCTCCGCAATATCACGAAAAAATAAGAACAAACTGTTCGCTTGCAGCCCTATGCGTATAGCGTTTGGTTTGTTCTTATTTTTTATAACTCTCATGCCCGGGCTAACCATGCCTTACGATTTATTTATGCAGACAAACATAAGTGAAAAGAATAATCATCTAAGACTTTTCACGATATAAAAGCACAAAAAATGACAAGCGAAGTAATAGTAAACGTATGTCCCAAAGACATTTCCATTGCTCTTCTTGAAGACAAAAGACTTGTAGAATATCAAAGCGAGAAACGCTCTGAAAGCAATGCCGTAGGCAATATATATATAGCCAAGGTAAAGAAAATACTTCCCGCACTTAATGCGTGTTTTGTTGACGTAGGCTACGAACGCGAGGCATTTCTCCACTATCTTGACCTCGGATTTCGTTTCAACACGGCTCTGCCATACGAAAAAAACATAGCTAACGGCAACTACTACCCTTTGGAACAAGCAAAAGTTAAACAAGAAGCCGACCTTCCCAAAAACGGAAAAATAAGCGACGTACTTCAAGCCGGTTCGGAAATACTTGTGCAAATTGCCAAAGAACCTATATCAACCAAAGGTCCGCGCCTTAGCGGAGAACTCTCATTTGCGGGGCGAAATATCGTACTGATTCCTTTCAGCGACAAGGTTTCCGTATCTTCAAAAATAAAAAGCGATGCAGAAAGAGCACGCTTGAAACAACTTGTTTACAGCATAAAACCACGCAACTTCGGAGTAATCATACGCACAGTGGCAGAAGGTAAACGCGCTTCGGAACTTGACAGCGAAATGAAAGCTCTGCTTAAACGCTGCCACGATGCTTTTCGCAAAGCCGCAGACACACAAAAACGTCCGACACTTGTTTATGAAGAAATAGGTCGCGCAGCCGCTTTGTTGCGAGACATGTATAATCCAACGTTTGAAAATGTTTTTGTAAACGACAGGGAAATAGCCGATGAGATTTCCGACTATCTTCATATTATTGCGCCTGAAAGCAAAGACATAGTTAAATATTACGATGGCAATTCTCCTATATTTGACAACTACGGGGTTACAAAACAAATAAAATCGGCTTTCGGACGCACAGTAACCTACAGACACGGAGCTTACCTCATAATTGAACACACGGAAGCCATGCATGTGGTAGACGTAAACAGTGGAAATCGCGCCAAAAACCCGGACGGACAGGAAGCAAACGCTCTGGAAGTAAATCTCGGGGCAGCCGACGAATTGGCAAGGCAACTCCGTCTGCGCGATATGGGAGGAATTATTGTCGTGGACTTTATTGATATGAATCTTGCCGAAGATCGCCAGAAACTTTACGAACGTATGAATCAGGCAATGCAGAACGATCGCGCCCGACATAATATTCTGCCTTTGTCTAAATTCGGACTAATGCAAATAACAAGGCAAAGAGTACGCCCCGTTACTGAAGTTACCGTAGAAGAAAAGTGTCCTACGTGCGGCGGAACGGGTAAGATTAAATCTTCACTCCTTTTTGCAGACGTTTTGAACCAGAAAGTCAAGGAGGTTTACAATTCCGGCATCGGCAAAATCACTCTTCAAGTTCACCCTTACGTATATGCATACATTTCGTCAGGTTTTTTCTCCACGAAACTCAAATGGAAACTGAAATACAAAGTGAACACGTGTCCCAATCAAAGTCTTGCCTTCCTCGAATACAAATTCATTGATAACAAAGGCGAAGAAATTCCCGTTTCAGAGAAAAACGAAATGCAATAACCCAAAGAAGGAAAACCCAAGACGCATCGTTGATTTCGATGCGTCTTTTTTTGTTGCTTTTGCAAAGCATAAGCCGGAAAAATCTCTTGATAAGCGAATTATATTTAATTTTGCAGCGCGAAACAACATTTACATTCGAAATTATCAAACAAGTATTTATATGAAGAGATTCTTTTTAATTTTTCTGGCAATTGCAGCTGTTTTCTGCAGCCGGGCGCAAAAACGTCCGTTTACCATTCAGGATTTATACAAGGTTAGGAGCGTTTACGGTTTCTCCCTTTCTCCTGCAAACGACAAACTCATCATGTCGCAAAGCAGTATGAATCTGGCGCAGCACAGTTCAAAGTCCGACATTGCCATAATGGATGTGAAAGCAAAAAATCCCAATCTTGAATTAAAAACAGAAGACGGAAAAAGCTACCAACCCGTTTGGGACAAAGACGGGAAAGGTGTTTTCTACACGGCAATAGCCGACAAAAGACCGCAAGTCTTTTACATGAATCTGGAAAACGGAGAGAAAAAGCAAATCACGGACTTCGAACTTGGCGTAAGCTCCCCTCTTGTCTCTCCCGACAATAATTATATAGCTTTCACGGCAGAGGTTTACCCCGAAGCGGGAGCCGACGGCAAAAAGAACCTTGAACTGATTATGAAAAAAGAACAAGGTCCCGTGCAGGCTCATATTGCCGACAAACTTCTCTATCGTCATTGGACCACTTACGCAGATGGTCGTTACCAGCACATAATTGTTTACATCGTAAACTCAAAGACTTACACCGACGTTACTCCCGGCGAATTTGTATCACCGGTATTTTCGCCCAGCGGTGCAGAAGGCAGTTTCTGTTTCTCTCCCGATTCCAAGGAAATTTGTTATGTTAGCAACCACACCAAGAATCCTGAGGCAAATACCAATTGCGATTTGTGGACAGTATCGGTAAAAGGCGGTGAAGCCAAATGTCTTACATCCGACAACCCTGCATGGGACGGCTCGCCTCAGTATTCCCCCGATGGCAAATGGATTGCATACAGACTTCAAAAGGTTGAAAGCTACGAGAGCGACCGTTTCCGTTTGGCTCTTTACAACAGAGTAAGCGGCGAAAAGAAAATTCTGAGCGAGAAATTCGACAATTGGGTTGACGACTATAAATGGAGTTCCGATTCCAAGCAGATATATTTCATAGGACAACAACGCGGATATTCTCCATTATTCAGAATTGACATAAATTCTTTGAAAATAAGCGAACTCATTCCCAACCGCGCAATCAGTTCTTTTGACATAAGCAATGACGGATACGCTTATTATTCCTATTCGACCACTGGAAAACCGTCGGCACTATATCGCTGCAAACTCGGCAAGAAGAATGCGCACGAGGAGCAACTAACTTTTTTGAACAAGGAACTTGAAGACCAAGTTGACATGCGACCTTCGGAAGCAATGTGGGTGAAAGGTGCGCAAGGCGACAGTGTCGAAGTGTTCATTGTCAAGCCTCACAATTTCGATCCGTCAAAGAAATACCCGCTAATCGTAAATGTTCATGGCGGTCCCCAAATGCAGTGGATGGATTCGTTTCGTGGAGATTGGCAAGTCTATCCCGGTGCAGGATATGTAGTGGCATATCCCAACCCCCATGGTTCTTCCGGTTACGGGCAAGCATTCACACGCGCAATTTCCGGTGATTGGGGCGGAAAACCTTATGAAGACGTAATCCTCGTAACCGAAGCTCTCGCCAAACTTCCTTATGTAGATGCTGACAGAATGGGAGCAATGGGCTGGTCATACGGCGGATATTTCATGAATTGGCTCCAGGGACAAAAGCATCCCTACAAATGTCTTGCTTCAATGATGGGACTTTACGACCTGCCCTCTATGTGGGGTACAACGGAGGAATTATGGTTTCCAAACTTCGACCTCGAAGGTCAGCCGTGGAACTCCGAACTCTACAAAAAGTTCTCCCCGTCTCAATATGTCAAGAACTTCAAGACCCCGACCCTTATCATAACAGGCGAAAAAGACTACCGTGTTTCTTACACCCAAAGCCTGCAATACTTCTCAGTGTTGCAGACCCTTGGAATACCTTCGCGCCTTATAGTATTCAAGAACGACGGACACTGGCCCAACACACTCCGCTCAATGCCTGTTTACTATAATGCCCACCTTGAATGGTTTCATAAATACCTTGGCGGATCACCCGCACCATGGAATACGGAAGACATGATAAACAATAACATAGAATATTGATTAGACATTGCTACAGGCAGCCCGGACTCTAAAAATTCCGGACTGCTTTTTTATACTCATACACACAATTTATCTCCCAAATTCAAGCAATTTTTACCTCTTTTATACATTGCTATTATTCAAGAACTTATAACGGACAAAAATATAAGGCATATATTTTGAAATAAGTGCCTTGTATTTTAAAATATATG
>QAML01000085.1:18241-31012 GCA_003150315.1 Prevotellaceae bacterium | reverse complement strand
CTTTGGTAACCGAGCCGCTCATCAGAAAACCGCCGGAACGTTTGGCGGCGGCCGAAACCTCGGCAAAGGTGCCGTTATAAAGGGCCGCGGAGGTTTCCTTGAGCGCCAGCAAAGCCGCTTTGTCGGCGATATCGCCTACCGTGGTATTGGCAATGGCATAGAATTCGACGCTCTTGCCGGCTGCGCTCTTGGGAAGTGCAAAAGTAGCTTTCTTGGCCGATACTTCCGCCGGGGTGAAGTTACGCCTTACGATCAGGCTGCCGTCCGTGTCGAAGCAGAACAAAGAGATCGACGACAGCGATTTCTCTCAACTTTCGGTCGCAGTAGAAGCGTCGAAGAAGGCGCGGGTCTGGGCCGAATTTTCCTCGGCGACGAACGAGACGGTGACGTCGTTGTTTCCGGCAACGGGCATCGGAATCTCCTGCTGCTCCTTAGCGCATGAGGCCAGTGCCAGCAAAGCGGTCAGCGAATAAAGAATCTTTTTCATGATAAAAAATTGATAGTTATGCTGCATGGCAGCGGTAAACGATTACGGAGCAAAAATATGCGTTAAAACAATACGATTCCCGGTTTCGGAAGATGCCGAGTCCGAAGTACCGTTTATTTTTTTGCAACCTCGACTCCATTATATCTCTCATATACAACAATATAATATCCGACGGCATCAAAAAAAACGATATTCCGAAGGTGAAAGCAGGCCATTGGGGGCACCCGTCCGAAGGGTTATCCCCGAGTTGTTCCGAAGCTTGGCGTCGCATCTTACTATTGTCCCGTTTTTTCTTTGAATTCCAATGCGAGGGCGTACTCCTCGTCCAGCGACAGGGCCGCCAGGTAGGGTTTACCGCTCTTGCGGCTGATGAACTTCAGGTAAGGGGTTTTTCCTCCGCCGAGGATCGTCAGCAGCTCCTCGTCCGTGAGCGTCCTCCCGTTGATGCTGCGGAACAGGAGCAACGCGCAGTCCGGATCGCTGCACTTGGCCGCCTTGGGATATAGGCGCACCTGCCCCTCACGGCATTTGGGACAGGGACAACTGACGTACTCCGGACGGGTTATCTGTACGGAGAGCAGTTCCGCAACGATCTGCCGGGTATAGATATCGATGCTGCTGGTGAAGGTCACGGGACGGATCTCCCCGGAGGCAATCTTACCCAAGGCCAGCTCCCACATGCCGGTCATCTCCACATCGGCAATCCGCATCCGGCGGACGATATCGTACACCTCCAGCCCTTTGGCCGTCGGCACGAGAGACTTGCCCTGACGCTCCACATAGCGGCGAGCGATCAGCAGCTCGATGATTCCGGCACGGGTGGCCGGCGTACCGAGACCGGAGGCTTTCATCGCCTCGCGCTGCGCCTCATCCGCAAGTTCTCGTCCGGCACTCTCCATCGCCGCCAACAGCGAGGCTTCGGTATGGAGCGGAGCGGGTTTGGTCTTCTTCTCTATAATGCGCATGTCCGATACCTGGAGGCGTTCGTCGATCTGCAACTCCGGCAACGGGGACTCGTCCTCCGCTTCGGGCTGTGCCGCCGACCCCAGCACGGCCCTTCAGCCTGCCGTTCGAACCGCGATGCCTTTCCCCTGAAAGGGCACGCCGCCGCAGATGAGCGAGACCGTCGTGACAGCCTTCACACACTTGCCGGAAAACGCCTCGCACATACGTGCCCCGATCAGATCGTAGATCGCTCGTTCTTCCCCGGAGAGTGCCCCCGGTACGTTCTCCGTGATCACGAGGGCATGGTGGTCCGTGAGCTTAGTGTCGTCCACCGAGTGCGTATTCAGCGTGCTATCTTTCAGGGCAAGGGCGCAGGCGCCCAACATGGGATGCGTTTCGAGCAGGGCAAGCAGCGAAGGTATCTGCTCGAACAGGTCGCTGCCGATATAGCGGCAGCCGGTACGGGGGTAAGAAATAAATTGTTTTTCGTAAAGGCTTTGCGCCAACGAGAGCGTTTTATCGGCCGAGAAACCCAGCCGAACATTGGCGTCCCGCTGCAGGGCGGTCAGGTCGTACAGCAGGGGCGCTTCCTGCGATATCTCTTTGCACAGAACATCCAGTACGAGAGCGCGATCCTCCTTACGGGCTTCGGCCAGCTTAGCTTCGGCTGCCGCCCGGTCTTTATAGACGCCCGGATTCAGGAAGGCAAAGCGAACACCGTCTTTCTCCACGGTCAGTTGCAGCTGGTAAAAGGTGTCGCAGATGAAGTCGCGGTTCTCCCGGAAACGACGGCAAATCATGGCCAGCGTCGGCGTCTGCACGCGTCCCAGCGAATAGCCGCCCTTCCCGGCCGAGAGCATAAGGGCCTGCGAGGCATTGATCCCGACCAACCAATCGGCCTCACGCCGCGCCCGGGCCGAATGGTAGAGGTTGTCGAACTCGCGGCCCGGACGAAGATTGTCGAAGCCCTGAAGGATCGCCTTGTCCGTGAGCGAGGAGATCCACAATCGCTCGAAAGGCTTGTGGCATTCCAGATAATCATACAAATAGCGGAAGATGAGCTCTCCTTCCCGACCGGCATCCGTGGCTACAACGATCTTCTCGCACCGGGCGAAGAGCCGGCGCAGCACCTCCAACTGGCGAAGGGCTGCCGGGTCAGTTTTGTAGCCGTCTTGCGTTTTCACGGTCCGCACGACCAACTTGAAGGTAGAAGGGATGATGGGCAGCATTTCCCGCTCGATACGGCTGTATCCGTACTCCGTGGGAAAGGCCAGCGAGAGCAGGTGTCCCAACGTTCATGCTACTGTATAGCCGTTTCCGCTGTAGTAACCTTCCTGTTTTTCCGTTGCGCCCACAACGCGGGCGATCGCCCGCGCTACGCTGGGCTTCTCGGCAATGACACAAATCATAATAAGTGAATTTAATTATGGATAAATGGAGTGAATTATTTACGGCGTTTAACACCTTGTGGTTTCTTCTTGGGGGATTTCGCCGATGCTTTTTTCTGCCCGGTCGGCTTGGGCGGTTTCGGAGCTATGCTGTAATGCCTTTGATCCAGCAACATACCCTGTCTTCGGGCGGAATCGGTCTGTAACGGGAAAGTCCCGTCCGGACCTGCGGACAACGAGCAGGAACATATGGGCCGGAAGGCATAACCTTTGCCTTCGCTGAGCGGTACGAGTCTATACAGGGAAGCCGGCCGCCCGGAGAGGAGCTGCTCATAGGACTGCACTGGAAGGTCTTGCTCCGATACCCCGGCCTCCCGGAGCCTGTAGCAGAGTTCCTCGGGGGTGAGAGCGGCAAAGCGCCGGTCATAGGGAGCAGCGAAGATATAGTGATAGGTCGAAGCCCTCACCTGTTCATGTGCCAGATCGGGACCGCCCGGATAGGCCAGGTTGTCGATCATACGCTCTATAGAACGCAGGATACGGAAAGTGTGGTTGCCGGCCTTGCCCAAGGGCGTGCGGCCGAGCTTATCCAAGGCACAGACGATATCCGTCACCCGCTCGCGTTCCCAACGCTCCAGCTGATCCCGGTAGTTATCCAGATAGCGTTGCCGCACCAGGTACATGGGATTGGGGCTGCGCAGCAGCAGTTGGATGTTCTGCCACCCTGCGGGCCGGCGGCCGTGTGCGGCCCTTCAGCGGCTGCGATCCAACTCAAGACTGCGGCGCCACAGGGCAAAGGGGTTATGATCCCGGCCGAACAGTTCCCGAAGGGTTTGCACAAAAGCCGAACTTTCGACCTCGCTGCGCGTGCTGACGGGTAGGACGCCCCGAGTCTTAGGATGCCTCTCCCGGGTATCGTATTCGTTTTCGATAATCTCCATCTTCTTATAACTTAGGCTTTACGGTTTTGGTCGATTGCCGCTTAGGTGCTGCCGGTGTCGCTGCCTGTTCTTTGTGATTTGCCATGCGGTTCCTCTCGGCCACGGAAGGTTCCCGGCGGATGCGGATCACTTCGCGCAGGATATGCCGCGCCAGGGCTTTGGCATCCTCCTGTATTTGTGCATACCTATCCCGAAAGGTTTCGGCAGGAAGTATCCGGCTCCTATGGCTCAGTTTTTCCAACGCCCGGTCGATGCTGCGGAACTCTCCCCGAAAGGAAAAGGTATCGCCTGCTGCTCTCCGGTATCCCTCCTGCGCGATATCCTGCAGTGTCAGAATGTCGTTGTTGCGTTCGCTCAGACGAAGACCCGTATGACTCAGGAAGGTATCCAGATTGTAGCCGGCAGGACGCATATCGAACCCGATCATCGGTTCGCGCCCGTGCAGCTGCGCAGCCTGAGCGTTCAGAGTCGGTGTGAAATCGTACCGGCAAACGCCCTGAGCATCGATGCGACAGCACGCATCGGAGAGTTCGATCAACGCGCGGCTGGCGCTCTCGAAACGGAACAGCTGCAGGAATGACAGCCCCTCATGCTCCAAAGAGAAGAAGCTGTCGGCCATATGCTGCATATAATCCGTCCGGGCTTTGCGGCCCCGCAGCGAGTCGCTGAATACGAGAATGCCCCGGTTGGTCTCGGCGACCGTCAGCATCATCTTGACGGGACGCCCCTCGAGGAACTTCTCACGGGCTTGCTCATGGGCGGCGAACTGACGATAGGATTCCCTACCTGCTACTTCACGCAGAGAGTCGGGAGTGATACGCTCGCCGTGGAAACTCAGGTAAGCGGCCTGACGCAGCGGGATCATATCGTTGTCGTCAACACCGTGCCGGATGATAAATTGAAGCAGGGGCGTTCTGTCCTCGCCGAACGATTCCTGCCGGGAAGGTATATCCTCGGGCCGTACCCCTTCGTAGTGCAGGATGATGTTGTCCGGCACGAAGGGCTGAGAGAGGGCCTCCCGGACGCTTTGCTCCATGAAGCGTTGCAGATCGCCCCGGCGGATGCCGCCCCTATCGGCAATGGCCATACGCCGCAAAGTATTGTCGGGCGTCAGTTCGAGGTAGACCTCCTTAGCGGTTTTCCCGCCTGAAGCATGAAAGATCTTAGCCATAATTCCTAATAATTAAAGCCGGCGGGATTTGTCGCCCCATTGCCGGGAGCCCTGCCGTTGCCGCATATCCTCCTGATGCTCGGGCAGCCTGTAGGGACGAGCAAGCGTGATACTATATTCGGTTTGCAGCAGCCGGTGCGCCTGCATCTGGATCCGGTGGCGAATACTGACGACATCGGTCTGGGCTGCGTTACGCTCCCGCTTTTCGAACCACTTGGCTGCAAAGGGATCGAGATACCGGGTCACAGAGCGCGAAGGATGTTGCATCCGCCGGATCGCACTCTCCAACCGCTGTGCAAGCGGCAGCATCTGACGGGCAGTCTGCGGCAGAAAATAACGTTCCAGCTCCCCGGACGGAGGCAGCGTGCCGGTTTCCATCGCCAGACGTAGGTTATCCGAATCGATCATGCCGGGGGTTCTTTCTTCTTTCATTGCTGATAGGATTATTGAATGCGTAATGTCTTGCGTTTCTCAAACCGCTTTTTTTCTTGCGAAGATTCCTGTCGTACGGAAGTTCCGGTCAGCTGCGGTTCGGGAATCGTGATGCCGTACTTGTCGCGCAGGATATCGCGGGCCAAAAGCTGCTGCCGGTTTTGAATGCGGTAAAAACGTTCTTCGTCGCCGGGTGCTTGTCTTTTGACCTCTTCCAACTCTCGGTCCAAACGAGCAAAAGTCCTCCGGTCAGGATGGTCCGCGTAGACCGGATCCTGTTGGAAATTCTGCGGACAACCGTACTCAGCGATAAAGATCAAGGTAAAAAGTTCATTGTTCCGCGGCGAAACCTGTAAGCCGTTGTCCTCGATGAAATAGTGAAAATCATGGTAAGTCGGACGCAGGGTATAAACTCCTTGTCTTCCCCGCATCCCGTTGCTTTGTAGCAGTTTATCCACAGGATGCCACCGAACCTTCTCCGGCAGGAACTGTCCGTTGTCCGGAGCGAACATATATCCGGCACGGGAGAGGATTTCCTGCCGGTCTTGATGCGGGACCGCCATTTCGTACATCCGGATGTGGCCGATTTGCCGGGCCGTTGGCGTGAAATAATGGTTGGCAACATATTGCAAAAACGACCGTAACCGGTTCGGGTAATCGTCATAGGGCAACAGTAGCGCTCCATGTGCGGTTTCGACAACCTGCAGCAGGTTCGCGGCGCTGTCATTCTGCAGGTATTCCATGCATTGGTCCAGTCCCTCCCGGATCTCATCCCGGAGCTTTATATTCGGGTTCATATATTTCTTTAGAATCTGCAAATCCTTCGTCTCCTCAATATCCTTAAGGACATACTGCAGGGCATCGAACCTGCGCAGGGAAAAGTCACAGGAGGGCTGCGGGCATCTCTCCCGGATAAACTCCCGTAACCTCTGCGGATCGTGCAGGGCATCCGGCCCGGGAACGTCATTCCCGATGTCATACCGGCATACGCGCAGGTCGGGGAAGGTCCCGGATGAGAGAACTGCATCCCGTTCCGCCTGCAAATAATCCATAAATATGCGGTCGGCCCCGGCGCTGTCCGTGATTTCGGATTCGCATTTCACTTTCGCAGGAATGCCGAATGGATCGTAGGTTACCAGCATGATATTCCGTATGTTCTTGTCGTTCATTGAATGGGCTGTTAAAGGTGGATTTTCGAAAAGGGTTTACGCTTGAGCGACTCTTTCCGCTGTTCTTTGCGTAGATTATACACTTGGGAGGGCGGCAGATGGTAGTGCTTCTCGAGGATCTCGGCGGCCCGGTCCCTGATCTGGCGCTGCACGGCATAGATATCCTGCCGGGAGGCACGAGAATCTTTCGATAGTGCGTCGAGCCGGTCGAGCAAGGGCTGAAAATCCGGTTGCGAAAGCAGCGGTATGCGCCGGTTCTCGTGCCTCTGAGGTATATTACCCAACGCCCGCATGTAGAGCAACCGCATCACCTGCACGTTGTGGACATTGGTCGTCAGGCGGAACATATTAACGAAACTGTGAAAGGTATCGTAGTCCTGCTGAACAGGATGCGAACGTAAGGCCATCTGATCCTCGAACAAACTCCTGTCCTGGTATTGCGCTTTATGGGGCATAAAAGCATAATCGTACAAGGAGAAAGCATGGGGCTGCATCCGGTAGGAGGCCCTAAGCTCCTCGGTCGGATGCTCGATCAGGTATTCGCGCACATAACCGAACTCCCTGCCCTGCGGGGTGAAGTAGTTATCAGCCAGGTATTGCAGATAGGCCTGCCTGCACTCCTTTCCCCAACCGTCCCGGCTGAAAAGCAGAACGCCCTTTGCGGTTTCGATGGCGCTGAGCGCCTTGTGTTCCTGATGATCGATAACGCGCTGGTACTTCAGCATCTCGCGCGTATGCTGGTCGTCGCAGAGACGTCCGATGATCCCCGTAGCGATATACTGCTCCAAATACGGTTCTTCATGGTTATCGAACAGATACTCCAACGCCCGCAGGTTGATGATATGGGTAGCGTCACCGCCGGCCATACGAATCTCATCCGTAAAAGAGTCCCCTCTCAGGTTATTGACCGCACGAATATCGGGCAGGCGCTCCGGATTGGGAACTTTATAACGGACGATATCGTAATCGGCCGGAATGTAATCGCCCTTTTGAGCCGTTTCGTGTACGCGGCGCAGGTACTCGGCGAACGTTCGCTCGCGCAGCCAGCCGGCCGTAGTCGGTGCGATATCGAGGGTGACGTGCAGCGGCCGGGCCAAATCGTCCGGGCCGTCCTCGACCACGTAAAAGCACGTAGTCAACTGATGATAATCCTGTGTTGGCATAAATAACCGAGTTAAAGGCGGATTTTTCGACTGTTTTTCAGTTTTATTCCTCCGGGATCGACCCGGCGATTGAGGCGCGGATGGTCGGGATTGTGGACGGCGATGCCGTATTTTTCCCGCAGCAGGCGACCGGCCAGAGCCGAGGATTCCCTCTTGATAGATCCTCGCTGCTCATCGCCTTCTGCCGTGCCTGTAGGGATATGCTCCATTTGCTTGAAAAGATCCTTAAAGTCCTTACGATGCGCGGTCGGAACCTCTGTGTTATGGTCTATACCTTTGTCATAAATATTCAACAGGGTGCAGATCGTCCGGTTCTTCTCCGAGACATTCAGCGAGAATGTTTCGATAAAGCGCAGGAAGTCCTGCGCATTGGCTCCCATGGGCAGCGAGCGCCGCAGTCCCTGCATATACTCGTCGGCTCTTGGATCCTGATAAACGAACTTACGGATAATAGGCAGCTGATTGTGCAGGCAGAACATCCCCTTGGTCTGCCGGGCGAGTTCCAGTGTGGCGAGGTTGGCCTCGGTGCAACTGTGACGCAGATCGCTCAGGCCGCGGTTCGAAGTGTCGAAATAGCGGTCGGCGATATCCTGCAGGTAGTTCTGCAAGCACGCCTTGCCGATGCCGTCATGGCTGAAATAGAGCTTTCCCCGGTCGGTTTCTATGCCCGTGACAAGATGTACGCCGGGCCGGTGGCGGTCGAGCATACGCCCGCTTTCAAGATGCTCATCAAGACTGACTTCCATAGCCGCAAGGACGGTATTGGGGGATATTTGTAATGCCTCGAGGTTACGAATCCCGTGACAGCCCAAATAAACATAATGTGCCGTACGCAAAGGAACGTCCATGTATGGAGTCAGGTTACGGGCGTCGATATAGTTGCCTATCGCGTCCGGGTCCGTGGTGAACCGCCAGAAGTGATTCTCAAGATGGGCATCCGCACCGCAGTCGTACACCTTCAGGCGGTTGTCGGGTACGAAATCGTCCTCGTCTTGATCGGCGATCGCACAGAAGCGGTTCAGGCTCCGTGAAAGCAGTTTATCGGCTTCCTCGGAAGTCCTACCTTGAAGACTAAGAATATCGAAGCTCTCGATCTCTCCGCCGGGAGCCTCCATAACCAGCAGCGTGTCGGCTGCGTCGGCAAAAGCATGATTGGGTTGTTTCATATGGTTATCTTTGTATTCGGTTTTTATTCGTCGGTTTTTGGGCGGCAGATTGCCTGCATACCATCCTGCGCGGATCGCCGGAATCGGGAACGATATCGTAGCGATCCCGAAGCAGCCTCTCCGCTTCCTTACGTGCCTGAGTGTCAAGCTGAGAGCGGTTGATGCTGCCGTACTGAGACACCCCGTGCGCTATCTGTCGGTGCAAGGCGGAGTCTATCTCGGAAAAACCGGAACGCAGCGAGGCAGGATATTCCCTCTGGTCGGCAAAGCCGGCAAAGTAACCCCCTTCTCGGATTTCCAGCAGCCGCAAGATATTGCGGTTCGGATGAGAAAGGTGTAGACCGTATTGCTCGACAAACGTGCGGAAGCTATGGGAATCGATCCCCAGCGATTGGCTTTCCAGCAACCGGTGTCCACGCAGAATTTCAGGATCGAAGTACGCCTCTTTCCACCGGAGGAAGACACCGTCCAGCACTGAGAACATCCGGTGCTGCCGGCAGGCCAATTGCCGAAGCGTGTCGTCGCTCCGAAGACCATAGTGCTTCAGGTATCCGAGTGTTCGTCCGTAGGGTTTGAAGTAATTGTCGGCAACGTATTGCAGATATTCCTTCATATACATCTGTCCGAAGCCCGACCCGTCGAATAACAAAACGCCGCGCCGAGTGGACAAAGCCTGCATCGAAGGACGGGTGAGCGTGTTCTGTTCCAGTTTTTGACGGTCGGAGAGTCATGTGTCGATGACTTTCTGTCGCGGATGTATACCCTCAGAAGCATCGCATAACTCACGGAGCGTGGACCTGCCCGACCAACCGCTGATGCAATGAACGATCCGGTACGGCAAATCGTGCACTTTCGCCGGGGCCTGCTGCAGGAGAAAATCCGCCAAGGTATCGCTGTCGGTACATAATGCCCGGGCCGTAGCCACCGACAACCGCTCTCCGGTCATATCGTAACAGCAAATTTTACCGTGAGGCACATACCATCCGCTACGGTTCACCTCATAAACCCCACGGATAAAAGCCATAAAGGGCATATTGATCCGTTCGGCTGGAAGAGGACTCACTTCGCAGTGCAGCGGATAGTCCAGTTCGTCATGCAGCACGAAGAGGCTGCCGGCCCTGTGTGTTTGATTATCAGATTCCATGATCGAAGTTAATGTAGCGACGGCTTATGTTGTTTTTTAGATTCAGGCATGCTGATCTCCACCCCGAAACTCTCCTTAAGCATATGGGCCGCATGATTACGGACCGAACGGGCAGAGCCACTCTCGACAATACTGAGCAAGGCGCATATATCAATGTTCCGGTCCGAGATACTCAGGTTGTAGCGATCGATAAAGTTCCCGAAATCCTTTGAATTATGACCCAAAGGCAAGCGGTGCATCTCTTGCGCCGGAGGCTCTCCGTCGAGCACGCATTGCCTGTAAGCGATCCGTTCGGGTATGAGGAAAAAGCCTCCCCGGTTGAACATCCGCCGCGACTCGACGCCCTGTGCGTGGAGTTGGGGAGTGCACCCCCGAATAACCCTCGTTTCCAGCGAGCTGATATCCTTATGCTGCGGATCGAAATAGTGGTCGGCCAAGTATTGCAGGTACCCGCGGTGGCAACGGTTCCCGTAACCGGTATGTTCCAGGACGATGCTGCCTCGAGGTGTAGTATCGACAATCACACCGCGCTGATGGACGGGATTTTGCTGTAACTGCTCCCTATGGGTGTGTACGCATTGTTCGATCCGCTCGCGTAGTTCCGCCACCGGCTGCCGGGGATCGTATGCCCGGCGCAGGATATCCATCTCCGGATAATCGGGCGTATCGCTAAAACAGAGAAATACGGTCATTGCCGCAATCAGCGAATATTGCTCGGTGAGCTTCCCTCCGTTTTCCTCGACAAAACGGGTAAAAAGGTCCGCATCGGGATCACTCCAGCAGAAGCGGTGCAGCGGAGCGTCGTCATCGAAATCGTACCGGCAAAGACGGTAATCGGGCACGGCGGCCCTGATATTGTTGATATGCACGTCTTCTCGGACATAACCCTCGAACGCTTGGTCGATCTGCGGCTTGCGCCCCCAATCGATACAGGGGCGCAGACGGACGGGAGTCCCTCGCTCGTCCAGCGTGGCGAACAGGGATTTGTGGCATGGGATATCCGATTGGGTATCTTGCTGTAATGCGGTATCGTTCATGGTGGGTAAGGTTTTATAGTTTACATTTTATCTCGTTGTCGACAAACCGGGCAAAGGCATACTCCATCTGAACGGAATTGTCGAAACCGCAAACGATATGAAGGGCCTCCCCAGTTTGATCTATAACGGCGCAGAGGTGAGGTATAAGAGCTGAAGTGTCGTCTTTCGCTGATATCGCTGGCATGCTCAAAAACTATAAGTGATGTGTATGATTATTCTTTTTATGCGGAGGCTCGGGTTGGGGCACCGATACCGTGCATACATGGTTTTTCTGTGGCGTGGGGGATACAACGATAGAGCACCAGTCTTCGCTAAGCTGGGCATAAGCCGCCACAGTACCATGCTTCGGATCGGCGGGAAGGTAGAGCGAGCAGTTACCGAGCAAGGCCCTTTTGGCGCTTGAGGGTAATTCGATATGGCCGATCACCATTTTTTCACGCGGATCTTCCAGCATCCTCTCCAAGGTGCGGTGTCCCCGAACATCGAATTCATCTTTGAGGAAGTGATCGGCCAGCTGCCGGGTCTGTTTCATCAGCTCTTCGAGCCGCTTTATATCGAGCTGTTCCGGGCTTTTGACCTGCGTAGTCTGCTCCAACTGCTCGGCCAATGGGCGGAAGGCCTCGTCGAACGAGAAAGGCTGGCTATGGATATTGATGTAGCCGGTCTCCTTGATCGCCAGCAGCCGGTAGATATCCATATTCGCTGCCGAGATCGGGGTTTGGGTCCGGTGCCAGTTATGCAGGTATTTGGCCAGATGCATGAAATCGTCTGCATGCGGAGCCAGTTCCGAACTAATAATCGGCTTTAGCTCCTCGCGGAACCCTTGCGGCAACTTGTGCTCCGGAGTATAGACCTCGGGAGTGAAACGATACGGGCTCCACAACGTTCCGAAAGAACGGCTCAGATCGATCAGAGGTACGAGTTCCGCCGTAATGTACGGGAATTCATACAGGTTCAAAAAAGAGAGACCCGGATGCGGATCGAAATAATGATCGACAACCTTTCGGGCATACTCCCGCAGCCCCTCCTGTCCCAGAGGGTTGTCGCTGAAGAACAGATAGCCATGCTCGGTCTGAGCCACGATAAGTGGAGTCCGGAACTCCGGGTCGCATCGGTACAGCCGTTCCCGGTATTGCTGCTCGGAGACAAATATTCTGTAAGCCTCCCATTCACGATACACATTAAGAGGGGGCGTCTCTTTTCGCTGAACCTTAAACGTAGTTTTCCGAAGTGGAATGCTTTCTGCAGCATCATTGCAGTTAGCTATCAAATAAGGCAGGAGTTCTCGGTCGACATAAGTCGTATAAAGGGTGTTCGGAGTCGGCTTGGGCAACACACCCGGATCCGGAATGTCGAAACGTAGCAAACTGGCATCCGGAATATAAGTGCACAAGGTGGCTGCCTGTATATTGTCGGGAATAAAACGGTGACGGAAATACTCCTCCGGAGCACTTCCCTGATATAACGTAATGAAGTTCTGAGACCGGGGACGGTAATGACGTAACGGATCCAGGCACAGCATAATACTGCCCGGAGCATCGCTGTCGAAAAAGAAATCTATCGTTTCCTGAAGGTTCGCCATAGCGTGATCGTATTACAGTTAGAGTTTAGTCCCTTTGTATTTTACTTGCGGGAGGTTGCGTTTTTCTTCTTTCGGAACCCTGCAGAACTCGGCCTTTACTTTCAGTATCCGTTTGCCCGGAGGCGGAAAATCTGCAAAAAGGATCG
>QAML01000085.1:0-14717 GCA_003150315.1 Prevotellaceae bacterium | reverse complement strand
CATAATACTGCCCGGAGCATCGCTGTCGAAAAAGAAATCTATCGTTTCCTGAAGGTTCGCCATAGCGTGATCGTATTACAGTTAGAGTTTAGTCCCTTTGTATTTTACTTGCGGGAGGTTGCGTTTTTCTTCTTTCGGAACCCTGCAGAACTCGGCCTTTACTTTCAGTATCCGTTTGCCCGGAGGCGGAAAATCTGCAAAAAGGATCGCCCGGTTCTGCGGCCCGATCCATGCGTAGGTATGGTCGGGACGCACCTTCTCCTGCTCGGGCAGGTAAAGACAATGCCCCTGCCGCAGTACCATGCGGTGGTAAGTATTCAGATCGACCCCATCGACCCGTACGCTCCAATCCGGATTGTCGAGAATCAGCGGCAGCCATAGGCGTCGGGGCCATATCGTTTTCGTAACTCAGCCTCATGGCATCACGAAACATCTTCGGAAGCCTGTCGGCGGACAGGTAGTCGTAGCTTCCCAGCGGCCGGGCGGAAGGATCGAGCACACATTTTGCTCCCTGAGGAAGATACCCTGCATGGTAAAGGCGCACCGGCCCCAGTTCGAAATCAAGATCGAAATAACGGTCGGTCATCTCCTGCAGGTATCCATGCTGTAACTTGTGGCCCTACTCATCTCCGGAGAAACAAAGCAGGCCGCGGGAGGTTTCGATGATCGTATAAGAATCGTCGGAGGCAGGGCACATGGTTTTAATGAGGTTTTAACGAATTATTACGCTTAGCGGTGTGATTCTCCCGTACCGCATGGCGGGAGGCATGCGACTGTTGCATCGCTTCTTTGTCTTGCTGGGAGAGCGTGGTACTCCGCTCAAAAAGAAATTCCATACCCCGTTCGGCGGCGCTCATCTGAACGCCTGTGGTGACTTTCTTCCCGTTCGCGGAGGTAAAGGTGACCTTCACCTCTTTTCCCGCTGCATAATCATTGAACTCCTGTTCGCTCAGCGTGTAGTCCTTGACTCTCCGGACCAGGTTGGCTCGATCCCTCCGCAGGCCGAACATCTCGTTGGTAAGAGGATCTTTCGAAACGAAGCACGGCTGGGTCTCTTTCGTAGTATAATCTACGATCAGTTCAGGGGTATGACCCAGGTTGCCGGTCGTATTCAGGTTTTTGATATCGTCGGCCGTGAGTTTATAACCCCGGAACTCCTCCCCTTCCCGCAGGGCCCGGCGAACGAAGTGCACATCGAATTTGACGCTGCCGTCCTCCGAGCGGTAAAGCGAAAGCTTGGCGTCGCCTTTTTGGCGGCCCAGCTCGGATTCGAAGCGAACAGGGACTAATGAGGTCGATTGCCGCCCCTGAAGCATACGTTCCAGATTATTGCCGTAGCGAAGCTGGTCGGGAGTGATACCGTAACGTTCGGCCTGACGCCAGTCGATCTCCCGCTCGTTGAACAGGTGATCATTGTAAATACGATGGGTGGAGAGGTTGCGCCGTGCCGGTTCGTCATCCGAGTGCAGGCAGTCCTCGATCTGCTGGGCTGCCACCTCCGGCTTCGTATCTTTGGGCATGTTATAAAACAGGAAGCCCGAAGGGTTGTTGAACTGGTACATGAAGTTTTTGCCGAAGTTGCTCAGGATATTGCCGTGCTTGTCGACTTTCATAAAGCGATGGCGGTTCTCCTCGGCAGCCTCTTCCAGTGTGAGGTTGCCGTCGGCATCGATGCCCGTGACTCCTTTGGCCCGTTTCTCTTTTTTATCGTAAGCCATCAGGTGGCCTGCGTACTCCTCGGCTTGTGTCTGCTGTGCTGCATTCATCTCGCTCATATACTCGAATTTTTATGGTTCAGTGGAACATTCCGGGGGTAAAAATAGAGGAAGAATCTTATATTTGTCCTTAAATTCATTGAGTATGAGATTGTTGTCTGCAATAGTCCTGTATAGTCTGGGATTGTCCGGTTCGCTGTGAGCCCAAAATTCCTCACCGTTGCCGCGTCAAAGACAAATCGACTCGCTGATGTGCCGGATCTGTACTCCCCGGCAGATGCAACAGGTGATCTACAACCTGAAAGCAACTCCGGACGAAATGACGGCATATCCGTTGTTGTTCCCGTTGGACGGACGCAGTTGCTTGTATCGCATCAGCTCGGGATTCGGGAAAAGGACTCATCCGGTGCACGGATACAGGCGAATGCATGCCGGAGTGGATATCGCTGTATCAGCAGGGGTACCGGTCTATGCCGCGGGAGACGGAGTGGTTACCCGTGCCGGATATGACCATGGATATGGCTGAATGGTGGAGATACGACACCGGGCCGGTTTCAAGACCCGTTACGCCCATTTAAGCAAAGTATGGGTATCGGCCGCAGACTCGGTTCTCATCGGAGAACATCTGGGAAATGTCGGATGCAGCGGTGTCGCCACGGGATCTCATCTGCATTTCGAAGTGAGAAAAAACGGACGACTGTGAAATCCGCTGGAGTTGTTCGACATACGATTTCAAGACAGCACAAATCCGTAATCTTCGGAGGCATAATCCCCCTTACCATCACTGTATCAATAAGATAAATCCAGAAGGACTTGATAGGCGGGAAAAGATGTATTTCCTTTGCAACAAACGCTTTGAAAGATGAAAACATACAATTATTCAGATAAATACACCGCCTGTGCGGTATGCGGGGACATTCACGGGGAGTTCGACTTTTTGGTCGGGACGATGCTGCGCATGGAACTTACCGATACGCTGGTTATCGTCGCCGGGGACTGTGGCATAGGCTTCGACGAACCCGGGTATTACCGCCGGACCTATCAGCGTATCGCAAAGACTCTTAAAAAACTGAACAGCGGCTTGCTTTTGGTGCGCGGTAACCATGATGACCCGGAATATTTCCAACGGGAGCTAATCGCCTTTCCCCGGATGAAAACCCTGCCCGACTATTCGGTCGTCCGATTTAAAGACCGTACGATCCTGTGTGTCGGCGGCGCCATATCCATCGACCGGCTTTACCGGCAAAGTCAGCAGGCCCAGAGGCCCCGAAAACTGTATTGGGAGAATGAACCCCCGCAGTTCAATGAGCGAGAAATGGATGCTATTGGGGATGCGGGACTGCGCATCGATACGGTCGTGACGCATACAGCCCCTTCGTTCTGTTATCCGACGACTAAAAGAGGAATAGAGATGTGGATGGACTACGATCCCTCTCTGGGGAAGGATATAGACGAAGAACGAGCAACGATGGACAGGATATACAACCGGTTGATCGCGGACGGACATTCTCTTTCCCAATGGTACTATGGCCATTATCACTGCACCTGTAGCGATAAGATCGACGGAGTCGGTTTCTATTTACTTGACATCGGCCAGATCAATGAAATCCCGGTGTACCGATAAGCATTTCCCGCCAAACACACGGAAACCATTAAACGATTACAGTGCGAAGATACGCCGCTCTTTAATATCGTATTTGGCCAAAAGCCCATTGATATTCTCCAAATACACATATTTCTGATCTACTCTGCACATAGCTTCATTAGGCTGTTGGTAGATTAAACCGTTATTCTGACAATAACGAACGTAAGCCTTGACTGCGGTTCCGAAAATCGAATTTTCCATATAGATCGGTTTTGTTGTTCAAATATGGGGAATTTCCTTGTCGACCCTTGACGGCTTTGATTATTTTTGTACCTACTTTGAAAAACATAAAATTTGATATCTAATTATATTATTAGGAATGCATTGGGTTCGTTGGAGCTATTTCAATAAACTCACTATATAAATAACCTTTTTCATTAAACAAATTTCGCAATCGAATGAGATCGTCAATATGAGCCCATGAGTGGCGGATAAATATATTATATACCTTTGTTTATTGCCGATTTAGTTGTATTGAATGTGTCGATTTGCCATTGCTCAGGAGATTGTTCTAAGAATTTTTGCTCATATTTAGAGGCATTTTCTATATCGCCGCATGCTAAATAGGCATTTGATAATGTCGCATATTTCCATAATAATTCTTCCGGATCATTCTGCTCTAATGATTCTAGTATCAAATACACTATTTCTGTAAACACCTTTTTGGCCCCAATTTTATAATATATACTTTCCTCACCAGTCTCTTTTTTTGCCATTTCCAACAAACACAGGGCATAATTCTCCCCTGTGTAATAATCTTTATAGAGATTCCAACCTTTACTGTAAGAATCAATAGCTCTATCTAAGTAACTTGCATCCCGTGTCTCTATCCATAAACACTTATTAATGGCTCCTAATATACCAGTTGTTTCTGTATCACAAGCGTCTTTGATAGGTTTGATAATTGTTAATGCATCTGTTAAAGCAGCTAATTTTGACGGGCTCTTACTTTTATATATACAAAAAGCCTGCTGTTGAATATAATATTTTTCATTTTCAACTTTTTGACTAAGTTCCTTCCATATTTCTGCAGCCTCTAAGAATTTATTATCACTCATATATTCTTTGGCCTTAGAAGTTAAAATATAAATGGAGTTTTCCTTCTCTCTATGCTCACCTATAATCTCTGCCAAATCCTCTTCCGATATGACGGGTTGAGTTGTTCGAGGAATGTATATGTAAAGCGGACTATCTATTTTAGGCTTTTGAGTAATAGCCGTAATAAGTTTTGTCAACTCTTCTTTGCATCGCTTTGCTTCATCATTTGAAATTTCATTTCCCAAGTGTTCATAATTGAGGACCCTATTATGGTTAAAATCAAATGGAATATTGCCTTTTCCTTCTTTTATAATAATCGTAGAGTGTTTTTTAAGTGCGTGTCGAACTCCTAATTCATAAATAGCATTAGGATTATTAGTTGAAACATCTGCTATAACTACATCTGCTCGATATAAAAGAGCATACATACTTCTATCAATCAGACCTGTTTCTGTAATTTCGTCTGCACGAACACATTCCATATCGCATTCTGTTACGGCAGGGCGAATGATATGCTGATATGTTTGATCTAAGTCAATAGTTCTATTTGTCTCCGGATCTTTCTTTTTTCCGAACCCCATTACGACAAAGCAAATCTTCTTATTCATATTAATATCTATTTAGGATATACAATCACATCATCTGCGATAGGTTGACCTCGCTTATTAAATGCTTTTTCTATGTATGCATTGGGAGCTGTCGTAAAATCTTCCCATTTGACGAGAACACAATATCTGTCTTCCTCAGAATACGCGCATTTACCATGGTTGTTCAAATAATAATTCCGTCCGAACTCTTTGATTACGGTACTATCATTTATGGCTACAATATTATGCGAACCTTTACAAACAACACATGACTCTGTTCCTTTATATATTGTACTATACATTTGAGGTAAAACTACTCCCAATATTCCATTTCTCGTATTTCCCCTGCCATTATATAGCGACGCTTGTAGTTCTCTTTTAATATATTTTTGTTCTTCCCAACCCAGACTTTCGGAACTATATTGTCCTATTAAGAAAATAGTGACTGTTGAATCAGAGAGATAATCCTCTCTAATTTTCCTCATTATATAATCTTCATCATCTGAATCAATAGGCGTATTTAATGATTTGTCAATCATATCCACCTTATCCTTATTAGCCCAACTTTGTATCACTGCTTTATAGGTTTTGTCTTCCGTTTTGAAAGATATATAGCATTTGTGTCCCATATTATTAATTGTTTGTCTCATAAAGATATATAATAATACAAACACAACGAAATAGGATAGATTATTTTTTTCATAAAGTGCAAATGAGTTACTGCTTTCTTTGCTATGAAATTTTCTACCCGTCTATATCTTCGCAACTCTGATCATGGGGGCTGTCGTGGTATTCGACCACTTTTGGGCCGGATGCTGCCAAATGATTATCCTTATGCAACATGGATACATTACGGTTTGCTTGCGCCTGTGAGTTTCTGTCTGGCCGTAAGCCTTGGTATGAGGAAATCCAGAACGTAGCATCTTTGCCACAACATGCGGCATAGCGGTCACACTCCTGCTCGCCGTTTTGCCGGAGATGAACATGGGAATCGTACTGAACCGCTTCGTACCTCTCGTGGCTGGAGCATTTATACAATGGCTGTTCGTGCGTAAATAAGCGATAACGACCACATTAAATTGATAATAAAATAGATCGGGGTCAAATATTTGACCCCGATCTATTCTTTAATAATTGGTAATCAGCAATTCGTTGACAAACTCCCGCTTGGCGGCTACCGAGCAGATACTCCGGAAGATATTCACGCGCCGGATCTTGTAATGAGCGTACAGGTCATCGAAGAAGGTGTTCTCCGGGTCCTTCTGCCTCGGATCGGAATTCGAAAGCATTCACTTCACGCCCATCGAGTCGAGCTCCTCACAGAACCCGGCCAGAGCTATCTGCTCCGGATCGTCGAACCGGTCCGGCATGTAGGGCGTACAACCGCCTGATCTGCTGACCGGCTTATAAGGCGGATCGAAATAAAAGAACGACCGCTCCGAAGCATACGGCAAGCATTGGCGGTAGTCCTCGTCGAGGATCTCCACGCCCTGAAGCAACCGACTGTCGACCATGATCAGCTCCCAATCCAGCAGGTTCGTGCGCTTTCAGTTGCCGAAGCTCATGCTCAGCTCCCCTTTGCGGTTGACCGAGTAGAGAGCATTGTAACAGGTGCGCATCAGAAAGACGAACAGTGCGGCCCGCACCAAATCGTCCAGTCCGCCCGCATTGTACCGGGCACGCTGCTCGAGGAAATACTCCTTGCGCTGCTCATACCCCGCCAGATCACCATAATAGCTCTGCAGGGCCAGAAGCGCCCGGATCAGTTCCTGCGGCTGGTCGCGGATCATGCGGTAGACGTTGATCAGGTGCTCGTTCGAATCGTTGATCACACACCGCACTTGCGGAAAATTCTGCCGAATTCAGAAAAAGAGGGCGCCACCTCCGACAAAGGGTTCGACATAGGTTTCCATCCGGGCAAAGTCTGCAGGTAACGATTCGCTCAGGATGGGCAGCAGACGGCGTTTGCCACCTACCCACGGGAAGCATGGGCCTCCCGCCGTTTTTTTCTTTTCTTTCATAATAAACGATTAATGGATTAAAAAATAAATGACCTAATTCTGCGCAGTCCCCTCGATAAGATGGCGCAGCGAAGGGTCGTTTTCGATACGTGTCATCTCGCTGGCGATGATCTGCTTCACGTCGGCTTTGATCTGATAATAATTGCGTTCGATTTCCTCCTTCATATGGTCTCTGCCGTCAGATCCCGTAAAATCCGTGATGATAGGGATCGGTTTGTAACGTTTGGTTTCGGCAGCCACTTTCGCATTGTCGACCACGATCTGGGCATGGAAAATTTTCTGGTCGATCTTCTCCCCGACGTTATCCGATACGGAACCTACGAACGTACCCTGACTCAGGTTGGAAATCTTCGAGGCCGGGATCAGCGAGTCGAGCTGAGTGGAGATATTGGTCGAGGTGTCTTCTTTGGTCATATTGATCGACTGACGCTTCTGGAGCACCTTGCCGAATCGCTCCGAAAGGGTTTTGGCCGTTTCGCCTACAACCTGACCGGAGAAGATATTGCCGATGGTGTTTTGGATGACTTTCGCCTCCTTGTCGCCGTAATCCCGGACCAGCTGCGAGAAGTCCTGTGCCCCGAGGCAGACGGCTACCTTATTGCTTCGAGCGGTAGCGATCAGTGTGTCAAGTCCCCTGAAATAGATGGTTGGAACCTCGTCGACGATGATCGAGCTTTTGAGTCGCCCCTTCTGATTGACCAGTTTGACGATCCTTGCATTGTAAAGTCCAAGGGCTGCCGAGTAAATGTTCTGCCGATCCGGATTATTCCCTACGCATAACACTTTCGGTTCTTCGGGGTTATTGATATCCAGCGAGAAGTCGTCCCCGGACATTACCCAATACAATTGCGGGGAGATCATCCTCGAAAGCGGAATCTTGGCCGAAGCGATCTGCCCTTGGAGCTGCTCCTGAGCCCCGCCGAGCCAGGCATCCATAAACGGGGAGAGGTAATTCTCCAGCTCGGGATATGAGGTCAGGATGGTGAAGACATCCGAGTATTTCTTATTCAACAACTCGATGGCATGGGGAAAGGTACAGTACCGGCCGCCATCGTATATTTTCAGGAATCATATAATCGCCGCCAGCAGGATGATCGGCGACTCGACGAAAAAATCGCCGGCCCGAGTGATCCATGTTTTGTTCAGATTGAGCATCGTGACATAGGCCGATTCATAGGCGTCGGCGATATCGCTCATAAATTTCGGATTGATCGGATTGCATCGATGGCTGCGTCTGGGGTCATCGAAATTCAGCACGTAGAATTTAGGCGCAACGGTATAGTTTTTCCGGTGGCGCAGCAGATGATTATAGGCTATGACGCTCAGGTCCGGGAACTTGAAGTCATAGATATACATGGCAAAGCCCTTCTCGATCTGCTGCTTGATGAAATTGTTGATCACGGCATAGGACTTCCCGGAACCGGGTGTGCCGAGGACCGCTGTCGCACGGAATGGATTGACGACATTGATCCACCCGTCGTGCATCCGGCCCTGATACAGGAATTTTGTGGGCAGGTTGACCGAGTATTCATTGGTCAGCAGCCGTGTCTCCTGCAGGAAGGACTCGTTCTCGTCGTTGAACACGTCCTCCATCATATTATTCTTCAGAAGCCGGCTGGTCCACACCCCGGCAGTCATGAGGAACACGTATCCGGCCCCGAGCGTCGTGATATAGAAGATAGTTACCACGCCCGAGGCGGAGCGCAGGTAGAGCAGCAGACCGCTGCCGAAATACAGCAGCAACCCAGCGGACATATATATGCCGATTTGCCTTCAGCTGATGGATGTATCCTTGCGTCCCCTGACACCGAGGCAAGAGAAAGCGAGGAACAACAGTGCGAAAAGTTTCGTATGGAGCGGCGAGGAGTAGAAACCCGTGCTTTGCTGGAAGTTCAGCAGGATCCGGTCGACGATGCCGAACGTTCAGCCCAGCGAATCAAAGAACGGGTAACAGAAATAATAGACGTGCGTCAGCAGTACGACGATGCTGAGCGCCCGCATGAAGTCGAGGTTCTTTTTCAGTCCTATGGTTTCGTTGGCTGACATGGTCGGTTAAAACATAAGTCGGAAACTCTTTTTATTCGATTTTTTGTGCCCGTCGATTTCCTCTTTCAGGGTTTTGGCATGTTGAGAGGCCATAAAGTCCCGGAACGGACGGTTATCTTCCCTATCTTGGCTCTCCTGCAGGGACTTGATATAGGCTTCCCTGTCCTGTCGGTGTATCTTGGTCGGAATCAGGCTGTGGCAGAACTGGATATAATTCATCAGCAGACGGGCAGTCCGGCCGTTCCCGTCAGCCCACGGATGGATGGTCACCAGATTCAGGTGGGCATCGAAACTGAGGTTATAGATATCCTCCATAGATGACGCCTGAGCCAACTTGTCATTAAGAATTTTACACATACTATCTACCGCCTGCGGAACTTTCTGATAGTTCATATAAGATTTACCTCCATAACCGGCCGTTACACCGCACAGACGGAAATCTCCCGCCGCCGTATTGAACGTGCCGCCCATTGTACTCATCTCGCCTCCGGTGGATTTCATAACCAGAGCATTGAACCTTCTCAACAATTCCGGAGTTATGCGTACATTTTGCCTCTCCGCCATCTCGGTCGCAAACTCGTAGGCGCTTTTCAGGTCCAAATTCATCAAGTTTTGCACCATCGGCTTACCGGCAGCGATACCCTCGTCGAAAAGCATCTGAGTTTCTGCTTCGGTCAGCGTGGAGCCTTCGATGGCTGTCGAATGGGTGATAATCGAATAGATATAAAACTTTCGGTAATCGATGGATTCCGTTAAATTAAGTTTCCGATACTCGTCGGTCAACCTATGAATAGTCGGCCATGTATTCTCTACTGCTTTCATACTATTTATATTTTTATCATATTCATCAAAACATTTCGTCACCTTCGCACAGAGAGCTTTCGAACCGTATATGGGAAGCAGTCTTTCTATTTCGCCCCTCTCCAACAAACTCAGATCGTCGAAACAATAATTGTCAGTCAGATACAGCATATCCAAAAAAGCCCGTTCCGCAGTTGCGATATGGATGACTCCCGTCTGCCGGATGCCCTCGGTTTGGACGATGATCTCATTTTTAAGTTTCCGGTAACGGTACGAACGCCCGTCGATCTCTATGCTGCGACTTAAGTAACTGACAGCCGTCAGCCGGGAATCATACTGGAATATGACCCCCGCTTTTTGCAGCACATATTCCAACGAGAGATACGAAGGAGAGTACAGGATATTGCTCAGCTCCTCCGGGTTATAGCCCTCTTTAGCGTATATCCCTTTGCGGGGATTGAGCAGGCGTCCGGTACGCACGTAATAGTTCAACCGCTGTCCCAGTCTAAGGGTATCGCTTTCTCCGGTGAGTAAGGCAATGTCCCGCAGTCGGAAAACTGTATGCGGATTATTATAGAGCAGATAAATCAAATCTACACTCTTATTACGTGTACTACTCATTGCAATATTTCAAATATTCAGTTCACAAATATACAGCCAGATTTTGATTAAAAAGCTATATCCAACTGATAAAATTCATATTAACGGTCGTTACTGTTTCAACTATGCTTACAATTGCTGTCCTTTTTTCTTCTTTTTCTTTTTGCGGCCGTAAGGGTTTCTTGGCTCGAGATCTTCAAGGAATGGGTGCGGGTACGATTCGAAGGTAAACAGGTCGAGCATGGCCTCCGAAAGTGACATCCCATCCACAGCAGTGTGTCGATCCTCTCGTTCCAGAGAGTGCGTATCGCCGTATTCTAAAGGGTGATACAGTTTGTTTATCGCTGTTGCTGAACACTCTTTACCCAACGCCGAACCTTTGAACACGCAGCGGCTGTTATGATCGATATAAGTAACCCCGTAAAGATGGCCGGCATCGTTTCGCCACAGCACGGTGTCAATGTTTCGCGCTTGAAGATCACATACGAATGCCGCTTGCGTCGGAGCAGTCCGCAAGGCTTCTGCAATGGTCGCCCGAAGCTGTGGCGAAGGCGGATGTTTTTTCATCCAGCCTTTGTTCTTGCCGATCTTGCGTTGCAAGGCCGGCAGCCCGGCTCCCTTGCCGATGCTGCTGGATTTGATTCCTATTCCCACCCGGTTGCCGTTATTGTCCGTGGCAGCATAAACCAGTCCGACGTAATCTTGGCCGGCCGCTTGTCCGCGGATCTCCTCGAGGGTAACGTGATACAACCCCAACACGGCTTTGAACTCCTTGAGCGACTGGAAACGGTACTGTTGCAGCACACCTTTTACGATGCTTGCAATCTGCCGTTTCAGATCGGAGGCTTGATAATCGACCGCCGTGAGCGGCTGACGGTAAGCGTAATCCTGTTTCTCTGCCGGATGCAGGCCATACTTGCGTTCCAAATAGCGGCATATCGACCATGAACGTTTCCAGATTTGAAAGTCGTTGATCTTGCGGCCTTGCTCGTTGATGCAGGTCGTGAGGATATGCAGGTGGGGCCTGCCGATATCCTCGTGTTTGTAGATGATATAAGGCTGGTTTCCGTAACCGAGCTTTTTAAGATATTCCCGCGCGATTCGCTCCAGTTGTTCGTCCGTCAGGTGATCTTTCGGCGAAGGGTTTAAAGAGATATGCACGACCGGTTTTTCCACCCGGTGGTTAGCCTCCAGATAAGGTTCAAACGAGCGCATGCAATGCCCGATACCGGGAGGACCGTCCGGAGGCTCCATGATACGGCTTCATGCCAGCACACGGGCCGTATCCCGGTCGATCTTCTCCTGATTATATGCGAGGGCGCCGTACATGGATGCTCCTGTGGTTATCTTGGCGATCATACATTCTATCTATTACACATACACAGTATTCTTATCCCGGTTCTCTATTGCCCGCGCAGGTATTTTTGCTCGAACTCTTTGCTCAGATGCAGGATCTCCTTATTGGTACTGACCAGCTCCATCGTGTACCGCTCCAACTTATAAAGCGCCGCAAGGGCTTTCCTTTCCGGCAGACCGGAATTGATGGCTTTAACCACTTGATTATAATTCACGCCTACAGCCCTATACTGGCTTTGCAGGTTGGTCAGTTTCACGTAATAGTCCATCGTTCCTTTATCGATCCTAACCACTTTGAGCGGACGATCGAAAATGGCCGAGAGGATGAACTCCGATTTGGTCTTGGCACCCGATAGCTCATAGAGCCTTTCGAACTCGATGTTCTGCCGCTCGTCGAGGCGGAATCCATAATAGTACGAATGCAGATTTTCCTGCTGCTTGGGACGGCGCCCACCCCTTCATTTCTTTTCCGGATCTGCTGCCGGGGATGGTTTCTTGGTGATCTTGGCCATATAAATTCATTAGAGCTTCCATGATCGCTTATTCGATTTGAGACATTTGGCTTTGACAGAGGGCTTTCATTTTGTCATATGCAGTCCGGAATCCGTCCCCAAAATACGTTCTAACTCTTCGAGTTGATCGACATATTTACGTGGGTTGCTTTCTTTTAATTTATTAATATTGAGATGTTTCCATCTTATAGCCGGATACCTACTGTAATCCCTTCCCGTCCAATCCGGATTCCCTGCTGAGAAATCCAATAGGAATTTTTTATCTTCTGGCGTCAGTGAATCATTAACTATTTTAACCAGCTCCTCCCTTACAAGTTTGTATTCATCGTACCCAAATGGATGATCGGTCATTCCACCGAACTGGCTCTCCAAAACTGCGGAGTGATCAAGCATATTGGGATTTAGTAGTTCTGACACAGGACGCTTACTGCACAATAAAAAGAACATCAATCCCTCTTTAATTTCTGGAGTGTAACCTGTACCTCGTAGAAGATTCTCGATATCGAACAAATCGCGGGGATGCTGCCGGTCAAGTGCCGCAACGATTTTACCTCCCCATAATTGTTTACGGGGAACTACGCTGACCTCACAAAATTTATCGAAAGTTTCCTGAGCCTTGTCGCACAACACCCTGAGTTCTGTATCACCGATAATGCCTCGGTTAATTTGATTCACTTCAATTTTAACGGTTGCCTCACGGGATGAACAAATGAGTTTCAACTCTTCTTCAGCACGCTCCGGATCATCGAAATGTAGAAATGGCATACGTTGACCCAAATGTGCTTTTACCCGTTCCAATGCTGATCGAATTTCCCGCAGATCAGTATTTCGGTCGCCACTGGCCGGAATATAGGTCAAATCTATGTCCACAGACAGTCGGGGCATATTCAAGCAGAATAGGTTGATGGCTGTTCCGCCGTGTAGAGCGAATACATCCTCTTTAGCTATCTCCGGCAGGATATCCAACAACAAGGATGTCTGTTTTTTATAAGTATCCTTCATTATGCTAATTCTTCTGGTAAAACTAATTTATACTCCGGCACCAATGCGCCTCCTTTGACGAGACTACGATTGCCTGTACCCAGTTCGATTCGGCTCGTGTCGATGTATTTAAACCAACTGTGACCGGCCTTTTGGGCAAAATACAGGAACAGCCTCTTGGCTTTGATGGATTTGCAGGATTCCAATAATCCTTGCACCGAATCAGGACGCAACGTAGCAAGACCTTCCATCAGTTCATAACCTTCGACAAGCGGGAATTCATCAGGACACAACGATAGGCATTCCAATAGGGCACGCCCAGGCCCCGAGATTTGCATTTCGATACCAGCATCCTGATAATCGGTCAGACCGATCTGGTCATTATCGAATAATGTACTTTTAAATACGACAGGGGGTATATCCCACTGGTTATTCGTAAACCACTGAGGCAATTTTGTTCCTCCCGGAGCGAATAGAGAAACATCAGAGGCCGCAAGTTGCAGGTAGTGGGCGGCACCATGCTGTTGCAAAGCGGAGCGTCCTCCCAGATGGATGCCGATATGGGCCTGAGACTGCAAAGCGGCAAGAGCACCGGAGAGTATCAGAGGATCGCCTGACTTCAGCATGGCGCCTTTGCCTATCGAACGTAACCAACCACTTCTGCGGTATTGTAGCAGAAGCTCATGGGAATATCCTTGTGATACGAGCCATGCAGACAACAATACAAGTCCTTTAGGATAGTCCTGCATCAGTAGGCTTATTTTAGATGAGTTTATTTTTCTGCCATGTACCATATTATTACTTCATTTATTTGCGTAAATATAAACAAAAAAATAGGATTACACCACCTTCCCCAATCTATGTTCATGGTATCATTTCATATTTTACCATGATATGGAGTGAACATTTGTTGACTACAAGTGTAGCTTTAGCGCATTGGAATTTTTGTGTGATGTTGATTTTGAAAAATGCGACACCGGAGCATTTCCCCGGCGGGGTTTCGGTTTAACCCGTTAAACCGAAATGTTTTGGTTAAACCAAAACCCAACTTGCTGCCCGCAAATGCGGGCCGGAGATTTTGAAGCGAAAGAGAAACCCTGCGGCTCCCGACGGGTCCGCAGGTACGATTGACGGTGCAATATTAGGGATTATTCCGCGATGCGGCAATAGCCCGGACCCGGACAGAACGAGACTTCCCAAGACTTTTGCAGACACGCCCCTTCCTCTGCATCTGCCGGCTGCGGAGTAGTCGGCGATACAGCCTGCCCTGTGGCGGTTTACGGCAGTAATATACGCTTGTAGTTCTCCTTTCATGGAGCGATCTATTCATGTAGCAGTCCTTTCGTATAGGGCTATAATTCTGTATTAATCTTGGATTGTAGCCCTACAAAATAATAGGCCGATATTGTTGGAAG
>QAML01000087.1 GCA_003150315.1 Prevotellaceae bacterium | reverse complement strand
TGACTAAAAAAAAAAAAACGTAGATGTATGGTTAAAACGATTTAAAATGCGCTTGAAAAAGGGGAATAATGCCATTGTCGGAACATAAAAACGCACTTTTTTGCTTTTTCGTTTTTGTCGGGCTTTGCGGGGCGGAAAACGGGGTGCAAAAATGGCTTGTTTTTATGCCTTTGTAAGTTGTTGAAAATCAGATGTCATTTTTCGAGAAAAATACAAGGCACTTATTTTAAAATAAGTGCCTTGTATTTTAAAATATATGCCTTGTATTTTTTGCAAGATGCCTTATGTTTTTTTGCTTCCCCGAGCCGCCCTAAAATACTCCCCGTCGCGAATGAGTTTTTTCTGCTTTCATCGGGATTTCCCGGTTTGTTGTGCCCGGACATCGGCACATGTTTGCGTGGGCAAAGGATGACAGAGAGAAATATTCTGCGTAATTTTGCAGAATCATGGGAAATTTTCAGACAACGACCCTTACAAACGGGTTGAAAGTTATTTTCGAACCTTCGTCCACGGGTGTGGCTTATTGCGGATACGTGGTTTATGCCGGCACGCGCAATGAAAATCCTGACGAAGAGGGAATGGCTCATTTCATAGAGCATGTCAGTTTCAAAGGCACCGAACGTCGCAACTCGTGGCACATAAACAATGCGCTCGAAAGCGTAGGCGGCGATTTGAATGCCTATACAGGCAAGGAAGAGACGGTTTACTATACCGCCATTCCCAAAGGCGAGTTGCCCAGAGCCATAGATGTGTTGAGCGACATGGTGTTTCACAGCCGATATCCCCAGCGCGAGATTGACAAGGAGGTGGAAGTCATTTCCGATGAGATAGAGAGCTACAACGACAACCCCGCCGAACTTATTTTCGATGAGTTCGAGGAACTGCTTTTTAAGGACCATCCGCTGGGCAGAAACATTCTCGGCAATGCCGCACGCCTCAAGACTTACACCACTGCTGATGCCGTGAATTTCACGCAGCGTTTCTACCGCCCGGCAAACTGTACGTTTTATGTTTATGCCGATGCCGAATTTGCCAGAATAGTGAAACTTCTCGAAAAAGCCACGTCCGGACTCGACTCCGCGCCTGCCGTAAAACAGGAAGCGGCTCTTCCGCCGTATGAGGCGCGCGAAGTGGTGCACGACAAGAAGACCCATCAGGCTCATGTGATAGTGGGTTCACGCGCTTTCAGTGCCACGGACAAAAGGAGAACGGCTTTCTTTTTGCTCAACAACATTCTCGGCGGTTCGGGAATGAGTTCGCGCCTTAATATAATATTGCGTGAGCACAGCGCATTGGTTTATACGGTGGAAAGCTATGTGGCTTCTTACAGCGACACGGGAGTTTGGGGCGTTTACTTCGGTTGCGACCCGAAAAATGTGGCTCGCTGCCGCAAACTTCTGGTTTCCGAACTTGCTCGTGTTACTTCCGCGCCGCTCACTCCCTCGCGTCTTTCGATGGCAAAGCGCAGGCTTAAGGGACAACTGCAACTCTCGCGCGACAGTTTCAACAGTTACGCAATAGGCATGGGACGTGCGTTCGCCAAATTCAACCGACTGCGCGACATCGATGCACAGTGCCGCGCCATAGACGCTCTCACTGCCGAGGAAGTGATGCTTGCGGCAAGAGATGTCATTTCTCCCGACAAACTTACAACGCTTATATATAATTAAAGGCGGCTCTTGAGCCGCCTTTAATCTTTTCCTTTGGTCCGTGTCCCCTCGCAAATCCCCGCAAAGGGGTGGTGGTGCAGGACTATCAGGACAGGCTTTCCTTTATCTTGCTTATCATTTCTTCGGGAGTGAGTGTGTTCTGCTCATGACGCTCCATGTTTTTGAGCGTAACCGTTCCCGACTTCGCCTCGTCCTCGCCGATCAGAGCCACAAAGGGTATGTTGTTGTCGGCAGCGTATGACATTTGTTTTTTCATCTTGGCACTGTCGGGATAAATCTCTGTTCGTATTCCGGCTCTGCGTGCCTGTGCTGCCAATGTCAGACATTGCGCAGTTTCTTTCTCGCCGCCGAAATTCACAAACAGCAGTTGAGTGCCGGTTTTCGCCTCCTTGGGATAAAGATCCAGCCCGTTGAGAACGTCATATATTCTGTCGGCACCAAACGAAATGCCTACACCGCTAAGTCCGGGCATTCCGAAAATGCCGGTAAGGTTGTCATATCTTCCGCCGCCGGTTATGGAACCTATCGCATAGTCAAGAGCTTTTACTTCGAATATACATCCTGTGTAATAGTTCAGACCTCGTGCGAGCGAAAGGTTGAAAGTTACGGAATTTTTCAGAGAAGAATTTTTCAATGCGCCTAACACGAACTCCACTTCCCCGATGCCTTTCATTCCTGTCTCGCTGTTTTCAAACTGCTTGCGCATTGTGGCGATTTTTTCTTCGTTGCTGCCCGAAAGAGCAATTATAGGTTCGAGATCTTTCACGGCTTCTTGCGAAATACCTTCGTCGAGCAATTCTTTCTCTACGCCTTCGAGACCGATTTTCTCAAGTTTGTCAATCGCCACGGTTACTGCAGTTATTTTGTCGGCGGCACCTATTTTCTCGGCAATGGCTGCAAGAATTTTGCGATTGTTGATATTTATGTCCACACGTATGCCGAAACGGCTGAAAACCTCGTCTATGATTTCAACCAGTTCCACCTCGTTGAGCAGCGAGTCGCTTCCCACCACATCGGCATCGCACTGGTAAAACTCGCGATACCTTCCTTTCTGCGGGCGGTCGGCTCTCCACACCGGCTGTATCTGATAGCGGCGGAAGGGCATCTTTATGTCATCGCGATGTTGAACCACAAAACGCGCAAAAGGCACGGTAAGGTCGTAGCGCAATCCCTTTTCGCATATACGAGCTGCGAGTTTGCCCACACTTTCCGAGTTGAAATCCTCCTGCGAAACGCCATTGAGAAAATTACCGCTGTTCAGAATCTTGAAAAGAAGCTTGTCGCCCTCGTCGCCATACTTTCCCATGAGAGTGGAAAGGTTTTCGAGTGCCGGCGTTTCTATTTGTCTGAAACCGTAAAGCTCGTAAACTTCACGAATGGTATTGAAAATATAATTGCGTTTCGCCATTTCCTGTGGCATAAAGTCGCGTGTGCCTTTGGGTATTGAGGGTTTTGTTGCCATCTTAATAAGTTTTTTTCGTTTTGCAAAATTACGCTTTTCCACTCACATCTTCTAAAAAACAAGTGCCCAAATGCTTCCGCACACGCTAAAACAAAATAATCCGCGTTCTCAATATATCCGAAACATAAAGGAAATGGAAAAAACAAAGAACATAGAAAAGTGGAAAACCCTCGGTAGCGAGTATCTCATAAAACGCCCGTGGCTCACGGCGCGCAGGGATTGCGTGCAACTGCCGTCGGGTGTGGTGCTCAACGAATACTATGTGTTGGAATATCCTGCGTGGATAAACATAATAGCCCGCACAAAAAACGGCGACTATGTGGTGATACGTCAGTATCGCCACGGACTTGACGATGTTTTCTGGGAAATTGTGGCGGGCGTTGTAGACGAATCAGACAAATCACCCCTTGATGCCGCAAAACGAGAACTGTGGGAGGAAACCGGGTATGGCGGAGGCGAATGGCGGCTTCTCGCCAAAATAGCACCGAATCCGGGAGCAATGAACAACCTGTGCTATTGCTTTGTGGCGGAGGGCGTGGAAAAAATCTCAGACCAGCATCTTGAGAAAACCGAAGACATAGCCGTGCATCTCATGAGTGAGAAAGAAGTGAAGCGCGAAATGACAAACGGCGGATTCATGCAGGCGTTGATGCTTGCGCCTCTATATAAATATATGTACGAATCACGTTAGCGGAACGCTGTCTCCGATCTGCGCAACAGTCCAAGGGAAACGACCATGGTTTCCCCCTTTTTGCCATGCTGCGGAACGTTCAAAAACATCGTATTCTACCATATTGTATTTCAGATATTTGGAAAGGCGGAAAATACAAGCCATATATTTTAAAATACAAGGCACTTGTTTTAAAATAAGTGCCTTGTATTTTTTGCGATAAGCCATGTGTGTTTTCCGGGGTGCTTTTTGGACTGAAATATTTCCCGATTTCAGGAGTTTTTTCTCGTTGTGAAATAAAAGATTTCATGTTCACTCCAAGGTTTTTCCGACTTGCAGAAAAAGCTTTCCGATTCCAAGCGATGTTTTATCGGCTCGGGAAAAATTTCCCGGCTAAAACCGGTGTGTTTGTTTGGTGTTGTTACGCTTCTTTTTTTATATTTGCAACAAACTAACCCGTTATAATCATGAACAATGCGGTCTCGACCTTTACGATTACGGCGCAAGGCTGTACGACCCTGCGGCTGCCTTTTGGACTTCGCCCGATCCGCTGTGTGAAAAATACTACAACATCAGTCCATACGCTTTTTGCAACAATAATCCCGTAACTTTCATAGACCCCGACGGAAGAGTAATAAGAATCCCTAAAAATCAAAAAAAGATAGTCAGATATATAAACAGACTCGCTCAAGGAATTTTTGATGTTGATAAAAATGGTTATCTATACTTGAAGAAAAAGACAAATACCCAAGGTTTTTCAAGTTACTACACAAAAAAAAAACGGTATGATTAACAGTAAAAATTGTACTGTTACAATATACATAGGGGAAACTGCTAAATATAAGAGTGAAGACAAAGGGAAAATAAAAACTTTAAGTGTTGGAGAATACGGAGAAGGAATTAGTGTACCATGGCCGTTTACATATGAAAATTCAAAAAAGATATACAATGATGTAACTGTTACTATTTCAGACAAACAATACAAAGTTCCCAGTTATAAAGGGAAAATGATACACCAATATCCTCAAGACATCCTTTGCCACGAGTTGGTAGGACATGCAGCTCCTAAAGTTTTAGGAAGAGATACGGGTTATGCTATTGAAAATGAAAATAAGGTATGGAAAGAACTAAATTATCCGTTAAGAAAGAATAATGAAAAAGATAAAGAATGAAATTATAGTTTTGCTGATTTTTGTACTATTGCCCGCATTTTTAGATACACCATATAAGATCATTCCCCAAATTACTTTGGAAGGAACGGCATGGTATGAAGCGTACATGGTTTTTGATATTATAGATAGAGACTCTCTTCACATTGGGTATTGCGGAGATTCACCAATTTATTTTTTTCAAAAAGACAGTATGCTTACAATAGCTTATGATAATTTCACGAAACACAAAACATGGTATGTCAGAGCGGACACTCTTTTTATAAGATGTAATGATTGCATCAACAGCGTAGATTTTTACGATCAGCCTTTGAATCTATTCAAAATAAAAGTAATAACTCCCGAAAAACGAATGATATTTTACACAATACCGGACACGGATAAAATGTATAGTCCCCAAGCTCTTCCTTTTTTTGAGATGGAAAGGTGTTATCCTTCAAAATATGAAGACAGCGAAAGATTTGAAAATGAAACCGAAGAGTGGAAAAAATATTTTCGGGAACACGGTTCGTGAAAAAACAGTTTGCCGGCACATTATGTAAAGTAGGGGAAACGGTATAAAAAAAGCATAGGAATATGCTAAATATGGAAACAATAACGTCAATGACCAATTTGGGGCATTGACGTTTCTTATGTTTTCTTGTTGAAAGCGTGGTGCGCAGGCTTCAACGTTTAATCTTTGCGCTTATTTCAAGCATTTTTTCAATTGGTTTCACTGCCTTTTGAGCTATTTCGGGGCTTACGTCTATGGAAGGCCATTCGTATTTCAGGCAGTTGTAGAGTTTCTCCATTGTATTGAGGCGCATGTAGGCACATTCGTTGCAAGCGCATGTACTGTCGTCGGGCGGAACAGGTATGAATTTCTTTTCGGGGCATGACTTCTGCATTTCGTGAAGAATGCCGCTTTCGGTGGCAACAAGAAATTCTTTTATGTCGCTGCTCTTGGCGTATTTCAGCAAAGCTGCTGTAGAACCCACATAATCGGCTAATTTAAGAACAGCTCCCTTACATTCGGGGTGGGCAAGTATTTGTGCGTTCGGATATTGCGCTTTCAATGCCACAATTTTCTCAACCGAGAAACGTTCGTGTACATCGCATGCGCCATTCCAAAGAAGCATGTTTCTGCCTGTTATGGAATTGATATAGTTTCCGAGATTATAATCGGGACCGAAGATAAGTTTTTCGTCTTGGGGGAAACTTTCCACGATTTCTTTAGCATTGCCCGAAGTAACCACCACATCGGTCAGAGCTTTCACGGCAGCAGAGGTATTAACGTATGAAAGAACTTTATATCCCGGGTGCGCTTTGACAAATTCTGCGAATTTGTCGGCGGGACAACTCTCGGCAAGGGAACAGTGGGAATTGAGGTCGGGCAGGAGAACCGTTTTGTCGGGACACAGAATCTTGTTTGTTTCTGCCATGAAGTTCACGCCGCACATAACAATTATATCGGCATCGGTCTTTGCGGCTTTCTGTGCCAATGCAAGGCTGTCGCCAACAAAGTCGGCAACGTCCTGAATTGCTCCTACGGTATAGAAGTGCGCCAAAATCACGGCGTTCTTCTCTTTACACATTTTTCTTATTTCTTTGGCGAGGTTTGTTCCTGCGGGAATCGGCTCGTCGGCATATCCTTTCTCAATCCAACTTTGTTTTATCATATAACTTCTGTGGTATTGTTGCGCAATAAATCTATGTTCATATATTCAACTTGCAATATTACTCAATATTTTTCAAACCTATGGCGTTTGATGTGCCGAATATACGTTTGAAATTGTCTGCAATCACGCTTTCGAGGTCTTCTCCGCGCAAAGCCGAATAGTTGTCATAGGATTCGCGCAGTGAGGTTGGCGTTGCCGTATCGGTTTCAAGAAACAGCCGGTCGGCAGGACATGCTTTTACACTTTCAGAATTGGCTTTCGCTCCGAACGAAACGGAAAAACCGGCATCGAGAAACTGATGCATTGTGGAAGGTTTGCCCCGAAAACCGTGTATGATCCATGAGCCTGCAGCGGGCATGAGTTTGGAATATTGCAGCAGCAGATCGGCGGCGTGAACACAATGTATAAGCATGGGAATTTTCTTGTTGTGCGATATGGAGGAAAGCTCCGCGAAAGCGTGCTTTTGCATTTCTACGGAAAAATTCGAAGTGCGGTCGAATCCGCATTCTCCTATGGCGGCGATTTTTTCCGAAGAGACCAGAATGTCTATGTTTTCGATTTCGTTTTGCAGCTCTTGGGGTATATTGCACGGATGTATTCCTGCGGAATAAAGTATGCCGTTGCCTGTGGCAGGCACGGGACGTATGCCGCTTGCGTCAACGATGGAAAACTTGGCACTACCGTTGGGCGCGTGAGTGTGGATGTCTATATATAGATGAGTATCGGAAATCATGGCACGGGGTCGTATCCGCTTCCTCCCCACGGGTGGCAACGCAATATCCGTCTTATGGCAAGCCACAAGCCTTTTACCGGTCCGTGCTTGCGCAATGCCTCAACGGCATATTGGGAGCATGTGGGTGTGAATCTGCATGAAGGAGGTGTGAGCGGAGAGATGAATTTTTGATAAAAGCGCACGGGTAGAATAAGAATAGTTACCAAAACAGAGCGTATGAGTTTTGCCGCTTTCATGGGCTGTGTCCTTTACTTAATATAAGGAAGTGTCTTCGAAATTGCGGGGCAGGCTTTCGGCTATTCTGTGGAGAAGATTCTTGATTTTGCGTTCTACAAGTGCGGAATCCTGCGGTTCGTCGGACAACCAGATGAAAGCAATGTTGAGCGAATGATGCCTGTCTGCCGGTGCTGCAGCATTGAGAGTGTCAACGGCTTCCGTTATAATGGTTTTGTAGTTTCGGTAAGCCTCGCGCATTTGCCGTTTGGCGCGATTGCGGTCAACGGCATGGTGAAAATGACGTTTGCTTACGCTCATCAGTACTTTCACTTCCGAAGCATTGAAATCGGAAAGCCGGCAAACTGCACGCAACGGATAGGCGGCGAAACTTTTGCTGCCGGAGGTGAAAAGTTCGTCGATTTCGCGTTTAAGTGTAAGTCGCTCGCGCTTGTGGAAAGTATTTCGCGTTGTAATCATTCTTGCAAAAGTAATGAAAACGAGCGTAACGCTTGCAAGTAGTCATTAAAAGTTGGCTGTTAAAGCAGATTTTTTTATTTTTGCAATTTACGAAGAGACTACACATATATCATCATGAAAGTAAAAGTGATTAATCGTTCCCGTCATGAGCTTCCGCAATACGAAACTCCTCAAAGTGCTGGACTTGATATTCGCGCCAATGTGGATTCGCCCGTTGTGCTGAAACCTTTGGAGCGTAAACTTGTTCCCACGGGTTTGTATGTGGAATTGCCTGTAGGTTACGAGGCTCAAATACGTCCGCGCTCGGGATTGGCATTGAAACACGGCATAAGTCTTCTTAATACTCCAGGAACAATCGATGCCGATTATCGTGGCGAGATAGGAGTTATAATGGTAAATCTTTCAAACGAAGAATTTACTGTGAACGATGGCGACAGAATAGCCCAAATGGTTGTGGCGCGTCATGAACAAGTGGAATGGCAACCCGTGGAAACTCTTGCCGACAGCGAACGCGGCGAGGGAGGATTCGGGCATACCGGTAAGAAGTAAAGACTTATAGCGCAAGGCAATGACTGTACGCTTTTTTGACAAATCAAAGTTCTTTCGGATTCTGTTCGCGATAATGGTTGCGGCAGTTTGGATGCCGTCTGTTTTCGCGCAGAAGAAACGCGCAGCAAAGAAATTGTCGGCAGTCAAAGAAACCGTGGTGGATTATGAACGTCAACGCCGCTTTAACGAATTTTTTCTTGAATCGGTAGTACAAAAGCAGAAAGGCAATTATTCTGCATCGTTCGACCTTTTGCGCCACGCTTTGGAAATAAACCCCGAAGCCCCCGAAGCCCTTTCGGCAATGGGGCTGATGCTTGAAGCCGCAGGCAGTGAGGATTCGCTGAACGATGGTGAAAAATATATAAAGAAAGCCGTGGAACTTGAACCGGACAACTATTATTTCCAGCAACAGTTGGCGGAGTATTATGATTCGCACGGAATGAATGACGATGCCGTGAAGCGTTATGAGATAATGTCGCGGCGTTTTCCTGAACATGACGAACTTCTTTATAATCTTGCCGAAATATATCGCAGTCAAAAGAATTGGGATGCACTTGTAAGCACGCTTTCACGTCTGGAAGTGCAGGAAGGAAAGAGCGACGAGATAACATTGCGCAAGATAAATGCTTATTCCTCGGCAGGGAAAAGCGATTCGTCACTCGTTCTTGTAAATTCGCTTATAGCATCCGACCCGTCAAACAATACTTACCGCGTGATTCGTGGAGGAGTGTATGGCGATATGAAGGACTATGTCAAGGAAATGGCGGAATATAAGGCTGTACTTGCAGAAGATCCCGAAAACGAAATGGCAAACCTCGCCATAATGAACAGACAGCTTGCCCAAAACGATGTTCGTGCATATCTGCAAACGGCAAATTCGATAGCATTAAACGAAAAAATGAGTGTAAAGACCCGCACGGGGGCTTTGAATTCTATGATAATGAGTGGTGTTCGCGGCACTGTGGACAGTACTGCTGCGCTTTCTACATGCCGCAAAATATTTGCAAAAGCAGATAGCGACCCTATGCTTATAGATATTTATCAAGGTTATCTGACCATTCTCAAAGCATCCGAAGATAGTTTGGCTCCCGTATGGCGCAGATTATTGGCTGCCCGCCCCGAGTATTCGCAAGTAAGATTGAAATTATTGCAATACTGCGTAAAGAAAGGACTTCAGAGCGATATTGCAAAGTTGTGCGAGGACGGAGTACAGTATGAACCCGAAAACATTATATATTATTTTTATGGAGGGTTGGCGCAGTTTACTCAGGGGCAGGTAAAACGTTCTGCAGAGACACTGAAGAAATGTACGGAACTTATAGATTCGAATACCAATACCGACCTTGCTTCTGATGTTTATGCCATGCTTGGAGACGTGTATCACGAATTGCATGAAGATTCTTTGTGCTTTCAGGCTTATGACTCATCGCTTGTTTATAAAGAAGATAATATAAATGCCTTAAACAACTATGCGTATTTTTTGTCTTTGAAGAGACGCGATCTTGACAAGGCTGCGGCAATGAGTCTGAAGACTGTAAAGGCACAGCCAAAGAATGCAACTTATATTGATACCTATGCATGGGTGTTGTTTGAGCTCGGACGATATGCAGAGGCAGAAACTTTTATAAATGAGGCTCTGAAAAATCTTGATACCGAAAAAGGCAACGCTTCGATTTATGAGCATGCCGGAGACATATATTATATGAGGAAAAAAAGTGCGGAAGCTCTGAAGATGTGGCGCAAGGCAAAAGGCTTGGGTGGAGACTCGAAAACTTTGGATAGAAAGATAAAAACCGGAAAGTATATAGCAAACTGATATTTACAATGAGAAAGATGTTGAAACATATAAGGTTTTTCTGCATGGCGGTTATGGCTGTTGTGTTGTTGGGGGCGTGCAGTTCTTCAAAAACAGCGGTAAAATCAGGGAATACCACTAAAGAAGTTTCTAATACAGAAGCTTATGTCAAGAAAGTAACAGACAATTTCCAGACAGCGCAATATATAACAGCTAAGGCAAGTGTGGAATTGAAAAACGGGACAAAGAGTTTTTCTCTTGGCGGCAACTTGAAAATGAAGCGCGATGACGTAATTCAACTATCCATGACTTTTCTCGGAATGGAGGTGGCGCGGTTAGAATTTACACCTGATCATGTGCTGCTTGTGGATCGTTTCAATAAACAATATGTACAGGCTACTTATTCCGATGCAAGTTTCTTGAAAAGTGCAAGTCTTGATTTTTATGTACTTCAATCCATGTTCTGGAATGAAATTTTTGTGCCAGGCACACATAATGTAAAGTCTGCGCTCAAAGGTTTCAATGTCGCTTCGAGCGGAGAACATACATTGTTAAGCCTTACGTCATCTCCCAAGCTTGATTACGAGTTCCTGACGCAGACTTCGAGTGCGTTGCTCGACCGTGTAACGGTAAATCCTAAAGATATAACAGCAAAGGAAAGCCTTGTGTGTAAATATGGAGATTTCGTCAACTTTGACGGTAAGCAATTTCCTTCTCAAATAAGTTTGGAAGCCAAAGGGGGCAAGCATGATATAAATATGACTATTGGCTTGAGCCGATTGTCGGACAATGCAAAATGGGAAACCCGAACAAAAGTTCCTTCCGGCTATAAACAACGGTCTATAGACGAAGTAATGAGAAAACTCTCTACGATACAATGAACTGCCGCAGTCGCATAATATTCTTTCTGATTGCATGTTGCATGGCGTTTACCAATGTGTGGGCGCAAAGCAATAAAGAAATAAATAGTTTGAAGTCGCAACGTGCAAAACTTCAGAAAAAGATAACCCAAAACGAAGGAATGCTGAAATCTTTGAAAAAAGATGTGCGTTCCCAGTTGAGTAATCTAAATGTTCTAAACGGGCAGATAAGTACTCAGAAAAAATATATTGATGCTATATCGGCAGACGTAAATGCGCTTGACGGCAAGATAACTGTTCTGAAAACGCAGCTCGATACATTGAAATCAGAGTTGGAGCAGCGTAAGAAACATTATCGCCGCGCCATGCTTTATCTGTATCGTAACAGGAATACCCAGAACAAGCTTATGTTCATTTTCTCCGCCGACAATTTTACACAAATGTTGCGTCGTTTGAGATATGTAAGAGAATATGCCCGATACCAGCGTGTGCAGGGTGAACTTGTGAAGAGAAAGCAGGAACAGGTTGATGCAAAACATACTGAAGTGATAAAGACACGCGACCAAAAGACTGTTCTTCTCCATGAAGGTATTAACGAGCAAAGCAAACTTGAGGGACAGCACGCCGAACGAACAAAAATAGTAAATGGCTTGCAGAAAAAACAGCGTCAGGTGCAAAGTGCAATAAAAGCAGACAAAAAACGATATTCTTCGCTTAATTCAAAGATTGATGCTCTTATACAGCAGCAGATATTGGCAGAGAAGAAACGCCGTGAAGAAGCGAGAAAACGCGAATTGGAACGCCAAAAGAAGATTGCCGAACAAAAGGCGCGTGAAGAAGCAAAACGAAAACAACTTGCTGCCGCCCAAGGCGGAAAAGAAAATAACTCAGACAGACAAGAATCAAAATCAAGGAAAGAAAAACCTGTATATACTCCCAAGCAGCAAGCCGAAGATATGAAGGTGTTCAAAATGGAAGAGGCAGACAAAGCTCTTTCACATGATTTTGCTGCGAACAAAGGCAGACTTCCCATGCCGATTTCTGGCGGATATATGATTACGCAACATTATGGTGTGCATAATGTGGACGGACTATCGGGCGTGCAACTTGATAATAAAGGTATAAACATAACAGGAAAATCGGGAGCGCAGGCTCGTGCTATATTTGATGGTGAGGTTTCTGCAATTTTTTCGCTTGGAGGTTTTTCAAATGTTATAGTGCGTCATGGAAGTTATATTTCCGTTTATTGCAACCTTTCTTCTGTTTCTGTGGGTAAAGGACAGAAGGTGCGTACAAAACAGACTCTGGGCAGTGTAGCACGTGATGCTTCCGGGAATTGTACCTTGCATTTTCAATTGCGTCGCGAAACTTCAAAGCTTAATCCTGAGGCTTGGCTCGCCAAATAATATAAATAATGTACGACATATATCAGATAAGAAAAGATTTTCCGATTCTATCGCGTGAGGTTTATGGCAAGCCACTCGTGTATCTCGACAATAGTGCCACGACACAAAAGCCGAGGATTGTAGTAGATGCTATTGCAAACGAATATTATTCAGAAAATGCCAACGTGCATCGTGGAGTACATTTCCTTTCTCAACAGGCTACAGAACTTCATGAGTCAGCGCGTGCGAAAATTGCTAAGTTTCTTAACGCCTCTTCTCCGTCAGAGATTGTTTTTACGCGCGGGGCGACGGAAGGGCTGAATCTTGTGGCTTCTTCTTTTGGCGAGGCATTCCTGAAAGAAGGCGATGAGGTGATAATATCGGCAATGGAACACCATTCCAATATTGTTCCTTGGCAATTACTTGAAATGCGTAAGGGGATAAAAATTAAAGTTATTCCTATTACAGAAGACGGTGAATTGCGTGTGGATGAGTATGAGAAACTTTTTGATGAACGTACAAAATTGGTTTCCGTAACTCATGTCTCAAATGTCCTTGGTACGGTCAATCCTGTAAAAGAACTGGCTACTATTGCTCATTCTCATAATGTACCGATACTTATAGACGGTGCACAAAGCGTTCCTCATATAAAGGTAGATGTCCGGGACATGGATTGTGATTTCTATGCTTTCAGCGGACATAAAATTTACGGACCAACAGGTATTGGTGCACTTTATGGTAAAGCCGAATGGCTTGAAAAACTTCCGCCTTATCAAGGGGGTGGAGAAATGATAAAGAATGTGCACTTCGGACATACGGAGTTTGAAGATGCACCATTGAAGTTCGAGGCAGGAACTCCCGATTATGTGGGCAGTCATTCTCTTGCCACGGCAATAGATTATGTTGAAAGTCTAGGCTTGGACAATATAGCAGCGCATGAACACGAACTCCTTGAATATGCAACCAAACGTTTGGAATCAATTCCGGGGATGCGTATTTTCGGCAAGGCTAAAAACAAGTCGGCAGTTATTTCTTTTGTAGTAGGAAATATTCATCCTCTTGATCTCGGAACACTTCTCGACCGTCTTGGTATAGCCATACGTACCGGTCATCATTGTGCGCAACCGCTTGTGGAAAGTTTGGGAGTGCAAAGTGTAGCGCGTGCCTCGTTTGGTCTTTATAATACCTTGAAGGAAGTAGATGCTCTCTTTAATGGTATAGAAAGAGTGATGAAAATGTTTTGATATTTATAACTATCGCGCAGTTATGCGCGGCAAAAAGATAAAAATATGCTTCTTACAACCACACCGACTGTTGAAGGTAAACCTGTTAGAACTTATTATGGAGTAGTAACGGGAGAAACAATAATAGGTGCAAACTTTGTTCGCGACTTTTTTGCGGGTATCCGCGATTTTGTTGGCGGACGTTCGAAAAGCTATGAGCGTGTACTAAGAGAAGCCAAAGACACTGCACTTTCCGAAATGGCAGAGCAGGCTCGGCAACTTGGTGCAAACGCCGTTGTCGGCATAGATGTAGATTATGAAACTGTAGGCTCTAACGGAAGCATGCTTATGGTTTCATGTAGTGGCACGGCAGTAACAATTTAGTTTGTTTCGAAATTATCCCAAATGCTTGCAGAAAAGTTTCATGATGTAAAGTTCGAAGCCGGGTGCGATGAAGCTGGGCGCGGATGTTTGGCAGGAAGTGTGTTCGCTGCAGCGGTGATATTTCCGCAGGGCTACGCTAACGAAGAAATAAAAGATTCGAAGAAACTTTCGGCAAAGAAACGCTATGCTCTGCGTGAAGAAATACAGAAAAATGCTTGGGCTTGGGCTGTGGGTGAGGTGCTTCCCGAAGAAATAGATGAAATAAATATATTGAACGCTTCCATACTTGCAATGCACCGTGCTCTTGACCGACTTAAAGTGCGTCCAGAGGCGGTGATAGTTGACGGTAATCGTTTCAAACCTTATGGCAATGTTCCTTGTGATACAATTGTTAAAGGCGATGATAAGTATCTCTCAATTGCGGCAGCTTCAATTCTTGCCAAGACTTATCGTGATGATTATATGGAACGTATAGACAAAGAATACCCGCAATATCATTGGAGCAAGAACAAAGGCTATCCCACGGTGGAGCAACGTGATGCCATTCGTAAATATGGAATAACTAAGTATCACCGTCGAAGTTTTGCGCAACTGCCGGTCAATGAACCGATGTTGCCTTTTGATTTTGAAGAAAAAATATAGAAAATGCTTGAAGATACATTTGATATACGTACCGAACAGACAGGTTCTCCGCAAGAACGTGAATATGAAAACACCCTTCGTCCGTTGAGATTCGATGATTTTGCCGGACAAAAGAAAGTTGTTGATAATTTGCGTGTTTTTGTGGAGGCGGCACGTCGTAGAGGTGAACCGCTTGACCATACGTTGCTGCATGGTCCTCCAGGATTGGGAAAAACTACTCTTTCAAATATTATAGCTAATGAACTGGGTGTTGGTTTCAAACTTACATCCGGTCCTGTTCTCGACAAACCGGGCGACCTTGCAGGTCTGTTAACGTCGCTTGAGGCTAATGATGTGCTATTTATTGATGAAATTCACAGACTTGCTCCTGTTGTGGAGGAATATCTTTATTCCGCCATGGAAGATTTCCGCATTGATATAATGATAGATAAAGGACCTTCGGCCCGTAGTGTGCAGATAAATCTAAATCCGTTCACCTTGATAGGCGCAACAACTCGCAGCGGTTTGCTTACAGCTCCATTGCGTGCTCGTTTTGGTATAAATCTGCATCTTGAATATTATGACGCTTCGGTATTGTCTCAAATTGTTGTGCGTTCTTCACACATACTTAATATGGATATAGATTCCGAAGCTGCTGATGAGATAGCTTCGCGCAGTCGTGGTACGCCGCGTATAGCTAATGCTCTGTTGCGTCGCGTCAGAGATTTTGCAGAGGTGAAAGGCTCGGGCAGAATAAATCTTGAAATTGCTAAAGTTGCTCTTGAGGCTTTGAACATAGACCGATACGGATTGGACGAAATAGATAACAAGATACTCACAACTATAATAGACAAGTTCAAGGGCGGTCCTGTAGGAATTTCTACGATAGCTACGGCTATTGGTGAAGACGCAGGAACAGTGGAGGAGGTTTATGAACCTTTTCTCATAAAGGAAGGATTTATAGTGCGCACTCCGCGTGGCAGAGAGGTTACTGATCTTGCTTATCGTCATCTTGGACGTATGCCGCAAAACAGAGACAATACTCCATCTCTCTTCGATTGAATATTAAACGTTGACATTATGATAACTTTTGCTTCCACCGAAGTGGAAATGCCGTCGCTTTCAAGATTCGATTATTGCGATTGGATTGAGCGTGTGGCAAAAATTCATGGACGAGTTGTGGGAAATGTGAACTATATGTTTTGCGATGACCCTACAATTCTTGATTATAACCGCAGATTTCTCGGACACGATTATTTCACAGACGTAATAACTTTCGATGATGACGAGGGTGAAACTATAAACGGAGACATAATAATAAGCCTTGACACTGTAAAGTCTAACTCCGAAGAACTTGGTGTTTCTTATGAAGAAGAATTTGACAGGGTGGTTATCCATGGTATTCTTCATCTTTGTGGTATAAATGACAAAGGACCGGGAGAGCGTGAAATAATGGAGGCTGCAGAAAATGCTGCGCTTGAAATCCGATAAATAAAAAAAAATACAAAAGGTAATATATGATTCATCTTTCCGAATTGCTCTTTCTTGGCGGCTTCTTAGTTTTTATTGTTGCCATTTTAGTAGTGGATATGCTTGTGATAGACCGCAAGGCTCATGCAGTGTCAATAAAAGAAGCCGGCACATGGACGGCAGTGTGGATAACTCTCGCATTGGCTTTTTCTGCATTTCTTTGGTTTCATGGCGACATGGTTCACGGCATTCATAATTTTGCAGATCTTCAAGCTGTGGCGGGCAAATATGCCGCCCATATAAATCTTGACCCGAATGATTTTGAGGGAAGCCTTCAAAAATATCGCCATTACATGACGGTTTCTTACATTTCCGGCTATCTTATTGAAAAGGCGTTGTCGGTTGACAATCTTTTCGTGATGATGATGATTTTTGCATCCTTCGGCGTTGGAAAAGAAGAATATCAGCATGTGTTGAATTGGGGAATACTCGGAGCCATAGTGCTTCGCTTCGTGTTTATCTTTGCCGGAGCCGCCATTATCAGTCGTTTCGATTGGGTTTTGTATCTGTTCGGAGCTTTTCTTGTTTATAGTGCGGCAAAAATGTTTTTCAAACGCGATAAGGAAGAAAACATCGATGTGGAGAAACATCCTCTCGTGCGATTCCTTTCAAAACATTTCCGTGTTTACCCGTCGTTTGTCGGAGACAAGTTCTTTGTAAGAGCGGAGAAAACCGACAATGGCTATATAATCCCCGACGGTTCGCAACGAATGAAAAAAGGTTTGTTGTGCATAACGCCGTTGTTTGTTACGGTATTGGTAATAGAATTCAGCGATCTGATTTTTGCGTTCGACAGTATTCCTGCCGTATTCTCCGTGTCGCTTGACCCGTATGTGGTGTTTTTCTCCAACATTTTTGCCATTCTCGGATTGAGGGCAATGTTTTTCCTGCTTGCCGCAGTGGCTGATAAGTTTCGCTTTTTGCAGACCGGTGTTTGCATCTTGCTTTTGTTCATAGGCGTAAAACTTCTTACCCACAGTGTTTGGCATATTGACGCTGTGGCTTCGCTTGTGTTTATACTTGCAGTACTTGTTGTGAGCATCAGTCTCTCGCTAATCATTCCCGAAAAGCAAAAGCAATAATGCTTTGACGGCTTGTTGTGGAAATAGTAGGGAATAAATGGCTATCTTTGCAAGTGAAAGCGAAGAATGTCCATCAAAGGACTTTAACAAACACTGAAACAGTATGCTAAAGATTTCAAATCTTCATGCCCGTGTGGCAGACAAGGAAATATTAAAAGGCGTGAATCTTACCATAAACGACGGCGAAGTTCATGCTCTCATGGGACCAAACGGATGTGGAAAGTCAACATTGAGCAATGTGCTTGCCGGAAATCCTGCTTATGAGGTTACCGAAGGTTCTGTGGAGTTTAACGGAAAAGATGTATTGTCTCTTTCGCCCGATGCCCGCAGCCATGAAGGAATATTTCTTTCTTTTCAACAGCCTGTGGAGATTCCCGGGGTGAGCATGGTTAATTTCATGAAAGCCGCAATCAATGCCAAACGCAAATATCAGGGGCTTGAGCCCATGAATGCTGCCGACTTTTTGAAATTGATGCGCGAAAGACGTAAGATTGTTGAACTCGACAGCAAATTGGCAAATCGCAGTGTGAACGAAGGGTTCAGCGGTGGCGAACGCAAGCGCAATGAAATTTTTCAAATGGCTATGCTTGAGCCGAAACTTGCAATTCTTGACGAAACAGATTCTGGACTTGATGTAGATGCTCTGAGAATTGTGGCTGAAGGTTTCAATAAATTGCGTAAACCAGACACGAGTGCCATTGTTATTACCCATTACCAGCACATGCTTGACTATCTTAAACCCGACATAGTTCATGTCATGATAAACGGTAGAATTGTGAGAACCGGAGGTCCTGAGCTTGGAGACGCTATAGAGGAGCGCGGTTTTGATTGGATTAAAGCCGAATTGGAGAAATGAACGAAAGCTCTCAACAATACATAGATATTTTCGCCTCTAACCGCGATGATATTTGCCGTTACTCTTGCAATTTGCTCAACAGTGTGAGAGAAAAGGCGTATGAGGCGTTTCGTGTCAAAGGTCTGCCTTCGCAAAAGGTGGAACGTTATAAATACACCGATGTTAACGGAATTTTTGCGCCCGATTACGGTTTGAACATACGTCGTGTAGAGTTTCCCGTAAATCCTTACGAAGCTTTTCGCTGCAATGTGCCTAATTTGTCCACCTCTTTATATTTCGTGGAGAACGATGCCTTTTATAATAAAGCCGTTCCGCGTGCTCCGTTGCCGCAAGGTGTTTTTGTTGGCTCGGTAAAAGAATTTACAGAAACCAATCCCGGCGTTGCCGAAAAATATTATGCTGCCATAGCCGATACTAAAAAGGATGCCGTAACGGCTTTGAACACTATGTTTGCGCAGGATTGCCTTGTGGTTTATGTTCCGAACGGAATAAAAGTGGAACGTACAATACAAGTTGTAAATATTCTCCGCTCCGACGTAGATTTAATGGCTAACCGCCGTGTTCTTGTTATAGCGGAAGACGGTGCGCAGGTATCTCTTCTTTTTTGTGATCATGATGCAGATGACCGTAATTTCCTTTCAACCGAAGTCATGGAGGTTTTTGCTGGCAAAGGTTCGCAGGTGCGTATTTATTCTCTCGAACAAACTCTGCTTAAGAACAAAAGGTTTTCAAACTGCTATGTACGTCAGCAAGCCGACAGCAAAGTTGTGATGAACAACATGACTCTTCACGGCGGACTAACGCGCAACAAACTTGACATTGTATTCGAAGGAGAGGGAGCAGAAGTCGAAGCTTACGGTTTTGCTCTTGTCGACGGAACGCAGCATGTGGACACAAATGTGCTGATAGACCACAAAGTTGGCAAATGTCGCAGCAACGTGCTTTACAAATATGTTGTTGACAAAGAATCTGTGGGGGCTTTTGCGGGCAAGGTGCTTGTGCGCGAGGGGGCAGAGAAGACGGAATCGCAAGAAACCAATGCAAATTTGTGCGTAAGTCCCAATGCGCGGATGTATTCCCAGCCAATGCTCGAAATATATGCCGATGACGTGCAATGTAACCATGGTTCAACCGTAGGACAACTTGACGAAACGGCAATGTTTTATATGGAGCAGCGCGGTGTTCCCGAAGAAGAAGCGAAACTTTTGCTTGAATATGCATTTGTTGACGAAGTTTTGGCTCAAATTCCCATGTCTCCGCTTAAAGACAGGATAGCAAGACTGGTGGAAAAGAGATTTCGTGGAGAAATAACCGCTTGCACAAACTGCAACGCCTGCTGATTTCTCTACTGTTAGTTACTTTTTTCGTGCCACATGGCATAGTTGAATACAAAATCATCTTTTTGTATCCAATGTGCCGACAAAAAACGCTTGGTCAGAGTGTTCGGGAAAATGTTCGCCTAATTGTCTCGCTCAAAATATAAATCCTAAAAAACTAATCAATGAAAATTCTCGATTTGTTCGGTAAGGGAACACAGGAAAAGGAAAATGCCGATAAGGAATTGTACGTAAAACTCTGCGCAGAAGAGTTCTCGCGACGTCCATACGAGAAAGAGGACCTTAAAGACGGCATGTATGTCGTAAACCAGTCTATCGGCGGATATTGGAAACCTCGTTTCTTAGTTGATGAAAGAAACAAGACCGCAGTTGAAATCATGAACGAATGGACCATATTGCTCACTGTTTGTGCTGATGACATTGATTGGAAATCGTTGGAGGGGCTGCCGTCGCATGCCATTGATAAAGCGAAGCGTTTGAATGCTTCGTTTCCCACATTTGTAAAGAATTACAAGGACGATGTGGCGGAAATGTCATGGCAAATCAATCCAGACGGGCGGTATTACATGGATGAGGACGGTTACGGCATGACAAATGATGAAGAAATCACGATTTATAGTTACGTTGACAGAGCAGGGAAACCATTGGTCTGTTTTCGGAACATAAATGACTATGCCGAGCTGAACCAAATGGAAGAAGAAGCAAGGAAGAATTTGAAACGGCGCAAATAAGAAAAATCTTTCTGCATGGAAAATGTTGATGCCGAGAAATCTTTGTAGCTTTGCAGAAAGTTTTCTCGGGCGGAATGTAAATTGTGTGAATGGTGGGGACTTCTGTTGCTGTGATGTTTTGCGGATGATGGGAATACGCGGAGCGGGGAAGCTGTTGCGCGTTTTTTGTGTCAGAAAATATACGCGTTTTTTTATGATGTAAAAAGCTTTTCATGGGTCGGCGAAAAAACACATGGCTTGTTGTGAAAAATACAAGCCATGTATTTTAAAATACAAGGCACTTATTTTAAAATATGTGCCTTATATTTTTTGACTTTTCAAACTGCTGTAAAACAATAACTTACAAAACGTGATTAAAAGTGCGTAATTTGTTGAAAGATAGAGTGTTGCTGATTTGGGCGTGTTTCGTGTTTTTACGGAAACCCGATGCCGTTAATTGATTGTGTATTCTTGTATCTTTACAGACGATAACAATCCTTTTTGATACATACCCGCAATCATTACTGTGCTTCCTTGTTTCAATTTTTCTTTGACAGGGTTCTCGTTGTTTACTATCAAAGCAACCTCTTTATTGTTTAATTTCAAAAACAAACAAGCCGGCGAACGATAACCGGCGGACACGGCTTTTTCAATCTCGGATGTAAAAAAATGTGAGGGCTGTGTGCTTGTATATATAAGGTTTACAGTCGTGTACAATGTAAATGTTGTGCAAAACGCCGCCCATAGCGATATGTACAAAGGTCCTTTGGGGAGTTTTTTTATGAACTTAAAATACAATCCCGAGAGTATGCATATCGGAATGACTACCATATATAGGAAAGTGTATTCCAAGTAATATATTTGGAAATACTGTGGAATGAGAATCCCCGCAAGTAAAATTATGCAGCAACGCACAAAAGGCTTGTAGTAAACATCTTGCTTCTTTGCGGATAGGGCTATTCCTCTTTTTATATGCCGCTTCTTGGATTTCATTGTTTAATCTTTGATTTCTGTTGTAAAGGTAGTTATAATTTATAACAGTATCAGCTTTACAAAGAATAAATGGCGGGAACAAAAAATCCCGTCGTCAATGACGGGAATGGTAGGGACGATCGGGCTCGAACCGATGACCTCTGCAATGTGACTGCAGCGCTCTAAACCAACTGGGCTACGCCCCTGTTTTGTAATGCAAAGTTATGGAATAAATTTGAGAACGGGCGGGTAAGAGAGTGAAAAAATGGGGTACGGACGGCTTTTGTTTCATTAATTTCGGCAGATATGTTGCATAAAACGAAAATTAGCAGTAACTTCGCGCCACGAAATTATAACAACGGTCCGGTAGCTCAGCTGGATAGAGCAACAGCCTTCTAAGCTGTGGGTCAAGGGTTCGAATCCCTTCCGGATCACAAAAAGACTCTCCATGATGCGTAGAGTCTTTTTGCTTTCATTAGTACGGCAATATGGTGTCTGCCCCACTTTATTTTATTATTTTTGCAGAGAATATGATTTGTAATCAGAAATAAATTTGAGACAATGAAAATATTGCTACTTGGAAACGGTGGACGTGAGCATGCGCTTGCGTGGAAAATTGCACAAAGTCCTAAAACCGACAAACTTTTTATCGCTCCCGGCAATGCCGGTACACGCGATTCGGGAGAGAATGTGCGCCTTGACATTAATAATTTCGAGGAGGTGGGAGATTTCGTTAAGTCTAACGGGATTGACATGGTTGTTGTGGGTCCTGAAGCTCCGCTTGTCAAAGGTATTGTGGATTATTTCCGTTCTGCCGATGAGGATTTGAATAAAGTTCCTGTTATTGGTCCTTCTAAAGCCGGCGCAATGCTGGAAGGAAGCAAGGATTTTGCCAAACATTTCATGCGCCGTCATGGCATTCCAACGGCGGAATACCGTACTTTTGACGGTACAACCGTTGAAGAAGGATTGAAGTTGCTCGAAACTTTGCAGCCTCCTTATGTGCTGAAGGCCGACGGGCTTGCAGGAGGTAAGGGAGTGCTTATACTCGATAATCTCGAGGATGCCAAGCGTGAGTTCAAGGATATGCTCGGCGGCATGTTTGGCGATGCTTCGGCAAGAGTGGTTGTGGAGGAATTCCTGAGCGGTATAGAATGCTCGGTGTTTGTTCTCACAGACGGCAAAAACTATAAGATTCTTCCCGAAGCAAAGGATTATAAACGCATAGGTGAACATGATACGGGACTAAATACAGGCGGTATGGGCTCTGTGTCTCCTGTTCCGTTTGCCACCAAGGTATGGATGAAAAAGGTTGAGGACAGAATTATCAAACCAACGGTTGAAGGACTTGCCGAAGACCAGATAGACTATAAGGGATTCATTTTCTTCGGACTTATAAACGTTAAGGGCGAACCGATGGTCATTGAATATAACTGCAGAATGGGTGATCCGGAAACCGAAACCGTTATGCTGCGTCTAAAGAGCGACATCGTGGATTTGTTTGAGGGTGTGGCAAACGGCGACCTTGACAAGCGCACCATAGAGTTTGACAACCGTTCGGCGGTATGCGTCATGCTCGTATCGGGAGGCTATCCGCAGGAGTACAAGAAGGGTTTCCCCATTTCCGGACTTGAAAATAAGGGCGACAGCATACTTTTCCATTCGGGCACATCGCTTAATGGTGATCAAACCGTTACTTCCGGCGGAAGAGTTATAGCAGTTTCTTCATACGGCAAAGACAAAGCCGAGGCTCTTGCCCGTTCCATGGAAGTTGCCGCCAAAATCAATTACGACGGCAAGTATTTCCGTACCGACATAGGGCAGGATCTTTAATAACGTTTCCTATGGAATACAGAGGACCGCGATATACGATTGTTACCGGCAAGGCTACATTGCCGGTAACAATAATGTTTGCGGTTCCTGCATGGCTTGCGGGCAGCGAGAAAGCCCCCGATAAAATTTTATGGTGGGGCGGATTGGCGGCAACAATAGTTATTGCGGGGTTTTTGCTTGAGTTTAGCAACCGCAATTCTCTTCTGCGCATACGTTCATACATGATTCCGTCGGTATTTCTTGTAATGGCGGCATCAATGACCTTTGCACAAACGCTTACATGGAACTGGCTGCCTCCCGCGTGCTTTCTGCTTGCATATTATTCCGCTTTTCTTTCTTATCAGAACTATCGTTCGCAGGGATATTCCTTTCATACTTTTGCTTTCTTGGGCATAGGGGCGTTGGTTTTTCCTCAAATGCTATATTTTGCACCGCTGTTCCTGTTTTTCATGCTTGTTCAGTTGCGGTCCATGTCCGCCAAATCTTTTGTTGCATCGCTTCTGGGACTGTCCATTCCCGTTGTGCTGCGCGAGACATGCTTTCTGCTGAACGGCACGACAACAAAGATTGACGGCTTCTGGCTTGCGCTTCAAACATTTGCCCCTACCGATTACACCATACTTGACGAGCACAGAATGGTGTCGGCAGCATTTGTCATTATAATCTCTGCCGTGGCTATGATTCACTTTATGCGTACCAAGTTTAACGACAAGATACGCACGAGAATGTTCTTCTACGTGATTATGCTCAACGAAATCGCGCTCATGTCTTTCATAGCTCTTCAACCGCAGCATTTTGACGTGCTGTTTCGCCTTCTGGTGGTGAACAGCAGCATACTCATTGCCCATCATCTCACATTTGCGCGCAACATAGTGGCTGACATATATTTCTATGTGCTGTTTGCGCTTTTCTGTTTCCTCGCTTTTTATAATTTCACGGGTTATAGTTTCGGAATATGGCCGCTTTGACAGATTTTCTTGTGCAGTTCGGCGGTTTCGGAATGTTTCTTTCGGCTCTCCTCGCAGGAAGTATTATTCCTTTTAGCTCCGAACTCGTGATGACAGCCCTTAAGCTTGCCGGTGTATCAAACCTCAGTCTGCTTTTGTGGGGCACTGCCGGCAATGTGTTGGGCAGCAGTATGAACTACGGGCTTGGAAGACTCGGGAAATTGGAATGGCTCGAGAAACACGCCCATATAAGCAAAGAAAAAATGGACAAGGCGGAAGTTTTCGTAAGAAAGTACGGTCCGTGGATGGCTCTCATGTCGTGGGTTCCCATTCTCGGTTCCGCCATAACCGTTGCCCTCGGTCTGCTCCGCTGCAACTTTTTAATGACACTCGTTTTCATGACAATAGGCAAGGCTGCACGCTATGCGCTGATACTTTATGCCGTTGTTCAGATACAATAAAGCCGTTTCTCCAAGGTCTAAGCATTTTTTAACTTGCACATACGTGCGAGAGTGGGCATATTGGCTTCAATCCCTTTTTAGAAGCGCATCCAAGAGAGTAAACATAGTTTAAATCCCAAGCATTTTGCACTCTTCCAAGTGCTATGTAGTTATCGTTGAATGCAGTAAATTTGGCTGTTTGAACAAAAATGAATAACTTTGCATCAGCATGAAGAAATTAGAAAACCATACAATAGTAAAATTGATAATGCTTCCTGTGATGCTCATGGCATTTCTCGTAAATGTCAATGCACAAGAAACAGGCAAAGCCACTTATTATTCTCACCGTTTGCATGGCGTGAAAATGAGCGATGGCTCGAAATATCACCGCGACAGTATGACGTGCGCCCACAAAACATATCCCCTGGGTACGACATTGAAGGTGCGCAACCTCGTAAATGATAAAGAGGTGTATGTAAAGGTTACCGATCGCGGACCGTTCGGACATAGCAGAATCATTGACCTTTCATACGCCGCAGCCAAGGAACTTGATATTGTGCGTAGCGGTGTTGCCAAAGTGCAGGTAGAGAAAGTTGAACCGTGGATGCCGTTCCGCGACAAAAAATCCTCGACTGTTCCCTTGCTTAAGCTTACAGATCCTAACACCGGCGAATATGTAACGCTTGCCGAGGCAAAGGAATCGATTTCCAAGGAACTTGAAAGCAAGACAAAGAAGATTGCCGTGGCAAAACTCCCGAAAGTCAAAAAAGCAGAACCTCGTTATCGCATAATGCGCGACGTCTTGTCGGCAAAAAGCAAGTAACAATACGAAAAAACAAACAAAAAGCGCAACGGAAACGTTGCGCTTTTTTGCTTCCAGGGGAAGCTGTGTTTCAATAGTTTAGAAAGGTGAAAAATATAAGGCACATATTTTGAAATAAGTGCCTTGTATTTTAAAATACATGGCTTGTATTTTTTACAAGATGCCTTATGTTTTTTCCGCCAACCGTATGTAGGAAATTTATATTAGGTATGTGCTGCGTCAATCGCATTCTTTTGCAGGATATATTCCTACTATTTCGGTTAATTAATATGCAGTTGTTGTAAGAATTTGAATAATTAGTAGAGTTAAGGCATGTAGTCCGCAGTAAATCCCTATATTTTTTGCTGTGCTTGCGGACAGGTGGTAATTAGTCGCGTTTGCGGCAACTGCGACAGGCTGCAATTGTCCAAAGAGTGAGTATGAGAAGGGCTAAGGTATTTGCGCCGTTCACGCAAACGAGTAAGGTTATTGCTGCAGAGGCATTCAGTATTCGTAAGGCGCGGCGTGGCGAAACTTCTTCCTCGAGCAACAGGGAATAAAGCCGTGCCAGTTTCAACACGGGCTTGGATGCGAGGAAATATCTGCCTATTGCGTTTGCTGCTTTCTTGAATGATATTTCTTTGGCGCGATTTTCGGTTGCGCCATATACGTTGCAAATCAGTTCTTTTCTCATTGTTCTGCGTTTTTGTTTCGTTTTACAATGCAAAAGAACCGTTTTGCAGTGACAATCTGCGTCAATATTCGAATTTGTGTGTTAAATCTTTGATGTTTTTCCTGATAAATTCTTTGAACTTTGCGGACTCAATGATTTCTATATCGTTATAAAGCCCCAAAACAAAGCGTGTGGCTCCGAGATAGCTGCATGTGCGGTCTTCGAAAGTGTATGTATTGTTGTCTGCATGGGTTATGAATCTGCGGCTGCGTGGCAGTTCTTCTTCCATAAGCGATGCGGCGCGTTCCGAAAGGCGGAGTTTTATGGTGTCGATGGGAGTTCCGGTGAATCCGAAGGCATCTGTGTAAATTTGTTCGTGCGCAGGTTCGGAAATCCATTTGATGTCGAGCAGTTTAACTTCGCCTATTCTTGAAATCTTAAAGGTCTTGTTTTGCCCGGAAGCCGGTTCGTAGCAGCGAATATCGTCGTTGGAATTCATGAAACGGTATGGTTCCACAATTCTGTCGCTCACGGTGTTTCCGTGAAGGGAGCGATAGGATTTCAAAACCACTGTGAGATGCTGCTTGACGGCTTCGTAAAGGCGCGAAACGTTTTCGCCGAGCCTAAGGTCGGTTTCGTGGTTTTCCAGAACCTTATAATCATAAAGTCTTTCGAGTTTTCGCCGCAGATTCCTTACTCTTGTGCTGTTATCACTCACAGATGCGAGCAGTTGCGATATAGTTGCAGCTTCGTCTTCGGTGAACATTACGCTGCCGGAGATTTCCCGGAAGAAAGGCGAGTTTTTGTCGAGCCGGTATATGTCTCCGCTGCGCTCCACAATGAATCCCATTTCGCGGAAAGCTTCGAGATAGCGATAGACGGAGCGTTTGCTCAGTGATAGTTTTGAGGCTATTTCGTCGTTTGTCAGGTTGGTGTTTCCCGCAAGTAGTGCCATTAGCTTCAGTTGTCGTTCCAGTTTGCCGAGTTCCATGGGTTTGTTGAGTAGTATAGGATTGTTTTTGATGATGCAATGGTTGTGGTTACGGAGAATATAGTTAATTTTACAATCAAATTTAGCAAATGCTTTCCGTATAGCAACAATATTAATCCGTAAGATATGAAAATAAAGTATTTATTGCTGTTTGTTCTGTTTTCCGTGGCAAATGCCGGGGCGCAAAAGACGAATATCCCCACCTCGCAAATAAAATGCCGAGATCCGTTCATAACTGTTGACAGGCAAAACGGCGAATATTATTTGATATTGTCGGCGCGCGGTCCCGAGAATGCCAGATTGATTGCGTATAAGAGCAAAGATTTGGAAACATGGGACGAAGCGGGATACGTTTATCACATGCCCGAGGGATATAAATGCCCGGACGACTGGTGGGCTCCCGATACATATTATTATAATGGCAAATATTATTGCTTTGTTACCGTTTCGGGCAGTGCCAACGGCATTTTGCGTGGTACAACCGTGTTGCGTTCCGACAATGGTCCGCTCGGTCCGTATAAAAACATCATCCCTGACGATCGCATATTCATTACTCCTCCGGGAATGCAGTGTCTTGACGCTTCGTTGTATGTTGACAAAGACGGCGAACCCTGGATGTTTTTCAGTGTGGAGTGGAACGGACCGAACGTAGTGGACTGTGTGGGAGAAATATGGTGCCAACGTCTGAATCATGAACTTAACGGCACGGTGGGTGATGCAAAACGTCTGTTCCGCACCGCTGATGCTCCGTGGGCAAAGGAGGCTAACGGAAAGTCAATAGTAACTGACGCTCCGTTTGTTTGGCGTGATGAAAAGAGCGGCAATCTTCTTATGTTGTGGTCGAGTTTTGCTCCGAAATATGCCATAGGTCAGGCTGTTTCGGTCTCCGGTAATCCCGAAGGTCCCTGGACTCATGAAAAGAACATTGTGTTTGCCAATAACGGCGGGCATCAAATGGTGTTTCGCGACCTGAAGGGCAATCTCAAAATATCGTTCCATTCTCCCAACGAGGCGGGAAGTACTTTGACGATTAAAGATATTGCAATAAAGAACGGAAAGTTCCTTCCGATTGAATAAAAATGTCGTTTGTAAAGCCCCTTTTCCGGTGGTTTTTACAGCATATTTTTAGATCTTTGTAAGTTGCTGTGAATCAAAAGTGTGCAAACGGTCAAAAATACAAGGCACTTATTTCAAAATATAAGGCATATATTTTAAAATAAGTGCCTTGTATTTTTAATTATATGCCTTATGTTTTTTCGAGCATGATAAGGGCGGGAAATTATAAGGTAAAAAACTCTTGATTTTATCGGTTGATTTTTCTTCAAAAGCGGATACAAAAAATCGTTTGCGGTATGCGTTTGCCGGGTTATGCTTCCGATGCGGAACAACATGCCCACGTTGGGAAGTTATTAGACGAAACAAGGCGCACCTTTCGGGGTGCGCCTTGTGTGTAATATGCTTTTGCCTTTCTGCTTATGCGTCCACGTTTGCAAAAGTAGCATTCTTCTCTATAAACTCGCGGCGGGGACCAACATCTTCTCCCATGAGCATGGAAAATATATAGTCGGCATCGGCAGCATTTTCTATGGTAACCTGCTTTAACAGGCGGGTGTCGGGATTCATAGTGGTGTCCCAAAGCTGTTCTGGGTTCATCTCGCCCAAACCTTTGTAACGCTGCGTGTTGATTCCCTCCTCGCTTCCGTTGTTATACTTTTCCATGAATCTGCGACGGTCGGCATCGGTGTAGCAATACTCCTCAATCTTGCCTTTCTTGCAAAGATAGAGCGGCGGAGTGGCTATATATAGATAGCCGTCCTCTATGATTTGTGGCATGTAGCGATAGAAAAGCGTCATGATGAGTGTGTCAATGTGCGAACCGTCTACATCGGCATCGGTCATGATTATGACTTTGTGGTAACGCAGTTTTTCTATGTTGGCTTCTTTGCTGTCGCCGTCCACACCGAACCTTACGCCCAAAGCCTGGATTATGTTGTTTACCTCATCGCTTTCGAAAGCTTTGTGCCACATAGCTTTTTCCACGTTGAGGATTTTACCGCGCAGCGGAAGTATAGCCTGCCTTTCGCGGGCGCGTCCCTGTTTTGCCGAACCGCCTGCCGAGTCGCCCTCCACGAGGAACAATTCGCATTCGGCGGGATCTTTCGAAGAACAGTCGGCAAGTTTTCCCGGCAGTCCGCCGCCTGTGAGCGGATTTTTGCGTAATACACTCTCGCGAGCCTTTTTTGCTGCGATTCGTGCCGAGGCAGCAAGCACAACTTTGTCTATTATGAGCTTGGCTTCTTTGGGATGTTCCTCAAGATAGTTCGACAATGCCTCGCCAACAGCCTGGTTTACTGCACCGGCTACTTCGTTGTTGCCGAGTTTCGTCTTTGTCTGTCCCTCAAACTGGGGCTCGGAAACTTTAACTGAGACAACGGCTGTAAGACCTTCGCGAAAATCTTCGGGAGCTATCTCTATTTTGCTCTTTTCTATGAATTTCTGGAAATTGTCTTCGGCGTATTTCTTGAGAACACGGGTCAGAGCCTGACGGAAGCCCATTACGTGGGTACCGCCTTCTATTGTGTTGATGTTGTTGACGTATGAATGAATGTTTTCACTTGAAGAGGTATTATACATAATAGCCGCTTCAATGGGAATGTCGTTCTTCTCGGTGTTCAGATATATCACGTCGTCAAACAAGTGGACTCTGCTCGAGTCGATATACCTTACAAACTCGCGCAGACCCTTTTCGCTGTAGAAAACATCCTGCTTGGTCTTTCCTTCCTCGTCCGGGCGCAAATCGGTAAGCGTTATCTTAAGTCCCGCATTCAGATATGCAAGCTCGCGCATGCGGTTGGCGAGAATGTTATATTTGTATGTGGTGGCGATGAAAATGCTTCCGTCGGGCCAGAAGTGCTGACGTGTGCCGTGAAGGTCGCTGTCTCCCACAACTTTTACGGGATATATGGCTTTGCCTTTGCAGTATTCTTGCTGATAAATCTTGCCGTTGCGGAAAACCTGCGAGACCATTTTGGTGGACAAAGCATTCACGCACGAAACACCAACGCCGTGGAGACCGCCGGAAACCTTGTAGGAACTTTTGTTGAACTTTCCTCCGGCATGAAGTACGGTCATTACAACTTCCAAAGCCGACTTGTGCTCTTTTTCGTGCATATCCACGGGAATTCCGCGTCCGTCATCCTGCACGATAATCGAGTTGTCTTCGCAAATAGTTACTTCAATGTGTGTGCAATATCCTGCAAGGGCCTCATCGATAGAGTTGTCAACCGTTTCATAAACAAGATGGTGAAGACCTTTCTCACTAATGTCGCCAATATACATGGCGGGACGTTTGCGAACTGCCTCAAGACCTTCGAGAACTTGTATGTTACTCGCGGAATAACTTTCTTCCGCCAACTTCTCTCTTTCGTCCATGTTTTTTCTATTGTAAATGTAGATGTTATTAGCCACAAAGTTAATAAAAAAAGCCGACATCTACGGGCTGTGAGGCGTTAAAAACAATGCGTGTCGCATGCATTGTTGGCAGAGAACGTTTGCAATCTTTGCAGGGTGCTTCCGTAAAGCTCCTGAAGGGTATTAAAATGTAACGAAAGGGTTCGGAACTTGCCGGGAAGTGGTTGTAGATAAGTTTGCAGCGGCAATAAAAAGGTGTGCGGCAGTTATAGAATAGTTTGGAGCGGTTATAAAACTATTGCTATGGCACATGCGGCGAGGCATAACGCCATTGCGATTTCCATTTTCCTTTGATGTTTGGAGAAAACGCGGTGTAGGAATCCGCCCATCAGCAACCAAACGAGATTTGCTCCAGGGCCGGCAAGTTCAAGTAGGACCGCGACCGAAAGAAGGTCGGTAAGTGAGTCGGAATATGGCAAAACGAATGTGGAGAATACCATCAGTTCGAAAAGAAGAATCTTTGCGTTTGTGAGTTGAACCACCATTCCTGAAAGAAAAGAGCATCCGCGTGTGCTGCGTTGCTGTTCGCCCGAAGCGGAATAGGTTTTCCATGCAAGATATAATATGTATGCCGCGCCGGCATATTTGATATATTTTACGTATTGTCCCATTGCTTCGCCAATGCAATGTGTGGCGAGCGTGAGTATAAGCGCTGCAATCGTAAAACCTACAAGAAGTCCGAGCCACATTCTTAATGCCGCTTTTCTTCCGTTTCTCATTGAGCACATAAGGCTGAAGATATTTGCCGGACCGGGCGAATATCCTATGGCGAGAATCAGTGCCAGTAATGAGGGAAGCTTTTCTATGGGCATCTTGTAAGACGAGTCGGGAGAATAAAATAAAAAGCGATCCAGCCCTTCTTAGGGGGTCGTCCGCTTAATAAATAACCTAAAAATAAATAGTATGAAAAACTTACTTCAAGGAGTTTACGTGCTTAGCAACTGACGATTTCAAGTTGGCTACCTTGTTCTTGTGAATGATGTGGCTTTTTGCCAACTTGTCAAGCAAGTGCTGCACTTTGGGCAACTGCTCTTCTGCAGAAGCCTTATCTGTTGTGGCGCGGAGATCGCGTAAAGCGTTGCGCATTGTCTTTGCGTAATAGCGATTATGCAAACGACGAACTTCCGTTTGACGGATTCTCTTTATTGATGATTTGTGATTTGCCATCTTTGTTTCTTCTTTTTATTGTAGCCGATAGCAGAGTCGAACTGCTCTTTAGAGAATGAAAATCTCTCGTCCTAACCGATAGACGAA
>QAML01000012.1 GCA_003150315.1 Prevotellaceae bacterium | reverse complement strand
CATATATTTTAAAATACAAGGCACTTATTTTAAAATAAGTGCCTTGTATTTTTGCCCATTTCAAATCTCTGAAACACAACAACTTACGAAAGAGACACGAATACTACGTAAACAATTATTTTTCAGACATTTACGCAACTCGACAGTATTTCTGAAATTTTTCGCCATACCGTGGTTTCAAACCTCGTGCGCACAGCCATGAAAAACCTACACTTTGATGTCTGTAAAAAAAACAGTAATTTTGCAGCCATAAAACTAATGTGTATAACATGGAGGTAATAGAAACCCGAAAAGAACTGGGCGAGCGCATTGCCGCCCTACGCAAAGAGGGAAAAACCGTGGGACTTGTTCCCACAATGGGTGCGCTTCACGCAGGACACGCATCACTCGTGAAACGTTCAGTAAAAGAAAACGATGCCACTGTGGTAAGCGTATTTGTAAACCCAACACAGTTTAACGACAAGCGCGACCTTGAAAATTATCCGCGCGATATAGAGGCAGACAAAAAACTGCTGTCATCGCTTGGTGCCACCATTATGTTTGCACCGGCAGTAGAAGAAATGTATCCCGAAACCGACACACGCAAATTCTCATACCCTCCCATAGATACAGTAATGGAAGGCGCACGCCGCCCGGGACATTTCAACGGAGTTTGTCAGATTGTAAGCAAATTGTTTTACGCCGTAACTCCCGACAGAGCTTATTTCGGCGAAAAAGACTTTCAGCAGATTGCTGTGATAAGAGCTATGGTAAAAGACCTGTCCATACCTGTAGAGCTCCGCCCCTGTCCCATTGTAAGACAAGAAGACGGACTCGCACTAAGCAGTCGCAACGCATTGCTCAACGACGAGGAGAGAAAAATAGCATTGAACATCTCAAAAACCCTTTTCGCAAGTTGCGAATATGCCAAGAGCCACAGCGTGGCAGAGACGCACGATTTCGTGGTAAGCACCATAAATTCCGTGGAAGGACTTGAGGTTCAATATTACGAAATAGTTGACGGAACAACACTGCAAAACGTAAGCGATTGGAAAGACAGCAACTATATCGTGGGCTGCATAACAGTATTCTGCGGACATATCCCCGTCAGACTGATTGACAACATAAAATATAAAGAGAATATCTAAGCAGAAATGTACGTACAGATACTCAAATCAAAAATTCACTGCGCCACCGTAACGGAAGCCAATCTCGAATACGTGGGCAGCATAACCATAGACAAAAACCTCATAGAAGCCGCCGGGATATTTCCGGGAGAAAGAGTTTTCATAGCAAACAAAAACAACGGCGAACGTTTTGAAACCTACGTGATAAGCGGTCCCGCAGGAAGCGGAGTGATTTGCCTGAACGGCGCAGCCGCAAGAAAAGCGCAGGTTGGCGACGTGGTTATAATAATGTCATACGCCATGATGACGCCCGAAGAAGCGAAGACATTCAAACCCTCGATAGTTTTCCCCGACAAAGAGAACAAACTGAAATAAACGTAAAGCGGACTTCCGCAACAAAACACCATAGAAAGTGTCGCCGCCAGCACAATGTTGGAGACGACACTTTTGATTTTTTACGGGCATTTGCAAAAACGGCTATTTTGGCACAACACAAAAAGCAAAACCCCAAAGGCAAACAATTTTTTCGCATAGATTCCGCATTTAATGAACGAATTACGGCAAAAAATCATAAAGAAATCATCGCCACATAAAAATAAAATTGTAATTTTGCGCACCGATTATTATCAACAGGCAACAAAAAGCCTGTTAATCCCACGTGTTAATAGCTGTATCTATTAAAGAATTTGGCCTGATGCAGTGGTTAGTGAATCGTGGTGCGTCGTCATGCGGCGCAAAAAACTTTATGGCAAACCCGAAGAAAAACTTAGAACGGAAGGCAAGCCTAATGTTTAATCATAAAATTAAAAAGACACGAAAGTGGATACATTAAGTTACAAGACTGTTTCTATCAACAAACAGAATGCAAACAAAGAGTGGGTTGTGGTTGACGCAACCGATCAGGTACTTGGTCGTCTCTGCACACGCGTTGCAAAATTGCTTCGCGGCAAATACAAACCCACATTCACTCCCAACGCCGACTGTGGCGACAATGTGATAATAATCAATGCGGACAAAGTGCGTCTCACCGGCAAAAAATGGACAGACAGAATATATCTCACATACTCTCTCTATCCCGGCGGACAACGCGAACATACTCCCGAAAGCATCTTCAAAAAGCCCAACGGTCCCGAAAAACTTGTTCGCAGAGTAGTACGCGGCATGCTCCCCAAGAATCGTCTTGGACGCCAGCTTTTAAAAAATCTCTATGTTTACGAGGGTGGTGAACATAAGCAGGAAGCACAGAAACCCAAACAAATCGATATTAACCAGTATAAATAAAATAGTAAATGGACGTAGTTAATGCATTAGGTCGTCGCAAAAGTTCTATAGCACGTGTATACGTGAGCGAAGGCACAGGAAAGATAACTATCAACAAAAAAGATTTAACCGAATACTTTCCATCTTCTATTTTACAGTTCGTGGTTAAGCAGCCTCTCCAGTTATTGGAAGCAGCTGAAAAATACGACATCAAGGCAAATCTTACCGGTGGCGGTTTTACAGGTCAGTCGCAGGCTCTTCGTCTCGCAATTGCACGCGCACTCGTAAAGATAAATCCCGAAGATAAAGCAGCTCTTCGCAAAGAAGGTTTCGTTACTCGCGATCCTCGCACTGTTGAGCGTAAGAAACCGGGACGCCCCAAAGCACGCCGTCGCTTCCAATTCTCCAAGCGTTAATATCCTGTTTGAAAATATTGGGAATAAAAATAGTTTAGTATCTAAACCGCAAGGATTCCTTTGCCGCCCGCAATACATATTATGCCATACATTATATATAGTATATGTAGCGGCGACAAAAGACTACCTTGAGGCTGGTGCTTAAAATGCAAACAAAAAGAAAGTAAACAAAGTAAACAAAACGACAATGTCACGTACAGATTTTGAAACCCTTCTCAAGGCCGGATGTCATTTCGGACACTTGAAACGTAAATGGAATCCCGCAATGGCTCCTTATATCTTTATGGAACGTAACGGTATTCACATTATAGACCTCAACAAAACCGTTGCGATGGTTGATACAGCTGCAGAAGCTCTCAAGCAGATTGCTAAATCCGGCAAGAGAATTCTCTTCGTTGCAACCAAAAAGCAAGCAAAAGATATAGTAGCAGAGAAAGCCAAAGCTCTTGACATGCCTTACGTTATCGAACGTTGGCCTGGTGGTATGCTTACCAACTTCCCCACTATCCGCAAGGCAGTAAAGAAGATGGCAAATATTGATAAGCTCACAGCAGACGGAACATTCTCAAACCTTTCAAAGCGCGAGATTCTTCAAATTAGCCGTCAGCGTGCAAAACTAGAAAAGAACCTTGGTTCTATTGCTGATCTTAACCGCCTTCCCGCTGCTCTTTTTGTAATTGATGTTTACAAAGAGAACATTGCTGTTCGCGAAGCAGTACGTTTGGGAATCCCCGTGTTCGGTATTGTTGATACAAACAGCGATCCTTCAAACATCGACTATGTAATTCCCGCAAACGATGATGCTGCTGCAAGTATCGAGGTTATTCTTGACGCTTGCTGTGCTGCTATCAACGAAGGTTTGGAAGAACGTAAAGTTGAGAAAGCCGACCAAGATGCTGCTGCCGCACAACAAGAAGCTGAAGCTGATGCAGACGCTCCCAAAGTAATGCGTCATCGCTCACGCAAGGCACGTGTTGAAGCTCCCGCTGCAAAGCAGGCAGAAGCAGAAACAAAGTCCGAAGAAGAGGCTAAGTAAAAATAACCACTCATTAATAAGAAACAACAATTATGGCTGTTACAATAGCAGAAATCCAAAAACTTCGCAAACTTACCGGTGCGGGAATGATGGATTGCAAAAAAGCTCTCGAGGCTTCTGAAGGCGATACTCAAAAAGCCATCGAAATAATCCGCGAAAAAGGTCAGGCTGTTGCAGCAAAACGTTCCGACCGTGAAGCTTCGGAAGGATGCGTACTCGTTAAATATGCTGACGGCTTCGCTGCGATTATTGCCCTAAAGTGTGAAACCGACTTCGTTGCCAATAATGCAGACTTTGTTAAGTTGACACAGGACATCATTGATGCTGCCGTTGCAGCAAAGGCAAAGACTCTTGACGAAGTTAAGGCTTTGACCATCGGAAACGAGACCGTTGAATCAGCAATCGTTGCTCGCAGCGGTATCACCGGTGAGAAAACTGAACTTGACGGTTACACCTATATCGAAGGCGACAACATTTCTACTTATGATCATATGGGCAGGCACACTCTCTGCACCATGGTTCAGCTCAACAAAAACAATGAAGATGCTGCTCACAAGCTTGCAATGCAGGTTGCTGCAATGAAACCTATTGCACTTGACGAGGCTTCTGTTCCCGAAGAGGTTAAGAAATCAGAGTTTGAAGTTGCTGTTCAGAAAACAAAGGACGAACAGGTTGAAAAAGCAGTTATCAACGCTTTGAAGAAAGCCGGAATCAACGCAAATCTTGTTGACAGCGACGACCATATAGAATCAAATATGGCAAAGGGCTGGCTTAGCAAGGAAGACGCTGAAAAAGCTAAGGAAATCAAGCAGACTGTTGCTGCAGAGAAGGCTGCAAATCTTCCCGAGCAGATGATTCAGAACATCGCAAAAGGTCGTTTGGCAAAATTCTTCAAGGAGAATTGCCTTGTAGATCAGGAATTCCAATTCGGCGATGAGAAAGAAAGCGTTTCGGCATGGCTCAAGAAGCAGGACAAAGACTTGCAGATTGTAACATATCGCCGTTTCACTCTCGCTGCAGAATAAGAGATTTTTCCATAATTCAATAACTAAAGTTCCTCAATACTTATATTGAGGAACTTTTTTATTTTAAGACAAAAGCAAACCTTTATCACAATCCTTCAAACATAAAAGGATCTCCATACATAGGGGAAAAATTACCCGACATGATAAAAACAAACAAATTGGCTCGCGTTTTTGCATCGTGAAATGTTGGAAAAACACCTTTAATATTGCACGGGAGTGTACTTAATATGGGACTGTGAAAGGCGCATTGCTGACGCACTGAATGACAAGCGGTCTATAAAAAATCTGAAACCAAGAGAACAAAAGGAAAAGCGAAAGGAAAAAGACGGCTTGCCCATGAGCAACTGCATACACTGCAATTCACGCTGTCCAATCTTGAAGCTACAACAACCATTTCAAACCGTAACATAAAGGATTAGCCTAAAAAACATTTGCATACACTGAAGCAAAGAACAAAGTATTGTTGAACTTGCCAAACCTGTTGAAAAGTTCCGTGTATCGTGGTAGTTGGGTTAACTAACACATGACAACAGTCCCAAAGTACCTGTTTGAAACATCTATTGGCGGGCACAAATGCAGGATTTACGTTAGAAAAAGCCCTCCTGGCGGATACTTGGTGTACAGTATTTCTGACAATGAAACGATATTGATAGCCATACAATAAAAAAACAAGACAAACCATTTGTATTGTTTTCGTGGAACTACAATCCACACCGATTCCCATTTGAAAGCCATTTTGTTCTTAACTACACACGCATGGACAAATAAAATTCACCACGGCATTTTATAATTAACCGTTATTCTCATACCAACATCAAGTAATATTGATTCGATGTGGCTGCTGACCACTCACATATACTGCACATCTATAAAAGAAAAGGATAATCTGAAAAGCAAGGAATATATATACAATTCAGCACGTCATTAATGCATAAACATGCAAAGCAAAAACCGTGGTTTCGACGATTAATTCATCAAATCATAAGGCTCTGTTTATGAAACTATTATAATGTCGAAAAAGTTACATGCCTTTTGGCAAAAAACAAATGCCTTGTATTTTAAAATATATGGCTTGTATTTTGAAATATGTGCCTTATATTTTTTCGCATGTCCCGAAGCATGTTTTTCTGCACAGCTTACTTTAATGCTATATGCAACAAATATTGAATTTTCGTAGGAAGTCATCTATACCACAACGCACTCGAGAAACGTTGCGAAAAGAGGAAAATCAAAACTTCCTCATCACGAGTCTTGCGTAATCGGATTGCAATATCATTGAACTGCCAGTAAGTTTCAAGATATTGAAATTAGCGAACAATCCATCTATACCAAACGGCTGCAACAACGTGGTAGCGGAATCCGTCAACAGTTTTTCTTCCGAATGTCTCTCTGTGCCGAGCGGACCGGCGGTTTCATAAAAGGCATAGAAGTCATGCAGTTTCAGCATTCCACTTTTTTTCTCGAAACGCATGAGCAAATATCTTCCCATGGAATCGGTGCGGAATGTTCCGGGAGTGATTTGTCCCAATTTTTGTTGGAAATTCATGTAGACCCTCTCGTTTTTCACATTCACAATCGAGTCTTCGCCTCCGGTCTTATTGTATGAAACGCTAATAAGTTGCCACATGCCGTCAAGATTCCCGTTATTGGTCATCTTATCGCAAGACGCAAAAAGAGCGCAAACCGTTATGACAAAAAGAAAAAACTTCACTTTTCTCATTTTCTTTCGTGTTATAGCGAGAAGAACCCGTTTCTTCTCAAGGTTATCTGAAATCCCGTGTTTTTTCCTATATACGAGCCACGGTCAAAGGCAAACGCCGCTCCTACACTCCACCCTCGCATATTTCTTCTGAACATTCGCTCGGGCGAATAGTTTAGTTCGGCAAGAAACGAGCGTTGGTACTTTATATCTTCCAAAGGTTGCAGATACGTTCCGAACTGTTTGGAAAAAGTAAACAGCATGCGATAATGCAAAGACTGCGTGGGATTGCCACTAATACCCACATGATGAGCCACGAAACGGTTGCTCTCGAACGCAAGCTTCTTATCCTTGTTGTAAAGCGGCGAAAGAAACAGCGGATTGCCCATAGCCATTCCCCAATGTTGCCAACCGGCATAAAGATTATGGTTGTAGTAGTTGTCCTGCCCGCCTATTTTGTCGGGAATCGTTGATGTTTCATCATGATATATGGAACCACTCTGATACTTCGTGTACACATATTCATATACAACGTTGTTGACGACCGAGTTATTGGGAATATTCAGTTCCAAGCCGTACAAGCCGTCGTAGTCCATGTATTTGTAAAATAAACCGGAGTGATCTTCGAAATAATGATCGTAATATGCCCGCGCTTTCCAGCCTTTGCCATGATAGTTTATGCTTAACAGCCACGAGCCCACCGTATTTCCTTTGGTGTTTTTGTAATCTCCTTCGCCGGGATCGCTACTTAATCCGAAAAGTATGTCTGCAAAATCACCAATGCCTTGATATAAATTGCGAGAGTAGCCGTCTCCGCTATAATATCTGCCTCCAAACGTTCCTGCCATCTCTAATCCGCCCTCGAAAGTCAAGGGAAAAATGTTTTCATTGCCAATCTTCAAAAATCCTGACTTGCTATGATACAAAACATTCTTGGCATAATGGCTGCGACTCTTGTTTGCAAACGTTTCTTCCCACGCTCCGTCGGTAAGCATACCGTATCCGATGTGGGCACGAATGGAAAAAAGTTTTTTTCCGCCAAACAACGAAATGTAATCAGGCACTTCGAAACGAATTTCAGGCACCGGTCTGGCATTTATACCGAATGTCTGGCTTCCCGTACTTAATTCATTGTTTTTCAAATTTGCCGGTCGCTCTTTTGCACCCGCAGAAATTATAATGTTTTTATATCCCAAATCCATATACAACTGTTGCACAAAAAAATCACTCGTGTAATTGTGCGCCAACACGAAGTCCACGCCATATCCCATGCGCCATGTTGCATTGGAATCCTTTTTTTCGTCTTTGAAAACACCCCAGCGCATGTGCCCGTTTGAATGTCTTACACCGCCAAGCCCGTATCGGTTGGACGATAACCAAAATGGCGTTCTCTCACTCGCATCCGAAATATTGTAAGTCCAGTCTGCCCTGTATTCTATACTGTCTGTCAACCGCTTTAACACACTTTGCGCATTCGCCGGCGCATTTGCATTAATAATGAACGGTAGGTACAAAACATTGTATGCGCACTTTTTCAAGTGCGCATACAACATATTTGCAAGACCAAACCTTTTCATCTTCAACTATTTCGTTTTCGGCAGTTATTTTGCATAACTTACCGCTCTTGTTTCCCTAATCACTGTTATTTTAACCTGTCCGGGATAAGTCATTTCGTCTTGTATTCTCTTGGCAATCTCATTGCTCAGGGTTTCCGACTGTTTGTCGTCAATCTTGTCGGCACCTACAATGACACGCAACTCACGTCCCGCCTGAATAGCATAGGTTTTTGTTACGCCGGGATAGCTCATTGCTATATTTTCCAGGTCATTGAGTCGTTTGATATAAGCTTCGACAACTTCACGACGCGCTCCGGGACGAGCACCACTTATTGCGTCGCACACTTGTACTATCGGAGCAAGAAGACTCGTCATCTCCGTTTCGTCATGATGCGCCGCAATGGCATTAACTATGTCAGCCTTTTCCTTATATTGCTCCGCAAGCTTGGCACCATAGATAGCGTGCGGAAGTTCCGGCTCCTCGTCGGGCACTTTTCCTATGTCGTGAAGCAAACCTGCACGTTTGGCTTTCTTGGGATTCAATCCCAACTCCGCAGCCATGATAGCGCACAAATTAGCTGTCTCTCTGGCATGCTGCAAAAGGTTCTGCCCATAAGAAGAGCGGTATTTCATTTTTCCTATAAGTCTTACGAGTTCCGAATGAAGCCCGTGAATACCCAAGTCAATGGCTGTGCGCTTACCGGTTTCAATTATCTCGTCTTCAACTTGCTTTTTCACCTTTGCCACAACCTCTTCGATGCGTGCGGGATGGATTCTTCCGTCTGTAATAAGCTGATGAAGAGCAAGACGACATATTTCGCGACGCACAGGATCGAATGCTGAAATCACAATAGCCTCCGGTGTGTCGTCAACAACCAATTCCACACCTGTTGCAGCCTCCAAAGCACGAATGTTTCGCCCTTCTCTACCGATTATACGTCCTTTCACTTCGTCGTTGTCAATATGGAAAACTGTTACACTGTTTTCTATGGCTGTTTCAGTGGCTACGCGCTGAATTGTCTGGATTACTATTTTCTTTGCTTCCTTTGTTGCCGTAAGTTTTGCATCATCCATTATGTCGTTGATGTAACTTTGGGCATCGGTCTTTGCCTCGTCTTTCAAAGATTCCACAAGACGCGATTTAGCTTCTTCGGCAGAAAGTCCGCTGAGCTCCTCAAGTTTCTCACGTTCTTTGGTCTGCAATTTCTGAAGTTCCTCACGTTCCACCTGCAATGCGTTCTGCGACTGCTCCACACGCTGCAACTGGTTGTCGAGTTCGTTTTTCTTGCGCACCAAATCCTCCTGTTTCTGATTAAGACTGATTTCGCGCTGCTTCAATCGGTTTTCGGTTTGCAACAACTTCTGATTGCGCTGCTGCATGTCCTTGTCAAGTTCTGTTTTCTTGCTTAGGAATTTTTCTTTTACCTCAAGAAGTTTTTTCTCTTTTATAACCTCTGCTTCTTTTTCTGCGTCGGATATTCTTTTCTTATATTGGCTTGTCGCCACATAACGCAACATCAGATACCCGATGCCACAGCCGGCAACCAGCGCAACTATTATGAATACTATTTCCATGTGTTTTGTTTTTTATTTTGTTCGTTATTAATGTCCGTTGTTCAATTCTTTTTTCGCGCCATGCCGAAACACAACGCTTTTGGACTTATCACGAAGCAAAGTAAAGTGTTTTCTTCAACTTTTGTCGCCGAGAGTTGCAAGAATCTCGGCTGTAAGGTTGTTCATCACCGATTCGTAAGGTTCGGTGTCGTTACGCCTTTCGGATTGTATGAGTCTAACGCTCAAATCCAACAACGTCATATAAAGATATTGTTCTTTTGCAAGGTTGGGAAACCTGTCCTTGTAAAGATTTAGCTTATCATTTATCTGCCGTTCCGCCTCTCTGTATATTTCTTCCTGGTCGCGGCGTATGTTCACGGGATAGGTTTGATTGTCTATCCTCAACTGTATCAAAAAAAACTCACTTGCTTCTGCCATGGTGCTTTGCCTTTTCTTATACATTCAGCAGTGCTATGCACCTGTCCACTTGTCTTATCAGCGATTCTATTCGCCGTTTCGACTTTTCCACGTCTCCGTCATAGATTTCGAGCATCTTGGCGGTTTTTAGCGACTGATACGAGTCCTGGAGTTCTTTCACTTGGGCTTGCAAACGGCGAATTTCTTCGTCTCTTTCTTCCAAATCACGACGCAGTTCGTCTCTCTGTCCGCGTACACCTTCGTATTCGTACATCAACTGGCGAACTCTTGTTTGAAAGATTTCTATTGTTTTTCTGTTTGTGCCACCTTCAGCCATAGTCAGTCGTTGCGTCGCTTTTGCAAATTTATCTATTTTATGCCTTTCCGCAAAATTGCCCGTTACTTTTTATCGGTTTCGGGAACATCTTTGGGACGCGGTTCTTTTTTTGCAAGCATCACGAGATGATATATATACTCGGTCATCCACTGCGGCGAATAACCGAGGCTTTGGCGATATTTTCTTATTCCCACACAGGTTCTTCTCACACCGTCATCCTTCCAATCGTTCTTGGTAAGTATGTCATTTACCGACCTTTCAATTATCGCCTTGAGGGTTTTCTTGAAGATCGAGGGCATACGGAATTTCCATTTCAACACATTGCTCATGAGCATGAGCAAATCCTGCGAGAAGCCCTGAAACTGGAACAAATAATTTGTTACATCGTTTATTTTGCGGCAGCGAGACTTTATGCTCGCGTCTATTTCACGGAAGAAAGAATCGGGAAGCCCATAGATTTCTTCCAGCATCTTTCTGCACTTTGTCTTTTCGCCGAATCCGAGTCGGTTGTTCACTGTTGCCACGTGGAGAGTCTGCTTGAAAACTCTCAAATCGGGAAGCATTGAAATATTAGTTATTCCTATGTTTGCCGCCATTGATGCCTGAAAATACACCCTTATTAAGGTCATGAAATCTTCAATACCTCCAACGCGGCTTCCGTCGGAATTTTGCGCTTTTTTCTTGAAAATATTTGATAATAAGCCCATTTCTGTTTTTTATGATTAATCTTATCTGCAAAGATAACAAAACTCTGCCGAATATACCCGCTTTTGCAATCTTATAATCGCTTTATCCATTTCCCTTTGCAAAGCCAAGGAAAGCCCGCAAGGTTTATACGGGGTGCGCACACAGGGATTTATCGGATAAATATTCATTTACACACCATACAATCGTATATTCTTTCATAAACAATGTTCTTTTTTCGCCTCGTGCAGCTTATTGTTTATCAACCACTTGCAAAAGAGAAAAAACATTAGGCTTTTAATTGAAAATATAAGGCACTTATTTTAAAATATATGCCTTGTATTTTGAAATATGTGCCTTGTATTTTTCACTGCTTGCGCAAAGCATTTTTCGCATCTCCCGAATATTCAAAAATTATACGCGGACCGTGAATAAAATAATGGCTTCGGTAAACTCAAAAATGACTACATTTGCATACAGAACGGGAAGTGTTGCACCCGTTAACGGTAAAATTTGAAATGAGAAACAACGATACAGAACAAACAACCAAATACGATTCGCGCGAGAAAGTAATTGTACATGTGGGAATCTGGGGCATTGTCGTAAACTTCGTATATGCCATTTTCAAAGGCATAATAGGTCTGGCATCCGGCTCAATAGCCATATTTCTTGACGCAATAAACAATCTTAGCGATGCAATATCCTCGATTATAGCCGTGGGCGGCACAAAACTTGCCATGAAGCCCGCCGACAAATTCCACCCCTTCGGACACGGAAGAATCGAATATGTCAGCGCAATGGCTATTGCCGTACTAATTGTAGTTGTCGGAATAATGTCGTTCGTGAGTGCCGTGGGAAAGATAATCCACCCCACCGAAACCCATTATACAACCACCATGCTTCTTATCATGGCTACGGGAGTTATTGCCAAGCTATGGCTCGGAATCTACACCACAAATGCTGGGAAACGCGAGAATTCCGACTCGTTGAGCGGTTCGGGTACAGAAAATCTCTTCGATGCCATAATAACATTCGCCACCATTGTTTCCGCCCTTATACTCATGATTTGGGACATAGACCTTGACGGATGGTTCGGAGCGGCAATTTCGCTGATTCTCACCAAAGCCGGCATAGACATTCTCAAAGACACTTTCGACGACATCCTCGGACACAGGGTAGACAGCATGTTTTCGCAAAAACTCAAGGCACGCATCATGTCATTTGCCGAAGTTCACGGAGCCTACGACCTGATACTCAACAATTACGGGCCGGACAGCATGGTGGGGTCGGTGAACATTGAAGTTGCCGAAGGTATGACGGCAAAACAAATCCACGCACTGACGCTCAAGATACAACGCGACATATCGGAAACCTACGGCATTTATCTCGCCGTGGGAATATATGCCTACGACAACAATCCCGAACATCTGGAATTTCAGGAGGAAGTGCGCAAAACGGTGATGAAACACAAAGGAGCCATGCAGCTTCACGGATTCATAGTTGACGAAAAGCAGAAAAGAGTATCGTTCGACGTTGTAACCGATTTCTCCGTAAAAAACCGCAAAGCCTTTTGCCACTCTCTCGAAGAGGAACTCGAATCATTACACCCGGAATATAAATTCTACGCCAACCCCGACCTTGACTACTGCGACTGAGCAACGCCAAAGACCGACAAGGCTTTAATGATGTCGTTTTTCTCTTTTTTAATATAAGGGGCTATCGTAATAAAAAAGATAATTATATTTTTGCATACGCAAGAAACCAACTACATATTAAGTATATGAACAATAATATCGACATCCGTGCCCTGAACGAGCAGATAGAAATAGAAAGCGGCTTCATTTCCGAACTTACAGCCGGCATGGGGCGCACAATTGTGGGACAGAAACATTTGGTGGAATCCCTTCTCGTAGGACTTTTGTCAAACGGACATATTCTGTTGGAAGGTGTGCCCGGACTTGCAAAGACACTCGCCATAAAAACACTCGCATCCCTTATTGATGCCAAGTTCAATCGTGTGCAGTTTACCCCGGACCTTTTGCCCGCCGACATAATCGGAACTTTGATTTACAGTCAAAAAACAGAAACTTTCGTTGTAAAACGCGGTCCTGTATTTGCAAATTTCATTCTTGCCGATGAAATAAACCGCGCTCCCGCAAAAGTGCAGAGCGCACTCCTTGAAGCCATGCAGGAAAGACAGGTTACGATAGGCGGCGAGACATTCCCGCTTCCCGAACCCTTCCTTGTGCTCGCCACAGAGAACCCTATAGAGCAGGAAGGTACATATAATCTTCCCGAAGCCCAAACCGACCGTTTCATGATGAAGGTAATCATTGATTATCCCACACTTGAAGAAGAAAAAGCCATTGTCCGCGCAAAACTCGACGAAAAGAAGCCCGAAGAAGTAAGACCCGTTGTAGGCGCAAACAAAATAATGCACGCACGCGAGGTGGTTAAAGACATTTATATTGATGAAAAAATAGAGCAATACATAGCCGACATAGTTTTTGCCACACGCTATCCCGAACGTTACAAGTTGAAAGACATGAAAGACTACATCTCTTTCGGCGGCAGTCCGCGAGCTTCAATTAATCTTGCTTATGCAAGCCGTGCATACGCCTTTTTGAAACGCAGAGGATATGTCATTCCCGAAGATGTTCGCGCTGTGGCTCACGATGTGTTGCGTCATAGAATCGGTCTTTCCTATGAGGCGGAAGCAGCAAACGTAACAAGCGACAACATAATAGACGAGATTATAAACAAGGTGGCTGTGCCCTGAAACATTTCGTGATTTGAGTATGGACACCACAGAACTTTTGCGCCGCGTAAGACGCATAGAAATTAAATCACGCCGACTAAGCAGCAATATATTCGCCGGCGAGTATCACTCAGCGTTCAAAGGTAAAGGCATGAGCTTTTCCGAAGTAAGAGAATACCAATACGGTGACGACGTGCGCGACATAGACTGGAACGTTACGGCACGCTTCAATCGTCCTTACGTAAAAGTGTATGAAGAAGAACGAGAGCTAACGGTAATGCTGCTTATAGACGTGTCGGGTTCCGTGGATTTCGGTACGCAAATGCGAACAAAAAGAGAACTTATCACAGAAATTGCGGCAACACTCTCGTTCTCGGCAATACAAAACAACGACAAGATCGGGGTTATCTTTTTCAGCGACAAAGTGGAGAAATACATTCCCCCGCAGAAAGGACGCAAACATATTCTCTACATAATACGCGAATTGCTAACCTTTACGCCGCAAGGAAAGAAAACCGACATTTCCGAGGCATTGGAGTTCATGATGAAAATACAAAGAAGGCAATGTGCGGCATTTGTGATAAGCGATTTCATAGACCGCCACGACCTTACCGACAAATTGAAAATAGCCGGACACCGTTACGACTTGAATGCAATAGAAGTGTATGACATAAGAATGAAAGAACTGCCCGACATAGGAATCGTTGAATTTCGCGATGCAGAAACCGGGCACATAGAATATGTTGACACTTCGAGCAAACGTGTGCGCAATCAACATCGTAGCGCATGGCAAGAACGTGAGCACACACTCCATCTGCAATTCACCAAAGCCGGAGTGAGAAACGTGGCAATACCTACCGACGGAAATTATGTTAAGAAGCTCATGCAGCTTTTCAATTCCAAAACAGCCGGCATATCCTCTAAAGGCAACGTATAAATGGCAAAGAAACTATTTATTATAATAACGGTACTTTTCTCTGCGGTTTTGACAACAAAGGCGCAGGTCAAGGTTACTGCCCGAATAGATTCCGCCGAAATTTTGATTGGCGAACAAACTTCGGTACACATCACCGTGGAACATCCGCAGAACGTACAACCGGCATTTCCTAAGAACGTTCAGCAAATAATGAAAAAGGGTGTGGAAGTTGTGAAGAAAGAAACCGTAAGTATAAAAGAAGACGAGCCTGTCAAGGGAACCAATACGTCGGATTATTCTTTTACAATCACAAGTTTCGACCCTGCCCTCTATTATATTCCTTCTATGAATGTAAAAGTGGGAGGCAAAGTATATTCCACCAACCAACTTGCCATAAAAGTAAATGATGTAAAAGTAGACACCGCACATGTTGACAAGTTTTTCGGTCCGAAAGAAATAATTGAGCCTGTATATACATGGCGCGACTGGATGCCGTTGTTCTTTTTGTCTTTACTGTTGATTGTCTGTGGGCAGACAATTTGGATTGCTGCGCGAAAACTAATTGCTGCGCCGAAGATAAAAGTTGTCAAAGCTGCAAAGAAAGAGCAACTGCTCCCACACAAAGAAGCGCAAAACGAAATAGCGAAACTGAAAAATGAATACGAATCAGAAGAACTCTCGTCAAAGGACTATTATACGAGTCTTATCCTGATTTTACGCAAATATGTAAGCAAACGTTACGGTTTCCGCGCCGATGAAATGACATCGTATGAACTTGTGGAGCATTTGATTGACCTTGGAGACCGTCAAAAACTTATGGCAAAAGAAAATGCCGAGAAAGGCAACGCTCTTGAAGAACCGATAAAAGAACCGGACTACACGGAATTGCGAGAAATTCTTGCTACTGCCGACCTTACAAAATTTGCAAAACTCAAAACAGATTCAAACGAAGACGAACGCAATCTAATGCGTCTGTCATCCTACATAGAAACCACCAAAAGCGACAAAATTCCAGTTGCTCCCGTGGAAGAAGAAGACAACAAACAAGAAACTCCCGCACAAAACCCACGCACCAAAAAGAAAGTTGTTCTCGGCATAGCCATTACTGCTTCCGTGATAGTGGTTCTTTTAATAATCAACGAGATTTTCGAATTGTTGCTATAGTATTATACGCCAATGATAACATTCGCAAATAAAGAAGTTCTCCTACTGCTGTTGCTGCTTATACCATACGCCGTATGGTATTTCCTACGCCACAGCAAGCGCGAGGCATCCATAACTATATCCGACACACAAGCATACAGGCACATACGTCCCACGGTGAAACTGCGCCTTATGCACACTCCGTTTGTGCTGCGGCTCATTACAATTGCTTTGATTATTATAATTATTGCACGCCCGCAAGGTAAAAACTCTTGGAAAAATTCACAAGTGGAAGGCATTGACATAATGCTTGCAATAGATGCAAGTACAAGTATGCTCGCCGAAGATTTGCAGCCAAACCGAATACAAGCAGCTAAAAGCGTTGCAACGGAATTTATCTCTGCGCGACCTAATGATAATATCGGACTAACAGTTTTTGCTGCCGAAGCATATACGCAATGTCCCATGACAACTGACCACGCATCACTGCTTAATCTTATGCAACAAGTAAGCTGCGACCTCGCATTACACGGAGTGATAAACGATGGAACGGCAATAGGAATGGGAATATCGAACGCTGTTTCACGACTTAAGGAAAGCAAAGCAAAGAGTAAGGTAATTATTCTACTTACCGACGGTTCCAATAATTCAGGAGAAATATCTCCTCTCACCGCTGCCGATATTGCGGCAACATACGGAATAAGAATTTACACAATAGGCGTGGGAACTAACGGGACAGCTCCTTTCCCGTATCCACTTCCCGGCGGAGGTGTTCATTATATTCAAATGCCATGTGAAATTGACACGCAAACGCTCAGCGGAATAGCAACTGCCACGGGAGGACAATTCTATCGTGCAAATTCTACAAGCCAATTGAAGAAAGTCTATCACGATATAGACACATTGGAACGCACAAAGTTCAGCGTACGAAAGTATTCCAAGCGATACGACCTGTATCAACCTCTCGCAATGTTAGCTATATTGTCTCTGTTGATTGAAATTCTTTTACGAATAACTGTTTACAGGCGCATTCCATAAAACTAAAACGAATCATGTTCAGATTTGAAGATCCTAAATATCTGTATTTGCTTTTGCTTCTTGCGCTATGGGCTATAATATATATATTGTCCTGCATCTCACGTAAGCGTAAACTAAAACGTTTTGGCGAGATGCAATTAATAAAAGCTCTTATGCCCGATGCCTCAAGCAAAAGACAGCATATAAAATTCCTTATTGCTTTGTTTGCCGCAGCCATGTTGATTGTTGCTCTTGCACGTCCGCAAATGGGAATGACTGTTGACAATGAGAAAAAGCAAGGTATTGAAGTTGTGATAGCTCTTGACATTTCCAACAGTATGCTTGCCGAAGATGTTTCGCCCAACCGTTTGGAATGCGCAAAGCAATTAATTTCTTCCACAATCGACAGAATGGATAACGATAAAGTAGGAATTGTTGTCTTTGCAGGTGATGCTTTTAATATGCTTCCCATTACGAGCGATAATATCTCTGCCAATATGTTCCTTGACGCAATTAATCCTTCGCTTATAACTCGCCAAGGCACTGCGATAGGAGACGCTATAAATCTTACGACAAAGAGTTTTACTTCGAAAGAGAACGTTGGACGCGCTGTTATAGTAATAACAGACGGCGAAGACCACGAAGGCGGAGCCGAAGAAGCTGCAAAAGAAGCTGCAAAGAAAGGTATACGTGTATTTATTATAGGTGTTGGAAAAGATAGCGGCGCACCTGTCCCCGACCCGGCGGATAAAAATAAATATATAGTTGATAAAAACGGACAGACTGTTATTTCGCGCCTTAACAAAGATATGTGCCGCAAAATAGCCGAGGCAGGAAAAGGTACATTTATATATTTGACTAATGCGCCCACAGCAAGAGAACGTCTTTTCAACGACCTTGACAAAATAAAGAAAAGCGAAATGTCCTCTGCCGTATATTCTTCATACGCCGAGCAATTCCAATGGGTGGCTCTTATTGCCCTTATCGCGCTTATCATAGATGCCATAATTATGGAACGCAAGAATCATGTATTGCGCAAACTTAATTTGTTTAAGAAAAGATGATGACATTCAGAAAATACATAACACTCTCATTGGTTTTATTGTGTTGTGTTCCGGCATTTTCACAAAAAGACAATCGTCGACTGATACGCCAAGGCAATTCTCTGTATCTTGACAGTCTTTTCAATGATGCCGAAACTTCCTATCGCAAAGCCATTAAGAAAAATGATAAAGATGCCACGGCCCATTTCAATTTGGGCAACGCTCTTTTGCGCCAGCGCAATCCCAAGGACGCTGCCGCCCAATATGAATCGGCTATAAAACGCACAAAAAATCCTTTATATCTTGCTAAAGCCAATCATAACCTCGGTGTGATTCTGCAAAGCCAAAAACAATACGGCGAAGCCATAAAAAGTTACGAGAATGCTTTGCGCAATAATCCTCACGACGATGAAAGCCGTTACAATCTTGCTCTTTGCCGCCACCTTTTGAAAAACCAAAAGCAGAATAAAAATCAAAACGACCAAAACAAGCAGGAAAAAGACGACAAGAAACAACAGAATAAACCTCAGCAAAACAAAGATAAACAAGAACAAAAGCAACAGCAAAATAATAACCAAATGTCCAAAGACAATGCAGAGCGACTACTTGATGCTGCGAAACAAGAAGAACAGAAAACGCAGGACAAACTGCGTAAAGGACAACGTTTTGCAAGTCCCAGAAGTCTTGACAAGAATTGGTAATCACAACAAGCCCATCATGACGAAAAAAACATTTTGTCTAATATTCCTCACATTACTTTCCCTGCCCGTATTCGGTGCAATACGCATAAAAGTAAACGCACCGGGAAACGTGGCTACGGGGGAAGATTTCAGAATTGAATATTATGTTTCCACACGCGACATAGACAATTTCACCGGTCCCAAGTTTCCTTCAAGCATTAACGTGCTTTACGGTCCGAGCTGCTCCGAAATGTCAAGCTACCAAATAATAAACGGAAAAAGTTCGGGGACAAGTTCCGTTACCTTTACATACACCTGCACCATTGATAAGGCAGGAACAGTGAGCATACCTCCCGCAGCTTTCAAGATTAACGGCAAAACCTACAAGACAAACACCGTAACAATACACGCAAGCGGTTCCACACACCACACACCAAACTCCGCAAACACCCAACAGCAAAACCAAACCGTAACACCTTCTTCCAACGGGCGCATAACGGCAAAAGATCTTTTCATAACCGTCTCTGCCAATAAGACAAGCGTTTGCGAACAAGAGCCGATAGTTCTTACTTATAAGATTTATACCCGCGTAAATCTCACACAGCTTTCCGGAAAGATGCCGGACCTCAAGGGGTTTCTCATACAAGAAGTGCCGCTTCCTAAGAACAAGACATTCAGCATAGAAAACTACAAAGGTGAAAACTATCAAACCACAAAATGGTGCCAATACGTGATGTTCCCGCAGCAAACGGGCAAACTGCAAATTCCTTCCATTAAGTTTGATGGTATTGTTGCCGTAGCCAATCCAAACATTGACCCGTTTGATGCTTTCTTCAACGGGAACTCAAATTTCGCAGAAGTAAAGAAGTCCATAATAGCTCCGTCGCTGTCCATAAACGTTTCAAAACTTCCCACACCCAAACCGTCCGATTTCTCGGGAGCCGTGGGCAACTTCAAAATTGCTTCTTCCATTCTCACTCCCAAGCCCCGCACCAACGAAAACCTTTCGGTGCGTTTGGCAATCACAGGAACGGGAAACATGAAACTTATCACAGCACCCAAACTAAACCTTGGTTCGGATTTTGAAGTTTTTCCCGCCAAACTTACAGACAAAACTTCCCTCACAGCCAATGGCATGAGCGGAACTATCTATTACGACTATACCGTTGTGCCTCATCAGAAAGGCAATTACACTCTTCCCGCCATAAATCTCGAATATTACGATACAGCTTCAGGCTATTACAAAACCGCAAGCTCACAACCCATAAGTTTCCGTGTGGAACAGGGAGCCAACCAGCCTTCCGACGACGAAGTTCTTTTGCGCAAAGACATTAACGACATTCATCGCGGCAGCTATTCCACTCCTTCTCAGTTCTTCACGCTCACAAACGGAGGTTTCTATGCCGTGTTCGCCGGTTTGATTGCGCTGTTTGCCGTTGCATTCCTTGTTCTGAAACGTTCCGAAAACTTCCGTAGCAACACTACACTTCGAATGCAAGTCCGCGCAAAGCGCACTGCCACAAAACATCTGCGCAAAGCCGAGAAACTTATGAACACCGGCAACGCCGCTGAATTCTATGACGAGCTGGCAAATGCTCTTACCGCTTACATATCCCACCGTCTCACAATTCCCATGTCGGAGTTCAAGACCGATGAAATAGAAAGCACGCTTCTTAAAAACGGAGTGAGCCAAACTCTGTGTGCCGAGTTTACCGACTTAATGAAACAATGCGAGTTCGCACGCTTTGCTCCCGGAAATCCACAGGAGAATATGGAAAATCTTTATTCCCGTTCCGCCAAAGTAATTGTGGATATTGAAAATTCTTTAAGATAATTCCCAAATGAAACAGTTCATATTCATAACATCTTTGCTTCTCTGCCTAAATATTTTCGCAGAAAAATCATACGCAGCCTCTCCACGGGAAAGTTATGAGAAAGGATGTGCCTTATACTCTAAAAACGAATACCGCGCTGCGGCAAAACAATTTGAAGAAGCCTCACAAAGCATACGAAGTACCGACATACAATATAATCTCGGCAACTGTTACTACCGCCTAAACGATTATCCGCATGCCCGACTTGCTTACGAACGCGCGGTAAGCATTGATCCTTCAAATTCAGACGCAAAATACAATCTCAAAATAACTGTTGCAAAAATCAAGTATGCAGGAGCGCAACCGCAATCCTTCATCTCTTCTTACGCCCACGATTTTCTCCATTCCAACAGCATTGCCCGATGGGCGGTTTACTCTCTTGTGGGTTTCGCACTTGTTCTGATGTGCACCCTGCTCTACTTCTTCGGAAATGCACTGTGGCTTAGGAAAGGAGCATTCTTCGGCGGACTGATTCTAACCTTTGTAACGGCACTATCACTTGTTTGTGCCGGCATACTGACTGTTCAAGGCGGCGAACCGACCGAAGCAATTGTTTTGCAACAGATACAAATTCGCCAATCACCCTCCGGCAATTCAAAATCACTCCAGCAAATTCTTCCCGGAGCTAAGATAAAAATCACCTCAGAAAGCTCCGTGAAAGGTTGGAAACAAGTGTCGCTCGACGGAGGACAGAAAGGCTGGATTCCCACTGCAGCCATCGGTTTGATATAAACAGCCCAAACCACTTCAAGCCATGCCGGAATTTCTCTTGAATCTCGATAATAACATCACGTTCGCCCTCAACGGCAGCAATTCTCTTTATGCCGACGGCATAATGTTGCAGGCTACGTCCACACTTACATGGATTCCCGTAGGAGTGATACTTATTTACGTGATCGTCAAGAACAACGAATTTCCAAGACTGCTCACCACGATAGCCATGCTTGTGGCGTGCGTTGCCATTTGCACCACTTTGTCGGAAATAAGCAAGGCACTTTTTGAGAGATGGCGTCCGTGCAATGACCCGTTCATCATGCACGCCGTCAAAACAGTCAACGGCTATCGCGAAGCAAAATTCGGCTTCTTTTCCGCCCATTCGGCAAACACCATGTCAATAGCCGTTTTCCTGTCATTGCTTTTCAAGAAGCCCCGCGCCACTCTGTTCATCCTTACATGGTCTGTTCTGAACGGATGGTCGCGGATATATCTCGGCGTACACTATTTCGGAGATGTCATAACCGGGTTCGCGGTCGGAGCAATAGTTGGCGGAATTCTTTACATTGTTTGTACAAAAATTTCCTCGCACATTTCCCCGTCGCCACATGCCATATCGTCCGAATACACACGCGGAGGCTTTCCCACAGCCGATGTTGATTTGCTCACCTTTGCCTTATTGCTGACATACGGCTTCATTGCTATAGCGGCATGCGTGAAATGCGCATAAACATTTCCTTTCACTTTTTCTGTACCAGTTTTTCCCTTACTCCGACAGGCTTTTATGCACTTTTTCCTGCCCGATTTTTCGGCTTTCATAAGTTCTTAATTTTCAACAGATTCTTCATTGTCAAAAATACAAGGCATGTATTTCAAAATACAAGGCACTTATTTTAAAATATATGCCTTGTATTTTTAATTAAATGCCTTATGTTTTTTTCGACATCATAAGCCCTCATTTTTTTGTACCGTCCACGTGCATTTTTATCCTGAAATTTTTGCACCGTACACCGAAATAATAATTAAATTTGCATTAAGTAATAAAAAACATTCGGGAATGACAATGCATATAAAAGCAGTGATTGCCGCACTCTTCATATCGCTTGCCGCAAACGCGCAAAATATTGAAATAACACGTGCAAAATTTCACACAGGAGACAATCCTGCGTGGAAATCAACGGCTTTCAACGACAACAACTGGCAGGAAATATCCACTACCGACAGTTGGAACAAACAAAACATAAAACTCGTGAGAAGCTATGCGTGGTATCGCATAAAATTCATTCCGAGAAAAAAAGATTTTGCGGGAAAGAACCTTAAATATGGTTTGAACCTCTGCATAAGATACATAGACGATGCCGACGAAACCTTTTTGAACGGCAAACCGGTAGGCAAAACGGGCGGAATGCCTTCGGACAAAAACGGATATTTCGGCGCATGGGACACGCCGCGAAAGTATAACATTCCTGCAAACACCGGCTTGATAAAATGGGACAAGGAAAATGTTCTTGCCATAAGGGTGTATAACGAGGGAGACGACGGAGGTATTTCGGGGACACCCATACATTTTGAAATTCAGGACAATCCACTTGATGGCGTAAAACTCTTAACAGAGCAAAAAACATTCGCTGCCGAAAGCCGGTTTGACGTAAAATTAGACAACACGTTCGACTGCGCACAAAAAGGCATGCTCACAGCCGAAATGACAAACGTTGAAACCAACGCCGTCTCTCACATTTCCACCCGTCAGGTAAACATAAAAGGAAAACAAAGCAAGACTTTCAGTTTTGCATTGCCCAACGAAAACACATCACGCCTTAAAATCACATACAAAGACAACGACACGGGAAAAGAAATAGAGCAAACCCTTTTTACAAAGTACATACTCACGCCCCAAGCTCCTGCCACACCGCACATAAACAATGCGCTCGTCTACGGAGTGAGTCCCGAAAAACCGGTGATACTAAGAGTTGCCGCCTCGGGCGAGAAGCCCATGAAATACAGCGCAAAGAATCTTCCGCAAGGGCTGAGCATTGATTCTGTACGCGGAGTAGTTTACGGCAGCGTCAGGAATCGCGGCGATTATAACGTAACACTCGAAGCCGTCAATGCCAAAGGCAAAGACGCTAAAACCATAACCATAAAAGTTGGAGACAAAATAGCTCTCACACCTCCCATGGGCTGGAACAGTTGGAACTGTTGGGGACTTGGGGTAACCAAACAAAAAGTTCTTGAGTCGGCAAACGCAATGATTGAAAAACGTTTGGTTGATTACGGTTACAACTACGTAAACATTGATGACGGATGGGAGTCGGAAACACGCGATTCCAAGGGATACATATCCACAAACGAAAAATTCTCGGACATGAAAGAACTTGGCGATTGGCTTCACTCCCACGGCATGAAGTTCGGAATTTATTCTTCGCCGGGCGATCTCACTTGCGGAGGCTATCTTGGCACGCTTAACCACGAAAAAGAAGACACCGAAGTTTGGAACAGCTGGGGCGTGGACTACCTTAAATACGACTGCTGCGGATATACAAAAAACATTGCCGAAGACAAAGACAAATCTGCGGCAACGCAACTGGAACCTTACCTTAAAATGGAGCGCGAGCTGCGTCGTCTGCCACGCGATGTTTTCTATAATGTGGCTTGGGGCGCAGAAAACGTGTGCCGCTGGGCATACGGAGTTGACGGAAATTCATGGCGCACCACAGATGACATTCGCGACACATGGGAATCCATAAGCGATATAGGTTTTCGCCAACAAGCCGACAAATGGGCTTACTCCCTGCCCGGACATTGGAATGATCCCGATATGCTTGTGGTAGGAAAAGTTGGCGGCTGGGGAGGAACTCTTCACGATTCGCAACTCACCGCAGACGAACAATACACCCATATAAGCCTTTGGACTTTGCTTGCAGCCCCTTTGCTCATTGGCTGCGACATATCTCAAATAGACGATTTCACTTTCAACTTACTCTGCAACAACGAAGTCATTGCCGTGGACCAGGATATACTCGGCAAACAAGCAAAACAGGAAATCGTTGACGGGGAAATTCAAATATGGAAACGTCCTCTGTATGATGGAAGCTACGCAGTGGGAATATTCAATCTCGGAAACAGATTCGCGAAAGTTGATTTAGGCAAATATTTTTCAAAACTCGGCATTGAAAAACTCAAATCCGCACGCGATCTTTGGCGACAACAAGACTTGAACACCTCTGATACCGAAACAAACATTCCTCCCCACGGAGTAAAACTTATGAAAATAAGCTACTGACCGGAGCATGACCAAAAAACAGTTTACAGATACCATTTGCAAAACTTTTGATTTGAAAGGCATTACTCCGAATAGTTTTGTCTATGCGGTAAATTGTATCCTTATAGGAATTGTAATGGTTAAAGTTCCCGGCAGAAAAGCCTATAAACTATTCTTCACCATTTTTCCTCTTTGGGAAGCATCTCTAAAAGAATGTTTGAATATGCCTATGTTTCAACAAGCCATTGTGAATACCAAAAATATGGACATATATCTTCCTGAGAGCATGACAGAAGATGATTCTTCTTTTACAATTCATCAATGCTCTTTACAAATTCCGTTCGTCCCGGCGAGGAACTTTTCTCATACAGAAATTATTGATTTTCTATATGACCAAACCATTACAAACCCAAGCATATCGGGAAACTTTGTATTGAAGATGAAAGTATATAAGTTGATTTATAATATTGCATTGATAGGAAATGATTATAAATCTGCAGCAAATGTTCACAAGGAAATATCTCAAGAAATAAATCAATGGGACAATGCAATATTCAAATATTGGTTTGGTGATAAAAATTCATATTTGAAAAGTTTGCAAGATTATAGCTCAAACAAACTTATCCTACAAAAGAATATCCAAAACAATTTGCAAGATCCTAAAATATCAAAGTTGCCTAAACATAACTTTTTATATTAATTATAGCGTCTATTCTCCACATGGTTATGTCCTAAATGAAAGGAGGAATCGCAGTAAAAAAAATCCTGGTACTTCGTTCCGTAATAAAATTCCCTTTACACCATACAGACAACATCATCTGTGATGTACCTAAAAGATTAACCTGCAAATTTTAGTCTACATAATTAATACATTAACCTTTCTGCGTTTCCGCAAAAAAATACAGACGATGTTATTGGGGCAAACTACGCGAAAAATGGTAGGAAATATCCACTACCGACAGTTGGAACAAACAAAACATAAAACTCGTGAGAAGCTATGCGTGGTATCGCATAAAATTCATTCCGAGAAAGAAGGATGTACGCCTGGCAAGTGGAAAAAAGCAAATCTGGAATAATTTGTGTGGTAAAAAGCCGATGAAAAAGGTCTCAGAA
>QAML01000033.1 GCA_003150315.1 Prevotellaceae bacterium | reverse complement strand
CTTATCCAAATTTTTCAAGCGTTATTTTCATCTTTTTTAACACTTTTTTCGGCTTTGTTCTATGCCGTCTGCGAGATGCTGTAAAGCGACCCGAAAACGGGCTATTGTATGCGTAAGTAATTGAAATTTATATAATTGTTAAATTTTTAACGAATCATTGATAAGTCTCGGATATCAAAAAATGGGAAGCCGTCATATCAAAAAATCATGGATAATATTGATTATGCTTTGAAGACATTACCCAATACATATATTGCAATCCGAGTCAATATAGGTGCACATAATAAAGACGATTATCCGATCCTCCGTAAGGAAATCTACAGTCGATGGGGTGAATATCGAAAAAACTTGGGGATGCATTTTGCATTTATTATCGACTATAAATGCAATAATTCTTTATGCCTGACAACCAGACAACAGATGGCATATGTCAGAGAGTTGTATGAAAAACATATGATTATTACTCGTAATATATTCCCTGTTAATAATTCGGGGGTTTGTTGCGCAAATAAAATAGATAGTTTTGTTATTGCACCAGATGGTATTTTGTATAAATGCTGGGTGGATATAGGGAAAGAAGAAAAGAAAATAGGGACTATATTCGAACCCGATAACATTAGCAATTTCGGTTTGTTGAGCGAATATTTCGGTGATGATAAATTTAGCAATCCGAAATGTATGAAATGCTTTTTATTACCACTTTGCGGAGGATTATGCCCGGCTGCCAAGAAAGTTACGCCTAAAAATAATCAATGCCCCTATGACAGCAAATACATCGATTCCATATTGGAAATCCTATATGAAATCATGCATAGTGCTCAAGATTCGGACAGCGCCTTAGTAAAGGCTGGAAAAGTTATGTTGATGAATAATCTGTGATATGAGGAAACTGTGTTTTGCGATTATTTGCTCTTTTATATCCGCCCATGCGTTCTCCCAGTGTATAGTCAGCGGAGAGGTAACCGATCAGTTGGGTCGGCGTATCAGTGGAGCTGCGGTCGTGATCATGAACGCGGCGGACTCCGTGTCGATTGCTTGGGAGTACACGCAAGATGAACCTTTCCATATTCAATATACTAATCCGAACAATAACAAACTGCTGCTTTACATCGAGGCTCTCGGATACGAAAACATATACAAAAATCTACCTGAAAATGCAACGCACTGCGATATAGGACGATTGAAACTGGTTCATTCGAGTACTCAAATTGAAGAGATTACAATTACAGCAGAGGCCCCTATAAAATATAAATTCGTGGCAGGAAAAAACGAATTCGAGATTCCTCGATCAATCGGAGAACAAGTTTTCGATTTGAATATGTTGCTGATGCATATTCCAGGTCTTGCTGTAGATGGCGATAAGGTCACTGTGATTGGTCGCGGAACGCCGGAATTTACCATCAATGGACAAAAACCTCGTCCCGGCGAATTGGAGCAACTCGCACCCAAAGATGTCGCGCGAATATCTATTGATCGGATGCCTTCCGCCCGTTATTCCAAAGAGGTGAAAAGCGTCGTTGACATCATTACGCGGAAGGTTCTGCGCGATCGGGTCAATGTTCGTGTAGCCAATGATTTCAGGATGGGACATGAACCACGAAACGGAAGTGCCGTTGCCATAGACAGTCGATTCGGAAAATGGACGAATTATGCAAGTTATATGTATGATTACGGACGAACGTATTACGAAACGGTTTACGCGACCACCCTGCACTCCGAGAAGCAGAGCTATGAGCGAATCTATTCTCAAAAACCGCTTTTCACCTCTCACACCCATACGCTTACGTTGAGCCCTAAATTTCAAATCAATGATAAAAGCTTCATAGACCTGCAGTACCATTACAAACGAAAAAGTTCAGATGGTTCGCATCCTGAAATATTCGATATAGTCGGTTACGAAAGGAGCGAATCAACCGGCAGTTCCCGCACAGACAACGATACACATAACCTGATACTCCGCTATTTTTATGAGACAGAAGGTCGGAATCGGTTGGATCTGAACTGCGGATATTCGTCGGTCGGCGAAAAAGGCCATAACATCATCTCCGAATGGATCACTTCGTCCCAGAGTACCCCCGAACTCATAACGACCGATTACACGGATCGATTTGTCAGCGAAACAGTTTCTTTCACGGCGAATTACGAGCACACGTTCGGGCGCGACATAACGGCTGACATGGGATTGGAATTGGCCGAAATATGGAATCATGGAAAGACGATTTACAAGGGAAGCGCTCCCCTTATAAGCAACACGGAAGAGACGCAGGCTGCGTGGTATGTCAATTACGGTCAGCAGATCGGGAAGTTCCGTTATCGTCTGGGACTTCGCGGGGAATATCTATATAAATATCGGGCGGAAAACAAAGATGTAAATGCCGATCCGTTCTCCTGGTTACCATCGGTCAGTCTGAGCTACGAACCGAACGACGCAATAAATTTGAATTTTTATTTCCGCCGGAGCACGATCCATCCAACCATCAGCGAAAGAGATCCTATTCTCCACTATGTCAATAAATACGAATATATGCGAGGCAATCCCGATTTAAAATCTTATATCGAGAATGAAATTGCATTGCGCCTCGAGCTGCCTTATCATTTTTCTGTGGCATTGGAATACGACTTTGCGAAGAATCCGATCATCATGATGGATGATATTTACAATATCGAAAAACAACAAACGATTTTAACCTATCATAATTTCCCTGAAAAAAAGAATCTGATAGCCAATATCTCATGGTATAGGAGGTTCGGGTTCTACACACTTTTTCTCGATGCGACTTACGATCAAAATTGGTCGAAAACTCCCTTTGGGGATGGTTATCTGAGTCTTCATAAACCCATGTTTGGTATGCGCATTCAACAGACGGCGAAAATTGCAAAATGTGCAGAATTCAACGTTGCCTTCAACTACCAAACCTCCTATGACGCTTTGTATACGCACAACAGCGAATCTTATAACATGGATATCAATCTGGCTCTGGCTTTTTTTCAGCGACGACTGAATATAGTTATTTCCTGCTACAATATATTTTACACTGATCAACGAACGAAAGAGATGTATAAAAATATATCGACGGAAAACTGGAACCGTATGTTCGACAGGCAGTTCAGGGTAGGAATATCCTACAAGTTCAACAGTCTCAAGAGTGATTATCGACGAAATGATTCGAATGCCAATATTCTGAATCGATTACAATAAGTATGCGATTAAAGATTATGAAATTTCCCACTTACACCCAACTCGATGCCATGGATTGCGGCCCGACGTCTCTGCGGATCGTCGCGCAGTTATACGGCCGGCACTAAGAGATTTCTAAACGCATGAGAAGATAGACGATCTGAGCCTTCGGGTTGGTTATAACTTCAGCTATCAAACCAACACTGTTTAGGGGAAGAGTTATTCTGGGCCCTTTATCTTGAGAATAGGTAGACAAATGCACTTTCTTGGAAAAGGTGTTTTGATTCACCTCTACATCATTTTTGTTGTATATGATTTTTTGTATATCAATATAATAATTTGATTTTAATTCAAAACATATTTAGTTTTGCCAATAAATTCATTAAAGCAATAAATATATATATGTCAAGTGATTGCATTGTATAAATCGCAAAATACGTAATTATTATAGTCAAATAAAATATATCTAAAATTATTTTTGTATATTTGTCCTTAGATACTATTTATATGTTAATGATGAGCCATAATATTCACGTACCCCCATCGTTTAGCATTGCTTATTGATCAGAAAAAGCAATCACAAACATGGTTATAACGGCCGAATTTATTGGTTGAAAAAATTGACTTTTATGCACACGATGAAATATCTATCCATAATCTTGTTATTCCTCCTTTACAATAGAGCATATTCTCAATCCGGCAAAAACGAGTATCTAACATCAAACCGGTTTGATATGCGTCAATGTACGATTCCGTTACCCGATTCGGAGGTTAAGATCATCGGGTTCGGGGCATATCACGGTTCGGCGAAAACCGAGACTGCCGAACTTATTCTCCTCGAACGGTTGATCGAAGCAAAGCGGCTCGGTTACTACCTGCCCGAAGTGGATTTTTGTTTGGCCTATTATTTCAACGAATATCTGCTCTCGGGGGATGACGATCTGCTGAAGAGTCTGGTTCTCCAATACGGCGAACGGGTGCCGCAGGAGAAAAGCATGGAATGTTATGACAAGTGGCGATCGTTACGTAAAACACTATGCGAGAATAATTACCGGATCACCGTTATAGGAACCGATGCCCTCTATTCATACGAATTCGCCATGAGGTACCTTTCGGAGCGAATGGGAGACCTTTGCGATTCATATAATGGATTCACCCGGATGCGATCGGTATACGAAAAGTTGCTCGACGGAATATCCGTACCGCGTGAAGAGCAGCTGAATGCGCTTAAAGGGTGTCTGAACGATTACAAAGCCCACGGAGCAGAGATGCTCGACCGGTTCGGAGCTCGTTTCGATCTCGAACATTTGATGGACAACATAAACCGAACCGTTTGCCGGGAAGAACGGGAATCTACCATTTTCGATAATTACGTCGCGCTGTCACGCCATTATGGATTCGACGCGGGCGTGCAGTTCGTCCGAATGGGGTTCTACCATATACTCAAATCGCGCGACTCCGAATCCCCCTCCTTTTTCGCCCGGCTTCTCGAGCGTAATGTCTATCGCCCCGATCAGGTGGTTACGATGATGGGCTATCTCACGAAAAGCAAGGTTCTGTGGGGGCAATCCGCCAAGCGCCCCTCCCGAATCCTCGAAAAAGGAGGTTGGGGAATCGGTGATTGCTGGAGGGAGTATTTCAAAGGTATCAGATTCCTGAAGAGAAATAAAATATCGGATCTGACACTCTTTCAAATTGACGGCAAAGACTCTCCGTATCGGGACTGTTCGGACTTGATCAGAGTGTGCAGCTTTCTGCAAAAAGGGAACAGACATTTCCTAAACAACAAAGCGACGACCGATTTTATCAATTATGCCATCCTGATTTCTGATTCACAGGCAAATAAACCAATAACCGGCCTTAATAACGAGCTAAAAGGCATCCATCACTTTTAGATTCTATATTACTAACGGTGGATTAAAACTTTAATTTTATGAAAAAAAACATTTTAACAACAGCTAATGAGCTGGAGATCTTAAATCAGAAGGATTTAAGTTCGATTCAGGGAGGGCTTGTTGGAGATTTTACAACAAACTGGGCCGAAAGCGATAGCAACAAGAAAGATGTAGAATCAACCAGCAACGATTCTTTCAAAAACGACAAATCCAATCTAACCGAGGTTTACCCGGCAGTAAGGATTGATTCTATCTTGTGTTAAGAGTAAAAAGGGATGTGTCGTTAGCGGCAAACTTTTTTTGTTTGATAATTGATTGATAACCAGTAGTTAGTTTCGCTTAAAAAAGCTAATCTCTACTTATAAGCATACATAGAGGGTTTCAATA
>QAML01000047.1 GCA_003150315.1 Prevotellaceae bacterium | reverse complement strand
GAGATACCACTCCTTAGAGGGATTATCTCATAAATTTTGGATACTGAAAAACCGGTGGATTATTCATCGCTTACCTTGCATGATATAATTCCATAAATCAATCACCTCATATAAAATGGTTCCACAGCATCATTATTTTTATGATACCATGAAACCATTTTAGCGTAAAGTTTATAATTTTTAACGGTATATTAATCCAGTTCAAAAAGCTGGCGCTGTCTGAGATCAAGTACTGCTGCTGAACTTGTCGATACCTCTCTGCCATAGAGATAAACTTTGCTTCTCACCAATACATATACTTTTTTGTTCTTGTAAGAACCAACATTGTATTTATCTCTTAGATAATCTTCAATGTTGCTGATTTCAAAACCATACGCATTATTCTGCTTCAGATGGAATTTATTATCATTTGCAACATTAACTGTTTTCGTCTCTGCAGTGTTATACTCTTTCAGCTGTGCAACTGTAGCTGTTATGTCTTTGAGTTTCTTTCCTGACATTACGGATGGCAGATCAGTTTCCGTCAATTCACTTCCATCTGCAGATTCTATATAAAGCTGTACCGTCATCTCCTGCTTATCCAGGTCTTCCTGATTCAGATCAGCACTGACCATATTATAATCTTTTACGTTGAAGTATAACTCCATATCCTGCTCAAGTGTATTTGTTTCTTCGCTCCATATTGGCTGATCAGTTGTGTAATATTGGGTAGTTTCCTTCTCAGCTGCCGGATTAAGACTTTTAATAAAAGATACTTCCGGTTTAACTGCCGTAACATTTGCAGCAGCAACTATCGCATTGATAAACAACTGTATTTCATCTACCTTATCGATATTACTATGTCCGGCGCCTGTATAAATAACATTACCCTTACTATAGAAATAATAATCATTACGTGCATCATTAGTAGAACTTCCATATGCTCCATTTGGAAGGCAATACCATACCACCACATCATTACATCCGTCACTTCTTTTATTGATATCCCGATCCTGTTCCAATGCAAGCTGGTAATATTGTCCATGGGTCGTAGCTATCGAAATCGTATCTCCAATCTTATATGGATACTGTGTAATAGCCCCATCATTAACCTTTGTTGCCTTTGTGGAATAAGTAGACAATGCATTATTCAGAAGAGCATTGGAGTATCCCTGCGTTTGCGCATAACTGCTGGTTTTATCATTCTGCTGATATGCAACATCCCCTGCAAGTTCCATTAACTCCTTAAAACTTACAGAATCTCCATCATGCAACACATTCCCCTGCTTCAAAAGCGTGCCAATTTCTTTTCCTCCAATCTCCTCATCAGATGTAATTCCATATCTGTCCATACCGGTAACAGAACGAAGAATCGTGTTTAATGACAACCCCCATGTTACATTAGAAGCTGTACTATGAAGAAAATTATCATAAGGAACTATATAAGCATCCGACAGATTATTATAACTATCCTTAGGTATACTTGTATTCATTTTATTATAATCATAGTTCACGTAAGATGTTGTATCATGAGAAAAAATAACACTTCTACCAGAACGGATAAAATTCAGGATTGCCTTTGTATCCGTCATATTAATATCTTTATACACATCCGCAAATCCAATGATCAGCATCTGCTGATCTTCCAATATATCGGCCAGGCTATTATAATTTCCATACTTATTATAATTTCCATCATTAATATCATTTACATAGACAGTCTTCAGATTAAGCTGAAAATCTTCCACCCTATTCATATCTGTCCAGAAATTACTGCTGTCTTTCAGTGTCCAGGTGCATCTGTCAGGTACAAGCTGCACTACATTAATAGTTTGTCGATTTTGAGGATCACCTTTCTGCTTTGCATATCCGGTTTCAGAAGTATGAATATATTTATTTCTGTTACTGGTCAGCTCAAGTTTCCAGGCAATGATCTTAAAATAATCTGACGGGATTTTACGTGTAAGTGTATATGTTTTTCCAATTTTCAACTCATATTGAGAATTGCTGTTCCGTGATAAAACATTGCCCTCAGAATCTTTAATTTCAATATAATTACTCTGATTCTCTTTCTTGGAAAAATTCCCATCAAAATTCAGATCAATATAAAGATTACAGTCATATGATGTAGTTGCCGGTGATGCATCTGAATCATTTTTTACAGTAAATGTATATTCCAGTTTATCTTTAATATAATAATTCTCGGTTACATCATCAACATCTTCATTCAAACGTTTTGGTTCTGCCGGTTTACCATCTGCCACAAAATCAATTACCGGCTTTGCCAGATTTGAAAAGAAAGAAATCTCTTTCCTACTCTCACTGTCTACACCTTTTCTTGTATATACATTGTCATATCCCAATGCGTCTGAGATAAACTGGCTATAATAAGAAGATGAATCCACTTCCTTCGAATTTACTTTTTCTCCTGAAACAAGCCCATCTGCCAATATAACCGGATAACCGCTTTTAACAAATTCCATCAGCATATTATACTGTTGTTTCGTCATATCATTACCTGAACCACGAAAATATCCGGATCCGTTTTCATTATATGTTGAATATGGTGCAAATCTGGTTCTGTCATTATTTAAATAATCTGTATCAAGCTGTCCAAGAAGTTTAAGAAGATTAGACCGGTTATTATCAGTAGAAGCATTATTGATTCCAACTGCAGCCCCAACATGGGCATATCTAAGATTCCCATTGCCTGTGATCAGTGAATGATCTGCATCTGTTTTCTTATCTCCTATATATATCATATCATATTCTGAGCCAATATCATCAATATGACCGGCAAATTCAGAAGCAGTCATGTGAGTGACCTCCGGATAAATCGTATACGGAGCATAAAAGAAATTAATCTGCACGCAGGACGCAAAACCTCCATCCGGATCCAGTGTTTCAGAAAAATAAATTCTTATTTTACTTACATTTGTAAATGTCTGCCCGAAAGATAAAGTTACTTTTCCAATTGTCTGGTAGTTACTTTCCGTAATACCTGTTGAACGTGTTTTATTTCCGGTACTTCCAATCAGCTGATCATCTGCGCTGTAAAACTCTGCCCTGTACTTTGTCAGGACACCTGCTGTAGCATTATTTCTTCCTATGTATTCAAATCCATTTATCGTTGATGGGTTATTTAGAGTTATCTCCAGATAATGTTCATGATTTTTACAATTTTCGTATCCGGAATCACTTCTCCATAAAGTATGCCACATTGTCGCAGGATTATTGTCTATAGCATTAGAAGGTGGATCTGCATACCATTCACCGCCTTGCCCATGCCAACAGTTAGCACTTGCTGATTTATTTTCTGCATATTGTTTTTCTTTTTTAGTTGCATCTTTATCAGATAACCATTTAGTAACTGTTTCCTCATCGATCTGGCTACAGTTCTCATCCGGCATGATCTCCAGAACTTTAATATCCTGCTTCTGATTCGTATTTCTCCTGTATTTATAATTAATGATATATTCAATGGCTCTGGCCTGACTGAGGTTTTTTTTCAGTGAATCTATTGTTCCGGAAGAGAATTTCTCTGTGCCATCACTTATTTTTTCTTCGTCTGTATTTTCTACCGCAGCTGTCGCCGTATCTGAACGGCTTAAATCACGGTACTGATTCTCACTCTCAATATATTCCAGAATTTCTTCAAATCCTTCTACTGCATTATTATCGTCAGAAAAGTTATCTCCTGCATCCGGATTAAAATTACTGTTAAAGTTCAGATTTACCAGGTTGGATGAATCATCAGTCGCAAATGTATTTTTAAAAAAATATATGAACTTATTTACATAATGTCCATCTTTATCTTCCGGTTTTGTATAATCACTGACCGCCTGTGACAATATTGTTCCCTGTACCGCTTTAGCCATATTAATAACAAATGGAACAGAATTGTCATACATTGCCTGAATTCCTAACTCATTGACCTGTCCATTTACATAAACCAGTCCATACTGAGACAATTCACTGTCAGATATTGTTGCACCATTTCCGGCAGAAAATGTGTTTGTATCTCCGTTTTCACCATCAGAAAAATCTGCTGACGATGCTACATCTGATGATGTCACGGCAGGCTGTTCTTCGCCACTATCAGTCTCACTCTCTGAACCATCCTCAAATTCTGATGCTGTATTATCATTAATTTCATTTTCAATAGATACCAGTTCTACGCCAGCTTCACTGACCATAGGAGCAACTGTCGAAGTTGTAGCTGTTGCTTTTCCATATTTCTTATTAAAATCTTCCGTTGAGATCGTATCGACTTCTATGTTAAAATTTTCAAACTGATTTCTGACCATCTCATCACTGTCTTTCGGTGACAGGTGAAATACATGACGTTTAAACCAGTCATGATTTGTATAACCACCCTGGTAGTACATATGATTCACCTGTACCTGCTGTTCTTGATCACCGCCTGGGATGAAATCATATTCACCCTTTCCCGGGTTTAATTTGTATTCAGCATCTGAAATATAATATGTTGGTATTTCTTTATCTTTTATAGGAAGATACACATCTTCATTCACCGGATAGTTCGGATAATACCATCCAAAATACTGAAAATCATCTGATTTCTCACCTGGGCCTGCTGAAATACAGCAGAAGTATACTGCCTTCACTCTGTAATAGTAGTTATATGTAATCTTTGTAGTATCAATCTCCTGCACATTGCTGAACGCTACAGGCTGAAGTCCTGTTACAATAGAAAGAGGCAGTTTATCAAAATCTCCCTTTTTAGCATTCGCTTTCCAATACCAATACTGTCCATCTTCCAGAGTAATATCTCCATCTTTTCTGGTAATATTTTCTTTATTATCCTGTTTCTGTTTATCTTCTTTCTGATTATTTTCGGCTGTATCTTTTACATACTTTAAATCACCAACCAGTGTATATTTATAATACGGATATTTATCTATATTCTCTCCAAGATAAATAAGAGGATCAGACTGTGTGTTCTGTACTTTAGGATTTAAAATTTTTCCCAACATTTCCTGTGCAGAAGTATTTTCACCTTCTGTTCCATCAGAATTGCTGTTCTCTGCATCCAAAACCGGAGTATCTGTTGTCTGTGCTGACTGATTTTGAGAAACAGCCGGATCAGCAGATGTAGAATCCGATGTATCGCTTATTCCATCATCTCCGGAAGAAAAATCTCCATCACTGAAAGCATTATCCTGACTGCTGTCAAAATCTGAAGCTGTATCTGCAGCATCTGCCGTATCTGATGTCTGTCCATTCACAGTTGTAAATTCATCTTCATCACCGGAATTAAAAGCATCTGCCTGTGTAGATGTATTTGTCCAGAGTGGCACACTGTCATTAACAAAATTATCCGGTTTAGCTGGATTTGAACCTGGAAATGTATAAGTTCCAGCACTTATATTGTCTGTCATTTCTTCTGTTAAATCTGCATACACATTTTCATAATAGCCAAATTTACCTTTCTTGGCATCATACTCTGCTCCAATTGTATTCTGTTTCTTGTTTTCAGTTATTGCAAAATTAACAAAGTCATTTCCAACTTCCTCAAATTCCAGATAATACGGTGACTGTGCACCATCTGCTGAAGCATCAAAAGACTCTATATTTTCTCTATATTTATTAGGACGACTGGAATCAGCATCAACATTCTTTCGAATCGGATAATATTTCTGTTCTTCTTTCGTATAATCTCCGGTTCCTGTTGAATTTTCCCGATAATTTCCATTTATGGAAACAGTATCAGTTCGCGTCTTTCCAGTTTTTATGTCTGTGAAATCCACTTTTGTCCATTCATCTTTATTATCACTGCTGTCAAGGAAATATTTTTCATTATAGTTTGTATAATTTAGCGGATAGACCCCCACAGAATCTCCGCATAAGCTGCGAATGTCCTTAATACCAGTACTTTTGCTTGCATCAATCTGACCATTTTCATCTAATTTTACATTTGTTGCAAACTCTCTGCGGAGTGTTTCATTCGGAAGTTTCTCCAAACCATCCTGAAGACTTGAAAAATGGATTGCTTTCTGTTCTCCGTCTTGCTCATATGAATATGTATATAATTTTATATACGGTTCCTGTCCGGATATATAATATCCAATCTCCGCATCCTCTGTACTGTCCACGATTTCCAGAATTTTAAATGGATTCTTTGAGTCAGAGTTATCGCTTACAATTTGTTCTATACCAGGCATCATAGCTGAAGACGCCTGTACAGAGACACTGGTCTGTAATAATGCTCCTATGCCTAAAACACCTGCAAGAGCAGCCGCTGTACCTGATGCCACTAATTTCTTGTGCTTGATCTTCATATATTTTTTGATTCTCCTTAGTAAAATCATAGTTTGCGATTTTGTATTTTTACAGTTATAGCCTATCACAAAAAGATGTCAAGTGCAATGTGAGGGGTGAGGAAAATTGTAAGTAGGTAATCATCCGTATATTGACATTTTATAAAAGCCATCTGATACTGTTCCTGGCTGTCTTCCAGATTCTCTATCAGATGGCTTGGTATTATTTTTTTAGTTTAGTCCGGCAGTATTCCGGAAGATCCTCTGACCATGGAAGCAGTTTCTTTAATTCTTCCTCTTTAGGAAAAGCTCCCATTTTTCTGAGTTCATCCAATATATAGGTCAGATATGCGTATGGTTTCAGATGGTTCAGAAGTGCCGTTTCTATAATGCTGTAAACAAGGGCACTGGCATCAGCTCCCCGTACACTTTTGGCAAACAGCCAGTTGCGGCGTCCCACTGCAAAGTTTTTCAATGCACGTTCTGCACTGTTATTGTCTATACTGAGATGACCATCTTCCAGATAACGCCTCAGATATACTTCCTGATTAAGCGTATACAAAATGGCATCACCAATAAGGGAAGACCTGTCTACAGAACCTTCCATCGTATGCAGCCATTCAAACATGGCATCCATAACCGGACGGGACTGTTTCTGGCGCTCCTCATATTTTTCTTCCGGTGTTTTGTCATGGAGCATCTCCTCAATCTTATAGAGAATCCCGATCCTTGACATTGCCTGATATGCAACTGTCTCTTTCAGCTGTTCTTTTGTGAAGTCTTTTTTCAATGCTGTGAGGGCTGCATCAA
>QAML01000010.1 GCA_003150315.1 Prevotellaceae bacterium | reverse complement strand
CTTGTAATAAAATAGGCAGCTAGGTATTTATTCTCCTAACTGCCTTTGCGGTTATGCATTATGATATATTTCCAATGCATCCATATATTCTTTTTCGCTTATTCTGCCTTTTCTTGCTGTAGTTCCGTCTTCAAGTTCTGTACTTGAATAAAAATATCTTCCACAAGTCCAATAATTGAACTGTACTCTCATATCTTTCTCTTCATCATATGTTTCAATAATGAAGCCGTTCTCTTTTGGCTTTGCCATATCATCACCTACTTTCCATGGTTTATACTCATTGGATGCCAACTATTACACCTCCAAGTCATATTCTTTAATAAGTCTTTCCCTCACCATTTTGTTCAAATCCTTATTTACTGTTATGATTCTATGGGAAGTTCGATTTATGTATGTGAAATGACTTCCACTGCATCTTGCGAATTTATATCCATTCCGTAAAAGAATTGGTTCAAATTCACGCAACTGTTTTGTTTTTCTTCTCATATAGCATCACTTCTTTCCTTATTATAATGTAACCGTATTGCCGTTATTCCAGCTATGCTTTATCTATATTTCATTTTTATCATTTGCCTTTTCGTTATATTATTCTCTACATGGCATTTGCTTTTGTCTTTGTTACCTTCTTTGTACGTTTCTTTTCTGTGAATGGGGATTCCATTTCATAACGAACAATTTCAGACAAGTAATCAAAAATCTGTGCCTGTGTTTTATCCATGATGTTTTCAACGAAAAATTCTGTTCCTTTACAATGTTCAAGCAACGCCGTTTCCATTTCAAGAATACGACCATCACAATATGCATATAATGCTTTTAATGCACGAATGATTTTAGCAGTGTATGCTTTTCCATTGTAAGAATCTGCGTATCCGTTCCATCCAAGATTACCAAGTAATGCAAGCATTGAATCGAATAAATCTGGATTTGACTTTGACAACTTAACACCATCAGAAATAGATGTAAGTGTTCCTACTGTGTTATCCGTTTCATCATCTCCTTTTACTGCTACATTATTCTTGTGACAAATTTCCTGTAATTTCACATAATCTATTTTGCCACCTGCAATAGCTGCTTTATAAATATCCATTGGCTGCATTTTTGCTCTATCCTGTGACTGATTGATAAATAAGTCGATTGCTTCTTCAAGTGAGCACTCCATAATCTCAACCACTACAGAATCCATTTTCGCTTTAAATGCTCCATAAATCCTGTGCTGACCATCAATAACCCACAATTTACCTTTGTAAAATAAAACCTTTGGAACATCCCACTTATACTTGTTGTATCCGTTTCCAATTGCATATGCTCTTGCGAGTTTCAATCTTCTCTGCCATTCTGGAATATGAATGTACATCGGATCAACAACTAACTGAAGCTTGTCACCTATCATACTATTTCGCTTTGCGTCCTTAATCATTCGTGAAATATAATCTGTTTCCATTTTTCCTGTGAACCCTTCTGTATTCCGTAACTCCTGCATTTCCATTTCTGCTTCCTTTGCTGTTAAATAAACTCTTCTACACATGTTTGTGTCCTCCTTATAATTTGTAATAAAATAGCGACTACATTATTTTGTAGTCGCATTTACATATTCGTTTGCATCCTTACAGCTTTCAATTCCGTGACAACAACATCTGTCTCCGCAATTAGCACAAGGTTACATTTAATTTCTCTTACTTGTTTTTCAGTCATACCTCTTCATTCTCCAACATATACTCATAATATTCTGTTTCGCTTGCAAAGAGCATATATCTACCTTTTACAAGTCCTCTGTAACCTTCTGGTGTGTTATATCCTTTCATGCTTTACCTCCTTGATTTTATTTTATCTAAAGCAATGCTGATAATATTTCTGCAAAGCTTTTATGATTTTTGTTTTGCCTTTTGTTTCTTTTTGATGCAATTTCTTCTGCACAGCACATATTTTCATATGCAATTTCTGCTTCTGGTCTTGCATCTATAATTTCCATTCCGTTATAAGCGTGAAATACTATTGCTTTCTGTGTCATTCCATTGCCTCCCTTGCATCATGTAAAATCCGTGTAATTTCGCTTTCTGTTTTTGCTGTTTTGATTCTGTTAATTGTTGTTTCGCTGTAACATAATTTTTTTGCAATGCGGATTGCATCATATTTTGATTTTCCCATTTTGTTATTCTCCCTTCTGCGTATTAAAAAAGCGATGCTAACTCAAGTGCTAACATCGCTTTGCTTTTATTATGCGTTTTGATTCCAGTTGGTTTTCGTGTTATATCTGCATTTACAGAATAAATCCGTGCCGGTTTACTTGTTTTTGCGATTTCATAATCACAATAAGCTTTGTGTGATTCTTTTATTTTTATACTCATTTTGCCTCCTATTTTTCTATGTATGGTGTGTTTGACAATATATCTGTATAAGCTGCCTTTGATTTATCATCAAACTGGTTATTTACATCTTTTAATTCCATGGTAATATAACCATCGTTTATGTACCAAACAGCTATATCTTCTACTGGAATGTAATCCGTCTGCCGGTTTGCATTTTTATTTCCAAGAATAAAAGCTACAGATATAAGTGCGATTGTGGTTAATGCGTAAATTATTTTCTTTTTCATTTTGCGTTCACCTCCCTGGTTTTGGGTATAAAAATAGCACCCTATCGAATTGATAAGATGCTTTGATTTGTGCTTTATGATACTATGAGCATAATTACATTGTTTTTAATTTCGCTTGTAATTCTGCTATTTGTGCTTCGATGGCTTGTTTTTCGGCATTTTTAGCATTTTGTTTTTGTTTCTCGTACTCTTCATTTGGAATCCATTCCATAATTTCTGACGGCTGGACTTGAAGATATTCGCATAGTCTATCTATGGTTTCTGTTTTAAATCCTTCATTTTTACTAATTTTTGACACAATATTAGTGCTAATGCCGGTGTCTTTTGTAAGCTGAGTTTTTGTTATTTTGCGTTCTTTAAGTAATGCATCAAGTTTATAATATACTATCATAATTCTCATCTCCTTTACCTGTACAAAGATAGCATATTATTTGACTTTTTTCAAGTGCTATCTTGATAATGCACACTATAAAAGAGCAGACCAATTGCGTTAGTCTGCTCCTCTAACTATGCACTAATCCTGTAAACTTTCATTGATTCGCTTAATGTTATCCTCAAACTTTTTCTTGAGTTTTTCTATTTCTCCATTTTTAAGCAAATCTAAATAATCCTCATACATTATGAGTTCTTTGCGTAAGTCATCTTTGAATTGAATATCCGTTGGCATATTATCCATCCTTCCACCGCCTTCCTAGTTATAGTATAGCGGATTTATTGTATATTTACAAGTTACTTTGACTTCTTATTATTTTTCTTTTCCGGTTCAACATATGTATATTTGTAAGCATCCACCTTGAGTGCATTCTTATCCTTCATAAGCTGTGCAAGTGCTCTCATAAAGCTATTTTTGAATGTAGTTTTAGCCTTGTAAGATAAGGCATTACCAGTCTTGAATAACTGTTTATTGCTACTATTTTTATAACCTACTGCTATAGTCATAAAACCAACAAGTGTAGGCGTAGCCTCAATTTTCTGAGCTGAGAACCACTCTTTGATAGCCTTCTTAAACTCTTCCTCTGATGTAGTGTAAGCAACGTATAATTCATCTGTGATGAGTTCATAGCATGACTTAATACGCTCATCATAATCCTTCTTAAATGCGTCATACTGTGCCTGATACTTCTCTACATCTGCTAAATACATAGCCTGAGCCTCAGCATCATCCTTCTTAAGCTCTGCCCACTCCTGACTAATCCGTAAGTTATTCTGAAGAACAAGCTTTTTATCTGCCATCTGATTAATTGCAACCCAGAATTTAGCCATAGTCTCAGTAAAGTCCTTTGATGAAGTCATAAACTGAACCTTTACAGATGCTGTGTTGATAGTAGCTTTTTTTGTTGTGTTAGTTTTTGTACTCATAATAGTACCTCCTTAAATTTTTATATAGTTGTAGTGTGATTGTTATAATAGGCATATAGCCTTAATACTTGTGTGGGAATCGAACCCAGTACATGCCCTTAATTCTTGCATGGTCACAAGTAGTCCCTACTTCCGTGGATGGATTACCCATACAGACAACGCCTGCTCCTTGCTTTCAAAGGTTTACACGGTTTTGTTAATCTTAAAAGAACGGTATAAAATATTTAAAATTTTTCACAGTTCAGATAGTTTTTTGAGCATACTCTAAACTTGTCATATACTCCGCTGTGGCAGATTGTAAACTCATATTCCTATACACAGTTACCGTGCACTACTTTTTTGAGATGGGATAGAGAACCTATTCTATAACAAGTCTATGTTCTATCATAGTTTAGTTATTTTAAATATTTATTTTTCAAGGTGCGGTTTTTGCTCAAGTTCACGGATGAACCTTTGCGGTTGTATCAGTTCCCACGGATGGGAAAAGATAATATTTTTGTGGAATTTTTGCATGAAATATGCTAGAATATGTATTGCTAGGTGCTAGCGTGTTCTCATGCTATCCACTATAAGGGTGTAAGTATTTGCGGTACTTATGCCCTTTTGTCAAGTCGTTGTTATCTGCTTGACTTGTTTAAAGTGTATCATCTTGCTTGTTTCTTGTCAAGCATTATTTTTATCTTTTTTTGGAGTGTCCGAACGCTGTTTTTCTCACATTTAAAATTTTTATTCGCTTGACTTAATACGAGTATAACAGATACCTTTTATTATGTCAAGAAGTATTTTTTAAGTTGTTATTGTATTTTGTTATCCTCTTGACAATTCTTATTATAACAGATACTTGATATATGTCAAGTATTATTTTTCAAAAATCACGATAAAATTATAATACAAACATATGTTCGAGCGTGTTCTGCTCAAATAGTCCAGATCTGATTTTACCGAACATTTGTTCTATTATCAATCCTACGGAAAAATATAGAAATACCGTAGTTATAATAGATCGGGGTGGCAAAAACTAAAAAAGATCATCCATTTTTCAATAAACCATATAGCAGATTCATCTACACACTAACTCTAAAAATTTACCTCATCTTAATCATCAAAAATCCCATAAAAATAAGGCAAATCTGTCATTTAGGCATAATTTATCACTTATCGTACCACATATCGTCAAAACCCACTAAAATCAAGCATTCCAGCCACTTTCCAACCCAAAAATCAAAATCATTTTTATCTAAATTCAACATTAAAAATCAAAAATATTCTTAATATATAAGCATTTCTTCGATATCCATTTTTACCAGACTACCAAAACAACATCACTTATCATTTAACACATGACCGGCAAATCACAATCACTATATATCAACCCATCTCACACCCCAATCCTTAGACTAAATCGCACGAAATCAATCCAAATTTCACTCAAACTATATCCAATGATAAAATATCCATCTAACAACTAAAATCCAAAATCAGCCTTAAATCATTAAATTTACCCCCAACATAGGGGTACTCAAAAACTATACTCAACATTTATATAATCAACCTACTACACTAATAAAAATAATAGAAAATTCTATTATATAAGGACAGTACAACTACTGTCTTATTTTTATGCCTTAAATAAAATTAAAACAGAGAATAATTACATATCATCGCACATCAAGAAAGGAACATCAAAAATGAAAATCATCAGATACTCTTCAACGGCTTTTACACCGCAAAAGCAAACACATCATATCCGTATATTTGAAGCATGGCAAAATTTGAATCCAAAAGATTATCCTGGAATGGAATATATTATGCAGCAATTAAAACAACAACACACTCTCTTCTATAACAATCATAAGGAAGACTTACAGGAAGGTTTATGGTTCTTTATAGATGGGTATAAAGATAATCAATCTCTTAACCATCTCAAACATAAAGTTCCATGTTATGAAGCAGAAGTACCTGATGACATAATGGTATATGATTGTAATCTTGAGAAAGTAATTCCATTAACAAATCCTTTAGTCTACTGGGCAGGATGTTATATACCTAAAAGATTATGTAATCAGATAACTAATATTAAAAGAAGGAGATTTAAGTAAATGAGACAACAAGAAACAGTGAACGAAATTCCAAAATATCACAAATCTACCGGCAGTGATATTTCCAAAAGCAAAGCCAAATCAAAACATAAACATCAGTATGAAGAATGTCTAACTCAATATAAATTTGATTTTAATGGCAAAACCAGTATACACACAATATTAAGCAGCTATTGTACTATCTGTGGAAAAATAGGTGATACATTAAAAAATGGTGAATGCAATAAAGAATTAAATATAATCAGAGAGCAAAGACAAAAAGATAAATTATATTATGTACATATACCAGACGAAGAAGTATATGAAAGACTTCATAATAGATTACCAGTATTCTTTGTAAAAGATATTTGTAATAAATATGTAGATTTAAAACAAAACGATACTTCAGAAAGAGAATAATACTATAGACAACTAAATCAACCAAAAATTTAAAGAGTTTGTATGTAGCGTAAGCGAAATACAAACGAAATATTCTTCTCTTGATAATATGAGTCTATATAGATATTGACCTACACAAATCCACACCTGACATGTACCCAAATGAAGAAAATTTTTACTTTTGGGTACGCTATACATGTACCCAAATGAATTTTTGACAATTTCATAAATGTAAAAGTTGACGACTTTTGAAAGCCAAGATGGAGAATATTATTTTAGAATAGAAAGAAGGTGAAAAACAATAATTTGAATTATGTAAAAATCCCACGAGAAATCATTTATGATAAAGATCTCTCGTCTAAACGTGTGATAATCTTCTCATATCTTTGTGCAAGGCGTTCACTTGATGACACAGTGGCATTTTCTACAAC
>QAML01000048.1 GCA_003150315.1 Prevotellaceae bacterium | reverse complement strand
CCTGTTTTAGGAGCATCTTTTAGTAAATAGTGTCCCATTGGAGTATTTAAAACACAGCAAACGAATTCTATGTTATTTCCTATTGCAAAACATGTACTGTCTAATCCTAAAGCCTCATTGTCATTGTAGCAGAATCTAAGTATTGAGCCAACTCGTTTCCATAAAACTTTTGGCTTAGAAAAATCCTCCCAATACTTAGCACCCCATCTTTGCATGGCATACCATTCATATCTGATACCAGTTTCTGCTTTATTACGTTTAGAAAGAGGCTCTTTATATTCCAACATATGTTGATATACAGCTGGATATTGTTCTTGAAACGCAGTTTCTGCTTTTTCCGATGCTCCTGTAATTGACTCGTCAAATTGCAGTGGAAAATGCCATGGAATATATATCAGCCACAAGTTTGCCCAGTTATACCCATACCTCTTGATGTCCCTGCCTCGCAGAATCGGTCCTTATCATTGGGACATTGTGGAAGCGCGTTACGATCACCTTTTGCAGGCGTGGGATGCGGAACAAAAACTAGTGCAGAAGCATATCGGCGCAAAAGCTCCGCGTGAGAAAGCGGGACTGATATTCGAAAAAATGAAACAGTAACCCGCACGGCGCAAAAAATAAAGTATATAATTGTTTGTGGTAAACTTAATTGTAAAAATATCTTGTTATATTTGCAAGACTTACAAAGCTTGAAAGCAATATCATTAATAAAATCATAACATGAAAAAGTCTTTGATTATTTGCGCATCGTTGCTTGTTGCCGTAAGTGCGGGCGCACAAAAAAACAGAAAGTTCGCGCCGCCTGTCATGGGCTGGAGCAGTTGGAACACTCTTGCATTGAACATTAACGAAAAGAATATTTGTGCAAACGCCGACGCACAAGTTTCCACAGGATTGAGAGACGCCGGATATGTTTACTGTAATATTGACGACGGATACATGGGTGGTCGCGACGCTCAGGGAAACATGACGAGCAATGACGAACTCTTTCCGAGGGGCATGAAATATGTTTCGGAATACATCCGCAAAAAGGGCTTGAAACCGGGTATATATAATGACGCTGCGGGCAATACCTGCGGTTCCGGCAATTTTAAGACTCCCAAGTTCGGACAAGGTGTGGGTTTCAACGGACATGAGGCTGCCGACTGCGACCTTTATTTCAATAAATGGGATTATGATTTCGTGAAAGTGGACTATTGCGGCGCAGCAGGTCTGGGATTGCAGGAAGAACCTACCTACACCGCAATCGGAAATGCCATTAAGGCGGAAAGCAAAAAGCTCGGTCGCAAGATTTCATACAACATCTGTCGTTGGGCATACCCCGGTGTTTGGTGCAAGGACGTTGCAGATTCTTGGAGAATCAGTGGAGATATTCAGGCAAACTGGCCTTCGTTCAAATATGTCATAGGCAAGAACAAATATCTTTCGGCTTATTGCGGCGATGGTCATTATAACGATATGGACATGCTTGAAATCGGTCAGGGTTTGCCTTTGAACGAGGAAGAGGTGCATATGGCTATTTGGTGTATCCAGAGTTCTCCGCTTCTTGTGGGTTGCGACATGACCAAGATACCTGCACAGTCGCTCGAACTCATGAAAAACAAAGAACTTATAGACATTAATCAGGATCCGCTCGGGCTTCAGGCATACATAGTTTACCAGAAGAACAACTCCATGATTTATGTTAAGGACATCAAGAAGCTTAACGGCAACACAAGAGCCGTTGCTCTTTTGAATCTCGGCGATGATCCGATCACAATAGACGTTCCTCTTGAAATCATAGACATGAGCGGTAAAGCCGTTACCCGTGATCTTATTCACCACACGGCTGGTCCTGTGCTCAATGGTAAAATTACCGAGACCATTCCGGCGCGTAGCGTGAAAATGTGGACAGTTACGGGAAAACGTATCGAACGTACCGTTTACAATGCCGGTACTGCTTACATGCCAAACTTCAATGATCTTGGCGGCGATAAGCAGACGATTCGTTACTCGGACGATGAAAACGCTTCTTGCGGGGTTAAGGTTATGTTCCTTGGCGGAACACCGCAGAACGTAATGAAATGGACGAACGTTTATTCGGAGAAAGGCGGCACTTACGACATTACCGTGCGCTACGCATGCGGTGAAAACCGTTACCTGAAGATTGTTGTCAATGGCGGACAGCCTGTAATTTACAAGGACCTCAACACCGGCAGCTTCAAAAAGTATGGCACGCTCACCGTTCGCGCTACGCTCAAGAAAGGAAACAACACCGTTACTCTCGGATGCGATAACGGTTACGCTCCCGACATTGACGGAATTACTTTGGCAAAGAGATAAGAGGATTTAATTCATACATTATATAATAAGGGCGGTATCGAAAGCGATGCCGCCCTTGTTTTTTACCTTGCAGTCTTTTTCTTTATTGTTTTCCCTGTTTTTCTTTCAGCCACATACGGTAGAGTTCGAAAAACTCGGGTGCGCTGAGCAGCGTTATGCCCGGGTCGAGGCGTTTTGACTCTTTTATTAATTGCCCGTACCAATGCGGGCTTTTCAATATGCACCGAAACCAGTTAAAGGGTGTTTTCCGCGCGTGCACTCTCTCCACCAAAACTTGCGCCGCCTTGTTTCCGTCCTCATCGGTGAGGTCGTAGTCCGAACCAAGTACCGGCATGTTGTTGTGCAGCAGGTTGACCGGCGTTTTCTGCGCCACAATGCCGTTGTTGCTAAACGAAGAATAGGCATCCGGGGCGTAATCCTGCATGGCGGGTCCCGCAGCGCGATATTTGTTCCACCAATACGAGTCCACGTTTATGTTTCCGTTAACCACATAATTAATGTAGAACTGCGGCTTTCGGCGATTGACGATGCCTTGCAGGGTGCTCACGGTGTGGAGCCTGTCCCAGACATCGAGCACACTGATGCTGTCGTGATGATCTTCGTTCAGAAGCGGACGCATGTCCATGTAAACTATGTTTTTTGTTTCTGCTTTTGCAAACACAGCCGCAGGAAGGAGGAAAATTGTGTAAATTAATAGTCTGATATGGTGGTTCATATAAAACAGTTCGGATTGTTTGGTTTACGCAAAGGTATATGATTTGCGATAAACGGGGAAAGAATTTGCGCAATACGCTCCGGAATGCTATGAAAAACCGAAAAATCCGCGTAATTTTCCCAAGGAGGAAAAATTACATGGCTTATCGCAAAAAATACAAGCCATGTATTTTAAAATACAAGGCACTTATTTTAAAATATGTGCCTTATATTTTTCGCTGTGATAAGTGTTTGATAAACAATAACTTATAAAAGTCTCTTAAAAAGGTGTAACGGCTTGAATGTGAGGCGGTTGTGAAAAATCGTGTCCGCTCGCGGTTTTCTTGCTCGGAGAGTGAAAAAAGACCGACCTGTAGGTATATGGTTTTTATCTGCTTTGCCTTGTGTGCTTACGCAACAAATCCATATATTTGCAGGAATACAGTGCACCGTGTGTCTTTGCCTGCTTGTGCCGAGCGGTGTGCGCCGTGTTGCGCGGAAGCCGGATTGCGGCGTTAGCAACATGAATTTCATTAAAAAGTATGTCATGAAGAATCGTCTGGTATCAATAATTATGCTTTGGATTTTGGCGACCTGCGCGTGCCTTGCCGGAAAAAAGGCGCGCGTTGTGGTGGCTTACGTAACCTCGTGGACGGACATCATGCCCGACCCTTGGGCAATGACTCATATAAATTATGCCTTCGGAAAGGTGAACGAGACTTTCGACGGGGTGAACATAAGCAATCCCGGGAGGTTGAAAAAATTGTCGGAACTGAAAGCGGTGAACCCAAAATTGAAAATATTGCTGTCGGTAGGCGGATGGGGTGCGGGGCGTTTCAGCGAAATGGCGGCAGACGAGGCGTGCCGGAAAAAGTTCGCAGGGAATTGCCGGCGGTTGACCGAAGAATACGGGCTTGACGGCATAGACATAGACTGGGAATACCCCACGCAGAAAAGTGCCGGCATATCGTGCAGCCCCGAAGACACACAGAATTTCACACTACTTATGCGCGATCTCCGAAAGGTGTTGGGAAAGAAAAAACTCCTTACCTGTGCAACGATAGCAAGCGGAGAATACATAGATTTCGGGAACTGCATTAAATATATCGACCTTGTGAACGTGATGTCATACGACATGGCATCGCCGCCAAAGCACCATTCGCCCCTTTATGCCTCGGACATTTCGGGTTGGATGACTACCGATGCGGCGGTAAAGAAGCATCTCGAAAAAGGTGTGCCGCATGACAAACTCGTTGTGGGAATGCCTTTCTACGGCAGGGGACTGACACCGTACAAAGCCTATGTGCCGCGTCCGCAAGTGCTTACGGGAGTGGAGGAGAAGTGGAGTGCGGAATCGCAAGTGCCTTATATGACAGACAAGAACGGAAACTTTGTGTTGGGATTCGAGAATGTGAAATCCGTAACCGCGAAGTGTCATTATATAATAGAGCATGATCTGCGCGGAGCCATGTATTGGGAGTATGCCGACGATTATGAGCAGGGAGATTTGCGCACCGCCGTGGCGCAATGTCTTTTGCCGAATGAACAACAAGGCACACGCGGCAAAAAAGAATCGCAATAATTTTTTCGGAAAACAGGTAAAGGTTTTGGTTTACGGCACTTTGCATGCATAAAAAGCCGTGCCGTCCGCCCGTTTATACATTCACAGACATTCAGACGGCTTCCGCCGGCGCGTATCTTTGCATCGTCAACGTTGATACGCAGCCGCATGACGCAAACAAAGCCTCTCACGGCGGGCGTGAAAAGAATAAAAACTAACCAAAACCAAAATTACCATGATTTACTACAACGTAATCAAACGCAAAAGCCCCAAAGACGGCACAGTGAAGTTTTATGCCTCGGCACAAAACGGTACATACATGAACCTGGAGCAGGTGGCAACAAACATAAGCCGCGAGTGTACCGTAACAGTCCATGACGTGAAAGCCGTGCTCTCTTCGCTTCAGGAACAAATCATTCTCGCGCTTCAGGACGGCAAGAGCGTAAGATTCGGAGACCTTGGGTCTTTCCACGTAACCGTCAGGTCGAAAGGAGCGGAGAACAAGAGCGATTTCAAAAAAGCCAATATTTCGCACGTAATGGTACGCTTTGTTAAAAGCGCGGCTATGCGCTCGGCATTTGCCCTGACCAACAAGGACATAAAGCTTAGCGGTGCGGACGAAACGGAGAAATCCGGTTCGGGAAGCGGAGGCAGTCAGGTAGATCCCAATGCCTGAGCGAACAACAACCCCTTGAATTCTCGCCCGTCCGCATAGGGCGTGGCGTATGACAGAAAACCTTAAAGAACAAAAGCACATGAAAGAACAAACAATGAAAGTGATAGAAGTTGTAATAAAAGTTTTGAAAGCGATACTTGCTGCATTGACAGGCGCATTCGGTGCAAGTTCAAAATAGTAGTTGCTTGGAAAAAACAAATCCTGCGGGGAGAAAATCCCCCCGCAGGATTTTTTGTTTGCATAAGAAAGAGAGAAAGAAACGTGAGAAGCATTTGCACAAAAGACCTGTTGCGGCGGCTACATGCTTAAGAACAAGACGAAAAAACAATGAAGATATTAAAAAAGTTGCTCTAAATTTTTGCATATCACAAAAGTATGACTAATTTTGCAGCCGTGAATTTTGGCAAAGAGGCACAAAATGCTTCGTAAAGCCTGCAACGTAACGAATATAATAAACTAATAATAAATTAAAAACATGATTGTAGTACCCGTAAAAGAAGGCGAAAACATCGAAAGAGCTTTGAAAAAGTTCAAGCGTAAATTTGAAAAGACAGGCGTAGTGAAGGAATTGCGCAGCCGTCAGCAGTTTAACAAGCCTTCAGTAGTTCGTCGTTTGAAAAAAGAGCACGCTGTTTATGTACAAAAGCTCAACTGCGAGAAAGAAGACTGATTTTCTCACGCTTTCTTATACTAAAGAAATATAAGAAGAAATAAATTCCCGGAGATGCTTGCATTTTCGGGAATATTTGTCTAAATTCGTTGCGTAAACCAATTGCGTAACGAATTTATGTATATAAAGGAATTCTGCGATTATCTCAAGTATGAACGTAACTATTCCGCGCTAACGGTTGATAGCTACGAAAGGGATTTACAGCATGTCGGGGATTTCGTGCGCGGAATGCGCAATATTGATAACGACAAAGCGGTTGAGGATTCGTATATAGAGGAGAAAATAATACGCAGATGGATGGCTTCGATGCTTGAAGCCGGAAATACGGCGTCATCGGTGAACAGACGTTTGAGTTCGCTGCGCAGTTATTTCAAATTCCTCCTAAGAAAAGGATTGTGTGAAACCGATCCGACGTTGCGTATAGCCGGACCGAAAAAGGAAAAGGCACTGCCTTATTTCGTCAAAGAGAACGAAATGGAGCATTTGCTCGATGATGTGCCGTTTCCCGATACTTTTGAAGGAAACAGAAACCGTTTGATTTTGGAAATGTTCTATGACACGGGCATGCGTGTTTCGGAACTGGTATCACTTGACTGCAACGATATAGACATGCAGGGGAACAGAGTGAAAGTAACGGGAAAGAGAAACAAACAGCGTGTAATACCTTTGGCTCCGCTGCTTATGGAACGCATAAAAGTATATTTGCAGAAACGCAGTGAGGCGGCGAGCAATTCGGAGGCATTATATATAGATAAGAAAGGGAGACGTCTTACAGATTATAAGGTAAGGAAAATGGTGAGTGAAGAACTTTCACTCGTTACCACGATGAAAAAACGTTCACCCCATGTGTTACGGCATTCGTTTGCCACGGCAATGTTAAACCATGGAGCGGATATAGAAGCCGTAAGAAGACTTTTGGGACACGAAAGTCTGGCAACAACCGAAATCTATACCCATACTTCAATGGAAGAACTCAAGAAAAATTATCAACTTGCCCATCCAAGGGCTTAAAAAGATATGATTATGGAAATAAAGGTAAAATCAATCCGTTTCGATGCCAACGAGAAACTTCATGAGTTTATAGAAAAGAAAGTTTCCAAGTTGTCCAAAGCAAGCGGCTCTGCGGGAACAGCAGAGGTAGTGTTGAAAGTGGTGAAGCCCGAAACTTCAAAAAACAAGTCCACGGGAGTTCGTCTGAGTTTACCGAACGGCGAACTTTTTGCCGAGAAAACTTGCGACACTTTTGAGGAAGGAGTGGATCTTTGTGTCGATGCTTTGCAGCGACAATTGGCAAAGTACAAGGAAAAACAACGCGGATATTAAAAAAAATGCTCCAAAAATTTTGCAGTTAGAATTTAATAAGTAACTTTGCAGCCGTTTCGGGGACAAAACAAAACCGGAATGGCTGCAATTTCGCAGAAACAACGTTTGCAGCGAAAATTTTAGGGCAAGTTCCAGAGTGGCCAAATGGGGCAGACTGTAAATCTGCTGGCTTACGCCTTCGG
>QAML01000007.1:101417-117821 GCA_003150315.1 Prevotellaceae bacterium | reverse complement strand
CGTGACCCCATGCGTGACAGGCATGTATTCTAACCAACTGAACTAACACACCAAAAATTTTGAACGCCTTGCGTAGTGGCGGAGACCCGACTCGAACGAGCGACCTCCAGGTTATGAGCCTGGCGAGCTACCAACTGCTCCACTCCGCGATGTTTATCGGATGATTTACTTCCGAATTGCGAGTGCAAAAGTAGAGAGTTTTTTTGAAACGAACAAATTTTTGGAAGAAAAATATGCCTTTTCTGCAAAAAAACTTTCCAAAGTGTGTTTTCCGGCTCCTCATCCGGGAGATTTCATAACAAATGAGGATTGCACGACATGCGGATTCATGATAATTTTGCAGCCGAATTAAAGACGACGCATTCTATAATAAATAAAAACATATTGTATGATAAATAAAAACATATTGTTTTTGGCAGCGGCAAACATGGTTGCCCTGTTTGCAACTGCCAAGACAAATTTCCCCGATGCCGTTCCCGCCGATACTTCGCGCGTGATTGACATAGAAGAAGTGGTGGTTGTGGCATCACCCAAAGAGAATTTCAAACTGCGCGAACAACCTTCTTCGGTTACACTCTTTTCGCGCGAAGACATGGAGCGTTTCGGGATAAAATCCATAAAGAATCTCACGAGCTATGCCCGAAACCTTTTCATTCCCGACTATGGAAGCCGCATGACAAGTGCCATATATATAAGAGGTATCGGCTCACGAATCAACACACCCGCCGTGGGTTTGTACTTAGACAACATGCCGGTGATTGACAAAAGCTCCTTCGACTTTTTTATGCTCGACATTGACCGCGTGGATGTACTCAACGGTCCGCAGGCAACGCTTTACGGAAGAAACTCAATGGGAGGACTTATTCGCACATACACTGTAAATCCCATGAAAAAGCAAGGCACGATGATAAAGTTGGGTGCTACGGGAAGGACAACAGGAAGACGGGTTTCAGCAATAACACGTCAGAAGATTAATGAACGACTTGCTTTTTCTCTCGGGGGATATTATTCTGCCGAAAACGGATTCTTCCGCAATGATTCCACAGGTAGAAAAGCCGATGACTCACACGAGGCGGGAGCTAAAGCACGTTTGGTTTACCAACCCTCAAAACGTTTGTCGCTCGACCTGCAAGTTAACTATAATTACACGGATCAGGGCGCATATCCCTATTATTACACCGGCAAAGCCCCGTCTTCGAAATCGTCCGAGCCTTATCCGCAATACATAAACAAACTTACCTCGAACCGCAATAACAATTATCGCCGCAACTCTCTGACTTCGGGATTGGCAGCCGGTTATAAATTCAAAAAAGGTACGCTCTCGTCGGTAACTTCATGGCAGTTTCTGCAAGACAGAATGGTTATGGACCAAGATTTTCTCGCAGCTGACATTTTTTCTCTGGGACAAATGCAGCGAAGCCACGCACTTAGCGAAGAAATAACCTATAAAACCACGGGTGAAAACCGTTGGCAAAGTGTAAGCGGACTGTTTTTTATGCACCAGAGTATGCACACAAATTCGCCAGTGTCCTTTTATTCCGACGGAATGTCCATGCTCAACGCAAACTTCTCAAGAGTAATTCCGCCCGTGTCTTACGAAAATCCGTACAATCACCAGATGACGAACGTGAAAATGAGTCTTGCACTCACCGATCCCTCTATGAAATTCAACGGCAAGTATTCTACGCCGGTCAGTAACTATGCAATTTTCCACCAAAGCACGATAAAAGACTTGTTCGTCAGGAATCTTTCGCTCATTTTGGGACTTCGTCTCGATTTGGAGCATCAAAGCCTCGACTACAACATGAATTCCACGGAAATAAACTATTCTTTTTCCACGTCAATGAGCAAACCGGCAAATCTTACGGTACAACCCGCCGTGAACGGGGCAAGAAAGGACGATTATGTACAATTTCTTCCGAAAGCAGCCCTGCAATACGATTTCAACAACCGTTTGGGCAATGTTTATGTGTCCTTCTCCAAAGGATTTCGTTCGGGAGGATACAATATACAAATGTGTTCGGAACTTGCGCAAACGCAAATGCAGGGAGACATGATGCGCGGCGTGAAAAACTACTGCGACAATCTTTTTCAGGGACTTATTGACAACGCCCGCAACGACGTTGTGCGCGACATGTTCAGCGGAATTAAAGAAAAAGTGGACAATAATATTCCCGACATAAACGCTCCCGACGCAAAAACTCTCCGTTACAAACCGGAATATTCGTTGAACTACGAAATAGGAACTCACTTGAATTTATTAGAACGTGCGCTCCAAATCGATGCGGCAATGTTTTATATGTCTACGAGAAACCAACAAATTTCTCACTTCTCCCTTAACGGATTGGGAAGACAAATGGTAAATGCGGGCAAGAGCGCATGCTGCGGTGCAGAATTGGGACTTCGTTCTTCTCTTCTTGACGGTAAAATGGACATTGCGGCTTCTTACGGCTTTACTCACTCGGAATTTCGTAAATACAACGACGGTAAAAACGATTATAAAGGTAAAAACGTTCCCTTTGTGCCTATGCACAACATGAGTGTGGCAGCAAATTACAAATTCAACCTTAGCAACAGTTTCGTTGAGGCTTTTACGGTTGGCGCGGACGTTTGCGGTGCGGGCAGAATCTATTGGACGGAAGACAATAACACTTGGCAGAATTTTTATGCCACACTTGGCGCGCACATCAGTGCGGAAATGAAGAATGTAAAGCTGAATGTTTGGGGCAAGAACATTACAAATTCAAAATACAACGTGTTTTATTTCGAATCAATGAGCAGAGGTTTCGAGCAGCATGCCGCTCCTTGCCGTTTCGGAGCCGACATTTCTTTCGAATTCTAAGTTTTAACCACATAGTCATGCCTGCGCAAGCACACTTTGTGCTTTCCGCAGGCTTTTTTGTGTGATAAATGCCATGACGTCGCCGCTTTTCAAAAAAATATTAGCAATTTTGCACACGACAAACCACTCAAAAGTCAAAACATATCAAACCCAAAATATAAGAAGATGAAGAAATATCTCTTTTTAATGGCATCGGCACTACTGCTTCTCGGAAGTTGTTCTTCCGTACCGGTTACCGGTCGCAGACAACTGAATATAGTTAGCGACAACGAGGTTTTAAGTTCAAGTCTTACAGAGTATCAAAGCTACATGAAAACTGCCAAGAAAAGTACAAACGCCACAGAAACCGCACAGGTTGAGCGCGTGGGAAAACGCATAGCGGCTGCCACGGAAGCTTATCTTAAAAGCCATGGCGGCGAAAGCGAGATAAAAAACTTTTCATGGGAGTTCAATCTCGTGCAAAACAATGAACTGAACGCTTTTTGCATGCCCGGTGGTAAAATTGTGGTTTACGAAGGACTAATGAACATTATTTCAAAGGACGACGAGCTTGCTGTTGTGTTGGGACACGAAGTTGCGCACGCCGTTGCCAAACATAGCAACGAGCGTATGAGCCAACAGGTTCTCGCGCAATACGGTGCCGGCATCCTGGGACAGGCTCTTTCGGGCAAAAGTGCGGCAGTGCAGCAAATAGCCGGACAAGTTTACGGACTTGGAGCCAACTACGGTGTCATTCTTCCTTTCTCGCGCAAACACGAAAGCGAAGCCGACAACATCGGTCTCGTCTTCATGCGTCTTGCGGGCTACAATCCCGAAGTGGCAATAGACTTCTGGAAAAAAATGTCCTCATCATCCACTTCGAGCGTACCTGAAATTGCAAGCACCCACCCGAGCGATGCACGCAGAATTGCGGATATTCAAAAGGAATTGCCGAGCGTGATGAAAAACTATCAGCCGTTGCCACAATTTGCAGCCGCAACAACCACAACAACCGCCACCAAAGCGGTAAGCACAACGCAGAAAAAGAAGACAACGACTGCCAAGAAAACTACCACAACCAAGAAGACAACCACCGCAAAGAAAACCACGAGCAAGAAATAAACATTCAGAATACGGACATACGGAATGCCGTTGCACGTAAAAGTGCTGCGGCATTTTATTTATGTTTTACGCCCTAAAAGCTACATGTTCGGTGATTCCGACGCACCTTTTCAGGCTTCTTTTTTTACGAAAAATCGTACTTTTGTAACACATTGTTTTTCAGACATCTGAAAAGGCGAAAAATACAAGGCACTTATTTTGAAATATAAGGCACATATTTTAAAATATATGCCTTGTATTTTTTACAACATGCCTTATGTTTTTCGGGGTGCTGAAACGGGTATTTATTTTTCCCGTTTGCGACGATAATTATGGCATGCGAACGAGCGCAAAAACGGGCATGAAAAAACAATGCGGGTTGCACATCCCGAGATATGCAACCCGCATTATAAAATGTACAGTGTTAACGAAGCGTCAAAGTGTCTGGTCGAACACGTAACCGTCGTTGGTTGTAACCGAAGCGGCTGCCGACTTCGCAGAAACGCCGTCAACCTTTATGGTCGCGCTTTTCTTTCCCGTGGCATTGGCTTTCAGAGTTCCGGCAGTGATAGTGAAATCGCCGTTAACCTTTATGCAGCGCGTTTTGCTTGTTTCGCTCGTGGCGGGGTCGGTATATACGCCACCCGAAACGGTTACACTGATATTCGTATCACCGTTGTCCTTGTTTATCACAAGGTTGCCGTCGGTGGCAATGCCTTTTATTCCGTCGCCGTTACCGTTTATTACGATTGTTCCGCCGCTTATGGTCATCAAACTATCGCATCGCAGCAATTTTACATCGGACGAGTTTGAAGAAATGTCTATCTTGCCGCCGTTTATAATCATCTGACCGTTAAATTCGTCGGTTGCATCTTTCGTTATGTCTGCCTGTATTCCGTCGCCCTTGGCATTTCGTATTACCACCGAGCCACTTTTGATTTTGAAATACTGCCCGGCGTGGATTCCGTCATTGGCAGAAGCAAGAACATTTATGTTGCCCGACTTGACATACATATATTCGCCCGAAGCAATTGCGTGAGAAGTGTTTCCCGTAACGTTCAACGTGCCGTTTCCTTCAAACTCGGGATGTCCTTTGACATAAAGGCATGCTTTCTGTGTGCCTCCCGCCATGTCGGAGAGCGTATTTTCCGTGCCGTCGGCGAGAATCATTTTTATGCGTTTACCGTTTGCAATGTTTATGGCAGCACCCTGCATGGAAGTCAATTCAAGTCCGTTGAGTTGAACGGTACATTTATATGTGCCAGTCTGCAAAAATGCGCCGTCAGAGCTTTTGCCAGAGAGCGAATAAACAATATCGTTTCCGTCAAGAGCCGTGGATACCGCATTGACATAGGCACCGGAAATGCTTACAGCCACCTTGCGCGAAAGCGAAAAGGGAACGACCGCCGTTGCACCGTTTGAAGAATAATCTACTCGCACCGTTGACTCGTCAACGGGCGTTCCCACCGTAATACTGTCGATGTTTTGCAAATCCATAACCGAATCAACCACCGTGAGAGCCGTGCCGTTTTGAGTATATTGCATTACGCCAAGAGCAGAAGCCTCTGCCGCAAGAGCAACATTGTTTTTCCAAAAATACATAGTCTGCGAATTTGCGCACACAAAGCCGCAAAGCAGAGCCGAAACAAGAATCAGTCTTTTCATTTTCTTTCGAATTTAACAGATTGACCGTTTAGTGTTACCACATATATGCCCTTGGACAAAGAAGAAAGGTCCACGGCATTTTCACCGGTCTTTATTTTGGCGAAAAGAAGCTGTGCGCCCTCGGAAGAATAGACCTTTAACATGCCGGAACGCTCGGAATTCACAAGAAGTTCCCCGCCGTTGTTCACAATCACCGCAGCCTTAACCTTGGGAGAGGATATGGAAGTGGGAGTCTCGGAGAAAAACATATTCACAAGTCTCACCGTGGAAAGAGTGAACTTTTCGCCGGCACTTTCAACATACATATTCCCTTCTCCATAGGTTACACGGAAATTTTCGAGCGAGTAGCTCACTTCGGAACCGTCTTTGAGCGTTACCGTAAGGTATTTCGCCCCTCCGTTGTCCGACACGGCATAGCATATAAGCGTTACCATGACCGCTGCAACCAATGTCAACAATTTCTTTTTCATATCAAATTATTATCACTACTGTCAGAATTTATATTTATAGGATATGTCAATGACATGTTCACTACCACTGAAATCATCATCTCGGGAATCCTGATAAACATATCCCACATCCAGTTTGTTTTGTTTGTTAATCTTAATTTCCGTTCCCACACCCACGCGCGTTTTCTCAAGTTGCATGCCGCTACACAGGTTGTTGGCAATCTCAATATAGGCGTATAGCGAAAGAGGACAGTGGCGAATGTCGTAATCAGCCATGAGGCGCGAGCGAAGACGCGAATCGTTGTTGGCGGAACGCACTTTCACATCGGTTTTCTTGTATTCAGGAACATCGCCAGCCAAATTCACACGATACTTATCCACAAGCGAACTCACAGAATTGGCACGGGTGAACTGATAACGCTCGCGAAGCGAAAGAGTAAGGCGACCGATGGGAAGTTTTCCCGTCAAATCGAAATTCCAACGGTTTTTACACCGCCAATACGGTTTCTTGACATTATAGCCTTTGTATTCTTTTTCCGTATATTCGTTTCCGTCATCGTCTTTTTCTATCCACGTGTCATATTTCGCCTCTTTGCTCTCGCACTTATAGTTATAGAGAAAATCATAAGAAGTTGCAACCGAAAAATATGCCGAAGGTTTATATTCTACTCCGAACCCTACGTTCCAACGATCCACGCTTTTCAAATTGTTTTGACTGCGAAATCCGCCGTCAAGGGTAAAGCTGAACATTCCGACCTTTTTAGTGGCTCCCAATCCTGTCCAAACACCGAAATCAGAAGCTTTGGCAGGAAGGAAAACTAATGAAACCGCAACGAGCAAAGTTTTAGTGATTCTAGTAATTCTCATGTCTTTTTATTAGTTGGGATTGTTATGTTATAAGTTGAGTGTTGTCAGGATTCTTCGTACTTCTTAGGCATCTTGGGCATGGTGTCTGCATCGTTTTCTCCCGTGGATTTCGAAGTGTAATACATTTTAATCAGTGCCGTGTCGTTCATGAAATCTATGGAACCCACTTCCACGCGCAGCACATCAAGTCCCGTGCGCTCCTTTAGGTCTGCAATGAGTTCGGCATTTTTTTCGGGAGTTATGAGCTTTATATTATCATATCGCACATACTTACATCCCACTCTCTTGACAAACAAATTGCTTTCGGCAACGGCTACCACGAGCACAAATAGCAGGTTTGCCGCCAACAATTCCGCCACACTTAGTTTTGCAGACATTCCGTTTATCACCGAAATAGCCACGACGAAGAACAGATAGGTCATCTCGCGTATGGGAACGCTTTCGGTTCGGTAACGAATAATTCCGAACACGGCGAAAAGCCCGAGCGCAGCACCTATCTTTATTTTCGAGCCGTCCATGAGGTAAATCATCATGAAGATACTTACCGACAGCATTACGAAAGCAAAGTAGTAGTCCCGCCTGTTGCTTCGCGGATAGTAGAAAAAGTTTATTATTGCAAACACAAACACGGAATTGAGCGCAAAGCGCGTCAGCATTTCTGCCAAACCGCAAACATCGATGAGCTTCACGCCGAAAAACGTTATGTCTAATAGGCTGTTGAGTAAAGTAATCATTATTTGTTTTGATGTATATTATTATAAGTTTTCGCTAATGGATTTTCGGGGCGGTCATCCCAATCTCCTCATCACAACTTCTTTTTTCTTGAATTTGTTGTGCTTCACCCCGGGATTTGTAAGGTAAGTGCCTATGCAGTATTTGCTGAACCCTTGCGGTTTTATGCGGAGTTTTATAAAAGCATCGAAAGCCGGAGAATCGCTTTTGCCCGAACGTTTCAGTTCCATTATGACAACGTTTCCGAGTTGTGCCTCCTGCTGCGTTTCAAGATTGGTAAAATTCACATCGAAGTCTATGGTGAGCCTTTCGGTGAACGCCTTGTTCACAAGCGTAAGCCTGCTGAAACGGTTCCTAAGGCACGGATGTATGTCGTTTAGGGACACGTCGGCTTTTTCTTCGAGAAACATTTCTTCGTCATCTGAATTCATTTCCTCGGGAGAGGCAAGCCTTACACGACTCTTGCGAGTTTTGTTGTGGTTGTCCTTGTTTTTTACCTCCAGAAAGGTTATTTCGGTGTCTACATAGGTTCTCACCCTCACCTTGGTGCGCGGACGACAACCGTTGTGGTGCCTTGTATAGAACTGATGGTCATCCGTATCCCAATAGGTTGTGGAATAAACCGATACAGGGCTTTCGGAAGCCACGAGAATGCTGTATTCGTCTTTTGTAAGCCGCAGGAATTTCAACAACAGGTTTCTGTTGGCAAGATACTTACGATCTGTTCGATTCATAAGTCTCACCTTTCCGGTCTCTTCGAGTCCTATTCGGGGCATGTCCGAGATGATGTTTTCAAGTTCTGTGTAAAAATCCATTGCCTCGCTTAAACGTAACAACGTCCAAAGTTAAGAATATTTTTCATAATCACAAAACACAAACACACCGGGTGAAACCTGTACTTACAAATAATATTTTTTGCTCCGTTCCAGACATCGTAAAAAACACATGGCTTATCGCAAAAAACACAAGCCATATATTTTAAAATACAAGGCACTTATTTTAAAATAAGTGCCTTGTATTTTTGACCATCTCAAATACCTGAGAAACAACAACTTACAAAGACTGTCAACTTTTGGGTTATTTTCCTGACAATCAGACTTGTATGAAATTTTCCACGGCATTCCCTTTTCGAGGAAATTATTGCCGCACTCATGGCAATACGCTTCGCGATTTCTGAAAACCGGAAGCCTTTTCATGCATTCCCGGACATCTGAAAAATTTCGGGAAACAAAAAAGCGCGGAACGCATTTTTTGGAAATATCATGCTGCAGAAAGGCAAAGAGCAAGCCACAACCCGCAGATAAAGAAGAAATAGCGCAGTCGAAAACCATTTTTCCGCACATAAATGGCTGATAAGTGAAAGGAAAGCACTAATTTTGCAAGCAATTTGGCGGGATTGTATAACACAAAAATGCATCAACAGCCGAAAACAAAGAAACATTCACCCGTCATAAAGACGAACCGACAAAGAAACAATTAATTACACAATACAAAACATGGACATCAAATTCGAGAATATTGATAAAGTGAGCGGCAAACTCACAGTGAAAGTTGCTCCCGAAGACTATCAGGAAGGACTTGAAAAGTCTCTCAAGGAATTCCGCCGCAAAGCCAACATGAAAGGCTTCCGCCCCGGATGCGTACCTATGAGTCTTGTCAAGAAACTATACGGTCCCGAAGCCAAGGCAGAGGAAGTTTCAAAGGCAGTGAACAAAGCAATATCCGACTATTTCAAGAAAAACAAAATAAATGTGCTCGGTCATGTGCTCCCCAACAGCGAACAGAAAGAGCAGGACTATAAAGAGCGCGACGATTTCGAATATATAATGGACGTTGCCATAGAGCCGAACATCGAAGTATCGCTTGACAAGAAAGACAAGCTTACTTACTATGACATTGAGGTAAGCGACAAATTCGTTGACGAGAGAATTAACGAAATGCTCATGGCTCAAGGTACTTTCGAGCAGGTTAACGAATATCAGAAAGGCGATTACATGAAAGGCGACCTTGTGGAAGTGGCAGCAGCCGAAGGTGTTGAGCCCTTGAAAGTGGAAGGCGTGCTCATTTCACCGGAATACGTTAAAGACGAAGAACAAAAGAAAATCTTTGACGGCGCAAAGAAAGACGACGTTCTCACAATCAAGCCCGCTTCTCTTTATGGCGACGAAACTCAGGCGGCTTCCATGCTCAAAATAAAGAAAGAAGAGCTGAAGAATCACGAAGGAAACTTCACATACACCATTACTGAAATCAATCACCGCAAACCTGCCGAGCTGAATCAGGAATTCTTTGACAATGCTCTCGGGAAAGATGCTGTGAAAGATGAGAAAGAATTCCGTGAGAAAGTTCGCGAAGAATACAACAAGGCTCAAACCGCCAACGCAGACTATAAGTTCTTTGAGGATTTGCGTGTTTACGCACTCAAAAAGGCTGGCGAACTCGAATTTTCCGAACCTCTGCTCAAACGTCTCATGAAAGAGAACAACCCGAGCAAAGACGACAAATATATTGACGACAATTATGCCGGCGCAACCGAACAACTGAAATGGCAACTCGTTCGCGACCACTTGGCTGTGGCTGCGGGAATAAAAGTTGAGGATGCCGATGTACGCGCAATGGCAAAGGTTCGCACCCGTCGCCAATTTGCAGCTTACGGAATGCAGCTTCCCGACGAACTCGTGGAACAATACGCAGAAAAGTCGCTTAAAGAGGACAACCAGATTGAAGAAATTTTCTACGAGGTTTTGAGCGAGAAACTCATTGCCGCATATAAGGAGAAAATTACTCTTAACCACAAAAAGATTTCGCTTGAGGATTTTGAAAAGCTCATCAAAGAAGAGCAGGAAAAGAAATAATCTCAACAACATAACACAAAAACGGGACATCTAACAGGATGTCCCGTTTTTATTTTGACATTGCCCGAAGGCTATAACTATTTCACGTTTTCGGAAACGAGTTTTCTTAGCGAATTTTTCTCACCCACAAGCCACACAAGGTCGCCGTCGCGAAAAACACGTGAGGCAGAGGGCAGACCAAGAGCTTCGCTGCCCTCCTCAAAACCCACTATCATGCAACGATAATCCTCGCGCAACCGACTATCGCGCACTGTTTTTCCGAAAAGCGGCGAAGAAGTGCTCACGGAAATGCACTTCAACTGCATTACACGCTGTTCGGGAGCCATATCAACATGAACAACGGCTTCCGACATCCTTGACGCGAAAAGTTTTAACTGTTCATCATTGCCGATAACCTCGAGACGGTCGCCGGGATAAACCTGCATTTGCGCCATTGGAATGTTGTGACGCACACCGCCACGCATTATCGACGAAATCATAATACCGTATTTATGGCTGAAATCGAGTTCCGCCAAAGACTTCCCCGCCCATGCGGTATTTTCAGGCACGTCGAGGTCGGCAATATGGATTTCGCGCGAAAGAAGATGGTTCGCGTAGAGAGGCTTTACCTTTCCGTGGACAACAGCCTGCAAATCGCGTGAACGTAAATTCTGGAAAAACACTCTTTCTATGGCAATGCTGTAAAGTTTAATCCGTTTTGAACGCATCATAAGGGCAACAAGAATCATTGCGACCGCAAAATGAATCCAACTTGCGAAAGGCGATACATAATTAATAATGTAATAGACATACGCACTCGCGAGCAAATATCGCACGAATATCGTCATGGCAAGCAGGAAATGGCTTCCCCGCAAATTCTTACGCCATATCTGACGAAACTCCTCGGAATGGTTTTTACGCATAACAATTGCACGCAAAAAAGGAGACAGAAGCGCAATTGTTACAACGGCACACACGGCATTTCCTATCCAATGGCTCATGGTATGTCTGAAGAACGGCAGGAAAAAGCTCAACATTATTGCCGTTATCGCCACACATAATATGGAATAAGCCGCAATCTGTTTCAGCAACGCAGTAATAAGTCTCTTCCATGCGCTTCCCGTTTGCTCCGATTTATGCTGCGAAGGCTTCTTGTCAAGCACAACCATGATTTTTGCAGGCGTTATTTTTTTAACAAGTCCGTATGCCGCCGGCGCACTCTTTATCATATAAGGCGTGAGAAACGTTGTTATCACGGAAACAGCAACTACAATAGGATATATAAAGCTACTGATGACATGAAGAGACATTCCGAGAGATGCAATAATAAATGCAAACTCACCTATCTGTGCCATGCTGAATCCGCTTTGCATTGCCCCCTTCAGCGATTGCCCTGAAAGAATAAATCCAAAGGATCCGAAAACTGCCTGACCTATTAATATTGTGAGCGTAATCAACATTACCGGCAACCAATACTGTGTAAGAATCGCCGGATCCACAAGCATTCCGACGGAAACAAAAAACACTGCGCCGAAAAGGTCTTTCACGGGACTAACAAGCTTTTCTATCGTCTCCGCCTCAACTGTCTCGGCAAATATACTCCCCATCATGAACGCGCCAAAGGCTGCACTATATCCCAACTTGACTGCCAGAACAACCATGGCAAAACAAAATCCTACAGAAACGACCAACAGAGTTTCCTTGCCTATCCACTTGCGGTTTTTTCGCAATATCAACGGAACTATAAACACACCCACGAGGAACAACAAGGCAAGATAGAACAAAAGTCTCATAAGACTATCAACAACAGTCATACCATCGAAATCCTTACTTACCGCAAGCGTCGAAAGAATAACCATTAGCAAAATTCCAAGAATGTCTTCGAGAACAAGAACACTTAACACATTCGTTGCGAACTTCTGACTGCGGAGTCCGAGGTCGTCAAAAGCTTTGTATATAATGGTTGTGGAACTCATGGCAAGCATTCCGCCGAGAAAAAGACTGTCCATTCTGCTCCAACCAAAGGAATGCCCGAGCAGAGAACCCAGCATGCTCATCGCCGAAATTATTGTTACTGCCGCTATAATGGGCGAGCTTCCCATTTTCATTATCTTTTTGAAACTGAACTCTATTCCCAACGTAAACATAAGGAATATGACACCGATGTTTCCCCATGTCTCCACAGAGCCAAGGTCGCTGACAGTAGGCATATAAGGCATGTGGGGACCGGCAAGGAATCCCGCAACTATATAACCCAATACAAGAGGTTGCTTAAGTCGTTTGAAGATTAGCGTTACAGCTCCTGCGAGCACAAGAATCAGTGCAAGGTCGTAAATAATCTTTGGCAGATGTTCCATTATGGCTTATATGTTAAAGCAGAAGGCGGTTGGGGTAACCGTTGTCCCTCACCGCCTTCATGTTTTGCATTTATCTTTGTTTTTACAAGGTCAACCGTTATACTGCGCGGTAAGTTCGCAAATTTTTACTACGGTTTTCATTGCTTTTTCCATAGACTGCACGGGAACGAACTCGTATGGTCCGTGGAAATTAATGCCTCCCGCAAAAATATTGGGGCAAGGAAGACCTTTGAAAGAGAGTTGCGCTCCGTCGGTACCGCCTCTTATGGCGCGAACCTTGGGTGTCAGCCCCACTTCTTCCATTGCCTTTTTAACGATGTCTATTATATGAATCACCTGTTCTATTTTCTCGAGCATATTATAGTATGAATCCGAGATTTCAACGTTCACCGTTCCCTCACCATACTTTCCGTTGAGTTTTTCAACAAGTTTGCGGAAGAATTCTTTGCGTTTTTCGAATTTATTTCGGTCATGGTCGCGTATTATGTAGTTCACCGTGGCACTTTCAACGCATCCCTCCACACCGGTAAGGTGATAGAAACCTTCGTATTCTTGAGTCGTTTCGGGAGTTTCGGCATCCGGCACCGATTTTATCAGTTCCGCTGCTATTCGTCCGGCGTTTTTCATTTTTCCTTTGGCATATCCGGGATGCACGCTCACACCTGTTACCTTCACCTTAGCAGAAGCGGCGTTGAAATTCTCGTATTCTATTTCTCCAACCTCGCCTCCGTCCATGGTGTAAGCCCATTCGCAACCGAAACGTTCCACATCGAAAAGATGCGCTCCCATTCCTATTTCCTCATCAGGGTTGAAACCCATGCGGATTTTGCCGTGTTTCACCTCGGGATGCTCTTTCAGCCACACCATTGCCTGAACAATTTCGGCTATACCGGCTTTGTCGTCGGCTCCGAGCAACGTGTTTCCGTCTGTAACAATCAAATCCTCACCTTTATGCGGAAGCAATTCGGGGAACATCTTTGGAGAAAGCACGCGACCGCTGCTTTCGGAAAGCAAGATGTCCGAACCGTCGTAATTTTTCACTATACGCGGTTTGATATTTGCGCCGCTGCAGTCGGGACTCGTGTCGTAATGCGAAATGAAACCGATTGTAGGAACTTTCTTGTCGGTATTTGCCGGCAGAGTGGCGTATATATATCCGTGCTCGTCAAGATACACGTCATCAAATCCGAGTTCTTCCAATTGATTTTTCAAATGCTCCGCAAACACAAGCTGTTTCGGTGTGCTTGGAGTAGTGTCGGCAGTTTCGCTCGATTGGGTATCGTAACCCACATAGTCTAAAAAGCGTTCTATCAATTCCATATTAATATGCTTTTAATTATTCTCGTATAGAATTTGTGCTGATTTTATTGCGCAACTCCTATTATTTCGTCAACCGATTTGCATCCGTGTTTGTCGAGCCAGCGGTTTATTCCTTCCGCCATCTCGCCTGCTATAGCTGGGTTCAGGAAATTGGCAGTACCAATCTCTATGGCTTTTGCCCCTGCCATGAGAAATTCCACCGCATCTTCGGGAGTGCAGATACCGCCAAGCCCAATGACGGGAATTTTCACCGCATGAGCCACATCCCATACCATTCTCACAGCCACAGGCTTCACTGCCGGACCGGAAAGTCCGCCGGTTTTTATGCTCAGCTTCATTTTGCGGCGTTCTATGTCAATTGCCATGCCCATGAGGGTGTTTATGAGCGAAACTGAATCAGCTCCCGCAGCTTCCACGGCGCGTGCAATTTCGGAAATGTCAGTTACATTTGGCGACAACTTCACTATTATGGGTTTGCCATAGGCTTTGCGCACAGCCGAAACCACGCTTGCAGCCCCTTCGGGCGTTACGCCAAACGCCATTCCCCCGTTCTTTACGTTGGGACAAGATATGTTCAGCTCTATGCACGGAATCTTTTCAAGTCCCGCAAGACGTGAGGCGCACTCGGCATAGTCTTCGGGCGACGAACCTGCAACATTAACAATGACATTTGTGTCGAGTTTTTCAATGCGCGGGTATATCTTATCCACAAAATAGTCAACCCCCTTGTTTTGAAGCCCCACACAGTTGAGCATGCCCGACGGCGTTTCCGCCATACGCGGATAAGGATTTCCCTCTCGGGGTTTAAGGGTTGTGCCTTTCACTATTATTCCTCCTATTTTGGAGAAATCCACGAAATCGGCGAATTCCGGTCCGTAGCCAAACGTACCTGAAGCCGTCAGCACCGGATTGCGGAACTCTATGCCCGCTATATTGGTAGTCAGTTGAGCCATGACAATTTATTTATATTGAATATCGGACCTTCTTTGCACACACATACGTTATGCCCTTCGGCATTCTCCTCCACACAGCACAGACACGCACCCAAACCGCAAGCCATCATATTTTCGAGCGAGGCTTCACACGCCGTTCCGCTTTGACTTGCATACTTCGCCACCGCCTTCATCATGGGCTTAGGACCACACGTGGCTATGTAATCGAACTTTTCGCGCTCCAGCAAACTGTGTTGGGTTACGAACCCCTGTTCTCCTGCCGACGCATCCTCGGTAGTTATGAACACTCTGCCGTATTTTGCGAAATCGTCAAGTTGCAGAATGTCCCTGGCAGAACGTCCGCCAAGCAGGAAAGTAGGTTCCACATCGCGCTTCAGCAATTCCTTGCCCAAATAGAGCAACGGAGCCGTGCCAACTCCCCCGCCCACAAGCAGTTCGTGCTTAACTTTTCCGCCACGTGGCGGAATGGTAAAACCGTTTCCCAAAGGCAAAACCACATTAGCCGTATCGCCGGGATTGAGCGAGCATATATAAGCCGTGCCCCTGCCCACATTGTGAACAAGAAGCCACAACTCGTTTTTTTCGCGGTCTACGAAATTCACGGAAATGGGTCTGCGAAGCAACGGAAGCCCTCCCTCGGCACACGCACGCACCTGCACAAACTGCCCCGGCAGTATTTCCGGCAAAGCCTTGCTCTCATCGGTGAGTTTCAAAAGCGAATGTCCCGAAGCAAACCGTTCGTTGGAGACCACTTTCAGGTCAAGAATGTATTTCTTCATTTTATAATCTATATCACATACAAAGTTAGAAAATTCCCATCATATCCAAAACTTTTTCTCTCCCACCCGTCCACAAAATTCATGCATATATGCAAAAAACACAACGGTTGCAAACCGCCAAATGCGGGAAAGCAAACCCCGGATGTGAGCCACCGAAAAAAACATATGGCTTGTTGTAAAAAATATAAGCCATATATTTTAAAATACAAGGCACTTATTTCAAAATATATGCCTTATATTTTCAGCGAAAAATCGCATCTGATTTTCAACAACTTACAAAAGCATAAAAACTACCGTGAAATTCCCCCAAAATACGGTTGGGCTACCACTTCGAATTAAATAATATCTTGGCTTTATGCGTATATCTGATGTTTTACAAGATATGCCAAACGCCTTGTAGTATTCGACATAAAACAAAAACGGCAACCGTTTTTCGATTGCCGTTTTTATTTGTGGGCGTTGACGGATTCGAACCGCCGACCCTCTGCTTGTAAGGCAGATGCTCTGAACCAGCTGAGCTAAACGC
>QAML01000007.1:66437-97968 GCA_003150315.1 Prevotellaceae bacterium | reverse complement strand
GACCCTCTGCTTGTAAGGCAGATGCTCTGAACCAGCTGAGCTAAACGCCCTAAGTGCATATCTGCAAGCGGGATTGGGAAATTTTTTAGTGGGCGTTGACGGATTCGAACCGCCGACCCTCTGCTTGTAAGGCAGATGCTCTGAACCAGCTGAGCTAAACGCCCGTTCCCGCTGCAAAAGCGGTGCAAAGATAGGCATTTTTTTTATACCGCAAAGCTTTTTGCGCAAAAAACATGCTTTTCTTGCAATATTTCGTCCACATTTGCCTCTTTTTTCAAATGCAAAGGCGGCGTACTTCGCGGTTAACGCGATTTTCAGTAATTTTGTAGCGACAAATTTTATCGCAATGAATACAGAAAAGATTATTCTTACCGGCGACCGTCCCACAGGTCGTCTTCACATAGGGCATTATGTTGGCTCGCTTCGCAGACGTGTGGAGCTTCAGAACTCGGGAGATTTCAAAAAGATATTCATCTTTATTGCCGATGCACAGGCTTTGACCGACAATATGGAGAATCCTGAAAAAATACGTCAGAACATTATAGAAGTAGCACTTGATTGGCTTTCGGCAGGACTTGACCCGGCAAAATCCACATTGTTCATTCAATCGCAGATTCCCGAGTTGTGCGAACTCTCGATGTATTACATGAACCTCGTAAGCGTATCGCGCCTGCAAAGAAACCCTACCGTGAAAACGGAAATCAAAATGCGTAACTTCGAAACCACGATTCCCGTGGGCTTTTTCTGCTATCCCATAAGCCAGGCGGCAGACATTACCGCATTCAAGGCTACCACCGTGCCCGCCGGCGAAGATCAGAAGCCCATGATAGAACAAGCGGTGGAAATTGTGAGACGTTTCAACAACGTTTACGGAGACACTCTTGTGGAACCGCAGATTCTCCTGCCCGAAAACGAAGCAAGCATGCGTCTTCCGGGAACTGACGGAAAAGCAAAGATGAGTAAATCGCTGGGCAACTGTATTTATCTGTCCGACACCGCAGACGAGGTGAACAAAAAGATTCGCTCCATGTACACAGACCCGGATCATCTGAAAGTTTCCGACCCCGGCAAAGTGGAAGGCAACACTGTTTTCACCTATCTCGATGCTTTTTGCAAAGACGAACATTTTGAACGCTATCTTCCCGAATATGCCAACCTTGATGAACTGAAAGCCCACTACAAGCGCGGAGGTCTGGGCGATGTAAAGGTAAAGAAACTTTTGCAGGCGGTAATGGAAGAAACCCTTGAACCCATGCGCAAACGCCGCAAAGAGTTCGAGAAAGACATACCCGCCGTTTACGACATACTGAAAAAGGGAAGCGAAGTGGCACGTGAGGTTGCAGCGCAAACTCTTTCGGATGTACGCAAGGCAATGAGGATAGATTATTTCGACGACAAGAAACTCATTGAAGAGCAAGCCAAACACTTCGCCGAAAAGCAGTAACATAAAACCAAACAAAAGGGCTGCACCACTTAAGGATGCAGCCCTTTTTGTATTTATCTGGTAATAACTTATTCGGAGATGCCGTCGTAAACCAAATCAAACTCTTTGGTTTCGATATATCCGCCTTTTATTCCCTTAGGTCCATAGCCTGCGAAATAATGATAGTCGAATTTTGCAGTGTGTGTAGTGGGTTCGGCAGCCACAGAAGCAGCAAGTTCCTGCATTGCAGCAACCATGTTCTGATAGTTCTTCTTTGCCTCGGCTTGAGTTACATGTTCTGCACCAAACTGTTTGGAAATAGCCAAAAGTTTTGCGTCAACCGAAGCGAGATACGCCCTGCCGTCATCACCAGAAGCAATGGAACTGTGCGGTTTTCCGCTCGTAACATAAAGACCTACGTAATAACTGTTTTTGCTAATCTTAGGTCCATCGTCCGAAGAGCAGGATGTGAACGACAATGCCAAAACAAAGGCACACGAAATGATTGTAATTAGTCCTAATAACTTTTTCATTTATTTATAATGTTTGCATCAACTGCAAAATTAAGCATAAATCCTTTGGAGGGAAAGGACTTGCGCACGCAAATACCATAAATAGCACCGTTGCTCACAGTTTGACACAAAAACATATCATCTTTTCACAAAACTTTCATCCGCCACAACATTCCCGGCATGGATAAAAACGCGGTGTCTTCCCGCAGGAATTGTGTTGATACAGAACTTCACGCATCCGTTAATGACATAATCCGATGCAAAGAACCTTGCCCCGTTTCCGTAAACGCGCACCTCGCAAAACTCATCCTCACAGTCCGGCAGCATAACGGTAAGAGTATCCGTAACAACGCTCGCCACGTAATTATTCTTGCCCATTCCGCCTTGCGAGACGCACGAGTCGGAAACGGCAACCGCGAAAATCACCGACATTACAAGAAACACAAAACGCCTTTGCCACATAAAAATACAATAAACCTTTTTCACGTAGCAAACTTAGTAAATTTATCGACACACCAGACACGCAAGACAAAGTTTTTCAATGACATCCGCTCTCTTATCCCCAAGTGCACCGGCGAAAACCCACTCCGCCGACACATAACAGCATTTGCCCACCGCCTCATCCGACATGAACCATACAAAATGCCTATCCCTCTATCCCATGCGGCACTTTTTCGCCACAATTCCCCATATACCGACACGGCAAACAGGACACTATTTTTCGGCTTCCCCTTATAATAAAAAATACAAGGCACTTATTTTAAAATATGTGCCTTATATTTCAAAATATATGCCTTGTATTTTTTGCCATTATAAGTTTCTGAAAAGCAACAACTTTCAGAAACACAAAATTTCCTCTAAAAAACACCCTGTCAATCCACCATTTTCACATTAACCACCATGCTCCCCACTCTAATCGGTAGACCCCAACCAACGTATTTCAAAAACAACCCCAACCTCTGGATATTACTCCTCGAGATTGGAGATTATAACGTGCCGCATAGGATCACAGAGAAATTTATCTGCATCCGTAAGTTCCCAAGCCGCATAACGTCTTTCACTAAAAACATGCATCGATTCAGAACATCACCAGCATTTCCAAATTCTTCCTTTTAGTAACATCTGTAATTAAAAAGAGATCTATCAGCCACCAAATCCCTACACCTCCGCAAGTCAGCATTTTAAGAACTCCCCAACCTACATCTCCCACATATATACGGTCTATACCCAAATAGCCGATAAATATGGACAATAGCAAAACTGTTGTGGGATTTTTTGATTTCATCGCACACAGCGTAGCCGAATCCTGATTCATCTGTGAGAATTTGTTTTTTACATTATTGTAAGCCTCTTCCGGATATCTATCCCCATACAAGGCAACAAACTGTTGTACTTTTTCTTGATCCATTTTCTATATGTTTAGTATGTTTCTTACTATAAACCAAATGCAGAACAAAACTACATATGCACGAACTGCCACGTTTCCTTCAAGTATGTGTATAAAATTATTCCGAAACCGACACTTCGGCATAAGATTCACAAACACCAAAGACAGGGCGTAGGGCAAAGAATAGACAAGGAAATAATTATAGCGTATGGCTTCTATGAATTTTCCATTGGTAAAGGCGTGAACGAAACGCTGTATTCCACATGCGGGACACGATAAGCCCGTAAGCAATTTTAAAGGACACTTAGGCCAAAAGCCATATGCGACAGGATTGAACTTATATAGCACAATCACTGCCGCAATGGTCGCTGTTATACACAATATTTGGTATTTTTTCAATTAGAGAATCGCTGATAATAATCCCAAGAAGAAAAATAAAACAACCATAATAATTTGAAATGCTGCTCCAACAGCAATTCCTATAATACTGTAATTCTTTGCATCTTTTGCCACTATATAGGCAGCCTCATACTGACCTTTATAATAAAGGTGGTTTACTTTATTGGCTTTAACAATGCCCACGATACCTAAAGGCAAACAGAACAAAGCCGTAGTTATAATGGCTAATGCCATATTGTTGTTTGGTTTTGCAGGTTGATAATTTCTTGATTGTTTTTCGCTATCAAATTGTTCCATGACTATTGTTTTTTTACCAAAAGACCTCCAGTTTCGGTATTTTAGATTATGTTTTCAACGGTAGTCATACAAAAAAAAGCGTGGAGATCGAATCATTGCTCGTTCCACTGCTTGAGGTCTTCGCATTACCCGATATTGTAGAACGAGCAACACGAAACCCACGCTGATGTAATTATATTTTACATCCCCTTGCTGCGCAAAGAATACATCCGCAAAAAGACAGACATATATTTATACCCAACATGGGAGATGTTTATAAAAACATCTCATGAGCATCTCAGTTGCTAAGTCCTGACAATATCTGTGAAATTGCGAAGTTTCAAGCAGTCAAGAACTAAGCGCAGAAAGACGCTTTTACTATATAACAGCTCTCCTTTCCAATCTTTGTCCAAAGTTCCGGAACCTAAGAAACAAACAGATCAGATCTCTTTTTACCGGGACACAACGCCACAACAGTTTTTCTGCATAGTTTAGTGCCGCAAGAGATAGCGAAAGCCATTGCAAATATAAATAATATTTTTGAATTATTGCCATAAAATAAAAACTTATAATGGCGCTCATGACTTTAAGCATCAAATACAGAATAAAAAAATCCGCAGTTCACCCACAGTTTCTTAAAGTTCCACTGTATAATATTTTTGCATGTTATGTTTTTATGCAACGATGTATTCACGATATATCAAAATATTGCTGTCGACTTCGATACTCGGTGATAAAGAACAAAACAGTTTTACAGGTAACGACAAAACAAAACAGCTGTGAAGAAAACGGCGAAAATATTAAGCTTATATCATAACTACATATTCGAACATCAAATCTCACCAATACAGTCTTCGTCTCAAACCATCCGGTCCCTTATGATTTCCCGACACTATTATTTTAGTACATAAAACATTGCATTTGCTGCTCACACCAAAGACTGCATAATTTCGCCACAATCTTTACACAGCATTCTTACACAAAAACAACTACGTTCACATTCTACTCATCTTTTTCTTCATTACAATCTTGGGAAAATTACACAACATAAACAATGCACCATAATACTACAACCTAATACCATTATCTTTTTATAAATTCCATACAGAATTCACAACACATATTTTCTTGAACATTCTATTCGTTGATGTTATTGCTCTAAATTACATGCAGGAATAAATGTATGCCCTTTCCCGAATGTTGTTTAAGCACAAAAATTATTGAGCATCACAATCACTAATAATCGCGTACACTTTTTGCCACATTTCTTCACCGACATATTTTTCAGTACCGAGAATATCTTCAGTTATCTGACCTATCCGAGTTGCCTGCCCACCTTATACTACAATTTTATTCGCAAGACTTTTCTCGTTTGTTTGAAGCAGCCTGTTTTATACGTCTCCTAAAAAATGCTCACTAGTTTTCCGTTGTACAAAAATATTTTCTGCCATGCACAATACCACGAACACATTACATCATCACAACAAACTTATATAAATCATTATAAAGGCAAAATAAAAACTATCTATACGTATAATTTACTTTCCCACTTACTCCCAATTACCACATAAACATAGCTCACCAAACAGTTTCAATAATAAACAGCATACTACAAGCAAAAATCCATATTGCTCATCAAGTACCATTCACTTTATACGTCTCTTATAATCACATGCAGTTTTTTCATCACACCATAACATTATTACCCAAGTCTTTCGACTTATATCAACTCAAACGAAAGCAACTTTAAGCGCCCAAACACCAAAAACAAATAACTCATTGCAGGATACGACAATGAGTTATCAAAATATGCACAATAAAAAAGGTGCCGCACTTATTGCGCGACACCTTTACATTATTCTTGTTATTCTCTAATTACTGGAGCTTAACAATTGCACGACGGTTGTAAGAGAACGGACTGAGGTCGTTCACACCACCCTTGTGCTCAATGATAATGTTGTCGCGACTGAGACCCATCTTAACGAGTTCGTTTGCAACTGCATTAGCACGTGCTTTAGAAAGTTTGTTGTTGATAGCTGCAGTACCGGTCTTGCTATCTGCATAACCTGTAACGACAACTTTCTTGTTATTATCCTTAGCATACTGTGCGAGTTCCTTAACGTTAACAAGATCTTTGCGTGAAGCAATCTTAGACTTGTTGATGTTGAAGAATACAGATACAGGAGTTGTAGAGAATTCCTTGATAGTCTTGGTCTCTGCAGGTTTCTGGTTAGCAAGGAGGTTACGCAAACGTGCGTTTTCGTCCTGCTGTTCCTTAAGAGAAGCATTGAGAGCGTCAAGCTGCTCTTTGTTCATTGCCATAAGAGCGTCAACATCGGGAACCTTGTTCCAACCAATGGTCTTGCCAAGGTTTACATTCAAACCAACGGATACACCGACCATCTTGTCCCAATAGCGGCAATGAGTCTTCTCATGAGTACGCCAATCGGTCTTGCCTTCACCGTTAACACCGTCGAAAGAACCTTCAGCTGCAAGTGCCCATACATCAAGATAAGCAGCCAAACGACGATTGATACGGAACGAGTTGTAAATACCTACGTTATAAGAAGGCTCACGATAGAGAGACTTGGCATTAGCATCATCGGTAGATTTCATACGCTGCATGTAACCAATACCTACATAAGGAGCGATGTTCCAGAAACGTTTTTCATTGTAGCCACAGAAAGCGTTAGAAAGATTGAACATAACGTCTTCCTGAATGCCCCAATACTTGTAAGCATGGTGATTGTCAGCATCAACAACAGCCTTTGACCAAATACCTTGGAATTTGGTACGGAGACCAATAACCGGAGTAAACCATTTACCTACAGCAACCTCGAAGCCGAAAGTACCACGATCAACGCTGAAAGGATTCTTGTTGCCAAGTTGCTCCTCGTTGGTGTAAGCAGCATTAAACTGACCGCCTACCTGTACGAACCAGTTAGCCCAGAACGAGTTAGTAGCAACACTGTACTTTTGCGTAGGAATTTCATTTTCCTGCGCCATAGCACCTGTAGTAAAACCTACGAGTGCAAGTGCAAACATTAACTTTTTCATAATTACTAATTTAGTGTATCAATTTATCATTTACATCTATTCAATCAGACACAATTACAGCCTTATAATCATTTGCAAAAGTAACAAATACTTTTATATCTTGATAACTTTCTTGTAAAAAAATATCAACAAGGCGATTTTTTTTCAGAGCAGCGGCTATTTCTCTGATTATTTTTCGTTTTGCAATATAGACACTGCAAAATAAGACCAGACCTACACACACTTATATACATTGAGGAAGAATTCATAATCCCACACACAGGATTTTAAGCACGAAAAAACACTATAAAACTGCAGCAATCCTTGCTTAAGAAAATACTTTCTGTGAGTTTGCTGTTTAATGAAATATTTTCACGTCATAATATCCACAAAGTACTATCTAGGCATTTACACCTCTTGCAATCTACCCAAGAACTATGAGAACAATCCTTCTATCTTCTCTTGTGGAATTATTGCCACCACAAGTTTGCCGTCCGGAGTATATTTTGGCGAAGACGTAGCAAACAATTCGTCAATCATTCCCCCCATTTCCTTATCACCGAGTTCCGAACCGACAGAAATAGCAGCGTGTCTTGCAAGAACGAGAGCTATATGTTTGTCTATTTCTTCTTTTATACCAGTTTTGCCGTCGGTTTCAGCCAAGACATCCTTTAGAAGTTCCGTCGCATTTAGAGTTTCCGTGCCGGCAGGAAGTGCGTTTATTGCAAAACTTCCGTCGCCAAGGTCTGAAATATCAAAGCCTGCAGCAATGATTTCACCTGCCGATGCTGCAAGCGCAGAGCTTTCCACAGGAGTGAGCTTAACTGTTTCGGGGAATATAAGACGTTCGCCGGCACATTTACGTTCCGACAGATTTTTCAGAAAACGTTCGTAAAGTATTCGTACATGTGCCCGATGCTGATCTATAACCATCAAACCGGAATGCACTGATGTCATTATATAACGCTGTTTGTATTGAAAATGTTCAAGAGAGCGCCCCAACACAGGATTCTTTGGTTCTACCACATCTGGAATTATGTCTTCTTGCGAAACTTCATTATGACTACTTATTCCATCAAATAGCTTTTGCCAATTTCGCGGGGCACTATTTCTCGGTGGTGCAGAATTTTCAAATGGATTATATCCTCCCTCAAGAGTTATGGAAGGTTGCTCCACTGATTTTTTGCGAGGGTCATAAACAGGAATTTCATCAGGAGTTGCGGAAGAACCGAAATCAAGCTGTGGAGCGACATCAAATTTACCAACAGCTTCTTTTACCGATGCCATAAGTATTTGGAAAACCTCCTGTTCGTCTTCAAACTTTATCTCAGCCTTGGTGGGGTGAATATTTACATCTATACGAGAAGGATCTATATCGAAATACACAAAATACGGCACCTGCTCATCGGGAGGAATAAGTCTGTCATAAGCAAGCATTACTGCACGTCCGAAATAAGGATGCCTCATATAGCGTCCGTTCACAAAGAAAAATTGTTTTGCTCCTTTTTTTCTTGAACTTTCGGGAGTGCCAACAAATCCTTTTATTCGCACAATAGAAGTATCGACCTCTATATGAAGCAACTGCTGATTCATTCGTTTGCCAAAAACATCGGCAATACGTTGAAGATACGTTCCCGAAGGCAAATCATAAACAACGGAATCATTATTGACCAACGAAAATCTTACTTCCGGATGTGCAAGTACAATCTTCTCAAATTCTGCAACTATATTATTGAATTCTGTTTGATTTGATTTCAAGAACCTACGCCTTGCAGGAATATTGAAAAAGAGATTCTTTACCATGAAATTTGCACCGACATCACACGCCACCGGTTGTTGGTCCACTACTTTCGAGCCTTCGATTGAAAGACAAACTCCCAACTTTTCTTCCGACATTTTCGTGCGTAATTCTACCTGCGACACTGCGGCTATCGAAGGTAAAGCTTCCCCACGGAAACCCATAGTATGAAGGCAGAACAAATCGGAAGCTTTGCTTATCTTTGAAGTTGCGTGCCGTTCAAAAGCCAAACGGGCATCGGTCTCACTCATTCCGCAACCGTTATCAACTATTTGTATGCAAGTTTTACCCGCATCGGTAATAAGCACATCTATTCTCGTAGCTTTGGCATCAATAGAGTTCTCCACGAGTTCTTTCACCACTGAAGCCGGACGCTGAATAACTTCTCCCGCAGCTATTTGATTAGCCACGGAATCCGGAAGTAGATGTATTATATCAGGCATTTATTTTGTATATTCGGATGTTTTGAAAAGACAGCGGTAATATACTCCGCATATATGGTTCAGCGCATGCCGCCACTTATTTGTTTTCCTATTTTCTTTCGTGCAATTTCAGAAAGCGTTTGCAAAGGAGCCTGGCGGCGAACAGTTTCATGCAATTCCGTTCCTGCGGCTTTTTCTTTCCACTCAAATATATCGTCCTTGTTTTTCGGTCGTATATAATCAAACCACGCAAAGTTTTTAAGGAACAGTTGGTCTTGAGGCGCGAGTTTCAACGGATACATCGTACCGCTTGCCGGAGCACTCCATATACGATTCATTTTACGGTCTTTCATGTACATTCTCAGTTCCGAAGTTTGCATGCGATTAAGCCCTATCATAACGCTATCGCTGTCGTAAGGGAAATAAGCCACATCTACATTGCCGAGAACCTTGCTCCAAGAAAGTTTTCCCCCATTGAAATAAGCATACATCTCACGTCCCGCAACCTGATTATAGCATGCACTATCAAGTTGCTGGGCAAGTAAAGCCTGTCTTATTACATGAACGCTGTCAATTGTAGAATCGCACATAAAAACCTGTATTTCCTCACCAAGTAGTTGTTGGTTATTATTCCAAACAATAGGATTGCCGTACATGGTCATTTTCTTATTCTTCGAATCATATTTCAAAGAGTCGCAAACGCTCTGCACATCGGAACGAAACGCCCTTGCTTTATGATAACCATGAACAAGTCTGTAAACACTGTCGGTTCTTATGTTGTAAGTAAAAATCTTAAAGGTATCGGCATGCATGAAAAGGGTATCCGGCGAAGAATAGTCGCGCACTACTGCATTTTTTGTTGCCATTGCATAACCCGTTGTGTCATCATATTCACAATAATCTCCGGTAAGAAGATTCTTGTTACCTTTGTCGTTATATACAATATTATTATAGGCATGCATTTTCCCGTTTTTCTTATCATAATACATGCTATCGCCCGTCATTGTACTTTTCCCGTTAATCACAACCGAACGATCAAACAGCTCCGCGTAATCCTTGGCAGTATCGTAATACCCACGTTCGGTATAAATACGATTTCCATCACTGTTTATATTAGACGGTCCCACAATGTGAGTGATTTTAGTAAGAGTATTATAGTGCAGTGTGTCTGAAGTTAGCGTAAAACGTTCGTTGGTCAATTTTACATGATAATTGAAAACCGCTTCACGCGTCTGCGGAGAATATTCCCCCCAATCCGACACAAGAGTATTTTTGCCGTCATACAGTTTCCCTCCGTCGAAGAAATAGCCCAAATCATACAGCTTATCATAATTAAGGCTGTCGGTAACGAGAAGTGTACCACGGTGTTTGAGATGAACATTCTTGCGTGCCTGCGCTATTTGTGCGTCTCCGTCATATTTCAGATAGTCGCCGGTTAATGACAAAGTATCTCCCTGTACCATTTTCACATGGCTGAAAGCCTCAAAAGAATTAGAAGCTTTATAATAGTAAGCACTGTCGCAATATAGTTTTATATTGCCATGCAAAAACTCCACATTGCCGTTAAGAATATTGGCGTTGGGGTTCTTCATTATGTCATAGTGCAGGCGGTCGGCATGAACAAGCACTATACGTTCGCCTTTTTGTCTCTTGGCTCCTTTCTTCACGGGTGTAAGTGCCATTGCACTTACAGTTGAAACCAAAATGACAAATAGAGAAACGAGGCACAAACTGCATGATTGCGATCTGTGCCTTAAGTGTTTCTTATTTATATTTACCTTGTCGCCTTTCATTTCTTAACCCAACCCGGATAGTGGAAATCACAATCGCGCCATTCGGGTTTGATGCTTATATAGGTTGTTTTCTGTTTCTCGCGAATCCAATCGTCTATGACTTTTGTCTGCTCCTTGTTTACGAGAATGTTCTGAAGTGTCTGAAAATCTTCGGTCATCGAAGCATAATGTTCTTCATTACGGCTCTTCAGTTTAACTATTGCGCAAACTTTCTGTCCCTTAGGCGTGGTCATTGAAAAAGGTTTGGAAATTTCGCCCGGTTGCATGGTGCTTACGACTTTCGCCACATCCTGCGGAAGGTCGCGAAGCTCGAACCACTGCGTCATTCCCGCGCGGGGATTGTTGGGCGAAACACTCTTTCCCATTATACCGCGATTGTTGCGCGTATCCTTATCGTCGGAATATACAACAGCATCGTCAAAAGTTATCTTTCCGCTTTTTATATCTTCTGAAATGGAGTCAAGTCGCGAAAGACAGGCTTTGATGGCCGCGTCGCTTATATTCGGTTTCTTCAATATGTGGCGCACACGAATCTTGTCGCCACGTCTGTCAATGAGCTGAATTATATGATAGCCGAATTCCGTCTTTACTATGCGCGAAACCTTTTTGGGATCGGTTAGAGAAAAAGCTACGTTTGCAAATTCGGGAACGAGCTCACCTTTTCCCATGTAAGGAAGTTCACCACCGTTACGCCTTGTGCCTTCATCTTCGCTATACATCATGGCAAGCGTTGAAAAATCACTTTCTCCCGAAGTTATTCTCTTTGTATAGTCGCGCAATTCATTTTCTATATGTTCCACTTCATCGCGGCTTACCTCGGGAGTATTTGTTATTATCTGAACTTCATAGCGCGTTGGAATCAGTGGGAGACTGTCCTGAGGCACGTTTTTGAAATAATTTCTTACTTCCGCCGGAGTTACTTTCACATCAGCTGCAATTTTACGCTTCACTTCGTCAACAACCATCATTCTTTTCAGTTGTTCCATGGTTTGCTGGCGAATCTGTGTCATGGGCTTGCGCATATATTCCTCAAGCTTTTCTTTGGAACCAGCCATTTGAATCATATAGTTCAGACGATATTCCAATTCGTGGAGCACATCGCCGTCCTTTACCTCTATACTATCTATCAGTGCCTGATGAAGAAAGAGTTTCTGTATAGCCATTTGCTCGGGAATAACACAACGCGGATTTCCTTCCACTTGTTCTCCGTTTACTTCGGATGCAAGACGTTGTTCTTCAACTTCGGATTTCAATATAGGGTCATCGCCAACAATCCAAATAATCTCGTCGATTATATTATTGTCTTGGGCAAAAGCTGCTGACGGCAACAATAACGCCGAAACATACAGCAAAATGTTTCTGAGAATTTTCATATATTCCTTTTATGTTACATGGAATCAATGGTTGCTTACGGTGGTTACAATATCGTCGCGGACTTCCACTTTGGCTTCGGAACGGAGTTTCTTCATCCATTCCTTTTCTTTGAAATCCTGATAATCACTAACCACCTGTGCCTTTACATCGGCAAGTTCTTCGGGACCTTTCTTAAGCAATTTGCCTTGCATTCCGAGATACGGGTAAGATTTATGCTCCTTAATCTTTACGTTGTCGTCTTTGAAAACGTATTTATCCACATAACGGTTCTCGCCTTGTTTCCATACGCCATACGAAGCCACAACCTTATCCTTGCCATTGTTGTTGAACTGTTTTTTTATGACATCGAACCAACCCTTACCGCTACATTTCTTAAGCACAGCCTTCACGGGCTTTACAAGAGCCTCTTCGGAAGTATGGAACACGAAACCTTTGTATCGCGGAGAATCCCAATTATAGTTTTTCTTGTTTTTCTTGAAAAACGCTTCCATACCTGCCCGGTCTTTTTCTGCCTTGTCCCAAACTTCCTGCTTGGTTATGTTGTATGCAAGCAGTCCCTCGCGATAATCTTTCACGGTGTTCTTCATGGCAGTATCGTCCACTTCGTGCTCTTTCTCCAACTTATCGAGCACTTCATCACGAGATAATCCGCCCGAAGTCTTTACCATTTTATCAATGGCATGATTGAAAACAACCTGCTGAAGTCCCTGACGGTTCAAAGCCTTTATCAATTCGTCTTTTTTCTGTTCATATGGCGCAAGTTTTCCGCGTGAACGCATTAACACTATATGGTATCCTGCGGTAGATTCGAACGGTTTCGACATTTCTCCGGCTTTCAAAGCATAGCATTTGTCTTCGAATTCTTTAAGAGTGGACCCCGGTCCAAGTTCGGGTAATTCTCCGCCGCGACGAGCCGACATCAGGTCTTGCGAATACTTCTTGGCAGTTTCGGCAAAATCCGCTCCGGCTTTCAAAAGACCGTAAATGGAATCAATCCTTGCTTTTGCCGCACCTTTCTGTGCCTCGCTTGCTTTCTGAGGCACGGCAATGAAAATGTGCGAAACGTTTATGACATCGGAATCTTTCAGTTGTTCTTTCATGCGGTCGTAAACAGAGCGCACGATAGAATCCTCGAATTGCTCATCTCTCACATATTTCATCAGCAAATCGTTTCGATAGTTGCCGAATTCCTGACGAAACGCAGAATCTGTGTCTATATGTTGTTTCAGAGCCTCGGCTATTTTCAACCGATAATTGATATACAAATCCACATAGTCCTTCACACTTGTTCCGGACTCCTTGTTGCGGTTGTAGGCACGTTCAAATTCCGAGCGCAACACTTGCTCGCCGTTAATGGTCATCACCACCGGATCGTTGTTTTGGGCAAAAACGTCCACGAACACCGACAACAAAAACAGAATGGTTACTATGCGTTTCATCTTCTATGCAAGGGGATGTTATGTTTTGCCCCGTGTTTACAGTCAGGCTTTGGTTGCCGGACTGTAGTTGGGAGCTTCGCTTGTTATGGTTATGTCGTGCGGGTGGCTTTCAAGCACACCGGCATTGGTGATACGTGTGAATTTTGCATTATGCAGCTCGTTTATGGTGTGCGCACCGCAATATCCCATACCGGAACGCAAACCGCCCACAAGCTGATAGATTACTTCCTGAACGGTTCCCTTGTAAGGCACACGTCCGCTGATGCCTTCGGGCACGAGCTTCTTCATATCGGTTACACCACTCTGGAAATATCTGTCTTTCGAGCCGTTTTCCATGGCTTCAAGCGAGCCCATGCCGCGATATGACTTGAATTTTCTGCCGTTAAAGATTATTGTTTCGCCAGGAGATTCTTCAGCACCCGCAACAAGCGAACCAATCATCACGGAATTGCCACCGGCCGCAAGGGCTTTGACTATGTCGCCCGAATATCTCAAACCGCCATCGGCAATCATGGGAACATCGGTACCGGCTAAGGCACACGAAACATCATATACAGCGGAAAGCTGCGGAACTCCCACACCCGCCACAACACGTGTGGTGCAGATTGAACCCGGACCTATACCTACTTTAATGCCATCGGCTCCGGCTTCCACAAGAGCCTTGGCTGCTTCGCCCGTTGCCACATTTCCAACAATAATTTCCTGTTCGGGGAATGCAGCTTTGGCAGCGCGCAGCTTGTCTATCACACCCTGCGAATGACCATGGGCGGTGTCAATAACTATTGCATCGGCACCGGCTTTAACCAATGCTTCCATTCGTTCGAGAGTGTCAACGGTTACACCTACTCCCGCAGCCACGCGCAGACGTCCTTTGTCGTCTTTGCAAGCCATGGGTTTGTCTTTAGCTTTCGTTATGTCCTTGTAAGTTATAAGTCCGATGATGTGATTGTCTTTGTCAACGACCGGAAGTTTCTCTATCTTATTTTCCTGCAATATCTCGGCAGCCTGCTCAAGGTCGGTTTTCTGAGTGGTGGTTACTATGTTTTCCTTAGTCATCACCTCGTCAATCTTCTTGTTAAGGTCGTGCTCGAAGCGCAAATCGCGATTGGTTACTATACCAACGAGATGTTTTTCCTCGTCTACCACGGGAATACCACCGATATGGTATTCGCTCATAAGGCTCAAAGCCGTGCGAACCGTGGAACCGTGAAGTATTGTAACGGGGTCGTATATCATGCCGTTTTCGGCGCGTTTCACTATTGCAACTTCCCTTGCCTGATCCTCAATAGACATGTTTTTGTGTATCACACCTATTCCACCCTCACGGGCAATGGCTATAGCCATTTTCGACTCCGTAACCGTGTCCATTGCGGCGGTTACAAAAGGAATATTGAGGTTTATCTTTCTCGTAAAGCGTGTGGCGAGCGAAACTTCGCGTGGCAACACATTTGAATAAGCCGGTATTAAAAGGACGTCGTCAAAGGTTAAACCGTCCATTACAATTTTGTCTGCAATAAATGAAGCCATAAAAATCTGTTTTTATTGCGCACAAATTTACTCAAAATATTTCAGACACATCAACAATCCCCCGCGATTTTAACCTAATCTAACACGCGATTTTTCAATGCGGCAAATTTCAACGCGAATCTCGGGCATTTTTGGAATTTGCAAGCACCAAACGAGCCACAAAAACGGATATTTCGGCGGCACATTGCGCACAAAAAAAAACGGGACATCGGACGCTGGAAAAAACACAAGGCATCTTGCAAAAAATACAAGCCATATATTTTAAAATACAAGGCACTTATTTTAAAATAAGTGCCTTGTATTTTTCGCGAAAAATCGCATCTGATTTTCAGCAACTTACAAACGGCGTTTTTCAGGCTTTCAAATCACGCCGAAACAGAGTGAAAAACCGGCGTGTTCCGCATCCGCCCGCACCCATAATGCCGGTGTAATCCGGGAAAAACCGTTATCTCGGTAGAAATACGCCGAAAGCACTTATTATTACAATCATTGCAACCGTGAATACCGCCGCCACAGGTACAATATTATATTTGTCGCACAGAATGCAGCTTTCCCTGCCCAACGTCTTGACACACACCACATACACAAGCACTCCGAGGGCTATGCCGAGGCACGAGCCGGCAAGAACATCAAAAGGATAATGAACGCCGAGATATATGCGCGAATAGCAAACCACAAGTGAAAAGACGAACAATGTGAGTTTTACCTTGCGATTGCGCAAAAGAAGCATGAGCCAAACGCTCTCGCCGAAACAGTTTGCCGCATGGCTCGATACAAAGCCGAAGCGTCCGCCGCGATAGCCGTTAACATAGTGAAGCAAAAAGCTGATGTTGTCGTTATGAGACGGACGCGGACGCTCAACAAGCCTTTTGATAATTCCCGAAACCTGATCGCACAGCACCACAACCAATATGCTTGCCACTATGAGCAACACCGCACGCTTTTTGTCCCTGCTGCCACTGACCACCACCCATATCACAGACAGGATAAGAGGCAGCCAAATAAGTTTGCTCGATATGTTATAAAAGAAATAGTCGGCATAGCCAGTTCCGTGTACATTTATAATACTCATTGCCAGCATGTCGAAAGAATGAAGATAGCCTACAACCGCATGTGAATGGGTCAACAGAAACCACACAACTATAAGAAAACCCAGAAACAGGCACACGGAATCTGTGTGCGCAAATCTCCTGTCATGAAAAACGGAAATATTATTCCTTTTGCTGTTCATTATAATGTTTTATTGCTCTTATCGTCGCCAAAATCATAAACATCAACGACTTTGCATGCTTATACCGAGGGCAAAGATAACTTTTTTGGCAATAACACACTATCATCCGCACCATATTAACATATACACGTCTGAACAATACCCTGAAAAACGCACAAAGCCCCGCATTCCTGACTTGGAATGCGGGGCTTTGTGTTTATAATAAGCATTAATTTGCCATTTCGGAGATGAATTTGATTCTGACAAGTCTAATCTCTTCCTCACTATAATCCTCGTCAAGATTATCCATTGCCACATCAATAGAATCAGTCTCCGAACTCTTAAAATAAGAATAGATGTCATCTATGCGGTCATCGTCCATATTCTCCACAAGAAAGTAGTCAATGTTAATACGTGTGCCCGAATAAACAATAGATTCCATTTCATCGAGAAGTTCAGGGAATTCGAGTCCGTTAGCCATGGCTATGTCGTTCAAATCAACCTGTCTGTCGATAGCCTGAATAATGTTGACCTTAACCTTTGACTTTTTGGCAACCATACGCACCCTCATGTCCTCGGGTCTTTCTATTTCGTTGTCCTCGCACCAGCGTTTTATGAGTTCGCAAAACTCTTTGCCATATCGGCGAGCCTTTCCCGCTCCCACTCCCGGTATATTCTGCAATTCATCCATGGTAACAGGATAAATCGTAGCCATAGCTTCGAGCGACTGATCTTGGAAAATTACGTATGGAGGTATGTCAAGTTTTGCCGACAGTTCCTTCCTTAAATCACACAGCATTTGATAGAGAGCCGGATCTACGGCATTGGCACCGCCTTCCTGAATGGCAGCGTCTGTCTCTTCCTCGTTAAATTCGTTGTCTTTTGTAACCATAAACTCAGTTGGTTTTTTAATGAACCTGCGTCCTTTCTCCGTAAGTTTCAGAACCCCGTAATCTTCAACATTCTTTTCAAGATAACCCGAAAGCTCTGCCTGATTAATCACGGCATTCAATGTTCTGTCGTCTTCGTCTTCGCAAATTCCAAAAGTTTCAAGTTCGTCATGATGGCGCGCAAGAGTTTCCTCCGTTTCACGCCCATGAAGTACATCTTTAATATAATCGTCTCTAAAATTCTCTTTTGTAAGTTTCACGGTAAGAAGGACATTCAAAAGTTCTTCCCGCGCATCCGTTTTTGTTTGCGGGTGCAGACAATTGTCGCAGTTCTCGCAATTCTCCTTGTTATACTCCTCGCCGAAGTAATGAAGCAACAACTTACGCCTGCACACTGTGCTTTCCGCATAATTCGACGTAGCCCGCAAAAGTTCTCTTCCTATATCTTGTTCGGCAAGTGGTTTCCATTCCATAAGCTTCTCAAGTTTCCGCACATCGTCTCGCGAATAAAAAGCAAGACAAATGCCTTCCCGCCCGTCTCTGCCCGCACGTCCGGTTTCCTGGTAATACCCTTCGAGACTCTTCGGCATATCATAATGAATAACAAAACGAACGTCCGGTTTGTCTATTCCCATGCCGAAAGCAATGGTAGCCACAATGACATCGGTTTTTTCCATAATGAAATCGTCCTGTGTCTTTGAGCGCGCGGCAGCATCCATTCCTGCATGATAAGGAGCTGCAGAAATATCATTAGCCTGCAAAACCGCAGCAAGTTCTTCCACTCTCTTTCGCGAAAGACAATATATGATTCCGCTCTTCCCTGAATGCTGTTTTATGAACTTTATTACGTCCTTGTCTATGTTCTTTGTCTTGGGTCTTACTTCATAATACAGATTGGGACGATTGAAAGAGCTTTTGAAATCGGTGGCATCTGTTATACCGAGATTCCTTTTTATATCGGTTCTAACCTTGTCTGTTGCCGTTGCCGTGAGGGCTATAATCGGTGCACGACCTATCCTTTCTATTATATCACGCAAGTTGCGGTATTCAGGTCTGAAGTCATGTCCCCATTCCGATATGCAGTGTGCTTCGTCTATGGCATAAAAAGAAATCTTTGCTTTTTTGAGAAATTCTACATTCTCTTCCTTTGCAAGAGTTTCAGGTGCCACGTACAAAAGTTTTGTTTTACCTTCTCTCACATCGTTTTTCACCTGTTCCACTGCAGGCTTGTTAAGCATGGAATTAAGAAAGTGAGCCACGCTGTCAAGTTCGCTCATGTTGCGAACCATATCAACCTGGTTTTTCATCAGAGCTATAAGAGGCGAAACCACGATTGCCGTTCCCTCCATGAGAAGAGAGGGCAACTGATAGCACAGCGATTTCCCACCGCCGGTGGGCATTAATACAAATGTATCATTGCCCGCAAGGACGTTTCGGATTATTGCTTCCTGATCGCCCTTGAACTTGTCGAAGCCGAAGTAATGTTTCAGCTCTTCTGTCAGGTTCATCTCTTTTTTTGCCATATATTTCTTTCTGTGCCTAACCTTCGTTGTAGCAAAGACAAATATAATTATTTATTTTCTCAGCCTGCGTTTTACGATGCTCAAAAGGAAGATTTTTTCTAATCAGCAGCATTCAACGCAGGAGCTGCGAGACTTTCGGATTTTTCTACCTGTTGTTTGGCATAGTCGAGCTTTACTCTGTAAGACTTAACGTTTTTTGATGGAAGTTCAAACATCACGTCTTTCATGATAGCCTCTACTATTGCACGCAATCCTCTTGCTCCGAGTTTGAAGTCAACTGTTTTCTTTACGATAAAGTCAAGAACGTCGTCGTCAAAGGTCAGTTCTATTCCGTCAATCTTCATTAGTTTCTCGTATTGCCTTATGATGGAGTTTTTAGGCTCTGTGAGAATTCGCCGGAGCGCGTCCTTGTCAAGTTGGTTAAGATGTGTTATGATTGGAAGGCGTCCCACTATTTCGGGAATAAGTCCGTAGGCTTTCAAATCCTGCGGTGCCACATACTTCATGAGATTATTGCGGTCCACCTGCATGTGATTCAGCACCGAGCCGTAACCTATTGTATGGGTATTCAGACGTTGTGCTATACGATCCTCTATTCCTTCGAAAGCTCCGCCGCATATAAACAATATGTTGCGCGTATTGATGTGCACATACTGCTGTTCGGGGTGTTTGCGTCCGCCTGCAGGCGGAACGTTTACCTCTGTGCCTTCAAGGAGTTTGAGCATGGACTGCTGCACTCCCTCACCGCTCACATCGCGAGTGATTGAAGGATTATCGCCTTTGCGGGCAATTTTATCAATTTCGTCAATAAACACAATGCCGCGCTCTGCTTTTGCAACATCATTGCCTGCCGCCTGATAAAGACGCGAAAGAATACTCTCCACATCCTCGCCAACATATCCGGCTTGGGTAAAAACTGTGGCATCTACTATTGTGAACGGCACATTCAGGAGTTTGGATATTGTGCGTGCGAGCAATGTCTTGCCGGTTCCCGTAGGTCCCAGCATCAGTATGTTCGATTTTTCAATCTCCACCTTGTCGTCCTCCACTTTCTGCGAAAGACGTTTGTAATGATTGTAAACCGCCACACAGAGAGTGCGTTTGGCATCCTCCTGCCCTATTACGTACTGGTCAAGATACTCCTTTATTTCCTTAGGTTTGGGAACATCGGTCAGTTTTACGGCATCCAATGCCGCTTTCTCCTTTTCCCTGCCCAGTTGTTCGCGAATTTCCTTGTAGTACTCCACAAGTTTTCCCGCACACTCTTCGCAAACTGTCTCGCCATGGGGGCCTAAGACAATTACTCCGAGATCGGTTTCGCTTTGTTTGCGTCCGCAAAAATCACATATCGGTTCGTTCTGCCTCTTTGTCATTTTCCGCGAACAAGTATTTTGTCAATCATTCCGTAGTCAAGAGCTTCTTGCGAGGTCATCCAATAGTCTCGGTCGGAATCCTGCCATACTTTCTCGAATTCGGTATGCGAGTGTTCGGCAATGATTGTATATAGTTCTTTTTTGAGTTTTTGTATTTCGCGTGCGGTTATTTCTATGTCCGAAGCCTGTCCCTGTGCGCCGCCCATCGGCTGATGAATCATAACGCGACTGTGTTTCAGTCCCGAGCGTTTTCCTTCTTTTCCGGCCACGAGCAACACCGCAGCCATCGAAGCCGCCATTCCGGTGCAGATGGTGGCTACGTCGCAGCTCACAAACTGCATTGTGTCATATATTCCCAATCCGGCATATACCGAACCGCCCGGAGAATTTATGTAAATGGATATATCTTTGCCCGGATCGCATGAATCGAGATACAGCAACTGTGCCTGAAGCGTATTGGCAGTATAATCGTCAATCTGCGTACCGAGAAAAATTATACGGTCCATCATCAGACGCGAAAACACATCCATTTGAGTTACGTTTAACTGGCGTTCCTCAAGGATATAAGGGTTCAAGTATTGGCTCTGTGCCTTTATGACATCGTCAACAACCATGCTGTTTATGCCCAGATGCTTGCTGGCGTAGTTTCTGAAGTCCTCTTTAACGGTCATATATTGTGTTGAATTTGTACGATTTGAAGTATGTGAAACAGGGATGCCCCCCGTTAGTCCTTACGCAAAGATATATAAATCCTCTTTCATGCAAAACTTTTTGAGAGTTTTTTATGCACCTGCCCGTGCCTTCATACATTATATATACAGCCACTGCCCCGCGCGGCATTATTTTTTCGTTTTCCCGACAGCCGCATATTCTGCCATGCAACCGTTCCGTCAAAGCTTCTCCGGCACCTGCAGAAAACCGCAAACCAAGCCGTTTTTCATAATTATCTAATTACCAACCATTTATCCAATTTTCAAAGACTTTTATAAGTCATTGTATTTCAAAGGTTTGAGACCGCCAAAAATACAAGGCATATATTTTGAAATAAGTGCCTTGTATTTTAAAATATATGGCTTGTATTTTTCACGACAAGCCATGTGTTTTTTTGCACACAGGGAAACGTACCCGAAAACATACCGAAAAATGCGCCACAAAACACCGTGAGCAGGAGCGAAAGGCACAACAAAATTATCACATACTCACATCGTAACAGAAAAAAGGCTAACTTTGTATTTTCATCGACACTCGGTCAAAATCATGTCCGTGTCAGCGAAAGGACTACAAAACATGGAGCAGTTCATACACGCCGCAGGCGTAAAAGTAAATAATCTAAAAAACATAACGGTTGACATACCGCGCGACAAACTTGTTGTAATCACCGGCTTGTCGGGTTCGGGCAAATCTTCTCTCGCTTTCGACACACTTTATGCCGAAGGTCAGCGACGCTATGTGGAAAGTCTTTCGGCATACGCCCGACAATTCCTCGGCAGAATGTCCAAACCCGACTGCGATTTCATTAGCGGTCTTCCGCCTGCCGTGGCAATCCAGCAACATGTGGCACAACGCAACCCGCGCTCCATGGTTGGCACCACAACCGAGATATACGATTATCTTCGCCTGCTCTTTGCACGCATCGGCAAAACCATATCGCCAGTGAGTGGAGTGGAAGTGCGCCACGACACACCCTCTGATGTGGTGAAATGCGCACTCTCCTATCCCGAAGGCACCAAATTCACCGTATGCGCTCCGCTGAAAGTTCGCGGAGGACGCACACTGAAAGAACAGTTGCTCGTAAACACCCAGCAAGGTCTTGCACGCATCGATGTGGACGGCAAAGTGGTAAACGCAGAAGACTTTGCCGCTTCGCCCGAAGTGGAAAACGCCAACCCCGAAGACTTGTTCACCGTAATAGACCGCTTGAGCGTGAGCAACAGCAAGGAAGCCTTGTCGCGACTCACCGATTCGGTGGAAACAGCATTCTTTGAAGGCGATGGCGAATGCCTGCTGCGTTTCTATCCCGCAAGAATAATAAACCGATTCTCCACCCGGTTCGAGGCAGACGGCATTACATTTCAAGAACCCGACGACAACATGTTCTCGTTCAACTCTCCGCTCGGCGCATGTCCCGAATGCGGAGGCATAGGAAGGACTCTCGGAATAGACGAAAACCTTGTGGTTCCCGACAAATCGAAAAGCATTTTCGACGGAGCCGTTGTGTGCTGGCGCGGAGAAAAGATGGGAATTTGGAAAGACGAATTCATTCGTCGCGCCAAGCGTGATAAATTTCCAATATTCAAACCCTACTTCGACCTTTCGCCAAAAGAAAAATCCATACTATGGCACGGAAGCGAAGCAGAACGCGCCCTGCCCGAAGACCAACAGGTAAGCATCGACGCATTCTTCAGAATGGTCGAAGCCAACAAGTATAAAATACAATACAGAGTGATGGCGGCACGCTATCGCGGGCGTACAGTCTGCCCCAAGTGCGGCGGCACACGTCTGAAACCCGAAGCCCGATACGTAAAAATAGCCGGCAGAGACATAACAGAGCTTGTGGCTATGCCCATAGAGGAACTCTACAAATTCTTCACGAATATCGAACTCTCGGAAAACGACCGCAACATAGCCAAACGCCTTTTGAAAGAAATAATCAGCCGTTTGGAATATCTTGTGAACGTAGGTCTGGGCTATCTTACGCTCGACCGCGCAAGCAACACACTGTCGGGAGGCGAAAGCCAACGCATAAGTCTTGCCACATCATTGGGAAGCAGTCTCGTGGGAGCACTCTACATTCTCGACGAACCGAGCATAGGACTTCACAGCCGCGACACCGACCGTCTGATAAAGGTTCTGCGCAAACTTCAAAAGCTCGGCAACACCGTTGTGGTGGTAGAACACGACGAAGAAATCATACGCGAAGCCGATTACATCATAGATGTGGGACCCGAAGCGGGACGCAACGGCGGAGAAATAGTTTATGCCGGCGACATGAGCAATCTAAAAAAAGGCACAAACAGTTACACGCTGCGCTATCTGCTTGGCGAAGAAAAAGTGGAAGTTCCCCGTTCGCGCCGCGCCTGGAACAACTATATAGAAATACAGGGAGCACGCGAAAACAATCTCAAAAACATCAACGTAAAATTCCCCTTAAACGTTCTGTGTGCCGTTACCGGCGTGAGCGGATCGGGAAAGTCAACGTTGGTGAGAGACATATTATATCGCGCATTGAAACGCAATTTCGACGAAGTGTGCGACCGCCCCGGAGAATTTACCTCACTCGGTGGAGACATAAGCGAAATTTCCGGCGTAGAATTCGTTAATCAGGAACCTATAGGCAAGTCCTCGCGCTCAAACCCCGTTACATATATAAAGGCATACGACGAAATACGCCGTTTGATGGCTTCGCAACCACTTGCAGTGCAAATGGGATATACGGCAGCCCACTTCTCGTTCAACACAGAGGGCGGACGATGCGAAACATGCAAGGGCGAAGGCGTGGTAAAGGTTGAAATGCAATTCATGGCAGATCTTGTTCTGACTTGCGACGAATGTCATGGAAAACGTTTCAAGAAAGACATTCTCGATGTGAAATTTGAGGGTAAAAACATCTATGACATTCTTGAAATGACGGTAAACCAGGCAATAGATTTCTTTATGGAACACAGCCGTCCCAATATTGCGCGCAGTTTGAAACCGTTGCAGGACGTGGGACTCGGCTACATAAAACTCGGACAATCCTCTTCCACCCTCTCGGGAGGCGAAAACCAAAGAGTAAAACTGGCATATTACCTCGGACTGGGCAAAACAAAACCCACACTCTTCATATTCGACGAACCGACTACGGGTCTTCACTTCCACGACACGAAGAAACTTTTGCTCGCATTCAATTCGCTAATCGACAAAGGGCACTCGGTAATAGTCATAGAGCACAACATGGAAATTATAAAGAGTGCCGACTATATCATAGACCTTGGTCCGGAAGGCGGAAGGGGCGGCGGAAAAATCATAGCCCAAGGCACTCCTGAACAAGTGGCGAAATGCGAAGAAAGCTATACTGCGAAATTTTTACAAAGCAAGTTAAACTGAATACGGAAACACTCCTCCGCGCTCAAAAAACAGACATGCGTGAAACAACGTGCCCTCGTTGACGGGAGTAAGCGGCAGATATCCTTCGGCGAAACTCTCCCATTCCGAATTTGAAGCGTACCCGGCAATCGGCATTTCCCTCGCAATTCTCCTCGTCTCGGAAAGCAATTCTCCGGCACGGCTTCCGCGCAAAATTCTGAACCACGCCACGCTTCCCACATCGGGTTTTATTCCGAGCATATTCGCTGCCATGCCCATGGTGTGCCGGAAATTCATTTCCACGCAGGGAAAAATCGCCGCGCCGTCCCTTGTTTTGCAAACCATCATGTCTATGCCGAGAAAACCGTGGTAATTGCCGGCACACAAATCAAGCATATCCGCAACGCAGTGCTCAAAGTTTTCTATTTGAACCGGTGTTGCCCCGACCAAGTCCCATATTTCAGCTCCGCGAACCGAATTTTGCGAAAGGAAATTGCCCGAATATCCTCCCGCGATGCCCGTTTGAAACTCCGAATATCCAAGAAACTCGTAAGGTTTACCTTTCTCTTTCCGAAATTCCATGGCAAAATCCATAAACTTCCTGTAATAGCGTTGGATTTCCAAGCCTCCGTTCTTTCTACACGAGGCTTCGCACCAATCAAGTTCCCTCTTTTCCAATTTGTATGCGGTAATCAATATTCCTCTTCCGCTTCCCGAAATCGGACGTTTAAGAACATTTTTGTCAAAGCCTCTTATAATTTTTTCCGCATCGGCTATGCTTTCCACGAAATGCGATTCGCCCACGAAATTCAAGCCAGAAAGCTCTCCGCAAGAGCGCAGACGCGGCAAAAGTCTATTGAGAAATTCCGAACCGAATCTGCGATTTTGAAACCGACATAAAACATCCACGTCCCCACAGCCCACGCAGGTTGAAACACCAGCCTTCTCCGCCGCACGAATCACCGCCCTGTCCCAGCCCCATGGCTCTATTGTTCCGTCGCATGCCTCATAAATCGAAGGCAAAAGCACCTTGTTGCGCCTGTAAAGCGGTAAAGACGAAAGAAAAGCCTCGCATTCCTGCACATCCGGCACCACAACCCCATTGCAAGCCATAGCCCAATAAGGAAGAAGCGCAAGGTCATGGTCAATAGCCTTTGCGGCTTTCGAAGGAGTGAAATTCCTCGTGCCGGAAGCCAAAGCCTCTTCATGACTCGCATTAAAAACTCCCCAAACCGGCGTTTGTGTCAAATCTTTTCCCGTCATGCCTGTAAATTTACCCCTTATGCCAACAACATAACTTATTGCAGACATAAAAACACGCAGATTCATCGCCATTTACAATATATTTCGTAATTTTGCATCCGATTTTGCCGGAACAATAGCTTGGTAAAAAGCAGTGTGATGGCGAATTAAGGTAATTACAACTTAATTTAGAGTAACACATTTAAGATTAAAAACAAATGAAAGAAATCACAATCAACGGAACAACCCGCACCGCAGTGGGCAAAAAAGCAACCCACGAAGTACGCAAGGCAGGTCTCGTTCCCTGCGTCATTTACGGAGAGGCTAAAGATGCAAACAACGCACCCGTAGCTGCTTCTTTCACCATTCCTTACGAAGAAGCACGCAAACTTCTCTTCACTCCTGACATTTACTTGGTAGATGCCGTTATCGATGGCAAGAAACACACGGCTGTTGTGCAGGACGCTCAGTTCCATCCGGTAAAAGATACTATTCTCCACATAGACTTTCTTGAAGTTCATGCAGAGAAACCCATCGTTATGGCAGTTCCCATTCAGGCTAAGGGTCTTGCTGTCGGCGTTAAAGCCGGTGGTCGTCTCAACGTACCTGTTCGCAAAATCAAAGTTTGCGCTACTTACGACAAAATCCCCGAGAAGCTTTACATCGACGTTACAAATCTTCACCTTGGTAAGAGTATAAAGGTTGGCGATCTCCATTTCGAAGGTCTCGAACTGGTAACTTCCAAAGACGTAGTAGTTTGCACCGTCAAGACTACCCGTGCCGCTCAAAGCAGTGCCGCAGCTGCAGCAGCCACTGCCGCTACATCCGATACAGCAAGCGCAGAGTAAACATACAATCATACATAACGGGCGCGGAACATATCTTGATTCTGCGCCCGCTTTGTTTTTTACCCCCAACATTCCATATATAAATGGCAAACCAGAACTTTTTAATTGCAGGTCTCGGAAACATCGGCTCCGAATACGAAGGCACACGCCACAACATTGGTTTCATGATAGTCGATGCCCTTGCCAAATCGGCGGGAGTGGAGTTTGAAGACAAACGTTACGGATTTGTGGCTACCATGCCGCTGAAAGGTAACAAACTTTACCTGCTGAAACCGTCAACCTACATGAATCTAAGCGGAAACGCCGTGAGATATTGGCTGCAACAAAAGAAAATTGCCGTAGAAAACCTGCTTGTGGCAGTAGACGATCTCTCGCTGCCGTTCGGAAAAATGAAGTTGAAACCCTCGGGAAGCGAAGCGGGACACAATGGTCTGAAAAGCATCACGTCAGTACTGGGAACGCAAAACTATTCACGCCTGCGTTTCGGAATAGGCAACGATTTCCCGCGCGGAGGTCAGGTTGATTGGGTTTTGGGCAAGTTTCCGCCCGAACAGGTTGCCCAAATGGACGAGCGGCTTGCTGTGGCAGGCGAAGCCATAAAGAGCTTCTGCCTCATGGGACCGCAATTTGCCATGAATAACTTCAACAACAAATAAAAACATGGCAAGTTCACGACTGGACAAATGGCTTTGGGCGGCACGAATATTCAAAACCCGCACTCTGTCGGCGCAAGCCTGCAAAAACGGAAGGGTTATGGTCAACGGCGCATTGGCAAAGTCGTCGCACGCTGTAAACACGGGCGACAAGATAAGCGTGCGCAAAGCTCCCATAACCTTCACCTTTGAAGTTTTAATGCCAATAACCCAAAGAGTGGGCGCAGCCAAAGTGCCGGAGGTGCTTCGAAACATCACGTCGAAAGAGCAACTGGAGTATCTCGAGATGACACGCATAGGACGAAACGCCGTGCGCGATCGCGGAACCGGCAGACCCACCAAAAAAGAACGCCGCGAAATAGAAGACTATATGTTGACGCCCGAATACAGCGGCGAAAGTTTCGACGGCAGTGCGTTTGAAAACGAAGAAGACGACTTTGATTTCGACATAAACGACCTCACAAACGACGATTGAGCCCACGCGGTGCATGCCCAAACGGTTTCTCTTGTATCCACCTGTGCAATTTCGCTCACGCCGTGCCTTTTTCATTCACGTTAACAGGCAAAAACGGGGTCTGCGAAGCCGAATTTTTCGGTCAAAAAAGGGTATTGTGTTTCAGATACTTATAAAGGTCAAAAATATAAGGCATATATTTTAAAATACAAGGCACTTATTTTAAAATAAGTGCCTTGTATTTTTTACGACAAGCCATGTGTTTTTTTCGCCGTGTTTTTCACCATACAATTTATGCCTTTTCCGCGAGCGCAAATCTTTAAGTTTTTGCAGCAAATGCCACACATGAATTTGCTATGTGCTTTTTACAGATACCGCACGGTTCGTGTTTACGAAAACTTTATTACATTTGCTTACAATTCTCACAAACAAACATAGAAAACAATGAAACTTATAAAACTGAACACGGTGGTTGCATCCGCACTGCTTTTGCTTTCCTCCGTTGATACACACGCCCAAACGGACTACATATATAAAAATTTTCAAAACCCTCCCGCCGAGGCGCGTCCACAGGTTTGGTGGCATTGGATGAACGGAAATGTGTCGAAAGACGGAATACGCAAAGACATTCTCTGGATGCACAACTCGGGAATCACCGGTTTCCACGTGTTCGATGCCGGAATGGGATGCCCGCAAATAGTTCCGAAACTCATAACATATCTTTCGCCCGAGTGGAAAGACTGTCTTAAATATGCCGTAAGTCTTGCCGATTCGCTCCACATGGATGTAACGATTGCCGCATCGCCGGGCTGGAGCTGCACGGGCGGACCTTGGGTGAAACCCGAGGATGCCATGAAGAAAATAACATGGCACAGCATGATTATAAACGGAGGACGCACTTTCAAAGGCAAACTTCCCGAAGCTTTCAACGCCACCGGCAATTTTCGCGACATGGATAACGGCAATCTTAATACTGTGAAATACTACAAAGACATAGCCGTGATAGCCGTGAAACTGAACAGCGGAGACGACAGCCCCGAATCGCTCAAAGCCAGACTGACATGCAGCGGCGGAAACTTCACTTTGGAACAGCTTAACGACGAAAAACTTAAAAACGGAGAGAAACTCACACCCGACAGCGAAGGAAAACTCTGGATAGAATACACCTATCCCCAACCGCAAACCATACGCGCACTGTCAATCTGCGACGGAAGCATAAGGAATAACTGGGATAACGGACTTGCAAGGAGTTTGTTCCATCTTGAATGCTCCGACAACGGAAAAGACTACAAAAAAATATGCGATATTCCCCAAGGCGGAGCATACCAACAGACAATAAGCATACCGAAAACCACCGCCAAACACTTCCGACTGGTATGCGACCATCCGCATGGCTCCGGCAAAGACGCATTCATGCATTTTTCCGAGTTTTCGCTGCACCCGTCGTCACGCGTGAACTTTGCCGAAGAACGTGCAGGCTTTTCCTCCTACTCAAGACTCAACAGTTACCCAATGGTAAAGAGCGATGACGCAATACCAATCGAAAATGTGATAGACATAAGCAACTACGCCGATTCCGAGGGCAACCTGAATTGGAAAGCACCCGCAGGCAAGTGGCAGATTTACCGTTTCGGCTACTCGCTCACGGGAAAAGTAAATCATCCCGCCTCACCCCAGGGCACCGGTCTCGAAGTTGACAAACTTGACAAGGCAGCAGTGAATCGATACCTCACTCATTATCTCGACATCTACCGTGATGCCACGGGCGGAATGCTCGGCAAAAGAGGAATAAACGGACTTCTCATCGACAGTTACGAGGCAGGAAACGCCACATGGACCATTAATATGCCCCGGGAATTCTCTTCGAGGCGCGGATATGAGTTATACAAATGGCTGCCCGTGATAGCAGGAAGAATTATCGGCTCGTCGGACGAAAGCGAACGCTTCCTGTGCGACTGGCGAAAGACTATCGGAGAATTAATCGCCGAAAATCTCTACGGAGAATCCGAAAGAATTGCACATGAAAACGGAATGCAAACATATTTCGAATCAAACGAAAATTCGCGTCAGTATCTTGCCGATGGAATGAGCGTAAAAAGCCACGCCGACATCCCAATGGGAGCAATGTGGGCGAGACAGGAAAAAGACCGTCTCATGTATGCTTTCGATTTGAAAGAGTCTTCCTCGGCAGCACATGTGTACGGACGAAGATTTACTGCCGGAGAATCCATGACAGTTGACGGACACGAAGGAATGGCTTACTCTTTCCATCCCGGAAATCTCAAAAAAGTTGCCGACCATGAGATGTCGTGCGGACTAAACCGCTTTGTAATCCACGAAAGTGCGCATCAGCCGGTTGACGATAAGCGTCCCGGTCTTTCGCTCGGGCAATACGGTCAATGGTTCAACCGACATGAAACATGGGCAAAGCGCGCAAAAACATGGACAGACTATCTCGGGCGAAGCTGCTACATGCTTCAGTTGGGAAAAAATGTAGCACAAATTGCATACTATTACGGTACGGACAATTCGGTAACAGGCATCTGCGGTGTGGACAAGGTTAGCGTTCCCCGAGGATACGGCTACGACTTCATAGGACCCGACGAATTGTTGAAAGAAACAGACATTAAAAATAAAGAACTTGTTACCCGTGGCGGCGCATCCTATAAAATGCTGTGGATTTCGCCCGTGGTGGTAAAGATGAGCGTCAGCGAACTTCGCAAAATAGCTGCCATTGCAAAAGCCGGTATACCTGTTTACGGCGAGAAGCCGTTGGCAAACAACGAATTGAAACAAAACAACGACGAATGGCAGAATCTTGTGAACGAAATATGGAACTCAGGACTCAGCAACGTTATCACTCCCTTGCAAACCAATAATCCGCTTGAAACGGCGGGAATAGCCAAAGACATAGACTTTCCCGAGGATTGTAAAATCAATTATATTCACCGCACCACCCCGGAGGGCGATGTTTATTGGATTTCCAACGCATCCGACAAGGCAATCGACACAAAAGTCAGCGTAAAAGCCCAAGGTTTAGAGCCGCAAATATGGCATCCCGAGGATGCTCGCAGAGAGAAGGTGGCATATAACACGGACATGGGGCGCACAACGGTAAACTTGAAACTGAACCCGCACGATGCCGTATTCCTTGTAATGGTAAACGATGAGGACATCTTCCTGAAAGCCACGGAAGACTTGTTAGGAAAAGACGTGATGAATTTGGACGACAACTGGACTGTGAACTTCGAAGAAGAACTCGGCGCACCTGCCGAAGCAATATTCCCGCGTCTCATCTCATACACGGAATCCGAAGACGCAGGCATAAAATATTTTTCGGGAACAGCCGTGTATTGCAAGAAGTTCAAGATGAAAGCCAAACCTTCGAAGAAAGCTTCGTACAAGCTAAATCTCGGCAAAGTGGGAAACATGGCAACGGTTGTGCTGAACGGCGACACCATAGCCACACTTTGGCACGAACCATACGAAGTTGACATAACCCGCGCCCTGCACAAAGGCGTGAACACACTGAACGTGGAAGTAATAAACCCGTGGCGCAACCGCATAATAGGAGACCGTCAGCCGGGAGTAAAAAAACGCTACACCTATCTGGGATATGACAACTTCTTCGACAGCAAATCGGAACTAATGCCTGCGGGACTTATGGGTCCGGTAAGGATTATAGAAGAAACACGCTGAAGAAAAAACATCGCGCCGGGCACACAACCTCGGACGCATGCGCCGCGCAAACTTTTGCATTCGGCAAGTTTCTGCCGATATGCAATAAAAATGCAGCAAAATGCGCATTTCGCAAAAAACATATAGGACTTCGTAAAAAATACAAGGCACTTATTTCAAAATAAGTGCCTTGTATTTTAAAATATATG